>JASJPE010000005.1:0-108210 GCA_031426895.1 Thiobacillus sp. | reverse complement strand
CCGGGGCGACGCCGGTATGGCTGAAGGTCGCGGGAACCCAGGCGCTGGTCTTGTGACAACTGTCGCAAGCTTGCGTCGTCGGGATGTGGTTGGTCGGCTTGCCGGTGGCGGTGGAGCCGTTATGGCAGGTCGAGCAGGTGCCCGGGGCGACGCCGGTATGGCTGAAGGTCGCGGGAACCCAGGCGCTGGTCTTGTGACAACTGTCGCAAGCTTGCGTCGTCGGGATGTGGTTGGTCGGCTTGCCGGTGGCGGTGGAGCCGTTATGGCAGGTCGAGCAGGTGCCGGAGGCAATACCGGCATGATTCATCGTTGCAGTATTCCACGATGAAATTTTGTGGCAGGTGTCGCACACCGCCGTGGTCGGAATGTGGCTTGCAGACTTGCCGGTGGCCGTTGTCCCGTTATGACACGTTGAGCAGGTGCCGGGGGCGATTCCCGTGTGATTCATTGTCGCGGGTTTCCAGGCGGCAGTCTTGTGACAACTGTCGCAGGCAGCCGTAGTCGGGATGTGCGTCGAATGTTTGCCAGCGGCCTTCGATCCGTTATGACATGTCACACACGTCCCCGGGGTTACGCCGGTGTGGCTGAAATTGGCCGGTGTCCAGGCGCTGGTCTTGTGACAGGTGTCGCAGGCCTGCGTCGTGGGGATGTGCGTAGTTGTCTTGCCTTTGGCGGTCGTGCCGTTGTGGCAGGTTGAGCAGGTACCCGGTGCGACCCCGGTGTGATTGAAGGTGGCAGGTTTCCAGGCGCTGGTCTTATGACAGGTATCGCACACGCCTGTAGTCGGAATATGCACACTCGGCTTGCCGGTGGCCGTTTTGCCGTTGTGACAGGTGGCACAACTGCCTGCCGCAACGCCACTGTGGCTGAAGCTGGCAGGTGTCCAGGCGCTGGTTTTATGACAACTATCGCAGGACTGTGTTGTAGGGATGTGGCTGGTCGGCTTGCCCGTAGCGGTAGGGCCGTTATGACAAGTCGCGCAGGTTCCGGGGGCTATTCCTGTGTGGCTAAAGGTAGCGGGTTTCCAGGCGCTGGTCTTGTGGCAGGTGTCGCATGCGGCCGTGGTCGGGATATGGCTGGCCGATTTGCCGGTGGCCGTCTTGCCGTTGTGGCAGGTCGAGCAGGCGCCCGGCGCCACACCTGTATGGCTGAAGCTGGCAGGCGTCCAGGCACTGGTTTTATGGCAGCTATCGCACACGGCTGTGGTCGGAATATGCGTATTCGGCTTGCCCGTGGCTGTTTTGCCGTTATGACAGCTGGCGCAACTGCCAGCAGCGACCGCACTGTGGTTAAAGCTGGCCGGTGTCCAGGAACCCGTCTTGTGGCAGGTATCGCAAGCGGCAGTCGTCGCGATATGCATGCCGGGTTTACCTTTGGCAGTGCCACCGTTATGACAGGTTGAACAGGTGCCTGGCGCAACGCCGGCATGATTGAAACGGGCGCCTGAAAAAGACGCAGTATTGTGACAGCTTTCACATGCCTGCCTGGTTGGAAGATGCTTGGCCGGCATGGCTGCGGCAGAAGCCCTCTGGCTACTGTCAGTATGGCAACCCGCGCATTGAGTGGGGGTCCCCTTGAAAACGCCCTGCATATGGCACGATTCACAACGCACATTGCCATGAGCACCACTCAGTTGAAAGCCCGTCCTGGCATGGTCAAAACCTTTGCCGACAGGACTGGCGGCAAACACCGTCGAAGCAGACACGCCCATCATGCAAATCAGCAGGAAAATCCGTGCCAACCACGATCTCGTCAGCATGCGAATAGCGGAATGGTCTGAGTTCATCGTACGTCTCCTCCTGCTGCAAGCATGGCTTGCCGCGTAAGCGTGGGGCTCTGCCAATCCCGGCATAGTCCTCGAACCGTTGTCGGGCAGGTCACATCGGATGTCGTGATTTTTTCGGGCGCACGGATTTGACCCAGTCGTAACTTGATCTGCTTGAACGAATCGATGCCATGGCATTTATCGCATTGCCTGCCAAATGCGCCTTCGTGCACGTCATCCTTGCCGTGGCAACTGGCACACGTCATCGGCAAAACCGCCTTGCCGGACACCGGCATGCGATGACAGCTATAGCAATCCAGCCCGCGATGCCCGCCCTCCAGCTTGAAACGGGTGCGCGTGTTGTGGTTGTAGTCCCACAGGCTCCAGCTGCGCGCGTTATGGCAGCTTTCGCACTGCGCGCCCAGGCGGCGTTTGTGCACGTCATCCTTTTCATGGCACGCCAGACATTCGGTTTTGGCGTCCTTGTACTGCGCTGTGACGTGACATTTCCTGCATTCCACCATCAGGTGTCCGCCCAGCAGGGGAAAGCGGGTACGGCCATGATTGAACGTGGTTCGTTTCCAGTCCTGCGCGCTGTGGCATTGCTCGCACTTCTCGCCCAACGCACCTTTGTGCACGTCGTCTTTTTTATGACAGGCAAGACAGGCGACCGGCGTGTCCTTGTATTTCCGGTCTTTGTGGCAATCGTCGCACTTCACCTCGCGGTGCTTGCCCAGCAAGCCAAACTGTGTTTTGCCATGATCGAACCGGTTTTCCTTCCAGTCGCGCGTGTCATGGCAGTCGCCGCACTTCTCGCCCAACGAGCCTTTGTGCTTGTCATCCTTCTTGTGACAGGCAATACAGGTCATGGGCGTGTCCCTGAAAACCGGACTCTTGTGGCAAGCCTTGCACTCAATGTCGTCATGCTTGCCAAGTAACGGGAAGCGGGACCGGCCATGGTCGAAGCGTGCCTCATTCCAGTCGCGCTCAACGTGGCAATCATTGCACTTCTCACCCAACGAATTTTTGTGTTTGTCGTCTTTCTTGTGGCAGGCAACGCAGCTCGTCTGCAGTTTGTCGCGATACAGGTTTCCACCATGGCAGCTGTCGCAGCGGGTCTGACGGTGTTTGCCACGCAGGACGTATTTCGTCGCCGTATCGTGGTCAAACAGGATCTGATTCCATGCCTTGGCGTTGTGACAGGACTGGCATTTTTCGCCATAGCGTGCCTTGTGCTTGTCATCCTTGCGGTGGCACGACACGCAGGCCATGGGCGTATTTTTGTACGCATTGTCCTTGTGGCAATCCTTGCACTCCACCTTGACATGCTTGTCCTCGAGCTTGAAGCGGGTTTTGTCATGATCAAACTTCGCTTCCTTCCAGTTGGTTTCCGTGTGGCAATCCGCGCATTTCGAGCCCAGCTTGCCTTTGTGTTCATCGTCTTTCTTGTGGCAGGCAACACAGTTCGTCTGCGCACTGCTGTACTTGCTTCCGGAACGGTGACATTGCCTGCACTCCGTTTCGGCATGTTTTCCCTTGAGCAGGTAGTCTGTTTGCCGATGGTCGAATTGCTTCTCGTCCAGCATGACTACTTGCGCATCCCTTCCCTTGTGTTCGGTATGACATTCACGGCAGAGCTTTTCCCCCGGGATGCGACCGTGATAACCCTGCTTTTGCGCAACATCACGCGCCACGTCCTTGTGGCACGTTCCGCACAGGGCGTCCTGCCCGGCACGGTTAAAGCGGACATGGCACTTGTTGCACTGCCCCTCCGCTTTGGCATGCCCCTGGATGACCTTACCCGGCATCAACACGCTTTCAAGCGAAGCCGCCCAACAACCCTGGACCGGCATCCATCCGGCCATAATCAACAACAGCGCGACGAAAACCCTGGCCGCACTTGTCATGCACATCTGCCTGGCGAATGGCGCCCGCTTTTCATCGCCACCGACATCAATACATGTGCACCGCAACCACGTGTGCAATCGCACTCAGGACCAGCATGTAAACAAGTGGAACGTGCAGCACATGCCACAACGAAAACAGACGTTCGTAGGTACTGAAGTGGGCGACTTCACAAGTGCTGCGCACGTAGGCGCGCACCATGTTGTTTGCGGCCTTCAGGCGGCGCTGTAATTTGTCCTGGTCCCAGCCTCGCTCCCTGGCATGTGCCTTATAGAGCCGGCGAAGCTCCACCGCACAGAACCCCTGGACAACCCGTGCACGCATCCACAATGTCATGAAGCCCCATGCACCCGACAGCGGGTTGGTGTGTTTTTTCAGGGCTATCGACTCAAACCGTTGCATCGACGCTTCCACTTTTGGCGCGAAGGCAAGCTTGGACTGAACCTCCTGCGAGTTAAGCCCGGAGCGCGCGCGCATTTCTTCCAGACTGGCGCGCCTTCCGTACAGGCCATGGTGGATCTTGGTGTAGATGAACCGCCCGATAATGCCGCTGCCTGCGACGAGACACATGCTGCCCAGGGCGACACCCGCATTAACGGACCCCACCTGAAAACGCGAGTGGGCAAGAATGAATAGCGGCCCGAGCACACCCAATGCCATGTGTGCGGCAAACCAGTACTTGGCAGGCCCCAGGTCATGCATGAACCGGAAATTCTTGCGCAGGGGGTAGAGGAACAACAGGAGCACCATGATTCCGCCTGTCAGCCCCAGGTTGTAGCCCATGTCGGAGCCTGGCTCGAAGCCCCCCCACCGCCCCATCAACCATGCAAGAAGTACGAGCAGACCCACGCCGGCCATAAAAAGCCAGGGGCTGACTTGACGCCTTCCAGATTTGTTTGTGCCAGTCGCGGTCATTTTGACCGGGACATTCAGCACCAATGTGTCCTGCATTCCTCACCCTTTTTTACGCCTACGCACCCGCCTAGTAACGGATATCAAACGGGGGTATTTATATCATAGCGTGTAATATTTTTACACGAATTGTGTTATCAATTGATTTAATTGATGTTTTATGGCTTGTAAGCGTAAAATTGCCACACTCAATCAAGATCTGGCACAACCGGAGACCCCTGGACCATGGGCCAATCCCTAGCAGACCTGCTGCTCTACGCGGTACCACTGGCCGTATTCTTTTTCCTGTATTTTCGGCGCAGGGAAAAACATCTGCGGGGACATGCAGAAGCGCTGCAGGAGTCACGTGAAAGCGGTCTGACCGATCCAGTATGCCTGCACCCGGTTGTCGACCCGCTGCTCTGCATCGGATCGTCTTCCTGCGTCACAGTCTGCCCAGAGGGTTCGCTCGGCATCATCAACGGCAAAGCCCAGCTGGTGAACCCTTCGGTCTGTATCGGGCACGGCGCCTGCATGGCAGCATGCCCGATGGAGGCGATCAAGCTGGTGTTTGGCACAGAAAAACGCGGGATAGACATCCCCTTTGTGACGCCCAATTTCGAGACCAATATTCCCGGCATCTTCATCGCCGGAGAGCTGGGGGGCATGGGCCTGGTGCGCAAAGCGGCCGAGCAGGGCAAACAAGCCATGAATGCCATCAAGGACCTGAAACAAAATGGCAAAACGGAGTTCGATGTGGTGGTTGTGGGCGCGGGCCCGGCAGGCATCGCAGCGGGCCTGGGAGCCATTCAGCACAAGCTGCGCTACCGCATCATCGACCAGGAAGACTCGCTGGGCGGCACGGTCTATCAGTATCCGCGCAACAAGGTCGTCATGACTTCACCGGTTCACCTCCCCCTGATCGGCAAGGTCAAAATGACTGAAGTCAGCAAGGAAGCGCTGCTCGAATTCTGGCACGGTGTAATTGGCAAGACCGGTCTCAGCATCCATTTCCGGGAGCGCATGGAAGAAATCCGCCCGGATGGAGAGGGTTTCCTGGTTAAAACCTCAGCGGGTGAATATTCAACCCGCGCCGTGCTATTGGCCATAGGCAGACGCGGCACGCCCCGGAAACTGGGGGTCGAAGGCGAGGACCTGCCTAAAGTGGTGTACCGGCTGATCGATCCTGAGCAATACCAGGGGCAAAAGGTTCTGGTCGTGGGTGGCGGCGACAGCGCGCTGGAAGCCGCCCTGGCCATATCCGAACAAGCCGGTACCCAGGTTGCCCTGTCTTACCGCGGAGAAGTTTTCGGCCGCGTCAAACCCAAGAACCGCATGCGTCTGGATGAAGCCCAGGCCAGCGGGCGCATCCAGGTCATGCTCAGCTCCAACGTTACCCGGATCAGCCCGCAAAGCGTCGCGCTGGAACACGAAACGAAGCCCATCGAGCTGCCAAACGACGCCGTGATCATCTCCGCAGGCGGCGTGCTGCCGATCGACCTGCTCAAAAAGGTGGGGATCCGCTTTGAAACCAAACACGGCACGGAGTAATTCACCCCGGTAGCCCGCGCTATCTGAACCAATTCCCACCCCTGCCAGGCGACAAGTGCTTCCTTCCTCCTTTATCATTGCACGCTCTGAAACCTGCTTCGGGACGATCCCTGTGCGCCGATTCACCCTCATCATGGCCGTGTTGACCACCAGTACGGCTATTCATGCCGCCGATGGCGCGCTCAGCCTGAGTACTGGACTGGACTACAGCGTAGGCGCCTATGGCGACACACAGAACACTGAAACCTGGTTTCTGCCGCTCAACCTGAAATACCGGAGCGGCCGCTATACCTTCAAGCTCGGCACCTCCCACCTATGGGTGAAAGGCCCGCAAAGCATCACCCCAGAGGGCGACCCGCTGTCGGGTGGCGGCACCAAAAAAATAGTCCACGGTGCAGGTGATGTCACAACGTCCCTACTTGCCAACGTGCTGGATGAGGACAAGGCCTGGCTCGACCTCGATCTGACGGGGAAAATCAAATTCGGCACAGCCGATACCAGCAAGGCGCTGGGAACGGGAGAAAACGATTACTCACTCCAGGCTTCGCTCTACAAAACCCTGGGGAACTGGGGGCCCTACCTCGACCTGGGCTACCGCTGGAAAGGTGACCCCGTCGGCGTGAATTACCGCAACGTCTGGTTTGGCGCCGTGGGCGCGAGCTACCGCATCAACCGGACCTGGTCGGCCGGGGCCGACTACAGCTGGCGTGACAGGCAAACCGCCACCAGCGCGCAGATGAGCGAGGCAACGGTATACGCTAATTACCGGATCAACGAGCACAACAAGCTGAATGTATATGGCGTAACCGGCTTTTCCGATGCCAGCCCGGACTGGGGAATCGGCTTGACCGCCGCCCACACCTTCTAGTACGACAACCCATAAGTTTACGTACATGCCGAGACGCGCATCTGCGCGCAGAGTGCGCGAAGCGAACCGCAGCCATAGTCGTTCTATGGCGAGGATGAGCGACAAAGCAATCGGCGATGCGGAGCGTGTCGAACATAGCGAAACTTATGGGTTGTCGTACTAGTGGATATTGCCGGCCTGTTGCTTGCTAGAATCCCGTAGTTTTTCGGGTTTTATTGGGGCTGCAACATGAACCACACCCTGCTGGGTTTCGTATTCCTGTATTTGGTTGTTTCCATCGGTATCGGCGTGTATGCCGCCACCAAGGTCAAGAATACACAGGACTATGTAACAGCAGGCCGCTCCCTGCCGATGATCATGGTAGTTGCCATGGTGTTTGCCACCTGGTTTGGCGCCGAAACCGTCCTCGGTATTCCGGCCACCTTCCTCAGCGAAAACCTCGGCGGCACGATTTCCGACCCCTTCGGCGCCTCGCTCGCGCTGATCCTGTTCGGCCTGTTTTTCGCCCGCCCGTTATACCGCATGAAGTTGCTCACCTTGGGCGACTTCTTCCGTCAACGCTATAACCGTCCGGTCGAGATCGTGATCTCGCTAGCGATTGCGCTTTCCTACCTGGGCTGGGTGTCGGCGCAGGTGGTGGCGCTTGGACTGGTGTTCAATGTGCTGTCCGACGGCATCATCACCCAGGAACAAGGCATTTATATCGGCGCAACGGTCGTGCTGCTCTATACGCTATTCGGCGGCATGTGGTCGGTGGCACTCACCACGCTGGTACAGATGACCATCATCATCGCCGGGCTGTTGTGGATAGCCAAGCTGGTGGGTGACATGCCCGAAGTGAATGGTGTCGCCCCAGTGATCGAGCACGCTGCCGCTTCAGGAAAATTCGAATTCTGGCCACCGCTGGAATGGGCGGCAGTGGTCACCTTCATCGCCGGCTTCCTCACCATGGGTCTGGGCTCGATTCCTCAGCAGGATGTATTCCAACGCGCCAATACCAGCAAAAACGAACGCATCGCCGTGTGGGGCACCGTGATTGGCGGCTCGCTGTACTTCATCTTCGCCGCCGTACCCATCTATCTGACTTATTCAGCCACGCTGGTCGATCCCGCTATGACCACCACCCTGCTGGCCAGCGATGCGCAACTGGTGCTGCCCACCTTCGTCAAAACGCATCTGCCGCTCTATGCGCAGATCATTTTTTATGGCGCCCTGCTTTCGGTCATCATGTCCACCGCCTCCGGCACCCTGCTGGCACCGTCTGTCACCATCTCGGAAAACATCATCAAGGAACTCATGCCGCACCACCGCATGAGCCAGAAGAGGCTACTGTGGATCACGCGCACGGTCGTCATCGCTTTTGCGGGCCTGGTGGTGTTTTATTCCCTGTGGTCACTGCAAACCGAAACCAGCATTCATCAGATGGTGGAAAACGCCTACAAGATCACCCTGGCCTGCGCATTTGTTCCACTGGTGGCCGGGCTGTACTGGAAGCGTGCCAACAATCCGGGGGCCGGGTTGTCCATCGTGCTGGGATTGATCGTGTGGATTGCGATGGAATTTCTCGCGCCGGAAGCGGCCTTTCCCCCACAATTTGCCGGGCTGGTCGCCAGTGCGGCGGGGATGGTGACAGGCTCGCAATTCAAATATCGTTCACGTACCCAGTCTTGATTTCCGGGAGGCTTGATGTGTCGGGAAAATTTACACTTTTCCCGCCCCCTCTCGGGCCAAGTCAACCGCAATCGATTCCATCCGATTGAATTAACAAGGGTTTTATGAATTCCAATCATATTGGCACAAGTAATGCTTTATGAACGTTAACTAAATCAAGTCCTGACTTGTTTAATTTTGTTCAGCGTTGGGTATCTCCATTTACGGACAAACCCATTTAATCAAGGAGCCACATTATGAAAAAAACCGCACTAGTAAGCGCACTGGCTGTATCGGCCCTGTTCATGGCCGCAAGCGCGCACGCCGTTCCAGTCATTGTGAATACGGCACTCAGCAACATTCCCACCGCCTTTGACAGCATCATCACCGGCACCGGGTCAACGGTCGTAACCGCACAGGTCGTCAGCGGCCAAAGCGTCTACAACTACACTGATAAAAATGGCAACCCGGCAACTGTTACCATCACCCGTCCCAATGGTAATGCCGTGAGCCCTTCTGGTAGTTACGGCATTTTGACTGGTGCTGTGTGGAACATTAACCCTAGCTCCGCTGCTGCCGACCCGATTCCAGGTTTCAATTCCGGCCTGAAGTTCGCTTTCAGCTCACCTGTCAACGCGTTCGGCTTCGAAATTGGTGACTGGGCCACGTGCTGTACGGGCGGCTCGCGCCCTCTCGCGATCCAAACGACCTACAGCGTTCCCGCTGGCGGTTCCGGCTTGTGGATTGCATTTGACGGCGGCGCAGCCACCCTGCCCGCCAACGCCCTGAGCTCGAATGACAACCCCGGCATTGTTGCTGGACAGGGTTTCAACAACTTCATCGGCGCCATTGATTCGTCCGGCTTCTTCTCGAATGTGACTTTCTTCGGCGATGGTTTCGGTGAGTTCCTGGTTGCCGGCGGCACCCTGCGATTTGCATCGGTTCCGCAAGGTTCGGTGGGTGGCGTGCCCGAGCCAGCTTCCCTCGCGCTGCTGGGTATCGGCCTGGCCGGCCTGGGCGCCATGCGCCGTCGTAAAGCCGCCTGATCTGGCTTTTACTGCAGCAAACAAAACGGCGACCCTCAGGTCGCCGTTTTGTTTTGTCCAATCCACTGACCGATATATCGATCTAGCGCAAATACCCTTCGTGCTCCAGCTTGAGCAGGATTTGCTGCACGGCCTCATCAATATTCCGTCCGGTCGTATCGATCGCCAATTCCGGATTTTCCGGAACTTCGTAAGGGTCGGAGACGCCGGTAAATTCCGGGATCAGACCCGCGCGAGCCTTGGCGTAAAGGCCTTTGCGATCTCGTAATTCGCAGGTGGCGATGGGGGTGGCGACGTGGATCTCGACAAACCCGCCAACCGCCTCGATCATGGCTCGTACATCGCGTCGGGTCTGATGATAGGGGGCAATCGGGGCACAGATGGCGATGCCACGGTTTTTGGTAATTTCAGAAGCGACGAAACCGATCCGCCGCACGTTGATATCACGATGTGCCTTGGAGAATCCCAGCTCGGATGAGAGGTGACGGCGCACGATATCGCCATCAAGCAAAGTAACGCAACGCCCCCCCACTTCCATCAACCGTGCCGCCAGTGCTCGCGCCAGAGTGGATTTCCCCGCGCCAGACAAACCCGTGAAAAATACGGTGAAGCCCTGGTGTTCGCGCGACGGACTCTGGCGCTGCAATTCAGCCAGCACTTCCGGAAAACTGTACCAGTCCGGAATTTTCAGGCCTGCCCTCATCCTCCGTTTGAATTCCTCCCCGCTCAGGGTGAGCAGTCGGGCACCGGCAGGTGCCTCGGACTCGGGCAAATGCTCGGCGCGATCATCTACATACACCATCCGTGGATAAGCGATAAGTTGTACGCCAACCTTGTCAGCCAATTCAACGACAGGCAGCTCCGCATGCGTCTGGATCAAATCCTCCCCACGTCGGCAACTGCCCTCCAGTTGGTGTTCGCCACCCGCGATCAACAAGCCACAGCCGTAATTACGCGCAACAATGGCACGCAACAACAGTGCGTGCGCACTCGACTCGCGTGGGGGTGCGGGAAGAATCGATAGCTGTGTTGAAGCCGCAGGGAAGCGCTCACGAATGGCGATAAAGCTGCGCACCAGGCCAAAATACGCAGGGGCGTCGGTAATATCACCACCTGCCTGCGGATGCAGGAGCAGATTGGCTTCATTTTCAATCGCGCTTTTCAGACAAAATTCGAATTGCGCACGGTGCATGGGCTGACGGGCTTGCCAGGCCACCACGCGATGCCAGCCACGGCGCGAGAATAATGCACGCAACTCGGCCGGAGTGGCACGCAGGCTGGAAAAGTCGGGGTGCGGCGGCAAGGACACGCCTTCGATCGAGCCACCCAGTTTCCTGGTGCCACCGTCTTCCCAAGCATCACTTACCGTCAGCACGGCGAGCATGAACCCTTCACCATCTCGCAGGGCCACACGGTCCCCACACTTCAATTCGGCCGCCGCTTTTTGCCGGCTGGAAAGGGTGATGGGAAGCGGCCAGAAAGTCCCGTCATCCAACTGTTGGTCTGCCTCAACGCGTGCGCATTGCGATTGCGTCATGAAGCCTGTCAACGGTGAATAAGCACCTGCCATCAGCATTTCCAGCATGCACTGCTGCTGCCAGTCGATATCAAGCGAAGGGAGACTCAAGGCCTCTTGCTTCAACGCATCGGATTTTTCAGGGTCGATCAGGTCGACGAGAATGCCACCATAGGGTTCGATCAGTTGATTCACTAATTCAGCTCCGGTGCGAAACCACATTGGAAAAGATATCGAAAAATAAAATGCCGAACCGGCCAAGTTCGGATTCAGGCAAATGGTTGATCCCTGCTGCGCCCTTGCGTCCTCCACCCGTGTCAAATTGACTGCACAGTTCGTCGGCCCCCGACCTGGCAGCCAGCGGTGCACGCACACTCACGACATAGCCGCCCTCCGGCTTGGCGGTGAGTACGGCATGCGCCTGTACGGGCGACTCGACTGCGAGTTGATTGCCAAATACACCGGATATCCGCCGCGCCCATTTTTCTGCCGGCAACATGAAAATCCGCCCGGTGGCATGCGATTCTGCCGCGCCCACGGCCACTGCGCGCGCCATATCATCCTGGTAACCGGATTTCAGCGTTTGATAGGCAGATGATGCCTCGATAAACGCGAAAGGATCGGCAAATGGACGCAGCTGACGATACAAGTCTGCCGGATCAAAAAACAGGTCATCGAGTGTTTCGCCGTAACCGTTGTAGTTGAGGCATTCACCCAGAGACTGTAATTGCGCAAGCTGGTCGGTTGACAAATTCAAGGGGCCGGCCGCCTCGCGTGCCGAGTCGGCGAGGTTGTCGCCAAACGCTGCAGTTACTGCCCAAACCAGCTGCCTGCCCTGCAAAACCTGATTCACCAGCAGGCTGGTGCAGACGTTGGCGTCGGTATCGATATATGGTTCGAAATTTGGATGCTCGGGAATTTCACCTGGCTGATGATGATCGAAGTAGCGTACCTGCACACCCGCTTCGAGCAACTTGTCCAGCGCTTCGCGGTTTTTGGATAAGGCAACATCCAGCACCGTAACCTGATCCCCCGCCATGGCTTTGACCCGCTTAAGCAGGCTGATATCACGCTTGGGGCCGGTGACCAACTGGGACTCGACCGGATGGTCGAGTCTCAACTGATGCAGTGCACAGATACCGTCGGCATCGCCGTTAAAAACATCAATGTGGTGCATGATTTATCAGAGTAGGTGTGTGCTGCGCATCACGGAAGTAGGGCCATTGTATGAATGCAAGCACTCCAATGGCAAGCATGTGCAGCACACTGTAACGCAACCAGATGACGTATTGTGTGGCGTAATGTTGGCGATCGGCGCTCAACAAAAACTGAAGCGCAGAAAATTGCTGGCCATATTTCTCGATTTCACCGGCCAAGCCGAGATTCAAAAACAGCGCGGCCAAAGGCAATGATATGGCCACGCCAAGCCACCGTACGATACGATACGTCGCGGGCATGGGCGATGCCAGCCAAGCCGCAGCAAGAAACAGGGTGTAAAACCAGACGCATAATGCCGTGAAGCCCAGTGGCTGCGGAATAGCGATCAGTTCAGTCAGATTGTCAGTGGCAGCCTGCACCACCACACTCCAATACACCAGCCCCAAAATCGGTAGCACAACCCAGAAGTGCATCGCACTCAATCTTAATCCGCGCCAGCGCCGAACCGTTTGTGCGGCCGCATAGAGCAAGACGCCTGGCCAAACCGCCAACACGATCCAGCGCAGTCCGGTTTCCCACTTCCACGACCAGTGCAAAATGGGGCTGCCGACAAGATCATGCAGACTTTCATCAGGCACCGCGGCATTCAACAAAAGAAATACGCACGCACCATACACCAGCAATCCGAGGGGCAGCTGCACCAGCCGGACGCGGCCGGACACCCGCCGCCGCACCAGCCAGACCGGCCACGCCGCCAGCCAGTAAACCGTTAGCGCAAGCAGCAACGCAGACAGCCAGGCCGTATCCCGTAGCAGCAGTTCGCGTACGTTATAAGGAACGAAGGGAGCATGAGTCGCGGCCCAGAGCAGGAGTGCCATACCCCCCCAAACCAGCGGGAAGTGCCAGCGCAGATAAATAGACCGGGACGAATGCGGCGCCACTTTTTCGGTGGCTTTCTGCAACGGCATCACGCTGCGTGGCGCGCTGAGCACCCGGCGCACCACGCCATAACCTGCCAGCCCGCCCAGCCAGGCCAATAGCCAGTCGGTCGTGTCAGCGATTTTTTCCGGCAGCATCACCTGCCCCAGTTCAATGACAGCCGGCATCAGCACCAGAATCAGCATGGCAAGCACCAATGATGGACTCCGCCAGCGCCAGGGCTGGCGCGTCACACCCCACGCCAGCAAGGCCCCCAAGGGCGCAAAAAACAGGGTCTTTCGCAACACCTCAGTGATCGCCCGATATTCGGTGCCGAAGTAATAGACTTCGAATGGAACCCGATAGACAAAATCAAGGCGGCTTTTGATGAAAGCGCCATCCGTCCGGAATTCAAAAGGAAACCAGAACACGAAGAGCAGTCCAGCCATCCATCCTGCCGCCAGAGCAAACGGCAGCCACGCAGCTGATGGAAGCGGCTGGCTGGAGTAACGGGCCTCACGTTTGGCCAGACGGCCACCCACCGCGCTCCCCAATGCCGCACCCACAGCAGCTGTAAACAGGTCCGTCACATCACTGATGCGAGAGAAAACGAACAGTTGCATGAATTCCAGCATGGCTGCTGTGGCCAGCGTCATGCCCCATGCACGGCCCATGCTGCGCGTCCCATCGAACCGCCAAAGCAAGGCGAGCGGACTCCAGATCAAGGCATCGGTCGCAATTTCATAGAACGCATATGCCGGGTCACCAGGCAAACGCCCAAATGGAATCAGGTTGACCTTGCCGTCCTGCCATTTATGAAAAATCTCAACCAGGCTGATTGTTAAATCAAGCGGCAAAACGTTATAAACCAGGACACCCGCCAGATAGACCCAGGCCAGACGTTCAGCCAGTGCAGACCGGGCATGGGTTTGCTGCCAGGACTGCAGCCACTTCACAAAATGGCTGCCTGCACCCCACCAAATCAGAATACCGATCAGCCCACCCAGCGACTCGGCAAAGATGTCATTTTGCGACACGGTCCGCTGCGGAAAGAACAGCTGAGTAAACTCGATTCCCAAACTCAATGCAGTGGAAGCAGGCAGCAATACCAGCGTGGCAAGCACAATCCGGACCCGATTACCTCCCGCAGACAGCGCCCCCATCCACATGAACGTCAGCGGAATGAATAGCAGCAGGTTGGCGACCCAGTCCGCTCGTGAACCAATTCCAAGTTTGCGAAAGGGAATGGCCGTAAACCGCGTGACGGCTTCATCCCACGGTATTGCGCGAAATTCCAGTGGAACCAGACTGCCATAAACCACAAAGGTGCTGTATACCAGCGCTGCCAGCCACAGCAAACCCCGAGGATTGCCAGATGAATCTGTAGCGTTATGCATATTATGGCGCGCTCAGAACTTGCATCAAACCCATGGGGACACGGGCGCCAGGAGATTTGGCCTCCTGCCAATCAGGATAGGCGGCCAATTCACGCACCAGCGGTGCCGGCAGGTGGTGGGCCGACGGATTGCGCTCTAGCAATCGCATGGTCAATAGCGAAACCGGGATGCGCAGAAAATCAGCACGATACGCCAGCATTACATTGTGTGAAGAACGCCCCCCTTGCACAGGGGTATCCGCCGCCACGACATTAGCCGTCACGTGCTGACGATAGGGCAAGCCCTCTGCCTGACGGACCCGAATCCCCACACCCGAAGCCAGCACCGTGTTTGAGAATATCGCCATGTCGCGCGGTACATCATTGTGCGGCTGAATGTGAATGGCATCACCCTCGCCATTGATGAACATATTGTCATATACCGCTACTCGGCCCTCCGCCTGCAGCAGTGCCTCACTGGGATTGTGCAGGAAGAGATTTCCGTAAACCAGATAACGGTCCTCTACGCCCGCCCCTGACAGAGGGCCGTGACCCAGCAGGACATTAGGGCGTGCCTGCTGACCCGGTAGAGAATCTTTTTTTGAAAAAATGTTGTACCGAATCACGGTGTCATGCCGGTCACCATACTCGGCAGGACGATTTTTCTGGTGCTTGATCTGCAGGTTATATCCCAGCGTCCGAGTAATCCGGTTGCCTTCGATGACCCCGCCAACAAACGGATCCGATCCGTCCGAGTCGCCCAAATACATGCCGGTACCCACACGATCGATTCGATTGTGTTTGATCTGCCAGCCCAAAGCAGGGCATTTGGTCGAAATACCCACATTTTGCTGCGATGCGGCATGGTCATGGATATCAAGATGTTCAAGCGTAATGAAATCGGCATAACGACTATGCCCTTCCGCTTTGACTGCATCCACAGGGATGCTACGCCCATCCAGTTCCAGGTGCCGCAACACCAGATAACGCACATTGACCAAACTGATCGTATTGGCTCCTGGGCGGGCAATAAACCGGGGGGTTGCCGCTGAATCGGCCGCCTCAATGATAATGGGTTCACCTGCTCGCCCGTTCAGACCGTGTAACGATAGGCCGTGCAGATAATCACCCGGCGCAAGCAACAAACGATCACCTGGCTGCAAGCGGCGCACAGCATCACGATAATTGCCCGGTCCTGCCCGGTAATCTGCAGCAGTTGCCGTCCCTGCCAGCAAAACCAATAGGACGGCAAAAACAGCTTGCGCCATTTAGTCTGCCGAGTCGGTTTGAGCCAGCCCGCTCCTCAGCAAGTCCAGTTTGCCAAACAGTACACGGGTCATGCTCGCCACATTCTGCCGCCCGGTATCCACCACGATGTCCGCCACCTCTCGATACAATGGATCACGCTGTTTGTACAGCTCGCGCAACTTGGCAAGCGGATTTTCAGTTTGCAGCAAAGGGCGGTTTCGATCATGCCGCGTGCGCTCATACAAGTGCTCGGGTGATCCGCGTAAATAAATCACCAGACCATTTTTTCGCAAATTATCCCGGTTAACCGCGGACAAAACTGCGCCCCCCCCCGTGGCCAGCACGATCCCCGACAAGACTGAAAGTTCGGTAATCGCGTTTTCCTCACGCTTGCGAAAACCCGCCTCACCCTCGATCTCGAAAATGACCGGGATCTTGACGCCGGTACGCGCCTCGATTTCATGATCGGAATCATAGAAGCCACAACCATAATGTTTGGCCAGCAACCGCCCTACCGTGGTCTTGCCCGCCCCCATCAGTCCGACGAGAAAGAAGTTGTCTCGTTTGCTCATGTCAGGATTCTAATGGACAGTGGAGCAGTGAGATCGCATGCAACCTGATAGATGAACGAAAAAAAGCGCGGGCAAGCCCGCGCTTTTGCTTAATCAAGTGGCTCAGCGAAGCGATAGGCGCTCGTCAAGAATACGCGGGGTCAGGAAAATAATCAGTTCGGTTTTGCTGTTTTCCTTGGTGGTGCTCTTGAACAGATTCCCGAACACCGGGATATCACCCAGCAGTGGCACTTTGCTCACAGTCGAGCTCTCGCTGCCATCAAAGATGCCGCCCAGAACCAGGGTCTCGCCATTATTCACGCGAACCTGAGTCTTGATCCGCTTGGTATCGATGGCCGGGTTGTCGCCAATATTCGCAATATCACGCACAGCATCTTTCTGCACTTCTACAGTCAGGATGATTGAGTCGTTATTCAAAATCTGTGGATCCACAAGCAGACACAAGAAGGCGTCCTTAAACGTCACCGTACTCACGCCGCCCAATTGCGCGGGTGGTGTGATATAGGGAATTTGTGTGCCATTCAAAATCACGGCTGGCTTCTGGTTGGTCGTGACGACACGAGGATTGGAAATCACCTTGCCCTTGTTATCCGCTTCCAGTGCACGCAACTCCAGACTCAGAAGATTGCCATTGGCGAGATTCAGCAGGGACAGTGCCAGATTGCCGGCACCCACTGCGTCCGGCAGCGATTGACCAAGAGCATCTGCAGCCGCTTGATGTTTGTCGCCAAAAACATTTCCGGATTTGGTAGCAGTAAAGCCCAAACGCGCACCAAGATCTCGACTCCAGCCATCAGTTGCCACCACAACCCGCGCTTCAATCATGACCTGGCGTGCCGGTACATCCAGTCGTGCCAGCAATTCGCGTACTTCCTGAATCTTGCGAGTGGTATCGGTAATGATCAGCGTATTGGTTTTCAGTTCATAGGTTGCACGACCACGCTTGGTCAGGACTTTCTGATCGTTATCACCCTTGCCCTGTTGTGAAGCCTGGGCCACAGCCCCGCCACCAATACCCTGGGCCTGAGCCGAGCAATTCACGCCGCCCCCTGCCGAGTTGAGGAAAGCACCCATGGAGAAACCGTACAGCATGGTCTGCGCTTCATCTGCACGCATGTAGTTCAGTTGAATGTACTCGGTGGTTAGAGGCTCCAGATCAGCCACAGCCGATCGTGCCTCAAACTCCAGTTTTTCCTTGGTTAACAGTTCATCCTTGGGCGCAATCCAGATCACATTGCCGTTCTGGCGTTTATCCAGCCCCTTGGTCTGCATGATGAGGTCGAGCGCCTGATCCCAGGGCACGTCCTTCAAGCGCAGGGTCAGGTTGCCGGCGACGGTGTCGCTGGCGATGATGTTAAGACCCGTAAAGTCAGCAATGACCTGCAGCACCGAGCGTACTTCGACGTTCTGGAAATTGAGCGAAAGCTTTTCGCCAACATATTTCACTTTTCCGTCAGCGGTTTTCTTTTGAGCGTCGTCGCTCTGTTTGACTTCAACAATAAAGCTGTTGTCCGTCTGGTAGGCCGAATATTCCCAGCCCCCTTTAGGCTGAATCACCATGCGCGTGTTGTCGCCCAGGGTGTAGGTTTCAACAACCTGAACCGGAGTGCCAAAGTCGGCAACATCCAGGCGACGTTGTAGCGCCTTCGGCAATTCGGTTCCAATAAAATCGACGATCACACCATTAGATTGCTGGCGAATGTTGATACCGGCCTGCGCATCGGACAAGGTGGTCACAATACGTGCCTCACCCGCTCCACCACGCCGGAAATCGACATCACGAATGCTATGACGCGCAGCGCCTGGCGCCGCTTCGGCAAAACGCGGGCTGACATTCACGGGGGCTGCACCTACACCGACATCACCCAGCGCAACAAGCAATGTTTTACCTTCGATCTTGGCATCATATTCAACCGATTTATTTAGATTCAATACCAGACGAGTGCGTGTACCTGCCTGCACCACATTCACGCTCGACAGCGGACCCAGATTGGCTTCAACAGTATTGCGCCCCATTGCATTGCCTGTATCAGGCAGATCAAGCGCGATACGCGGAGGGTTGCCCACTGTAAAACCAGCTGGGGTCGCGGTTAAGGCATTCTTGAGTGTGACGCGTACCACCACCTTGCCGCCAGGCAAGGTGGTGGTGTCCACGCTTTGCACCGCATTACCGGTGGGGGGCGCATCGGCGGCACGCACCGTCAGCGGTAGCGTCAAACCAGTGAGCAGAGCAATCCCGAGCAGATGACGGGTGAGTTTTTGGGCAATTTTCGGCAATGCGTTCATGTCAGCCTCTTTGAAATTCAGTGCTACAAATTATTCTTGCAAGATCAGGGTGCTGATACGCTCGGACCAATCCCCGGCGCTATCCTGGACAATTTCACGCAACGTCACTTCGCTATCGCTAATCTGCGTGACAAGGCCAAAATTCTGACCAATGTAATTGCCTTTCTTAACATGGTATATCGCGTTATCCGGAGTTTTGATCACCGCATGGATCAACCCCTTTTTGGACAGTGCGCCTACCATTTTCAGCGTTTCCAGAGAAAATGATTCCAGCGGTTCCTTCGGGCGATTCAAATCAGGCTGCATTCCGCCACCGCCGCCAGTGGAAAGTTTCCGGGGCTTGAACGGGTCGGGCAAATCAAAAGCATTGTAGGTAAATGGCTCGTATACCTTGACCTCAGGCAACGGCTCGATTTTGCCCTGCATGTCTTTACCCGTTTCGGCAACAAAGGTTTGCAGGTCATCCATCCCGCCGATCCCACAACCGGCCAGGCCCAGTACGATCACAACACTAGCCAGGCGCTTCATTTGGGTTGCTCCTTGGCTTGTTGCTTCCGTGCGACGACTTCGTCATCGTCCAGATAACGATAGGTTCGAACGACCGCATCCATGTTCATCACGCCATCCTTGGCGGGTTCCATACTGATGTCCTGCAAGGTCACGATGCGCGACAACTTGGAAACATCGCTCACAAATGCCGCGATGTCGTGATAACCACCCGTGACTTTGACGCGAATAGGTGTTTCAGCATAAAACTCGGCTACGGTTTCAGTCTCGGGCCGGAACAGCTCAAACTGAAGCCCGCGTCCCAAACCAGCCTGGTTGACATCGGTAATCAGGGCGTCCATTTCCTGCTTGTTGGGAAGTTGTTTCAACAATGCGCCAAAAGCCTGCTCGATATCTGCCAGCTGCTTTTTGTAGGCCTCCAGGTTGATCGCCTGGTTCTTTTTGGTTGTAAACACGCCACGCAACTCGGTTTCCTTCTGTTTGGTTACTTCGAGTTGCTCCATGCCGCCACGCCAGTCGAACCACCAGCCTGCCAGTACAATTGCCACACTCAGTAAAACAAGCGCCACCAACTTGGTCGGCAACGGCCAATCGGCCAGCGTCTTCAGATCAAGTTTATTGAGATCATCCAGGGTCATGCTTTGCCCCCCTTGTCTTGTGCGTCATCTGCCTGTTGACGCGTTTGCTTGACGGTAAGCACAAACTCGTTGGCTCTCAGGTTGTTTACCGTAGCCGCCTTGATTTCGACCAGGCTGGTTGACTCAAACCAGGGCGAACCATCCAGGTTACGCATCAAGGTAGAGACGCGCGCGCTTGATTGCGTATAACCGCTCAACGTAACCACATCACCTGCCTGCTTGAAGGACTTGAGATAAAGCCCTTCAGGCAACAGCCGGATCATTTGATCGAACAAATGAACAACCTCAGTACGGTTGGATTGCAGCGTTTCGACGACCTGCTTGCGCTCCAGCAATGCCTGCGTCTGCTCACGGATTTTCTTGATTTCGCTGATCTGGACATCGAGCTTGGCAATTTCCTGGTCAAGGTAGACGTTGCGCGCATTCTGTGACGACTGCTGCGCTGCAATCAGGCTGTGTCCCAAAATGACAGCCACAACGCCTGCAGCAACAGCAATGCCAAGCAGCATATTGAACTGACGTCGCCGTGCAGCGCGTGCAAGTTCACGGTGGGGGAGAAGGTTAATGCGGATCATTGGGGGTCAAACCTCCGCATGGCAAGGCCACAAGCAACAAAGAGGGAAGGCGCATCGGCGGTCAGGGCCTGCGGCCGGATTTTGGGGCCCACCGCCATGTTGGCGAACGGATTAACGACCATGGTCGGTGTGCCGGCACGCTGGGCAACAACTTCGTCAATGCCCGGGATCATGGCACCGCCACCCGCCAACAGGATCTGATCCACTTTGCGGTACTGGGTCGATGTCGTGAACAATTGCAAGGCACGGCCGATTTCCATTGCCAGTGTTTCACTGTATGGCTGCAACACTTCGATGTCATAGCTTTCGGGAAGCGTGCCCTTGCGTTTCGCATTCTCGGCTTCTTCGCTGGTCATGCCGTAGCGCCGGGAAATTTCATTGTTGAGTTGGTTCCCGCCAAAACCGTGTTCGCGCAGGTAAACCGACTCATTGTCATGGAGAATGTTGATGTGCATGTTCTGCGCGCCGACATCGATGATCGCCACGGTCTGGCCCGCGCCGCTATTGGGCAACAGGTGGGCAATCTGCTCATACGCCGTTTGCGTCGCAAAAGACTCGACGTCCATGATGAGCGCCTTGAGGCCTGCCGCTTCAACGACAGCCACACGGTCTTCCACTTTTTCTTTACGGGCAGCTGCCAGCAGAATCTGTACATCGTCCGGGCTGGCAGGCGACGGCCCCAGCACCTGAAAGTCCAGATTCACTTCATCCAGCGAAAAGGGAATCACCTGATTGGCCTCGGTTTCAACCTGATTTTCCAGATCGATCCCTGACAGGCTGGCAGGCGCCAGAATCTTTTTGGTAATCACAGCCGACGAAGGCAGCGCCAGGGAAACGTGCTTGACCCGGGTACCGAGTGCCTTCCATGCGGTGCGCAGCGTGTCAGCCACTTGATCGAGGTTGGCGATATTGCCGTCTGTCACGGCATCCTTGGGCAAGGGCTCAATCACATAGCGCTCTACCCGTAGCATGCCTTTGCCGGCATCGGATAACTCCACCAGCTTAACCGCGGTCGTGCTGATATCCAGCCCGATGATAGGTAGACCTTTGGTGGACAGCCAGTCCAGATTAATATTCAGGTGCAAGAGTTTTCCTTTACGCTTCTATGGGTTGGCGCTTTTTCTTGTTATCGTTTGTAGATGCTAGCAACAACACACGGTTTTTAACAGTTTTTTTCTTGCCGCACTGCAAGAGTTGGACATATGTGTCCAATTTCCAACACCACTAACGCCTATAATCGGCGGAAACTTTAGGCTTTGCATCGAAGGAACTGGATGTTTTCGAAATGGTGGCATTACGCATTGGCGCTGACCGTCAGTCTTGGCGTGGTCGGTACGGCGCTGGCAGGATTGGCTGCGGCACTGATCTATCCCAACCTGCCGCCGCTGGAAGCGCTGACTGATTACAAACCCAAGCTCCCGTTGCGCGTCTACACCGCTGACGGCTCCCTGATAGGTGAGTTTGGTGAAGAACGCCGCGCCTTCATCTCCATCAACAATGTGCCTGACTATATGAAGCAGGCCATCATTGCAGCCGAGGACGAGCGGTTTTACACACATGGCGGCGTAGATTCGCTGGGCATATTGCGCGCAGCGGCTTCGAACCTGTTGTCGGGCGGCGCCAAGGAAGGCGCATCCACCATCACCATGCAAGTGGCGCGCAACTTTTTCCTGTCGAATGAAAAAACACTGACGCGCAAGCTGTCCGAAGCCATGCTGGCGATGAAGATCGAACACAGCCTGTCCAAGGACAAGATCCTCGAGCTGTACATCAACCAGATTTATCTGGGCCAACGTGCATATGGCTTTGAGGCTGCAGCACGTACTTACTTCGGCAAACCGATGAAGGAATTGTCGCTGGCCGAGTTCGCCATGCTGGCTGGCTTGCCCAAAGCGCCCTCGCGCTACAACCCGGTGGTCAATTTCCCGCGCGCCAAATCACGTCAGGAATATGTGCTGAAGCGGATGCGCACACTCAAGTTCATCGACCAACCGACATGGCAGGCGGCCGTCAAGCAAAAACTGGTCATCCGCCAGGCACGCCAGCAGGCCGATGTAGCAGCCGACTATGCAGCCGAGATGGTGCGGCAAACGTTGTTCGAGAAATATGGCGAGTCCATCTACAGTTCGGGTATCAAGGCCATCACCACGCTCAAGCGTGGCCAACAAGCAGCCGCCAACGCCTCCGTGTGGCAGGGGATTGCAGATTATGATCTGCGCCACGGCTACCGCGGGCCGGAAAAGCAGATCAGCCTGCCCACCGACAAAGACGAACGAAAATTGGCGGTCACAACGGCACTGGAAGACATGGCGCCGATCAGCGATATGCTGCCAGCTGTCATTCTAAATGTGGGCGACAAACTGATCCGTGCACAAGTGCATGACGGCACCGTAGTTGAAATCACCGGGAATTCACTCAAGTGGGTGGCGAACTGGACTGCCGGCAAAAAAGGCCGGCAACTGTTACCGGGCGCCATCGTCCGCGTACAGGCTGTCGGCAGCAAACCGCAATGGCGATTGGCGCAACTGCCCGAGGTTGAAGCGGCGCTGATCGCCTTGAATCCACAGGACGGGGCCATTACTGCCCTGGTTGGCGGATTCGATTTCAATCGCAACAAGTTCAACCGTGTCACCCAGGCCTGGCGGCAGCCCGGTTCAAGCTTCAAGCCCTTTATTTATTCAGCCGCTCTGGAAAAGGGTTACACCCCGGCCACCATGATCGAGAATGCGCCGCTCTCGCTAACCGCTGAAGAAGCCGGTGGCACCGCCTGGGACCCGAAAAACTACGATGGCAGCACCAGCGGCCCAGTTCGCATGCGCACTGCGCTCACCAAATCGCTCAATCTGGTGTCGGTCCGCATTCTGCAAGGAATCGGCCCCCATTACGCGCGCGACTATATCCGGCGCTTCGGCTTCGACCCGGCACGTCATCCACCCTATCTCACCATGGCGTTGGGGGCAGGTAGTGTCACCCCCCTGCAACTGGCTGCAGCCTATGGCGTGTTTGCCAACGGTGGCTTTGGCGTCAAGCCCTACCTGATCGACCGGGTGTATGACAAGGATGGGCGCCTGCTCATGCAATCCAGTCCGCAAAAAGTGGGCGGCAACGCGCCACGTGTAATCGACTCCCGCAATGCCTGGCTCATGACCACCATGATGCAGGACGTCGTGCGATACGGCACTGCCGCCCGCGTGGGCCAGTTGGGACGCAGCGATCTTGCTGGCAAGACCGGCACCACCAACGATTCACGTGATACCTGGTTTGCCGGCTACAACCCCGATCTGGTGACGATTGCATGGATGGGCTACGATCAACCCCGATCACTGGGGCGTGGCGAGACCGGCTCGCAATCCGCGCTGCCAATCTGGATAAACTTCATGGGTTCGGCACTCAGAAACCAGCCGCAAAAAGGCTGGGCCATGCCTGCGGGAATCATCACGGAAAATATCAATCCTGCCACGGGTACCCGCCTGCCGGGCACTGCCGGAGACGGAGTAGAAAACGACAGTTCATCTGTCATGGCAGAGCATTTTTATCAGGAATTTCCGCCCCCCGATGCGCCCACCAGCGCATGGGATACCGAGCCTGATGCCTTTGTCATGCCCGACGACAGCGCCGAACCCGTTGCGCCGGTTATCCCGGCCAAGCCATCGCCCACTGTACCGACAAAACAGGTGCCAGTGTCTCCAGAAAAGGCCGCGCCTGCGGCTGCACCCGCCAAGCCGCAGCCTGCCAATCCAGGAAAAAGCACACCCGCTGCCCCAATCAAACCCGGAGCAAACGCACCCAACCGCGCACCAGTCGTTACGGGAACGCCTTCATGAAAAATCAGGATATGCGCCGCCGCATTGCTCATGCGGCGGCCCGCATCCTGTCGGAAGATGGCAGCCTTGATTACGGCAGCGCCAAGCGCAAGGCTGCACGCCAATTAGGGGCGCCCGATAGCGGTAGTCTGCCGGACAACCAGCAGATCGAAGAGGCGTTGCGCAGTTATCAGGCGCTTTACCAGGCGGACGAAACACGTGCACAGCTAACACTGCTGCGAAAGACGGCTATTGAATATATGGAACAGCTGGCAGATTTCGATCCCCATCTGACGGGATCGGTCCTTAACGGCACAGCAGGACCTCACGCCGACATCAATCTTCAGCTTTTCACGGACGAGCAGAAGGATGTTGAATTCCTGCTGATGCGTTTAACCTCACCCTACCAGGCCGGGGAACACCGCGTCCCGGATACACAAGGTCGAGGATACCCACGTTTTGTCATCGATGACCCACGCGCATCGGTCGACCTCGTCATCTACCCCGCCACCGAACTGCGCAACATGAAGCGGCTACAGGCTGACGGCAGCCCGAAACGCTTACGTTTACCCCAAGTCCGGGCACTGGTTTGAACCATCACATTACAGCTCACACTGGCACGGAAGATGCTGAATCACCCCCCATGGCTCAATTGAGTGAACGACCGTGATCCGATTCTTTCGACATTACATCCCGTTAAATCTGCTGCTGCTGATATTGATCGAAGCACTGATCCTCGGTGGCGCCATCTATGCAGGCGTCAATGCGCGCTTTCTCGAAGGTGGCGTCATCCCCGGCAGCCTCCAGCCAATTCTGCCCAAAGCGCTGACTTTTGCTGGCGTCATGATGGGGCTGATGACCGCCAGCGGCCTGTACGACATGGAATGGCAGGGCGGAATTCGAGCCTTGTTGCAGCGCCTCGGACTGAGTTTTGGGCTTGGCCTGGTTGCGATGAGCGTGTTGTTCTATTTCTTCCCGATTCTGCTGGTCGGACGGGGGGCCTTCCTGCTGTCATTTGGTCTTGCGCTGTTTGGCATTTTGTTCAGCCGCGCGCTATTTATCCGCTGGGCGCGAGTAGGGGCATTCAAAACCCGCGCGCTGGTAGTCGGCACCGGTAGCCGTGCCGCCCATATTGAAGCACTGTTATCCAAGCGGAGCCATACCAGCAATACGCAGGTGGTTGGCTATTTACCCATGGGGGGGAGTCATCATTTCGTCGATCATGCCCGGATTCTCGACACCCGAGAGCCCCTACCCGAACTCGTCAGACGTCTGCAAGTCAGCGAAATCATTCTGGCTGTTCGCGACCGCAGAAGCGGCGGTATGCCAGTTCAGGATCTGCTCAAGTGCAAGCTGTACGGCGTTCGCATCCTGGAGCTCTCCAGTTTCTTTGAACGCGAAAACGGCCATTTGCAGCTCGATTCCATGAACGCCAGCTGGATGATCCTGGCCGAAGGCTTTCACCAGGGCATCATGCGCGACACCATCAAACGGCTGTTTGATCTGCTAATCAGTGCTGCCTTGCTGGCGTTCACACTGCCCATCATCGTGCTAACGGCGCTACTCATCAAACTGGAAAGCCGGGGCCCGGTGTTGTACCGTCAGGAACGTGTTGGTCAGGGATGCCGCAGCTTCACCATCCTCAAATTTCGCAGCATGTGCGTGGACGCTGAAAAAGACGGAAAACCCCGCTGGGCGCGGCAAAACGACAGCAGAATCACCCTAACCGGGCGCTTCATCCGGCGCACACGAATCGACGAGCTGCCCCAGGTTTTCAACGTTTTCTTTGGCGACATGAGCTTTGTCGGGCCCCGCCCTGAACGCCCCTATTTCGTGCAGGATTTGACCCAGAAGATCCCGTATTACGGCGTGCGCCACACCGTGAAGCCCGGCATCACCGGCTGGGCGCAAGTGCGCTACCCTTATGGGGCGACCGATGAAGATGCCATGCAGAAACTGCAATACGATCTCTATTACGTCAAAAACCACAGTCTGTTTCTCGATCTCATGATCCTGTTCCAAACAGCTCAAGTCGTATTGTGGGGAAAGGGCGTGCGCTGACCGCGCACATTTGACGCCCAACATGCTCGACACCCTGCTCCTCCTGGCTGCCGTCGGTTATGGTTTGGCCGCACTGGCCTATCTGGGCTTGTCGGGCCTGATCGTTGCCAGCTGGCGGCGACGTCCGCAAGGACGGCTACTGGTCGTGGCCACCGGGCTTACGACGGTCTGGGCAACGCTATCCGCACTCGCTGCATGGCAACTGTTGCCACCCCGCCTGGAACTGGCGGCCGAAGTCGCACGCAATGGTGCGTGGCTAGCCCTCCTACTCTATATCCTGCGGCTACGCATGCCGACTGGCGCCGCACTGCCCTCTCCCCTGCGCCTCATCACCGCGCTCAGCGGAATACTCGTCACCGGGCTGCTGCTTGCCAGCATCTACCCACTCATTGCACCGACCCAACCGGTGCTGGCCCGCTGGGTAGGCAATCTCGGACTGGTCATGATGACCGTGCTCGGTCTGGTACTGGTCGAGCAGGTTTACCGCAGCACCCGTCCCGTAGACCGCTGGGCCATCAAGTTTCTTTGCCTCGGGCTCGGCGGGCTGTTCGTGTATGACTTCTATCTCTACGCCAACGCCACATTGTTTACGGCAATGGATGCCCAGGTCTGGGCCGCACGAGGCTATGTCGCCGCAATGGTGATGCCGTTGATTGCCGTATCCGCAGCCCGTAATCCTGAATGGTCGGCCCCGGTGGGCCTGTCACGCAGCATGGCCTTCCACACCACCAGCCTGCTGGGTGCCGGCATCTATCTGATATTGATGGCCAGCGCAGGCTATTACCTGCGCCTGTTTGGCGGCGAGTGGGGCGACGTGGTGCAAAGCGTCTTCATCTTCGCGGCCGCGATGGTGCTGGTGCTGGTCATGTTTTCCGGCACCCTGCGCGCGCGCCTGCGGGTGTTTCTCTCCAAGCATTTCTTCAGTTACCGCTACGATTATCGTGAAGAATGGCTGAACTTCACCCGTACGCTTACCGAAGGCCAACCTGGCGAGCAATTATGCGAGCGTGCCGTTGAGGCACTGGCAGGGCTGCTTGAAAGCCCCGGTGGGGCGCTCTGGATGCGCGAAGGCAACACGAGCTACCAACGTGCCAGCCACTGGAACTGGGCCGACATCCAGGGTACCGAACCGGTCGATTCAGCGTTCATCCAGTGGCTCATCCGCAAGGAATGGGTGGTAGACCTGGATGAAATGGAAACCCGCCATGACCTGTATGGCAACCTCGAAGCGCCTGAGTGGCTTCAACAAGCCGGCGACGCCTGGCTGGTGATCCCGCTCATGTTGCACGACGAATTGCTGGGCTTTGTGGTGCTGAAACATTCACTGGGCAATGTCAGCTTCAACTGGGAAATCAGCGACCTGCTCAAGGTGGCGGCGCGCCAGGCAGCAGCACACCTGGCACAAATGCGCGCATCCAATCAGCTCATCGTGGCACGTCAGTTTGAGTCGTTCAATCGCACCACGACCTTCGTCATCCACGACCTGAAAAACCTCATCGCCCAGCTTTCTCTGCTGCTGGCCAATGCCGAAAAACACAAACACAACCCCGAGTTCCAGGCGGATATGCTTGAAACGGTTGAAAATGCAGTTGCACGCATGAACAAGGTATTGGCGCAGTTACGGCGCGGTAACGACGAAACGCGCACTCAATCCGTGGCGCTATCGGATATCTTGAACGACGTCGTGGCCAGCAAGCAGGCATTCAAGCTACGGCCCACATTGGAATTGCCCCCACCGAACCTGTGCATTCGTGCCGAGCGCGAACGGCTTACCCGCGCCATCGGCCATCTGCTGCAAAATGCGCTGGAAGCCACGCCCCCCACAGGCAAGGTCACGCTGAGTGCACGCGAAGAATCCGGTCAGGCCATCGTGGACATCATCGATACCGGCATGGGTATGGAAGATGAATTTATACGCACCCGGCTATTCCAGCCGTTTGATTCAACCAAAGGGGCGGGCATGGGGATCGGGGCATACGAATGCCGTGAAACGGTACGTGCTTTGGGTGGCACAATCGAAGTAAATAGCAAGGTGGGGGGCGGCACCCATTTTCGACTTAGCCTGCCGCTGGACAATAATGCATCAACAGAGGGGGACGCCGCATGAGCGACGCCAAACAAAAAATACTGCTGGTTGAAGACGACCCGGGTCTGCAAAAGCAGTTGAAGTGGAGCCTGAGTGACTATGAACTTCTGATCGCGGCCGATCAGGACAGCGCCATCACCCACCTGCGCCGCCACGAGCCACCGGTGGTCCTGCTTGATCTGGGCCTGCCGCCCGATCCTGATGGCGCCACCGAAGGCCTGGCCACTCTGCAACAAATCTTGTCGCTTGCCCCCTCCACCAAGGTTATCGTCGTCACCGGCAACCTGGATCGCGCCAATGCGGTACAGGCCATTCATCTCGGCGCCTATGACTTTTTCCAGAAGCCCTTCGACCCGGATGTGCTGGCCCTGATGATCGCGCGCGCGCTGCACGTTCATGCGCTTGAACTGGAAAATCGCATGCTGGCTGCCAAACAGCATGATTCATCGCTCAAAGGCTTGATCACCAGCAGTGAGCCCATGCTCAAGATCTGCCGCACCGTGGAGAAGGTCGCGCCGGCGAATGTCACCGTATTGCTACTGGGCGAATCCGGTACCGGTAAAGAAGTGCTGGCACGCGGGGTACATGAGCTGTCACCACGAGCAGACAAAAGATTCATTGCCATCAACTGCGCAGCCATCCCGGACACGCTACTGGAATCCGAACTGTTTGGTTATGAAAAAGGCGCGTTCACCGGCGCGGCCAAGCAAACCATCGGCCGCATCGAATACGCTAACGAAGGCACCCTGTTTCTGGACGAAATCGGCGACTTGCCAATGCCCCTGCAAGCCAAACTGCTGCGCTTTTTACAAGAGCGCGTCATCGAGCGTCTGGGCGGTCGTGGTGAAATTCCGGTCGATGTACGCGTTGTCTGTGCGACCCACCGGGATCTCGCCACCATGATCCGCGAAGGCAGTTTCCGCGAAGACTTGTATTATCGGCTGTCCGAAATATCGATCATCATCCCGCCTTTGCGTGAACGGCCCGGCGATGCGGTATTGCTGGCCCAGGCATTTCTTGAGCGCAACGCCCATGAGATGGGACGCAGCATACGAGGCTTCACCGCCGATGCGCTGGGCGCCCTGGAATCCCACGCCTGGCCCGGCAACGTGCGCGAGATGGAAAACCTGATCAAACGCGCCACCATCATGGCTGAAGGCAATCAGATCACCGCAGCGGACCTTGGTCTCGAACCGGGCCATATTGAGCCTCAGCCGATCAACCTGCGGCAGGCGCGTGAAAATGCCGAACGGCAGGCAGTCACCCGTGCACTCGCACAATCCGACGGCAGCATCGCACAAGCGGCCGAACTGCTTGGCGTCACCCGCCCGACACTGTATGACCTGATGGCCAAAATTGGATTGAAATAATCTCCGGCCAATTGCAATCAATTAATCCTCCTGGAGTTTTCATGACCTCTCTCCGCACCGCATCCCGGTTGTTGCTCGCAATGTTAGTGAGCGCCAGTTTATTGACTGCCTGTTCCGGTGAAGACAGTGCCAGCCTGGTGAAAGACGCCAAAAGCAAATTAGCCGCAGGTGACTACAAAGCGGCGATGATCCAGCTGAAGAATGCCGTAGCGGAGGACGACAAGAACGCAGAGGCACGTTACGAACTCGGTAAGCTTTATTACACCCAGCTTGATCTGGCCAGCGCGGAGAAAGAATTCCGGCGCGCCCGTGAGGCCGGGCTTCCAGCAAGCACAATCAATCCCATGATTGCTCGCGTCCTGTTAGGGCAACGCGAATACCAGCGTGTGCTGGATGAACTGCCGGCCCCGGCTGATAACACCCCCGACTCAGCCACACTGCAAGCCCTGCGTGCCACGGCGGCACTTGGCCTGGGACAACCGGAAGAGGCTCGAAAAGTGCTGCAACACGCATTGCAATCCTCACCGAACAATATTGACGTTCATCTGGCGCTGGCGCAATTAGCCTTGGCTGACCGTGATCCCGACCAGGCCACGCAGCATCTCGAACAGGCTTTACGCATCGACCCGAGACATATCGAAAGCCTGTCGCTAAAAGGCGATCTGCTTCGTGCCACGGGGAAACCGGCAGAGGCGGCCTCGATCTATCGCGAAATCGTCAAAATCGACCCCAGGAAAATCAATGCACGGCTCGCATTGGCCAACATCAGCATTGCCGACAACAAACTGGACGATGCGCGCGGCGAAGTCGATGCTGCATTGAAAACCATGCCAAACAGCCTGCAAGCCCGATACGCCCAGGCCTTGGTCAGTTTCCAGGAAAAGAAAACCGAGCGCGCACGCGACCAGCTGGCAGCTGTCTTGAAATCCGCACCCGATTTTTTGCCCGCGCTGATGCTGGGCGGCACCATCGAATACACGCTAGGCAATCTGCAAATGGCCGAGACTTATTTGAACAAGGTGACCAAGGCCGCGCCAAACAATCTGAACGCCTTGCGTCTGCTCGCTGCTACCCAGCTTCGTTTGGGACGAACTGACGATGCTGAGCGCACACTGGCACCTGCGTTGAAATCGACCACCCCGGACGCAGGCGTACTGCTCGTTGCGGGCGAAATTGCATTGACCAAAAAGGATTTTTCCAAGGCATCAGACTTGTTTGAGCACGCCGCAAAACTCAATCCGGACAGTGCCACCATCCGCACCGAGCTCGGCCTTTCCCGGCTTGCCCAAGGCGATAACCGGGCTATGGACGATCTGAAAACCGCCTCTGAAATGGAGGGGGCCAGCAGCCGGGCCAACACCTTCATCATTCTCAAGCAACTTGAAAGCAAACAATACGACGCGGCATTGGCCAGCATCGCTGCACTGGAAAAGAAGCAAACCGCCAGCCCACTCACCTGGAACTACCGGGCAGCGGCTTATCTGGGCAAACAGGACATCCAGCGCGCACGCGACAGCTTCAGCCAGGCGCTCAAGCTTGATCCCGCCTTTTTTCCGGCTGCGGCCAATCTGGCGCTACTTGATCTGAAAGCCAACCAGCCCGCCGCTGCGCGCCAGCGCTTCGAGGGCATTCTTAAAGCCGACCCCAAACACCTCAACGCCATGCTGGCAATGGCTGATCTGAGCCTGCGCAACAAGGATGAAAAAGCCTATGTGAACTGGCTGGAGAAAGCAGCCACCGCCCATCCTCAAGCCATGCAACCCCGAACTGCCCTGGCAAGCTACCTGCTCGCCAAAGGCGACAAGAACAAGGCTCTCGCTGCAGCAAGGGAGGCGGTTAACGTTCAGCCTGACAACCCGGCCGCCCTCGATTTGCTGGGCACCACCCAACTGGCCCTCGGGGACACCACAAACGCACTCGGCAGCTACCGCAAACTGGTCGATCGCCAGTCTGGCCAGGCCGCGCCTCTGGTAAAACTTGCGACCGCTCAGATCATGAGCAAAGACTTGGCTGGCGCCAGAAAAAGCTTGCAGGAGGCACTCCGCATCCAGCCGGACTTTCTGGAGGCCCAAATGATGCTTGGTGGCGTGGAAATACAAGGCTCACGTTTTGACGAAGCCCAAAAGCTCGCCAAACAAATGCAGTCACAACTGCCCAATAATCCGGCAGGGGCCATCCTCGAGGGCGATACCGCGTTTACGCGCAAGGATTTCCCCGCCGCCTTGGCTGCTTTCGACCGTGCACAGAAACTCAAACCCTCAAGTGCTGTGCTGATCCGCCAGCTGCATGTCTTCAATGCCCTACAACGCCCTGAAGAAGGGGAAAAACGCCTCGTTACCTGGCTGGCCAGCCATCCGAAGGATGCCAGCACCCGCGCCGCACTCGCCGACAGCCTGATCAAACGCAAACAATACGCTGCAGCAAGTGAGCACTATCTGGCATTGAATGCGAGCAACCCCGGCAACCTGGTTGTGCTGAACAACCTGGCCTGGGCCCTTTTCGAGTCTAAAGACAGCCGGGCGCCCGCAATTTCAGAGCAGGCGCTCAAACTTAACCCAGACAACCCGGCAGTCCTCGACACATATGGCTGGATCCTGGCGAATTCCGGGCAGTCTGCGAAAGGCTTGGAATACTTACGTAAGGCTGTTTCCAAAGCGCCGAACAATCCGGAAATCCAGTATCACTTGGCCGTTGCGCTCTTCATGGCGGGGGAACGCGCGCGTTCCAGAGGCGAACTCGAACGTCTGCTGGCTAGCGGCGTAGACTTCCCGCAGGAGGCGGCAGCGCGCACCCTACTCAAACAGATTGGCAATGTACGCTAACCATCACCTTGATAGATTGGAAACTTACAATGACTCGACGCCCTCTCGCGCTAACACTTGCCTTGGCTTTTTCCGCTACCGCCGCATTGACCGCTTGTGACCGTGTGTCCGGCGCGAACGAACAAGAATACATCCAGCGCGCCAAGGATTTTGAGGATCAAGGCAACCACAAGAGCAGCATTATCGAACTGAAAAATGCGCTTCTGAAAAACCCGGACAGCGTCGAAGCGCGGCAATTACTTGGCCAGATTTATCTGAAAACCGACCAAGGAGCCGCATCTGAAAAGGAACTCAGCCGCGCCCTGAAACTGGGCGCAAACCGTGAAGCGCTGCAGCCCGCGCTAGGTGAGGCCCTGATGCTGATGGGTGAATACCAGCGCATCCTCGATGAAATTCAAGCCGACGACCAGACTTCACCAACGAACCGCGCGCGCATCCTGCAACTTCGCGGACACGCACTGATGAAATTGGGGAAAGTAAAGGAAAGCTGCGACCTGTTCGAGCAATCGCGTACGATTGATGCAAGCATTCCCCAAACCTACTGGGGATTGGCGCAATGTGCGGTTGCCGCACATGACATGGCTCAGGCTCGTTCTTGGCTGGATGAGGCTATCAAGCTGCCCAGCGAAAAAGTCCGCACTTACTTGTTCATTGGCGACTGGGAGCTACTCAACGACAATCCCAAAGCCGCGCTCGCTGCCTACAGCGCCGCCCTGAAAATCGAGCCCGACAATCTGGCAGCACTGGAAAATCGGGTTACGCTCAATCTGAAATCAGGGCAGATCAAGGCCGCAGAGGCCGATACCGAACAAGTTGAGAAACTGTTTCCCAAAACTCCACCTGCATTGTACTTACGCGCCCTGCTGTTTTTTCAGCAACAAAATTACCCAGCAACGCGCAATGCCTTGCAGGAAGTCTTACAGGTTATGCCCAACCACTTGCCCAGCATTTTGCTTGCCGGCGCAACCGCATTCGAACTTGGCAGCTACGAACAGGCCGAAACCCACTTGCGGCGTTATTTGACACGCTATCCAGGACAGGCTTATGCCATCCGTATACTGGCTGCTACGCAAATCAAGCAAAACCAGCCCGACAAAGCGCTCGAAACGCTCTTGCCACTTTTGTCGCCCAATTCACGCGATGTCCAGGCGTTGATTCTTGCAGGTGAGGCGCGCCGCTCGATGCAGGATCCCGCACGTGCCTCGGAATGGTATGCGCGGGCCGCAGCCATTGATCCAAAGAACGCGGCGCTTCATATCAAGATAGGGCTCAACCATATGAGCTCGCGTAATTTTCCGCAGGGCATGTCAGAACTGGAGGCCGCCGCCGCCATGACCCCGGATCGGCATGAGGCGGACAACCTGCTGGCACTGGCTTATCTCGATCAGAAACAATACGACAAGGCGCTGGCTGCCATACAGGAAATGGACCGAAAATTGCCCGGCAATCCCGCAGTGCGCATACTCTTCGGCCAAGCCTACGCAGGCAAAAAAGATTACGCCCGTGCCCGCAAAAGCTTTGAAGAGGCACTTGCAATTGATCCAGACTTGTTTCCGGCTATTGCCAGCCTGGCCCGGCTCGATGTACTCGACAATAAAACGGATGTGGCACGCAAGCGATTTGAACGCTTGCTCAGCAAAGACAAAAACCATCTCCAGGCCATGCTGGCCATGTCGCAACTGGCCATCCTGGACAAAGACAACCAAGCTGGGCTTGGCTGGCTTGAAAAAGCTGCCAAAGCTCACCCACAAGCACTTGAGCCACGCCAGCAACTGATTCCACTCTACTTTGAAACTCATGACTACCAGAAAGCGCTCAATACTGCCAACGAAGCGCTCACCAGCAACCCTGAGAGTCCGGTGGCGCTGGATTTGCTGGGGACGGCCCAACTCGCCGCTGGCCAGAAGGAAAATGCGCTTGTTTCTGCTGCCAAGCTGGTGGCAAAAATGCCGCGCGCTCCGGCCGCTTATTTGAAACTGGCACAAGTGCAACTCAGTCTTGGCAAGTTGGATGCGGCACGGAAAACGCTAAACCAGGCATTAGCGATCCAGCCAGATTTCCCTCCCGTGCAGGAAGCGCTGGCCAATCTGGAAATCCAGGCTGGACATACTGAAGCGTCGCTGCAGATCGCGCGCCAAATGCAAACCGCGCAACCCAAATCGGCCGCGGGTTTCCTGCTTGAGGGCAATATTCACCTTGCCACCAAAAAACCGGCCGCAGCCGTGCAGGCTTTTGCGCAAGCATTTGCGCTCGACCGCAAAAACACTTCGCTGATCAATTGGCATCAGGCTGCGTATCAGGCTGGCAACACCAGTCAGGCCGACAATCAGTTGATGCAGTGGCTCAAGGCGCAACCCACAGATTTTCCGGTGCGAGCTTATCTGGCCCAGCATTACATGAATACAGGTCGCATCCGCGAAGCCATCGGGCAATATGAAACGATTTTGCAATATGCGCCAGACAACGTGCTGGCGCTCAATAACCTGGCTGCGCTATACCAGCAGCAAAGAGACCCGCGCGCCCTCGCCATAGCGGAAAAAGCTTATAAACACAGTCCGAAAGATGCCGCCACGCAGGACACGCTGGGCTGGATTCTGGTGGAACAGGGGCAACTCAAACGCGGCCTTGCGCTATTGCAGCAAGCCACCGCAGGCGTACCAACGTCCGCGACCATCCGGTATCACTATGCGTTTGCGTTGGTCCGCGCGGGAGAGGCCACTCAAGCCCGGACAATATTGCGTGAATTACTTGCAGGCAGTCCAAAATTCCCGGAATCTGAAGAGGCCAAATCCTTGCTGCTTCGACTCTGAGTATTCCAAAATATCAGTTTTGAGTGAGTCGCTCCTACGCGCTGTAGGAACAGCGGCTTGCTATCTGAAAGGATCGTTTTTCAGTCCACCCAGCGAAAAAAAAGTGCGCAAATCGTTCAAATCACGACGATAGCGAGGCTTGAGTGATGCCCGCAATGCAGCGATACGCTGACGCAAGTCCACAGGCAAAGACCGGTCTGCCGTTTTGACGATAACCAGAAACGGCACCTTGAAAGTGGATTCAACCTGCACCTCGGGGCGGAAGTATTTGGCTGCCAAGGACACGAAGTCTTCTTTAAGAAATGCCGCACGCAACGAACGTTCATAATCGAGCGAGAACAGATGCGGCTGGTGGCGCGCATTGAGATAGGCGAAGAAAATCACCGAGTGCAATGATTTGAGCCGCCCGAAATCAGTCAGGTACAACGCCCCACCCGGCTTCAGCACCCGCCGCACTTCGGCGAAACACTTATCCAGATGTTCCAGGGTGGGCAGGTGATGCAAGGCCATCGTACTGATCACCGCATCCAGGCTGTGATCATCAAATGCGTCCAAGCGCGTGATATCGCCCTGACGTAACGCCACATTCACAAGCCCAAGCGCCTCAACATGCCGCTTCGCATCGGCGAGCATGTTGGACGAAAGGTCGAGCCCGGTGAAACTTATTTCAGGGTTGAATTGGGCGATCTGCGCCAACTGGGTAGCAGGGCCGCAGCCCAGATCGAGCACGGTTTGACAGCCCTGGATCACCTGGCTAATGCGCGCGGAATGAAACAGGTAGGCTGCGGCCATCACGCCATCGATCCGCCCGGCTTCCACGTAGGCGGCAACCTGGTCCGGATCGTCCATCACCAGGTCAGGCTCGGGCTCGCGTGGCAGGCTCCGCGAAACCAGGCATTCGCGCAGAAAAGTAAGGATCAGTGCAGGGTTTGGCATAAGCCTGTTTATAAATGAAAAACCCGCGCTTGGCGAGCCAAGGCGGGTTTTTTTACAGGGGCTGCAACCTCACAACCCCTGCCAGGGTCTTTCAGGGTAAAAAAATCAGACAGACTTGCGCTTGCGCAGCGAGATGCCCATGCCCAAAATCCCCATGCCAAGCAGGGCAAGCACGCCAGGTTCCGGCACTACGGTTGCTCCGCGCAAATCAGCCGATCCCGCAACACACCAGTTCGTTGCACGCGTACCGGGCGTACCACCCTGAGTACATGCGGACGTATCGTCGTTCGCGTTCAGGACATCATTGCTGCCTGAAGTATTGATCAGAATGTCCGCAAACCCACCAGCACCATCGGGCCGGGTGTTGCTGTCAAGGAAAGCCACCACATCGCCCAGACCCCCTACCACATCGAGCAGACCCGATCCTGTGAAAGAAATCGCCGCACCCACAATGGCGCCTGTGGACCGAAGCGTATCCGGCCCGGTTGCGTTCGCAGGGAACAAGGTGTGGCCGGCCAACGTAAGCCATGGCGTACCCGTATCAATGCTGGTGAAATTGGTCTCAGAGCTGAAATCAAGCAGGTTGACTTCAGGCATCAGGTAAACACGTACCGAGCCGCCGGAAAAATCGGCAGTAGAGAAGCTGACATCGTTGCTGATGTAATTGTCAAATACAAAATACAATTTATTGGTGCCTGCGTAACCACTCAGGCCATTCACCGTGTTGATCACACCGTAGCCATACAACTGTTGGCCATTAGCATTAACAATCGTTTCTGCCAGCGTGGTGGTTTCAATGTGACTAACCAAGCCGGTATTGCCGAAATTGACACCCCCAACCGTGATAGCTGAAGCAGATCCGGAAGCAATCAGACCCAAGCCTGCGATTGCCGATGCAATAAGTTTTTTGTTCATTTCAAAACTCCTTTAAAAAATTAGGTTCCCATGACTTGCGGGGCAGGCAGACAGCCTCACGCCTAACAAGTAAGCATGGTGCATGCCAGGAAAATATTCCCTGTCAAATCAAACTGATACGTTTTTTGCGGTCGGGGGACAGGTTTGATATGTAAAGTTTTCCGACAAGCTGTGGATGCAGCTTTTCACCCTTGATCGATCGGCAGCGGAAGTTGATCCCGATAAACCTGGAGCGGCGGCCGCCCTGCGGAAATTAAAGACGGGCTAGCCTTGCCCATCCTGAAAAGCATCAGTGGGATATCTTCCCCCAGATGGGCGTGCCATCCTGCCGCAAGGGCATGCTGCAGCCCAACCGGAATGCCTTCGCCCACGGCACCTTTCAGCGCATAGAGCGCCGAGGCGGGCATGGGTTGCAGCACACGTCCCTGGCGGGTTGCCGTCAGCCACAGACGCTGAAAGGCCCGGCCAGCCGCGAAAACCGAGGTGGTGTCGGGTTTTTTTACGGCCAGCAAACCCAAATGGGGCGCCAGCCTGCATGGCAGATCGCAGGAACGCCAGCCCAAAAGATGGTGTGCACCGACCCGATTCGCCATACGCATGACCGGCCAGTGGCGCAGCAACGAGAACAGGCCGCGCAACGGCGGCTCAACCCCGAGTGCGCCTGGGGGCAGCCCCTCCTCACACGTGTTACGCCAGCCAACGTCGAAGCGGATGGCAGAGAAGAGCTCTTCATGCAATATCGGGTTGTGGAAACGCTCGGCTTCGGCCCGTCGCATCAAGACAAGTGCGTGCTTGCGAGCCTGGGCCGTGTCTAGCCAATGAAGCTGGCAAGCGGGTTGGGGGCGGATGGCGTCAGCAAGTTGGGCTTGTTCGTCCTCATTGAGGATGGGGCCCCGAAAGCGAATTTGGCGATTGGTATGGCGCAGCGGAATGGCCTGCCACAGGGGATCGGTTTGGGCCATTCCGGGCAGCAGGCCTATTTGCAGAGCGAGATCAGGCCGACCCGGGTTGGGCAGCAGTGCGATGTCTGCCCCCATATCAAAGCGACTGGCGGCGATGCTGAGGTTTTCCGCCAGCGCCCCCAGTGACAGCAGGTCAAGAACCCGTTTGTACCCCTGCTCGCCCCACTCGGTCCGGGCGTGATAGACCTGAATGCACTGATCACCCAGCTGAAAATGGATCGGATGCTTGTTGTCGGCAGACGGTGCCTGGATCGCACTTTGAAGCAGATACTGCAGCTGTTCCGAGTTGAGTTCGTTCATTCATTCAAGACCCAGTTGGTGGCTGGCGAGCGCGATGGCGAGCCGGTTGAGCGGATTGCGATTGCCGCCGGGCCGCCAGGTGTGTGCGAGGCGATTGCGGTAGCCGTCGAACTGGATGCCGTGCGGCGCCGCCCAAACCTTACCGCGTTGCAGCAGGATTTTAAGCGCTTCGCTCGCCGCCACGCCGGCGCACAGCTGACAGGCCATGATGGTGGAGGGACCTTTGCGCGCCTTGAGATCCACGCGGGTTTTGTCGGCCAGGTAATGACGGTGCAGCAGGGCGGGGGCAAGCCCGACGAGGAAACGTACGGCTTTTTCAAGTTCGGGTCGGCCAGCCACCTGAAAGTAGTCCTCGAAGCTCATGCAGCCCGGCAGGAAATTGAGCAGGGCGGCGCTCATGCCCAGAGGGGCGACGGTCACGGCAGGGATGCAACTTTCCGCACAGTATTTGAAGACCTGCTCGCGCACCTCAAAAGCAAAAAAATCGAGGCCGTCGACATAGAGATCGACGTCGCGGAAGAATTCCGACAGATTGTTGCCGTTCACGCCTTGGGGGAAGATGCGGATATCCACCTCGGGATTGATATCCCGCACCATGCCGACCAATACTTCGACTTTGGGCCGATCCAGGGTGGACATGCCGGCGCCGGCCTGGCGGTTAAAATTTGCGAGTTCGAAGGTGTCGAGATCAGCGATGTTGAACTTTTCAACGCCGAGGCGGGCAAGGGTCAACAGATGGAAACCGCCCACGCCGCCCATACCGGCAATGGCGACCCGCTTGTGCCGCAGGCTTTGCTGCTCGTCAGGCGTGAGCCAGCCAATATTCCGTGAGAATGCGGTCTCGTAGGTAAACATCAATACGTTTGCTGGCGGACAGGCCCTATTCTCCGTAGCTCAGGCGATTGGTTATGCCGATTTCGTCATTCTTGTTGAAGAAATAGGGGTAGAGCGAACGTACGCCACTTGCGGCATCGGATTTGCCTCCCAGCAGCGCAATCTGCTGATCGACATATTCGAGCTCCAACCGCAGCAGAACTGCAGGGGCATTCACACGACTACACATGCGCTCCGGCCCGAGCTGGTTAAAGCCCAACATGCGCTTGTAAAAGGCCACGTGTCGTGGATTCACTTCTATCACGACATCGGTATGCCCTTGCATGACCCGGCCATAGATGTAGGCAATATGGAACAACGAGGCCAGGATGCGTTTCGACCCATGGATTTGATCAACCGCAAGCTTGGTCAGCTCGCATACCTTGTGACCTTCTGCGCGCAAGCTGTCTATCTCGGTCTTGTATAAATCCTCAACCAACAAAGGGTTGGGTGAATCCAGCCCCAAAGTCAGTGTTCCAATGACTTTGTCCTCCTGAAAGGCCATCAACGTAATGCGCTCTGGATCTTTCTGGAAGCCGCTCGCTTCATAGCCACGGCTGGCATATTTGCGCTGCACCAGCATGCTGGCGGAATTAACCCGCTCATTGGAATGCGCCAGCCGAATCTTGAAAATATGCTGTTCGGTATTTTCATCCGGCTGGTCCGAAGCATTCTTGTTTTCCGGCAGGACAAGGTCTGTAAGCTGGTAGGGCGAGATGGCGACAATGGTTTTGTCCCACTCGTCCAGCTCCCGACGGTGTCTTGTGAATCCTGAAAGCATTTTAGAAAAATCCATTGTCACGTATTGGCTTCAAAAAAGAGAATTGGTTTTTTCATGCGGTTCCTGCTGCTCATCTCCTGATTTCCTATACCTATGCTTTCGACCATAGCATTGGATAACTTGATCCATGAGCAGCATTACTCCTTTAGATACCGTGCCGCATCGCGCGCGTAGTAAGTCAGCACGCCATCAGCGCCAGCGCGTTTAAAGGCAAGCAGGGCTTCCAGCACGCACGCGCGTTCGTCGAGCCAGCCATTTTGTGCCGCAGCTTTCAGCATGGCGTATTCACCACTGACCTGATAGGCGTAAGTGGGCGCGCCGTAGGCGTCTTTAACACGTCGGATCACATCCAGATAAGGCATCCCCGGCTTGATCATGATCATATCGGCGCCCTCCTGCAGGTCCATCCCGACTTCCCACAAGGCTTCATTGCTGTTGGCCGGGTCCATCTGGTAGGTCGACTTGTTGCCTTTACCCAGATTGGCGGAGGAACCCACCGCATCGCGGAATGGCCCGTAAAAGCTGGACGCGTACTTGGCAGCATAGGCCAAAATCCGGGTATGAATATGACCGGCGCCTTCGAGGGCGGCACGTAAGGCGGCCACTCGCCCATCCATCATGTCAGACGGGGCAACGATATCGGCTCCGGCCTGAGCATGAACCACCGCCTGCTGCGCCAGTACAGCCACGGTTTCATCGTTCATGACATAGCCGCTGTCATCGATCAAACCATCCTGGCCATGGCTGGTATAGGGGTCCAGTGCAATGTCGGTGATGATACCCAGTTCAGGAAAGTGGTTTTTCAACGCCGCCACCGTGCGTGGCACCAGGCCATCAGGATTGAGTGCTTCTTCAGCGCCCAGTGTTTTCAGCCCCGCATCAATGACTGGAAACAGCGCCAAAGCGGGGATGCCCAGTTGCACACACTCTTCTGCCACCGGCAGCAACAAATCGATCGATAGACGCTCGACGCCAGGCATTGAACCTACCGACTCGCGCTTATTCTGTCCATCCAGGACAAAAACCGGATAAATCAGATCACTGGATGTAAGCGTGTGCTCACACATCAGACGGCGTGAAAACGTGTCGCGGCGCATTCGGCGCATACGTGCGGCAGGGAAAGCGGAAAGTGGCAGGCTCAAAAACTTCTCCAAAGAATTTGCAGAATGAGTGGAACTATTTGCAGGTGGCCCCGCTCCATGGAGTGGACGGTCTCGTATCGTCTTCCCGCTTCTCCTCCCTGAGCGGGATGCCTTAATCCCTTTAAGGCATTTTTAATGCCCCGGCCCCTCCCTTGGTCGGGGCTTTTTGTTTGGAACAAGGCAACACGGTTATTCGGTTGCGGGCTGGCTCGTCTGATGTGCCTGCAGAAACCAGCTTTCAATCAGCGCGGCCGCATCCTCGGCGCCCAGGCGGGACAAACTCGAAAACAACTGTACCGTGACGCTCTCCAGCGTTGCGAGTTCCTGCTTGACCCGACGCAAGGTCAGCGCCTTCTCGCTGTTGGATAGTTTGTCCGATTTCGACAGCAGAATATGTACCGGTTTGCCGGTCGGCGTAAACCAGGCAAGCATTTGCCGATCAAGCGGGGTGAGCGGATGTCGTGCGTCCATGATCAGCACCATCCCAACCAGTGCATCACGTTCCTGCAGATAGCGCGACAGCAATCCTTCCCATTTTGCCTTCACTGCGGGCGGCACTTTCGCATAACCGTACCCAGGCAGATCAACCAGATAGGTGTCGGCATCCAGCTCAAAAAAGTTGATCAGCTGGGTGCGGCCCGGCGTTTTGGATGTATAGGCCAGACGGTTGATTCTGGTTAACAGATTGATTGCACTCGATTTCCCGGCGTTTGATCGCCCGGCAAATGCCACTTCGGCGCGGCTATAGGGCAAATCGCGCAACTGGGCGACCGAGGTATGGAAATGGGCGCGATTGAGCACGGGCTTGGCAGTCATATTAGTTGCCGCTAAACTACCCGTTTTCCCAAGTTTTGCAAGCTTCAGGAGCTTTTGATGAAACTCGTCGTCTCTTTGGTTGCCGCTCTGGCCGCCTCTTCCGCTTTTGCCAACACCCCCGCTGCAGCCCCGGCCAGCAAAGGCGATCCCAAGGCGGCAGAAACTATTGTCAATCAGGTTTGTGCTGGTTGCCACTCAGCTGACGGCAACAGCGTGGCTGCTGCCAACCCCAAGCTGGCAGGCCTCAACGCTGAATACCTTAACAAACAACTTACCGATTTCAAGTCAGGCGCACGTAAAAACGCCGTGATGAGCGGCATGGTTGCTTCGCTGACACCGCAGGACATGCTGAACCTGTCTGCGTATTTCAGCGCGCAGCAGCCCAAGCCTGGCACGTCCAAGGATCAGGCACTGGCCCTGCTCGGCCAGAAGATCTATCGTGGCGGCGTGCAGGGTGCTGGCGTGCCAGCCTGTGCATCGTGCCACGGCCCGCAAGGCAAAGGCATTCCTGTCCAGTTCCCGCGCCTGTCTGGCCAGCACAGTGATTACATTTACACCCAGCTGAATAGCTTCCGCCTCCTCGAACGCACCAACGACGCCGCCAAGATGATGCACAACATCGCTGTCAAAATGTCCGATGCCGACATGAAAGCCGTATCAGCTTATATTCAAGGCCTGCGCTAGTGCGGGGTTATTGACACTTTAGTGGCTTTACAACCGCGGCCGACCCCTTGCGGGTAAACTTTTGGGCTGCACTTGAGTCGATGAAAGGGTGGCGTAAGTCACCCTTTTTTACTTGCGTCCTTCAGAGCATTGCCGCCTAAATGAATCCCTCCCCGCACTCCTTCGGCAAATCCCTATTCGAGCTGATGAGCTCAATGCGTTTTGCCATCAGCCTGCTGTCCATTCTTGCGGTGGCCTCCATCATTGGAACGGTGCTGAAGCAAGCCGAACCCTACAGCAGCTATCTCATCCAGCTCGGGCCATTCTGGTTTCAGGTTTTCGAAAAACTGGGCCTATATGACGTGTATCACGCCGCCTGGTTTCTGCTCATCCTGACTTTCCTGGTCGCCTCAGTCAGTGTCTGCATCATCCGCAACAGCCCGAATTTCGCACGCGAGATGAAGAACTTTCGCGAGCACGTCAGCGAACAATCGCTCAACGCCTTCAAGCACCAGCATTCCGCCGACACCACCCAACCACCCGAAGCGCTCGCCGCCAGTGCACAGCGTTATCTGGAAGGCCAGGGTTACAAAGTCAAAAGCCTGCCGCGCGAAGACGGCGTGCTACTTGCCGCCAAAGCCGGTAGCTGGAACCGCCTCGGCTATTTTCTGGCGCATTCAGCCATCGTCATGATCTGCATTGGCGGCCTGATGGACGGTAATCTGGTATTCAAGGCACAGCAGTTGCTGGGTTACAAAAAGATCGAGAAGCGCGACATCCCGCAAAGCCAGGTACCCGCCATTTCCCGGCTGTCTGCTTCCAACCCGTCATTCCGTGGCAGCGTGCAGATTCCCGAGGGGTCCAGCGCAAGCGTGGCTTTCCTGAACGTGGCCGATGGCTATCTGGTGCAGGACTTGCCATTCACCGTGGCATTGAAGCAGTTCCGCATCGAACACTACACCACCGGCCAACCCAAGAATTTTGAAAGCGACATCGAGATATTCGACCGCGCTGGCAAGAAGGTTCGCGAAGCCACCATCGCCGTCAACCACCCGCTGATCCACGACGGCATCGCGATTTATCAAGCCAGTTTTGCGGATGGCGGAACCCGCCTCGCCATCCGTGGCTGGAACCTGTTTGCGCCGACGGCCGCGCCTTTCGACGTCACTGGCACCGTGCATGAGCGCAGCACGCTGGCCAGCGAAGCGGGAAATTACACCCTGGAATTCATCGACTTCCGTCCGTTCAACATCGAAAACATGGGCGGTGAAACCACGGCACCCCGCGACACCATGAGCGTGCTCGGCGGCAGCCCGATCAGCGACAAAAAACACCTGCGCAATGTCGGCCCCAGCTTCCAGTACAAGATGCGTGACGCGCGTGGCCAGGCGCGCGAGTTCAGCAACTACATGTTGCCACTGGAGCTGGAGGGCCGCTGGTACATGATGTCGGGGGTGCGTGAATCGCCCAATGAGTCTTTCCGCTACATACGCATGCCGCTGGATGCCGATGGCCGCATCGACAGTTTCATGCGGCTGCGTGGTGCCATGATGAACGCGGCATTGCGTCCCGAGATTGCTGCCCGCTTTGCTCGCCAGGCATTGCCGCAAAATGCCTGGAACACTGAAATCGAGGATAAGCTGAAATTCAGCGCCACTCAGGTACTGGCGCTGTTTGCCGAAGGTGGTTTTCAAACACTGGGCCAGTCCATCGAGAAAATGGTGCCGGAGGCTGAGCGTGACAAAGCCGCTGGCACCTACCTGCGCATTCTGGAACTCGCCGCATTCGAGGCCCTGCACATCGCCAACCGCCAGGCGGGCCTGCCAGACCCCAAGGCCGATGACGCCGCAGGCTGGCTGGTGCGAGACGCCCTTAACAGCATTAGCGACATATTTGTGTATGGTGCGCCGGTTTATCTACAACTTATGCAGTACGACGAGGTCAAGGCTACCGGTCTGCAACTCACCCGCTCACCCGGCCAGAACGTCGTCTATTTTGGCTCGCTCTTGCTGACGCTCGGCGTATTCTTCATGCTCTACGTGCGCGAACGCCGGATATGGCTGCTGGCCAAGCCCGGGCGTGCGTTACTGGCCATGTCGTCCGCCAAGCACACGATCGATTTCGAAACAGAATTCACGCAACACGCGCAAGCACTCGATACGCTTGCCAGGTAATCCGGAGATTCACCATGGAACTCGCCCTCAATCAACCTACCCCGCTATTGAAGCGCCTGTCCTGGCTTGACTGGCTGTTTGCCATCGTCGTCACGACAGGTGGATTGTTTGCCTTATCGCGCTTTGGCGAATTCATGGATATCTATGAAAAAGCCATCCTGCTAGCGGCGATTCCCTCGCTGGCCATATTCGGCTGGTTCTGGAAGCCATTCCGTCCCCTGTTCATCGCGGTCGGCGCAATCAGCCTGTTCGCCATCAGCCAATACCAGGGCAGTCTGGCGCGCATGGAGGAAGCATTCTTCCTCAAATATCTGATTTCCAGCCAGGCGGCCATCATGTGGATGTGCGCCCTGTTCGGCCTGGCCACGCTGACTTACTGGGCCGGCCTGCTGGCGCGCTCCGACTTCACCATGAAAACCGGCAGCGTCCTGACCTGGTCAGCCATCGCCATGGGCTTTACCGGCCTGATGGTGCGCTGGTACGAGTCTTATCTGATCGGCACCGATGTCGGTCATATCCCGGTGTCCAACCTCTACGAAGTATTTGTCCTGTTCTGCCTCATCACCGCGATGATGTATCTGTATTACGAAGCCCAGTACCGGACCCGCCAGATGGGCGCGTTTGTCCTGCTGGTGATCTCGGCCGCCGTCGGCTTCATCCTCTGGTACACCTTCGACCGCGGCGCACACGAAATCCAGCCGCTGGTGCCTGCCCTCAAATCCTGGTGGATGAAGCTGCACGTGCCCGCCAACTTCATCGGCTACGGCGCCTTCTCGCTGTCGGCCATGCTCGGTGTGGGCTACCTGCTGGCGCAGCGCGGCATTCTCGCCAGCCGCCTGCCCAAGCCCGAGGTCATCGACGACATGATGTACAAGGCCATCGCCATCGGCTTTGCCTTTTTCACCATCGCCACCATACTCGGCGCGATGTGGGCTGCCGAAGCCTGGGGCGGCTACTGGTCATGGGACCCCAAGGAAACTTGGGCACTGATCGTGTGGCTGAACTATGCGGCCTGGCTGCATATCCGCCTGGTCAAGGGCCTGCGTGGCCCGATGCTGGCCTGGTGGGCGGTGGTGGGGCTGTTTGTCACCACCTTCGCTTTCCTCGGCGTGAACATGTTCCTGTCGGGGCTGCATTCCTACGGCACCTTGTAACCAAACCGGGCGCGGATAACCCCCCGCGCCCACTGTTTGCTCCCTGTTCTCACCTGGTCTACTGAGCATGAAGCGTCCGGCAGGCTCGTTTGCAAAACCCCTTTTTTATATCATTTCCCTGGCGCTGATCGCCCTGGCGGCCGGCCTATGGTTGAACACGTTGCGCAATCCGCCGCAGGAAGCAGTTGAGCCTGTCACCACAGCACTGTGGAAACTGGGTTTTCCTGACAGCAACGGGCAGCAACAGCGTTTATCGCAATGGCGCGGCCAGGTGGTGGTGCTGAATTTCTGGGCCAGCTGGTGCGCGCCCTGCCGCGAGGAAATGCCGGATTTTGTCGCTTTACGTACCGAATACCGTGCAAAAGGCGTGGAATTTATCGGCATTGCCATGGATAATCCGGCCAACGTCACGCGATTTTTGCAGCAATTCCCGGTCAACTATCCTATTCTGATCGGAGAAGATGGCGCTTACAGCCTGATACGCCAACTTGGCAACCAGACCGGGGGACTTCCCTACACGATCGTGATTGATCGCAATGGCAATATCGTACGGAACCATTTGGGACGACTGACACGCAGCATGCTTGAATCCGATTTGCGCCAGTTAGTCAACAAGTAGTGCTTTAGCGTCAATATCTGGACAATTACCCCTCATTTACGGCAAAATCGCTGCATGACGACTAAACGAACCGGCCGCTCTGCGGCCAAATCGGCTCCCAGTCTGCACCCACATGTCCTGGTCTTGCATGGCCCCAACCTCAACTTGTTGGGCAGCCGCGAACCCGGACACTACGGTCTTGCCACGCTCGACGATATCAATCGCGCGCTGGTCGGTCGCGGAGAAACAGCCGGAGCCCACGTCGAAACCTTCCAGCACAACCATGAAGGGGCCTTGATCGATCGCGTGCACCAGGCCGCACGCGACCACGTGGACTTCATCGTCATCAATCCCGCGGCATACACTCACAGCAGCATCGCGCTGCGTGACGCCTTGGCTGCCACAACCATCCCCTTCGTTGAAGTACATCTTTCCAACATCTACGCGCGTGAATCCTTCCGCCATCATTCGTATTTTTCCGACCTCGCGGTTGGCGTCGTGTCCGGTCTCGGTGCATACGGCTACGAACTGGCACTGGAATACGCCCTGCGTCACCTCCAAAACAGGACCCCCCATGGATCTCAGAAAACTGAAAAAGCTCATTGATCTGGTCGAAGCCTCTGGCATCGCCGAACTGGAAATCACCGAAGGTGAAGAAAAAGTCCGCATTGCCAAAAGCATTGCTGGCGCACCCATGATGATGGCGCATGCGCCCCAAATGATGATGCACGCCCCGGCAGCACCGGCCGTAGCCGCTGCCCCGGCTGAAGACGCCTTGCCCGATGGTCACGTTGTGCGCTCGCCCATGGTCGGTACCTTCTACCGCGCCCCGGCACCCGGCTCCAAAAATTTTGCGGAAGTCGGTCAGAGCGTGAATGCGGGCGATACGCTATGCATCATCGAGGCGATGAAGCTCCTGAACGAAATCGAATCGGACCAGGGCGGCGTCATCAAGGCCATCCTGGTTGAAAACGGCCAGCCGGTGGAATACGGCGAACCGCTGTTTGTTATTGGCTAAAAGGACTCTGGAACAGGAATACGGAAGATGCAGTTTCAACCGCTATTAACAATCAGGCCCTGAGTCCCCAAATTTATGTTTGAAAAAATTCTCATCGCTAACCGTGGCGAAATCGCACTTCGCATCCAGCGTGCCTGCCGTGAAATGGGCATCAAGACTGTTGCCGTGTATTCCGAGGCCGACCGCGATGCCAAGTATGTGAAGCTGGCCGACGAGTCGGTGTGTATCGGCCCGGCCGCGTCCACACAGAGCTACCTGCACGTACCGTCGATCATCGCTGCGGCTGAAGTCACCGACTCGGCTGCTATCCACCCCGGCTATGGTTTTCTGTCTGAAAACGCCAATTTCGCCGAGCGCGTCGAATCGTCCGGCTTCGCGTTCATCGGCCCGCGCCCGGAAAATATCCGTTTGATGGGCGACAAGGTCACCGCCAAGCAAGCCATGGTCGCAGCCAAGGTGCCGTGCGTGCCAGGCTCCGAGGGTGCGATGCCGGAAGATCCGGACGAAATCATTAAAATCGCCGCCAAAATCGGCTACCCGGTCATCATCAAGGCGGCAGGCGGCGGCGGCGGGCGCGGGATGCGCGTAGTCCATACCGAAGCCGCGCTGCTGAACGCGGTTGCCATGACCAGTTCGGAAGCCCAGAGCTTTTTCGGCAACCCCATGGTCTACATGGAAAAATTCCTGCAGACTCCACGCCATATCGAAATCCAGATTCTGGCCGACGAACATGGCAACGCCGTCCACCTGGGCGAACGCGACTGCTCGATGCAGCGCCGCCACCAAAAAGTACTGGAAGAGGCGCCCGCACCGGGGCTCGACCGCAAACTGCGGGACAAGATTGGCGAACGCTGTGCCGAGGCCTGTCGCAAGATTGGCTATCGCGGCGCCGGCACTTTTGAGTTTCTCTACGAAAACGGCGAATTCTATTTCATTGAAATGAACACCCGGGTTCAGGTTGAACACCCGGTGACCGAACTCATCACCGGCATTGACATCGTGCAAACGCAGATCCGCGTCGCCGCTGGCGAAAAACTGCCGTTCCAGCAAAAGGATATCCAGTTCAGGGGACACGCCATCGAGTGCCGCATCAATGCCGAGCACCCGACCACCTTCATTCCCAGCCCAGGCAAACTCACCAACTATCACGCGCCTGGCGGTCCCGGCATCCGCGTCGACTCGCACGTGTATCACGGCTATTACGTGCCGCCGCACTACGATTCGATGATCGGCAAGGTGATCGCCTATGGCGATACGCGCGACCAGGCCATTGCCCGCATGCGTGGCGCGCTGGTGGAAATGGTGATCGAAGGCATTCAGAGCAACATTCCACTGCATCAGGACCTGTTGAACGATGCGGCTTTCATCGCCGGCGGTACCAGCATTCATTATCTGGAACACAAACTGGCCGGAGAAAAGGGCTAATTCCATCCGGGCGGCGGTGCACGCACCACCCGTTCCTCATTTTAATTACCGCCCATCACACATGCCCTGGCAATCCGTCCGCATCCTCGTCGACTCCAAACAGGCTGAGCCGCTATCCGATGCGCTGATGGAAATCGGTGTGCTGTCGGTGTCGCTGGAAGATGCCGATGCCGGCACCGTGGACGAAACGCCCCTGTTCGGCGAACCCGACCACCCCTCGGCCGAATTGTGGCCGCACAGCATCGCAGCGGTACTCATGGACGAGCACGCCAATGTGGCTGACACACTGGCCGCCGCGGCGAAACAGGCAGGGGTTCCCGTTCCCACTGAATACACCATCGAAATCGTGGCCGAACAGGATTGGGTGCGCCTGACGCAATCACAGTTCGACCCCATTCCGATTTCGCCGCGTTTGTGGATTGTGCCCACCTGGCATGATGCCCCCGACAGCACTGCGATCAACCTCAAACTCGATCCCGGCCTGGCCTTCGGCACCGGCAGCCACCCGACAACCCGGCTCTGCCTGCGCTGGCTCGACACCCATATTGCCGGCGGCGAAACCCTGCTGGATTACGGTTGCGGCTCCGGTATCCTCGCCATCGCCGCAGTCAAACTCGGTGCGGCACGGGTCGATGGCGTCGATATCGACGCCCAGGCAGTGACGGCTTCGTGCGACAACGCCACCCTCAACGAGGTCACAGCCCATTTTTGCCTGCCCGGCGAACTCGCACCAGGGCCATATGACATCGTCGTGGCCAACATCCTCACCAATCCACTCAAGGGCATGGCGCCGCTCCTGGCTGGTCGCGTACGGGCGGGCGGTCAACTGGTGCTGTCCGGCATCCTGGCCGAGCAAGCCGAAGAGGTCATGGTGGTATACCGCAACTGGTTTGACTTCGAGCCACCCGAAATCGACGAAGGCTGGGGCCGCCTGGCGGGCATCAAGCAGTGAGCTACCGTACCACCTGCCCGCATTGCGTCAGCGTGTTCCGCCTCGGAACCGACCAACTCGACGCCGCGCTGGGCTGGGTGCAATGCAGCGTATGCGGTGCCGCCTTCGATGCGCACCTGAGCCTGCTGATGGAAGATGGTTCGCCGCTTCCACCGGTCGAACCCGAGATCATCGAAGTGCCTCAGCCGGAAGAAGAGACTGAGGCCCTCGAATCCGAACTTCACGAAACCAGCCCTGCCCCCACTTTGCAAGATCTCCCCAGCGAGGTTGTCAACGAGACAGCCGACACCGCAGAGGAGACGCCTCCAGCCGATACGCCGCGTGGCATTACCCAGCGCGTAGACCCGCTCGATCTGCCCTCGATCATCCTCATCGACCCCAACATTACCGTATCGGACGATCCCGGCCCCATGCCGCAGGTCTACGACACGTCGGCGTATCCGAACGCACCCGCCGCGCAGGACCATCCGGCCGCAACATCAGCCCATGCCGCCAACCCGCCTGCTGCTCGCATCGAATATGCCACGCCCATGCCCGGTTCCGCGCGACTCCGGACCCCCTCACGCCGCATCAGTCCCTGGGTGTGGGGGATCGCCAGCACGCTGCTGCTACTGGTGTTGCTGGCACAATCTGCCTACTTCCTGCGCGACACCCTCGTCAGCCGGCTGCCGCAGACCCGTCCGGCATTCGAACAGGTCTGTGCCGTGGCCGGTTGCAGCCTTTCGCTGCCTAAAAATCTGGCCTTGCTGCAAATCGTCGGCTCCGATCTGCAGACCGAAACCAGCGGCCGCCTCAAACTCACCCTCACGCTTGGCAACCGGGCTCATCACGTGCAGGCCTGGCCGGTTCTGGTGCTCACCCTGACCGATCAACGCAACCGTCCCCTGGCACGGCGCAGCTTCGCGCCCAGCGAATATCTGGAAGACACCCAGCGCATTGCAAGCGGTATCCCGCCGCGCAGCGAACAAGCCCTGAGCCTGCCGCTGACCGTACGCAATCTGGCGCCCATGGGCTTCGATCTGCAACTGACGTATTGAGCTTGTCCCGAACCTTGTTCAAAGCTGGCTGGCGGATCGCTTCTTCGGTATAGTTCGCCTTCCCGTTGCGGGAGAGCGCGTGCAGGTTGAATCAACCAGGCCGCCACCGAAGGCGTAACCCACCCGGAATCGCTCAGGTAAACCGGACCGCAACAACAGGAACACTCTGGAGAGCGCGGGCGCTGAGTTTCAAATCAGCCAGCCGCCACCGAAGGGGCAGCGGCGGTCTGGATTTCAACCATCCAGACCGCCGTAATCTCTCAGGTACCAAGGACAGAGGGGTGGGGCGCACCCGCGCTTTATCTCTTTATTATTTTGGTATCCCCATGCCCGATCAAACTGCACTCAAGCTCACCCCGCTCAACGCGACCCACCGCGAATCCGGCGCCAAAATGGTCGATTTCGGCGGCTGGGACATGCCGGTCAACTACGGCTCGCAGATCGAGGAACATCACACTGTACGCACCGGCTGCGGGCTGTTCGATGTCTCGCACATGCTGCCGCTGGATATCAAGGGCGCCAACGTGCGCGCCTTCCTGCGCCGCTTGGTCGCCAACAACATCGACAAGCTGCAGGTGCCGGGCAAGGCCCTGTATTCGTGCATGCTGAATGAAGCAGGCGGCGTCATCGACGACCTCATCCTCTATTTCATGGACGAGTCCTGGTTCCGTCTGGTGGTCAATGCCGGTACGGCAGAAAAAGACCTCGCCTGGATGGAAAAAATGAACGCCGACTGGGAAATGGGCCTCACGCTCACCCCGCGCCGCGACCTGGCCATGATCGCCATTCAGGGTCCCAACGCCACGCAGGCGCTGAACGAGGCGCTGCCCGGCGTCGACAGCATCACAACCAATCTCAAACCTTTTAACGCCGCCGCCATGGGTGAAATGTTCATCGCCCGCACCGGCTACACCGGTGAAGATGGCTACGAAGTGATGGTGCTGGCGAAATCCGCGCCTTTCTTCTGGAAAGCGCTGGTTGAGGCGGGCGGCAAGCCGATCGGCCTCGGCGCACGCGACACGCTGCGGCTCGAAGCCGGGATGAACCTCTACGGCCAGGACATGGACGAAACCCAGTCGCCGCTGGAATCCGGCTTGTCATGGACAGTGGATATGAAGACCGAACGCGACTTCGTCGGCCGCGCGGCACTGGAAAAAAGCGAGATCAACAAACAGCTCGTGGGCCTGCTGCTGCTCGACAAGGGTGTGTTGCGCGGCCATCAAAAGGTCATTACCAAAAATGGTGCGGGCGAAATCACCTCCGGCACCTTCTCGCCTACACTGCAGCAATCGATTGCACTCGCCCGTATTCCGCTCGGCATCGCGCCGGGTGACGAGGTCGAGGTTGAAATCCGCGACAAGAAACTGAAAGCCAAAGTGGTGAAATATCCCTTTGTGCGCAACGGCAAAATAATGATCTGATTTTTTATCCGCGAAGGACGCGAAGAAGCGCGAAGTAAAACCCCAGTCATTTTTGATTTTCTTCGCGCCCCTTCGCGTCCTTCGCGGATATCCCAAAACCAAGGAGCAACCATGAGTATTCCCGCTGACCTCAAATACACCCCCAGCCACGAATGGGTGCGCGTCGAAGCCGACGGCACGCTGACCGTGGGTATCACTCACCACGCGCAGGATCTGCTGGGCGACATGGTGTTCATCGAAAGCCCGGCTGCCGGCCGCACGCTGACCAAAGGCGAGGAATGCGCCGTGGTCGAATCGGTGAAAGCAGCATCCGACGTTTACGCACCGGTTGCCGGTGAAGTGATCGCCGCCAACGGTGACGTCGAATCCAGCCCCGAGTCGGTGAACCAGGACGCCTACGCCGCCTGGCTGTTCAAGATCAAACCCGCCAACGCCAGCGATGTCGCCGGACTACTCGATGCCGCTGCATACCAGAAGCTGGTCGAGTCGGAGGCCCACTAATTTTTTCATCCGCGAAGGACGCGAAGAGACGCGAAGCAAGACTCAGAAGCCATGAGTTTTATCTTTGATTTTCTTCGCGTTCCTTCACGGATAACAAGGTTTTAACCATGCCCTTCATCCCCCACACTGAAGAAGACGTCTCCACCATGCTCGGCGCCATTGGCGTCGCCAGCATTGAAGACTTGTTCGATGAAATCCCGCCCGCGCTGAAAACCGGCAAGCTGAAAGACGTGCCCGATGGTCTGCCGGAAATGGCCGTAGCACGGCTGATGCAGGAACGCGCGTCTGCTGATGGCTTCTGGTCCAACTTCATTGGCGCCGGCGTCTACGAGCATCACATCCCGGCTGCAATCTGGCAGATCACCACGCGCGGCGAGTTCTATTCCGCCTACACGCCGTATCAGGCCGAAGCCTCGCAGGGCACGCTGCAGCTGATCTACGAATACCAGACCATGATGACCCGGCTGACCGGGCTGGATGTATCAAACGCCTCACTTTACGACGGCGCCACAGCGCTGGCCGAAGCGGTGCTGATGGCGGTGCGCACGCACAAAACCTCGCGCCGCGTGCTGATACCGAAAACCGTACACCCGATCTATCGTCGCGTGGTCCACACCACGGTCAGGAACCAGGGTATCGAGCTGGTTGAGCTTGAATACGATCCCGCCACAGGGCAAACCCTGCTGCCCACCGACGCCGGCAGTTTCGCCGGACTGGTCATCCCGCAACCCAACTTCTTCGGCGTGCTGGAAGACGTGCACGCGATGACCGACTGGGCACACGCACAAGGCGCCCTGGCCATCGCACTGGTCAACCCCACCACGCTCGCCGTGCTGGAAGCGCCCGGAAAATGGGGGCAGACAGGCGCCGATATCGCCGTAGGTGAAGGCCAGCCGCTCGGTGCGCCGATGGCCTCGGGCGGCCCCTACTTCGGCTTCATGTGCTGCCGCCAGGATTTCGTGCGACAAATGCCGGGACGCATCGTCGGCCGTACGGTCGATCTCGACGGCAAGCCGGGCTTTTCTTTGACCTTGCAGGCGCGCGAGCAACATATTCGCCGCTCCAAAGCCACGTCCAATATCTGTACCAATCAGGGTCTGGTCGTCACCGCGGCCACGCAATACATGGCGCTGCTGGGACCGCAAGGCCTGGCCAAGGTGGCTGCGGCCAGCCACGCCGGCACGATGGTGCTGGCTGACAGGCTGACGGCGATTCCGAACGTGACGCGCGCGTTTGCTTCTCCCGCCTTTCACGAAGTCGTGCTCAAGCTCAACGACAACGCCCGTGACGTGCTGCGTGCACTGCGTGCGCAAGGCATCCTCGGCGGACTGGATATTTCCGGCTGGTATCCCGAGCTCGGCCAGGCGATTCTGGTATGCGTCACTGAAACCAAAACCGTCGCCGACCTCGACCATTACGTGCAACAGTTGGAACGTATCCTGTCGAAGCGGCGCGAGGCGCCGCCGTGCGCGTATAAAAACTGATTTTTCATCCGCGAAGGGCGCGAAGGACACGAAGAAGATCAAAAGCGTTCTTTTGGGTTTTCCTTCGCGCCACTTCGCGTCCTTCGCGGATAAATATGATTTTCAAGGAGAGCAAACATGGCAGTGACTTTAGGCGGTACCCCCATCGACGTCGCAGGCACCTTCCCCAAGGTCGGCGACACGGCGCCCGATTTCAAACTGGTCAACAAGGATCTGGCCGACATCTCGCTGGCCGATTTCGCCGGCAAAAAGAAGATCCTCAACATCGTCCCCAGCCTCGACACGCCGGTGTGCGCCATCTCGACCACAAAATTCAACGATGCCGCCGTCGGCAACACCGCGGTGCTGATCATCTCGGCTGACCTGCCGTTCGCCATGAGCCGCTTCTGCGGCGCCGAGAGCACCAACAACGTAGTCACCCTATCCACCATGCGCGGCGCGGAGTTCATGCAAAACTATGGCGTAGCCATCACCAGCGGTCCGCTCTGCGGCGTCACCGCACGTGCCGTGGTTGTGCTCAACGAGAACAACAAGGTGCTGTACTCGGAGCTGGTGCCCGAGATCAAGCAGGAACCCAATTACGATGCCGCACTGGCTGCTTTGAAGTGATTTTTTTCATCCGCGAAGCGCGCGAAGAAGCACGAAGGAAAACCCAAAAAACCGGGGAATTGTTCTTCGGTTTTCTTCGCGTCCCTTCGCGCTCTTCGCGGATAACAAGGTTTTTACCATGCTGATATTCGACCACTCCCGTCCCGGCCGCACCGCTGCCGCCCAAATGCCTGCCACTGGGGGCAATCTCGACGACCTGCCCGCCAGTTTGCGGCGCAAGGATGCACCGGCCCTGCCCGAAGTATCCGAACTCGACGTGGTTCGCCACTACACGCGCTTGAGCCAGAAGAACTTCTCGATCGACACGCAGTTCTACCCGCTCGGTTCGTGCACGATGAAGTACAACCCGCGCGCGTGTAATTCGCTGGCGATGCTGCCGCAGTTTCTGGCACGCCATCCGGCAAGCCCGGACGATACCGGCCAGGGTTTCCTCGCCAGCATGTTCGATCTGCAGGAAATGCTGAAGGACGTCACCGGCATGGCCGGTGTGTCGATGGCACCAATGGCGGGCGCGCATGGCGAATTCGCCGGAGTGGCGATGATTCGCGCCTATCACGATGCGCGCGGCGACACCGCACGGCGCGAGATCATCGTGCCGGACGCGGCGCACGGCACCAACCCGGCTACGGCCACGATGTGTGGCTACACGGTAAAAGAGATCCCCACCGATTCGACCGGCAGCGTCAACATCGACGCGCTGAAAGCCGCCGTCGGCCCACAAACCGCTGGCCTGATGCTGACCAATCCGTCGACGCTGGGCGTGTTCGAAAAAACCATCTCCGAGATCCAGAAAATCGTTCACGACGCGGGTGGCCTCTCCTATTACGACGGCGCCAACCTCAACGCGATTCTGGGCAAGGTGCGCCCCGGCGACATGGGCTTTGACGTCATCCACATGAACCTGCACAAAACTTTCTCCACCCCGCACGGCGGCGGTGGACCGGGCGCGGGCCCGGTGGGCGTATCGAAGCGGCTGCTGCCCTTCATGCCAATTCCGCTGGTGCTGAACGAAAACGGCGCCTACCGCCTGGCAACCGAAGCCGACCTGCCGCAATCGATTGGCCGCATGTCGGCCAACATGGGCAATGCGGGCGTGCTGATGCGCGCCTACATTTATGCCCTTCTGCTGGGCCGCGACGGCATGCACCGCGTCGCCGAATACGCCACGCTCAATGCCAACTACCTGATGGTCAAGCTGCGCGAAGCCGGTTTCGATCTGGCGTTCCCGACGCGCCGCGCCAGCCACGAGTTCATCGTCACACTGAAGCGATTGAAGGAAACCACCGGCGTCACCGCGATGGATTTCGCCAAGCGTCTGCTCGACTATGGCTATCACGCGCCGACCACCTATTTCCCGCTACTGGTGCCGGAATGCCTGCTGATCGAACCCACCGAAACCGAAAGCCGCGAAACGCTGGACGGCTTCATTGAGGCGATGAAAGCCATCAAGCACGAAGCCGAAACCAACGCGGCGCTGGTAAAAGGTGCGCCCTACAGCCTGCCAGTTCGCCGTCTGGACGACGTCAAGGCCGCACGCGAACTCGACCTGACCTATAAACCGGCGGCATGAACGAACCTGCCAGCCCGTTCAAGGGCAAGACCGGCCTGCGACGTGTGCTGAATGCAGCGGGCTATTCGTGGGCGGGGCTCGCCGCCGCGTTCAAACACGAAGACGCCTTCCGCCAGGAACTGTTTCTGGCGCTGCTGCTGATTCCACTGGCGATTTATCTGGGCGAAACCGGAATCGAACGCGCTCTGATGATCGCCGCGGTACTGGGCGTCTTGATCGTCGAACTGCTGAATTCAGCAGTTGAAGCAGCTGTTGACCGCATTTCGCTGGACCACCATCTCCTCATCAAGCGCGCCAAGGACATGGGCAGTGCGGCAGTCATGCTTGCGCTGATGAATGTCATCATCACCTGGGGGCTGGTACTCATGTGCTGACTAAATCCAAAAACCATGCCAATATTGCGCGGCCAGCTTAAGTTTCAGTGCTAAATAGCCGGAATACATGGAGTATTTCTTTTAATAGTGGCCACGTGAAAATAAAAACTGTTTGCCTCCTGTTAAGTCTGTTCCACTTTGGTTCCGCCGCCGCCCTTGGGTTGGGTGAACTCAAGGTGCGCTCGTACCTGGGGCAACCTCTCCACGCCACGGTCGCACTCACAGGCACCACACCCAATATCACTGCCGACTGCTTCAGCCTCGATTCCAGCGCCGCCGCCATCGCACCGCTGGTTCGCACCCAGTTAAGCATTGAGCAGTCCGGCAGTCACGCCGTGCTGCATATCCGTACGCTTCAAGCCATTCATGACCCCATAGCGCAATTTGTGCTGGTGTCCGACTGCGAGACACGCTTGAAGCGCGATTACGTCATTCTGCTGGATCCACCCACGCTGGCGGAAACAGTTGCGATCAGCCGCAGCGAGCCTGTTGCCGAAGCCATACCCGCTGCATCAACCACCACGCCGAAACCACGCACTACTCGCAAAGCCCCTCGCAACACCCAGCGGGCCCGTGCCACCTCTCCCCGCCTGGCAACTTCAACTTCACAACCAGCAATAGCGCGCGTGCCAGCCAACGCTTCGGCTGCCGCTCCACGCCTGGTGCTATCCGGCAAACATGGTAGCGCCGCCCATGCTGCGCTCGCCCTGCGGCTCGATACCAATCTTCCAGACTTGACGCTGCCACGCCCGGAACCGCTGACCACAACCGAAATGTCGGACGAGAACACGGCGCTCACGCGCAAGCTTGCGCATCTGGAAACCCAACTGGCCTCCTTGCAGCAACGCAATCTCGAACTTGAAGCTCAACGCGCAACCACCGCCCCGAAAGCCTCACCACCTGCCGCCAAACAGCCCGCACAATGGCCGCTGTATTTGCTCGCCGCTGGCCTGGTCGCGGGAGGCGGGCTGTTGGTGGCTGGACTGCATCGGCGCAGCCGCAGTCGCCACCCGATCGTGATGATGGACGACACCGCCTGGACGCCGCCCGATGCCATGCCGTCCTTGCATGAGGCCTCACGGCCATCGCCCCCTGTCGTCGCGCCCGCGTCACAACAGCCGCCTGAAATGTCCCTGCTCGAAGCCGCAAGCACCGAGGTCAAGGACGATATTCTTGACCAGGCCGAGGTATACATGGCGCATGGTCATGGCGAACTCGCCGTGCACCTGCTACAGGAACACCTGCGTGTCGCACCCGACGAATCACCTGTCCCCTGGTTGTTGCTGCTCGATCTGCTTCAGCGCGAAGGCGATACCGCCGGTTATGCGACAGCCAGTACCGAGTGCCGCCGCTATTTCAATATCGACCTTTCGGGTCAGAGCACTTCGAATAACAATGAGGAGGGCGCGGGGCTCGAAACCTATCCACTGCTTCTGGAAGAGTTGGTCAAGGTGTGGAAAACGCCGGACGCCAGCGCCTTCTTCGATGAACTGATCTACGACAATCGCGGCGGCACGCGAATCGGCTTCGAACCACACGTCTACCGCGACATTCTGATGCTGCGCGCCATCGCCGACCAGGACAAGGATTCACTCGCGGCCTGACTGTAACTCACGCCTAAGCGCCGTTTTCCCTCATTCCAGTCAATGAGGCGAAGGAGGCGGCAAGCGTGCGCAGACAGCCTGCGTATAATTCAGGCTGTCTTCCATCACCCCACCTTCCCATGCGTACCCTCATCTGCGGCTCCCTCGCCTTCGATTCCATCATGGTGTTTCAGGATCACTTCAAACACCACATCCTGCCCGACAAGATTCACATGCTGAACGTGTCATTTCTGGTTCCGGAAATGCGCCGCGAGTTTGGTGGCTGCGCAGGCAACATCGCCTACAACCTGAAACTGCTGGGTGGCGAGCCCGTCATCATGGCAACCGTCGGCGAAGACTTTAGTCTCTACGCTGATCGACTGGATGCGCTCGACATCTCGCGCGAGGCGATCCGCAACATGCCGGGCAGCTACACCGCACAGGCCTTCATTACCACCGATCTGGCCGACAACCAGATCACCGCTTTCCACCCTGGCGCGATGTTTTTCTCGCACGAAAACGATGCGTCGCAAGCGCGAGATATCGGCCTGGGCATTGTCTCGCCCGACGGCCGCGACGGCATGCTCAGCCACTGCCGCCAGTTTCACGCAGCCGGCACCCCGTTCGTGTTTGATCCCGGCCAGGGCATGCCGTTGTTTTCCGGCAGCGAACTGCTGGAAATGGTTGAACTTGCGGATTACGTCACCCTCAACGACTACGAGGCCGAACTGCTGCAGGCACGTACCGAGCTGTCGCTCGAGGTGCTGGCTACCAAAGTAAAGTGTCTGGTGGTTACACGCGGAGAGGAAGGGTCACGGTTTTATGTCGAAGGTCGCCAGATCGACATTCCTGTCGTTCCGGCCAAAACGGTGGTCGATCCCACCGGATGTGGCGATGCGTTCCGCGCCGGCCTGCTCTATGGCATTGCCCATGGCTGGGATTGGGAAACCACCGGCCAGCTGGCAAGCCTGATGGGCTCGATCAAGATCGGGCATCGCGGTGGGCAGAACCATACCCCCACCCGTGAAGTTATCGCCGGGCAGTTCAAGGCCACGTTCGGCAAGACGCTTTAGACCTCGCCCACCGTGCAACTAAAACCGGGCGGCTCACTCTTTGCCTGTATTGGGAAAATGACAACCATGGGTAAATCATCATGAAAATCTCGCTCGGAGTTTTAACGTCTTCTATTCTCGTGACGGTGATCGTTTCGCTCGTCGGTTGCGCCAGTGGCACGGGCGGCAAGGACTATAGCCGCGCCCAGACCCGCACCGTACAGGAAGTGCAGATGGGCATGGTGGAATCGGTACGCGAAGTGCAAATCGAAGGCACCAAAACACCCATCGGCGCAGGTGCCGGAGCCATTGTCGGTGGCGTGGCCGGCAGCACGGTCGGCAGTGGCAAAGGCAGCGTGGTGGGGGCAGCAGTGGGCGCTGTATTGGGTGGCTTGGGCGGTGCGGCCGTAGAAGAAGGGGTCACCCGTCAAAAGGGGGTGGAAATCACCATCAAACTGGATTCGGGCCGATTGATCGCCATTACCCAGGCCGCTGACGAAACATTCCAGGCAGGCGATCGCGTGCGCGTGTTATCAAGCGGCGGGACTACGCGCGTATCGCACTGATCAGGCAGCAGCACGGGATAGCTTCATCGTTCCGCAACCTGAACGTCACACGGCGTTAAAAGAGTCTCTTTAAGCTGGGCGCTTTCCAGGAAGAAAGCCCCCATGCTCGACGTCCGCAGCAACACCCGCCCTGCTTCCGGCAGCCGTTATCACCTGTCACTGGCGGTGGATGATTGCGAAATCCGCGAAGCGCAGCGTTTGCGTTACAAGGTGTTTTCAGAAGAAATGGGGGCACACCTGTCGACCGTGTTGCCAGGGCATGACATCGACCGCTTCGATCCATTCTGCGATCACCTGCTGGTGCGTGAACTCACCAACGGCAAAGTCGTCGGCACCTACCGCATTCTCCCGCCCGAGGCCGCCCAGCGCATCGGAAGCTATTACTCCGAAGAAGAATTCGACCTGTCCCGACTCAATTTCTTGCGCCCACGCATGGCTGAACTGGGTCGATCATGCGTGCATCCGGCACACCGTAGCGGTACGGTCATTGCACGGCTGTGGATGGGACTGGCCGACTACATGACGCGCTATGGATACGAATACGCGGTCGGGTGCGCCAGCATTGGAATGGCCGACGGCGGCCATATCGCTGCCAGCGTGTATCGCCAATTGGCTGAACGTGCGCTGGCGCCGCTTGAATGGCGCGTCGCCCCGCGTACCCGCCTGCCGCTCGAATCACTCGACGATGGGCGGACCGCCGCGCTGCCACCCCTGATCAAGGGCTACAGCCGGCTCGGTGCGATGGTATGCGGCGAACCTGCCTGGGACCCTGATTTCAACACGGCCGACCTGCTGATGCTGTTGCCGATGGCGCAACTCAACCGCAGCTATGCCCGCCGTTTCATCGCGTAAAGCCACGATCTCCGGCTTGTCGAAATTAAGGGAACGCTGATTTATTCCACTTTCGTCATTCCGGCGAAAGCCGGAACCCAGTGAAATCAATCAACTGGACACCGGCTTTCGCCGGTGAGACGAATAAATCAGCGTCTCCCTAACCGTCTCGCCCTGTCCGTTAATCCCTTCGAGTACATGCAGGAAGCACCTTACAATGAGCATGTGAGCCTCGCCCCTTTACCCGCCTTCCTCCGCCGCATCATCCGTATCAGTCTGTTGATGCTGCATCTCGTCCTGGGGGTGACGCTGGCAGGCGTGGTTTTTCCCTTGCTCCGCCCGGCACAACGCGACCGAGCCATCATGGCCTGGTCGCAAGGTCTGCTCAACGTGCTGGGAGTACGCGCTCGAATCGCCGCCCCACCCAATCTGCCAAGCGGCGCGCTGCTGGTGTGCAATCACGTATCGTGGCTGGATATTTACCTGATTTACGCGGCCCGGCACGTACATTTTGTTTCCAAGGCCGAAGTGCGGGAATGGCCGATAGCCGGCTGGCTGGCCTGCAAGACCGGCACCCTGTTTATCGAACGCGAGCGCCGTTCCGACACCGCGCGCGTCAACGCCGACATGCGCGCGTTGATGCAAGGCGGCGCCTGGGTGGCCGTGTTCCCCGAAGGCACCACCAGCGATGGGCTTGGATTGCGGCGCTTTTTGCCCTCGCTGTTGCAACCGGCAGTCGAACTGAACTGCCCCATCGTGCCGGCCGCCCTGCGCTACCGTACCCTGGCGGGCGAATACAGCGCGGCGCCCGCATATATCGACCAAATCAACATGTGGCAGAGCCTGAAGCATATTGTCAGCGAACCCGGCCTCATTGCCGAACTCCATTTTGGCGAACCGATACTGCCCAATGGCCACCGGCGCGATCTGGCCGTTCTGGCCGAAGCGGCCACCGCCAGGCTTTTGGGTCTTACCGGGATTTCGGGTGCGACGCCTGCGGACACTTCACCGCAAACGCCTGCCGATCCTCCAGCCTGATCGCAGTCAAGGTCTTGCCCCATAGACAGCCGGTATCCAGCGCAATCAGGTCTGGCCGGTTAATGAGTCCCAGCGTCGACCAATGGCCGATGATGATCGTGGCCTCGGCACTTTTGCGTCCCGGCACCTCGAACCACGGCAGCCATCCAGCCGGTTGTGTGCCTGGCGCACCCTTGTGATGGAAATCCATCTCGCCCTCGGCCGTGCAATAACGCAGTCGGGTAAAGGTGTTGACGATCATGCGCAGGCGCTCGATCCCATGCAGGCTGTTGTCCCAGGCAACCGGCACATTGCCGTACATCTGCGCAAAGAAATCCCGGTAATGTGCACCCTGCAACACAGCCTCAGCCTCAGCCGCCCGTTGCATCGTGTCTTCCACCGTCCAACCGGGCAGCACACCCGCATGCACCATCAAAAACTCACCTTCGCACCAGGCCAGTTTCTGCTGGCGTAGCCAGTGCAGCAATTCATCGCAGTCGGGCGCAGCCAGAACCGCATCGAGCGTGTCGCCCTTGTGAATGCGGCCAAAGCCTTCGGCCAACGCCAGCAAGTGCAAATCATGGTTGCCGAGCACACTGATGGCGGCATCGCCCAGGTTTTTGATGAATCGCAACACCGCCAGCGAATCGGGGCCACGATTGACCAGATCACCTACAAACAGCAGCCGGTCGGCCTTCGCGTCGAATTTGAGTTCGTCCAACAGGCGCAGAAGAGAATCATGGCACCCTTGAAGGTCGCCAATGGCATAGGTCGGCATATAAAATACGGTTTCGTCGTGTGCTTTGCGTCCCTCGCATCATAACGCCCCCCGCCTGAACTCCACGTGTCACCTCATTCATGAAACCCGTTATTCGTCTGTTTTTCAAAACCCTGCGCCTCATCCTCAGCCCTTTCCTGCTGCTGGGAAACTGGCTCACGCAACCCAAGGGCATCGTGCGTCCCGAAACCGAGCAGCGCGCCATCGACGCGCGCACGCGCAAACTGGCGCTGTACCATTTCCCTACTTGTCCGTTCTGCCTGAAGAGCCGTCGTGTAATGAAACGGCTGTCGCTCAACATCGAACTGCGCGACGCCCGAAACAATGCAACACACCGCGCTGCACTCATCGCAGGCGGTGGCAAACCGCAGGTGCCCTGCCTGCTGATCACCGATGACAACGGCCAGCAAACCTGGTTGTACGAATCGGATGCCATCAACGCGTATTTCAATCGCGAATTCGGCGCGTCCAGCTAACTCGCGCATAAAAAAGCCCCCGCCTGCACACAACAGGCGGGGGCTTAATCAGGGCACCATCAGTTCAGCAATGCATTGGCCTGAATGACTTGCTTAAGCTTTTCTGATACATCGGTTGCCGCGCGCCGGCCAGCAAGCCCAAAGTCATTTTTGAACTCCGAGAACTCTGCCTTGCCTTCCCCGCTCACTTTGAAACGCGTCACTTCCTTGCCGTTTGCATCCACCACTACGCATGACAACGTAACCATGAACTGCGTGGGGGGCCAGGTCAGCAGCGAGCTTGAACTGGAAGTCGTAACGATATCCGGCGTAAAAATAAACGAAATATTGCTGGCTTTGATCGTCTCGACATCTGAGGCTGATTTGACCACGATCACGTCGGAATACACGGCACGCATTGCATCACGAATCGACTTTTCCAAATCCCGATACGGAAAATAGTTAATCTTGTCGCCGCCGCCACCTTCAGAATGGACCTGTTTTGCCCGGTCAATGTCGGTCATGACGTAGGCCGCTTTTTTGGCGTTCAAACTTGTCTCAACACGCTTGGGGGTGTCCAGCGGGCCAATCGCAATTTGATGCGAACACCCGCCTAGCAGCAGCAACGAAGTCAGCAGCGCGGGCAGCAATCGTGTGGCGCTCAAAGAATGAATTTTAGTATTCATGGTTTTTTCACCGCATCAATAAAGGCGGCATCGAGATAAACCTGCTGCAACAGGGTGCGGACGAGATTAGGGTATTCAGCCTGGCCCTTTGGGATTGCCACCGCACCAACAAATGATGAATCGAACTGCGTGTTTGCTGTATAGGTTTTTTCAAACGTGATTTTCGATTGCTTGCTCACACTCAAACGCACTTCCAGTACGCCGGTGCCCGTACTAAACCCGGAAACATCAATGTCGTTCTTCAGCAGGGTCGCGTCCAGCCGGGTGCCTGCGGCCGGATCGTAAACGCCAATCTCGGCGAGATCGGTGCGCAGGGCATTTTCAAGGTAATCCGAAAAAGTGCCGTTTTCGGGTGACAGCGGCGAGCCTCGCAGCGTGATGTGGTTTACGTCAGCCTTGGGATCGCTGGGTTGAAAATCGCCTACTGCAAGCTTTCCGATAGACTTTGTTTTAAGTTGATCGATTACTTCATAACGCGGACTGTAGTTAGGGACACCAAGCGCGCAACCGGATAAAGCTACCGCGACCATCAATGTTCCCAATAATGGGTAATGCATCTCCAAACTCCTTAGATAAAAAGAAAAGTTGATGAAGCTCCGCATGATTTATTTTCGGGTATGGCGATTTAGTTGCTGACCTTGATTTCCTGAACGGGTGCCACCACCACAGGCGCGATCACCTGATTCACACCCATGTCCACCAAAATCACGTCAGGATAATCGTAGGCCGCACCGGATATCGTATCGACACCAACACCGATCACTCCGCCGAACAGGATATTGCCGAACGCCATCGCCTTGGTCGACGATTTAGCGCTGGTCAAACCCGCCTCCAACCCAGGCTTTTCGCACAAAACCGCCAAGTCTTCATAGCTACGCCGCACCGTGGTGGAACCAGGTGTTTTGAGGTACCACACGCCCTTGTCATTGCTGAGTTTGCAATTGGCATCTGCAACCTGATCGCCTTTGCTGCGAGCTTGCACCGAAAGGCTTTGGTTGTGCCCATTCACGATAGACGCGCAGCCTGAATTCAGCACTGCCACACCCATGGCCAGCGCAATATATTTATTCATTTTCTACTACCCCCTTTGATTATGGTTATTACCGCTCAGACGACGGCAGGCGGAACAATACGCATTATTTTTGGTCCTGCCAATCGCTGCCATGGCAGTGGTAAAATCCGCCGCTCATGTTGTCCCTGCTCAACCCTCCCCAACGCGAAGCGGCAAAGTATCTCGACGGCCCCTTGCTGGTGCTGGCGGGCGCTGGCTCGGGCAAAACGCGCGTCATTACGCACAAGATCGCCTATCTGATTAGCGAGTGTGGCTACAAACCCAGTTCGATCGCCGCCATCACCTTCACCAACAAAGCTGCGCGAGAGATGCAGGAGCGTGCTGCCAAGCTGACCAAGGATGTGAACACCAAGGGGCTGATCGTCACCACCTTTCACTCGATGGGCTTGCGCATGCTGCGCGAGGACGCGAAATTTGCCGAATTGAAGCCGGCGTTTTCCATCCTCGATTCGGCCGATGCGATGGGCATCATTTCGGAGATTCTCAAGACCACCGACAAGCAGGAAATCCGCCGCGCCGTGTCGCGCATTTCGCTGTGGAAGAACGAGCTGAAGTCGCCCGCTGCTGCGCTGCAGACCGCCGAAGACGACAACGCGCGCGCCTACGCCAAAATATACGACCGTTACGACGCCACCCTGCGTGCCTACCAGGCCGTCGATTTCGACGACCTGATTCGCCTGCCCGCCGAACTACTCGACACCCACGCCGAACTGCGCGAGAAGTGGCAAAACCGCCTGCGCCACATCCTGGTCGACGAATACCAGGACACCAACGTGGCGCAATACCGCCTGCTGCAAAAGCTCACCGGCGTACGCGCAGCCTTCACAGCGGTGGGTGACGACGACCAGGCGATCTACGGCTGGCGCGGCGCTTCGGCAGACAACCTGAAGCAATTGCGCGAGGACTACCCGCATCTGCATGTGGTGAAGCTGGAGCAGAATTACCGTTCAACCATCCGCATCCTCAAGGCCGCCAACAGCCTGATTTCCAACAACCCCAAGCTGTTCGAAAAACGCCTGTGGAGCGACCTCGGCCATGGCGATGCCATCCAGGTGATGCCCACCAAGGACGACGAGCATGAAGCGGAGTCGGTGGTAATGCGGCTGCTATCACACAAGTTTCAACACCGCACCGAGTGGCGCGACTACGCCATTCTGTATCGCGGAAACTATCAGGCGCGCGTGTTCGAGCAGGCGCTGCGCAATGAGAAGGTGCCGTATCAATTGTCCGGCGGGCAATCATTTTTTGACCGCGCCGAAATCAAGGACGTCATCGCCTATCTGCGGTTGATTGCCAACAGTGACGACGACCCGGCTTTCATTCGCGCCATCACCACACCCAAGCGCGGCATTGGTGCCGCCACCCTGGAGAAGCTCGGCCAGGTATCGGCCACCCTGCACGTAAGCCTGTTCGAGGCGGTGTTCTCTGCCGCCGTCGCATCACAAATTAACGAGCGCCAACTGACGCCGTTGATTGAGTTCTGCAACTTCATCAACCGCATCGAGGAGCGCGTCACCCGCGAGCCTGCCGGTGAGGTGCTGAACGACCTGCTGAAAACCATCAACTACGAAGTCCATATTTTTGACCAGGATGACACCCGCGCTGCACAGAGCAAGTGGAACAACGTCATGGAGTTCGTCGCCTGGATCACCAAGAAGGGCGAAGAGGACGAAAAGAACTTGTTGCAGATCACGCAGACCATCGCGCTGATCACCCTGCTGGAAGGCCGCGAAGAAGAAGAGCCCGACGCGGTGCGCCTGTCCACCCTGCACGCCGCCAAGGGCCTGGAGTTCGGCCATGTATTCCTGGTGGGCATCGAGGAAAATATCCTGCCGCATCGCGACGCGGTGGATGAGGGCCGCCTGGAAGAAGAGCGCCGCCTGATGTACGTGGGCGTCACCCGGGCCAAGCGATCGCTCACACTGTCCTACTGTTCGCGCCGCAAGCGCGCACGCGAGTCGGTCGCCTGCGACCCGTCGCGCTTTATTGACGAGCTGGGCGATGACGTGCGCATGCCCGAGAAACCCACCACTGCCGATGCCAAGGCCAGCGGCAGCGACAGGCTGGCGGCGTTGAAGGCCATGCTGGGCTAATCCCTGACTTCCCAACAATTAAGGGGGGGGAATCAGCTGTGAAAAATTGCACGGATGCGCCACTATCAGGGCTCTCCGCCTGAAAGTTAAATCAGCTCAGTAACCACCACCCTAAACAGCCTCCTCATGCTAGACAGAAGCAAACTTTCAGAGAATAGACCTAGCAACGATAACGGCGACCGATTGGTCGCCGTTATCGTGAGCAAAAATCTTTTAAGCTGTTTTATGTCGAGCCAGGCCTATCAAGCCCAGCAGGCCAATTCCGAGAAGCCATTCTGTCCCAGGCTCCGGGACCGTAGTTACATAAGTTCTGAATCCAGAATCAGCATTTGCATCTGAACGTGATCGCCCACCAACATAACCATCTGACCAGCTTCCCATCCAGTTAAATCCATCATTCACAGTCAGATAATAAGATTGACCTGCCACCATTTGGATATGGTCAAGCGCAAAGTCCATATGAATGAATGTCCCTAGCCAGCCGGGAGGAGAACCAGAATAGACTGTATCTCCTGTTGCGCCATAAACTTGCTGGGGGGTCAGTTGAGCGCTCCCCAATACATTGTTAAAAGTAGAATCTCGGATTGATACAATCAAATCATGGCTTCGTGCAGATGGTGGGATCTTTAGGAGGAGTACGTCCGCACCGTCCAATGTGCCTGTGATACCTGGAGTGAAGCTTTGCCAGAGCACTGCCCCCATTCCGCCAAATGAAATTTGATAACTTCTTGAAGGCGAAAAAGATTGATCCAAAATCGGCGCACTATATGCATAGCCAGAAACTAGTGAAGTTAGAGGTATGGCTGCAATAAAAATGTAGGATTTAAATTTTCTTAACAAAATAGTTGCTGGCAGCATTTTTTTCATTTTTTCTTTCTTTTAATTTGTTTGGATAGTCTTGCTGAAACTTGAGCAACGATCATGCCTAGATGCATAACACCATGAATGCACAAGGAATGTTTTCATATTTATTTTTTGTACGCGGGAAGCGTAAAGATTTTCGACAATCGCTCTGAGTCCTATGCAAATGACTGCTATTGGGCATGTTTTAGAACGTCTGGAACTGTAAGGCTGCTGTCCATCAATCGCCCACAAAATTGTGGGTTTGTAACTATAAAAAATGGGACGCCGCAGCGTCCCATTTAATTTCAGCGTCTGATTTTGACAGGCTGACGATCAGTTGACCTTGGGGTTCAACTCGCCCTTGGCATAACGCTGGAACATTTCATCCAGGTTGTAGACCTTGGTGATCTTGCTGGCCATGCCGGCTGCGCCGAACGCTTCATAACGGTTTTTGCAAATGTCGCTCATGCCCTTGGTGGCTTCCTTGAGGAACTTGCGCGGGTCAAAGTTGGCCTTGTTTTCAGCCAGGTGCTTGCGAATCGCGCCGGTGGAGGCCATGCGCAGGTCGGTGTCGATGTTGACCTTGCGCACGCCGTGCTTGATGCCTTCAACGATTTCGGACACGGGCACGCCATAGGTTTCACCCATGTCGCCGCCGAAGCTGTTGATGATGGCCAGCCAGTCCTGCGGCACGGAAGACGAACCGTGCATCACCAGGTGGGTGTTGGGAATGCGGGCATGAATCGCCTTAACGCGATCGATCGCCAGAATGTCGCCTGTGGGCGGGCGGGTGAACTTGTAAGCGCCGTGCGAGGTGCCGATGGCGATGGCCAGGGCATCGACGCCGGTTTTCTTGACGAAATCAGCGGCTTCGTCGGGGTCGGTCAGCAGCTGGCTGTGGTCCAGTGCGCCTTCTGCGCCGTGGCCGTCTTCTTCGCCAGCCATGCCGGTTTCGAGCGAGCCCAGGCAGCCCAGTTCGCCTTCGACGGACACGCCTACAGCGTGGGCCATTTCAACCACTTTGGCGGTGGTGGCGACGTTGTATTCGTAGCTGGAGGGGGTTTTGCCGTCAGCCTGCAGCGAGCCATCCATCATCACCGAGCTGAAGCCCGACTGGATGGAACGGAAACAGATGTCCGGGGTGGCACCGTGATCCTGGTGCATACAAACGGGGATATGCGGATAGGATTCGATCGCGGCCAGGATGAGGTGGCGCAGGAAGGGCTCGCCAGCATAGGAACGCGCACCGGCGGAGCCCTGCAGGATCACGGGGGAATCCACGGCAGCAGCGGCCTGCATGATGGCCTGAACCTGTTCCATGTTGTTGACGTTGAACGCGGGCAAACCATAGCCGTTCTCAGCGGCATGGTCGAGCAATTGACGAAGGGATATCAGGGCCATTTACAGTCTCCTAGGTTAAAAAATGTGCTGCTAAATCAGGATTTTTTCGAGCCGCCTACGCGGACGATTTTCATGGTGTTGGTGCCGCCCGACTGACCAATAGGCTCTCCAATGGTCAGCAGGATCAGGTCGCCATCGCGCACGGCTCCGCGCCGGCGCAGTTCTTCCTCGGCTTCTGCCAGCAACACGTCCCGCTCCTTGCTGGCGGTTGTCAGGTTGATGGGGTAAACACCGCGAAAAAGAGTCACTTTTCTACGGGTTTCGACCTGGGGTGTCAAGGCATAGATCGGCACGCGGGTCGACAGGCGGCTCATCCACAAACAGGTATTGCCGGACTCGGTGAGCGATGCGATCGCCTTAATGTTGAGGTGCACCGACGTAAACACCGCCGACATCGCGATGGCCTCATCGGGACGCAGGAAGCTGTGGTCGAGTCGTGCGCCGGAAAAATCGGGCTCGGCTTCCTTTTCCACTTCCAGACAGACACGGTCCATCGCCTGCACGGCTTCGACCGGATACTGGCCCGCTGCCGTTTCAGCCGACAACATCACCGCGTCGGTTCCGTCCAGCACCGCATTGGCGACGTCGGATACTTCGGCACGGGTTGGAATCGGGCTGGTAATCATCGACTCCATCATCTGGGTCGCGGTGATCACCACCTTGTTACGCTCGATCGCCATGCGGATCATGCGCTTCTGCAGCGCAGGCACTGCGGCGTCGCCGACTTCCACGCCCAGGTCGCCACGCGCCACCATGATGGCGTCGGAGGCTTCAAGGATCTCTTCCAGGTTCTCGATCGCTTCGGTGCGCTCGATCTTGGCAACCAGCTGACTCTTGCCGCCCGCAGCACGCAACAGTTCACGTGCCTGACGCATGTCGGCACCTGAACGCGGAAACGACACAGCCAGGTAATCCGCTTTCAGGAAAGCGGCGGTCTTGATGTCTTCGATATCCTTGGTTGTCAGCGCGGCGGCGGACAATCCACCACCTTTGCGGTTGATGCCCTTGTTGTTGGACAGCACCCCGCCTTGCACGACGTTACAGATAATTTCCGTGCCCTTGACCTCTTCGACCCAGAACTCAATCCGGCCATCGTCCAGCAGCAAGGTTACGCCCCGGTTGACGTCATTCGGGAGTTCCTTGTAATCCAGGCCCACCCGGGTTTGATCCCCCATGGCACAGGCCGCATCCAGGATGAAGGTGTCGCCCTTGGCCAGCGTGATCTTGCCGTCCTTGAACTTGCCGATGCGAATTTTGGGGCCTTGCAAATCGACCAGCACCCCGACAGCCCGACCGCGCGCGCGCGCCAGTGAGCGCACCAGTTCGGCCCGGTCAATATGGTCCTGTGCCGTGCCATGGGAAAAATTAAGGCGGACGACATCCAGACCGGCTTCCATCATGCGATCCAGTGTTTTGGGATCGGAGCAGGCGGGACCCAGAGTGGCGACGATTTTGGTTCTGCGGATCATAGGTAATGAGCTGTGAGTGGTGAGGCGCAAGCGGGTTCAAACAAAAGCGGTGAGCGAGAACCGCTCACCGCTGACCGATCACGGCTTACCCTTTGGCGCGTTCCTCCAGAATGGCCACAGCAGGCAGAACCTTGCCTTCGAGGTATTCGAGGAAGGCACCACCGGCGGTGGAGATATAGCTCACCTTGTCGTAGATATCGTATTTCTGGATGGCGGCAATGGTGTCGCCGCCGCCCGCCAGGGTAAAGGCGTTGGTATTGGCGATGGCCATGGCGATGGTTTTGGTGCCTTCGCCGAACTGGTCGAATTCGAACACGCCAACCGGGCCATTCCATACCACGGTGCCGGCTTTCATGATGATGTCGGCGAGTTCCTGCGCGCTCTTCGGGCCAATGTCGAAGATCATGTCGTCGTCTTCCACGTCGCCTGCATCCTTCAGCACAGCCGGCTCATTGGCATCGAATTTCTTGCCGCACACCACATCGACCGCGATCGGAATGGTGGCGCCGCGCGCAGTCATTTTCTCGATCAGTGCCTGCGCGGTGGGGATCAGGTCGGTTTCACACAGCGACTTGCCGATATTCTTGCCGGTAGCGGCGAGGAACGTGTTGGCAATACCGCCGCCTACCACCAGTTGTTCACATTTCTCGGATAACGCCTCCAGCACGGTCAGTTTCGTGGAAACCTTGCTGCCACCGACGATGGCGACCATCGGGCGCGCCGGGTTGGCCAGCGCCTTGTCCAGTGCGTCAAGTTCTTCGGTCAGCAGCAGGCCAGCCGCGGCGACCGGTGCAAATTTCGCAATACCGTGGGTCGAAGCTTCTGCGCGGTGCGCGGTGCCGAAAGCGTCCATCACGAATACGTCGCACAGCGCAGCATATTTCTTGGCGGTTTCATCGACGCTTTTCTTTTCGCCCTTGTTGACGCGGCAGTTTTCCAGCACGACCAGTTCGCCGTCCGCGACATCGAAACCACCATCGGTCCATTCACGGATCAGACGCACGTTCTTGCCGATTTTTTGCGCGATCACATCGACCACCGGCTTCAGCGAATCTTCTTCCTTGAATTCGCCTTCGGTGGGGCGGCCGAGGTGCGACGTCACCATCACCTTGGCGCCGGCCTTGAGACAGTGCTCGATGGTGCGCATCGACGCGGTGATACGGGCGTCGGATGTAACTTTGCCATCCTTGACGGGCACGTTCATGTCAGAGCGGATGAAAACGCGTTTGCCTGCCAGATCGAGATCGGTGACGCGGATAAAAGCCATGTGGTTCTCCTGAAGGTAAGGTTTAAGGGTTGACGCGGGGTTTAGCCACGCCAGACCTTAAAGCTCACGAGCCAGCTGCAAGTTACAAGCTGCAAGTCACAAGGAAAAAACTTGTAACTTGCAGCTTGTCCCTTGTACCTGAATTACTTGGCGACGTGCTCGACCAGACGCAGCATGTTGCAGGTGTAGCCGTACTCGTTGTCGTACCAGGACACGACCTTGACGAAGGTGTCGTCCAGGGCGATACCGGCATCGACGTCAAAGGTGGAGGGGGCACTGTTGCCAACGAAATCGGTGGAGACCACTTTCTCTTCGGTGTAGCCCAGCACGCCCTTCATGGCACCGGTGGAGGCAGCCTTCATGGCAGCGCAGATGTCAGCGTAGGTGGCCGGCTTGTTCAGCTCAACGGTCAGGTCAACGACCGACACATCGGAGGTGGGGACGCGGAAAGCCATACCGGTCAGCTTGCCTTTCAGTTCCGGCAACACCACGCCGACGGCCTTGGCGGCGCCAGTGGAGGACGGAATGATGTTTTCCAGGATGCCGCGACCGCCGCGCCAGTCTTTGGAAGACGGGCCATCCACGGTTTTTTGCGTTGCGGTGGCAGCATGCACGGTGGTCATCAGACCGCGCTTGATGCCCCAGTTGTCGTTCAACACCTTGGCCACAGGTGCCAGGCAGTTGGTGGTGCAGGAAGCGGCAGACACAATGGCCTCACCGGCGTATTTGGTATGGTTCACGCCATAGACGAACATCGGGGTGGAATCCTTGGCGGGAGCCGACTGAACCACTTTCTTCGCGCCAGCCTTGATGTGCGCTTCGCAGGATTCGGTGGTCAGGAAGAACCCAGTGCAGTCGATGACGATGTCAGCGCCCACTTCGTTCCACTTCAGATTGGCGGGATCGCGCTCGGCGGTCAGACGGATCTTTTTGCCGTTCACCACCATATTGCCGCCGTCCACCGCAATGTCGCCATTGAAACGGCCGTGCACGGAGTCGTACTTCAGCATGTAAGCCAGATAGTCGGGGTCGAGCAGGTCGTTAATCGCCACAATCTCGATGCCGGGGAAATCCTTTGCCACAGCGCGGAACACCATGCGGCCGATGCGGCCAAAACCGTTAATACCAACTTTAATTGCCATTTGTCAGTCTCCTGAGTTAAGAAATTTTCGTGTCCGCGAAGGACGCGAGGGTTCGCGAAGAAAAACTTCGCGTCTCTTCGCGTCCTTCGCGGAGACAGGTTTTTACAGAACGCCTTTAACCGCGGCCACGACAGCCTCGGTGGTGATACCGAAATGCTTGTACAGTGCCGGAGCCGGGGCGGATTCGCCGAAGCTGTCGATGCCGATCACGGCGCCTTCTAGGCCCACATACTTGCGCCAGAAGTCGGTGACGCCGGCTTCCACCGCGACGCGCGGCAAACCCTTGGTCAACACGCTGGCCTTGTAGGCAGCATCCTGGCGATCGAAGCTGTTGGTCGATGGCATCGAGACCACGCGTACGGCGATGCCTTCGGCGGCCAGCGCTTCCTGGGCTTTTACAGCCAGTTCGACTTCGGAACCGGTGGCGATGATGATGGCCTTGGCATTCGCAGCATCCTTCAGCACGTAGCCGCCTTTGGCCACATTGGCCAGGGTGGCTGCATCACGCGCCATGAACGGCAGGTTCTGGCGGCTCAGAATGTGGCAGGTGGGGCCGTCGGTACGCTCGACCGAGTGCGCCCAGCCAATCATCGTTTCCACGGTGTCGCACGGACGCCAGACGTCAATGTTGGGGATCATGCGCAGGGTGGCGGTCTGCTCGACCGGCTGATGGGTCGGGCCGTCTTCGCCGAGGCCGATGGAGTCGTGCGTGAACACATGGATCACACGCTGCTTCATCAACGCGGCCATGCGGATGGCGTTGCGCGAGTATTCGGAGAACATCAGGAAGGTGCCGCCGAAGGGCAGCAGGCCGCCGTGCAACGCCATGCCGTTCATGATCGCGGCCATGCCGAATTCACGCACGCCGTAGCTGATGTAGTTACCGGGGTTGCCGTGACGCACCGGATGGCAGCCTTCCCAGTTGGTCAGATTGGAACCGGTCAGGTCGGCCGAGCCACCGAGAAACTCGGGCAGCGCGGAGGCCAGTGCATTGATCGCGATTTGCGAAGCCTTGCGGGTGGCGACGGTTTCAGCTTTGGTGTTGATTGCAGCCAGTTTCTCGGCGACGTGCGCCTTCCAGTTGGAGGGCAGTTCGCCCTTCATGCGGCGCTCGAACTCGGCAGCCTCTTTCGGGTAGACAGCCTTGTACTCGGCGAACTTGTTGTTCCACAGCGTTTCCAGGCCCTGGCCCTTGGTCTTGGCATCCCAGCCGGCGTAGATGTCGGCAGGCATTTCGAAGGCGGCGTGATTCCAGCCCATGTTCTTGCGGGTGGCCTCGACTTCGTCGTGGCCCAGCGCGGCACCATGCACGTCGTGCGTACCGGCTTTGTTGGGCGAACCCTTGCCAATGATTGTCTTGCAGCAGATCAGGGTGGGCCTGTCGCTGCTGGCCTTGGCCTTTTGAATCGCAGCTTCGAGCGCAACGACGTCATGGCCGTCCACGCCTGCGATCACGTTCCAGCCGTAAGCTTCAAAGCGCTTGGCGGTGTCGTCGGTATACCAGTGCTCGATGTGGCCGTCGATGGAAATGCCGTTGTCGTCCCAGAAGGCGATCAGCTTGTTGAGTTTCCAGGTGCCAGCCAGTGCGCAGGCTTCGTGTGAAATGCCTTCCATCATGCAACCGTCGCCCAGGAACACATAGGTGTGGTGGTCAACGATGGCGTGGTCAGGCTTGTTGAACTCGTTGGCGAGAATTTTCTCTGCCATCGCCATGCCGACACCGTTGGTGATGCCCTGGCCGAGCGGGCCGGTGGTGGTTTCAATACCGGGCGCATAGCCATACTCGGGGTGACCCGGCGTCTTGGAATGCAACTGACGGAACTGCTTCAGGTCGTCCATCGACAGGTCGTAGCCTGTCAGGTGCAGCAATGCATAAATCAGCATCGAGCCATGGCCGTTCGACAGCACGAAGCGGTCACGGTCCGCCCACTTGGGGTTAGTGGGATTGTGACGCATATGGTGATTCCACAGCGTTTCAGCGATTTCCGCCATGCCCATGGGGGCGCCGGGGTGGCCGGATTTGGCTTTTTCGACTGCATCCATTGCAAGTGCGCGAATGGCATTGGCCAGGTCGTTACGGGTTGGCATTGCGTTCCCTTCGTCTCTAAGTGAAAACTGGTTGCGTCCCTACCCGAATAAAGCCGTGCAGCGACAGCTTGGGCAGAATATGCAAAAACCCTGATTATCCGTCAGCAAGGCAGGCTTTCGCAAGCCGCAGCTCAAGCGGGGGAAAGAAGTGATTCGACAAGGAGTTAAACCAACAAGCTCAAGCGCCTACTCAGGGTTGGCGCACTAAAATCTTTTTATTTGCCTGGTTGAGCGGCTTATGCGCCCGCCGCTTTTAGCCAATCGCGCCACAGTACAAACAGTTCCGGACTGGCGGACGCCACGACCGAACGCTCCCAGATATTGGCAATATCGAAGCTGCCGGACAAGCTGGATAGCTGCCCGCCCGCCTCTTCCAGAATCAGCGCGCCCGCCGCGTAATCCCACAACTTCTGCCCGCCATGGACATAGATATCGAAACGTCCGGCTGCGGTGTAGCACCAATCCAATGTTGAGGCGCCGAAATTGCGCTGCGAGGCATAAGGCGGCCACGACGCCAGTCGACCCGCCAATTCGCGGTTGATACGCTTCATTTCCACCCCGGCCAGCGCTCGGCGCAGTTCGGTAGCGGGTGGACGCAAAGGCAGCGGCTGGCCGTTCAAAAAGGCGCCGCCTCCCCGTTCGGCCGAAAACATTTCGTCCGCGATGGGATCGTAAACCACGCCCAACTGGCGCTCACCTTTATAGAGATAGGCCACGGATACGGCGAAATACGGCACGCCGGCAACAAAATTGGAGGTGCCATCGATCGGATCAACGCACCAGAGGCCATCGCGTCCTGCCGCCCAGGCATCATGCTGCTGTTGCTCGGTCATTTCCTCGCCCAGCACCGGAACGTTTTTGATCCTGGGCAGGGCGATCTCCAGCGCCGCCTGCGTCTCCGCATCGGCTTCGGTAAACAGGCTGCCATCCGGCTTGTGGCTGTGCTTCACCTTGAGAAAGCGCGGCTTCACCTCGCGCTGCGCGACCTCCCGGACCAGGGCTTTGACCTGTTCAAGCATGGTCAGACACGTACGCAATAACAATAAACAAATTCCTGCTCCTTCCCCGCCGGGGTCTGGTGAATTTCGGTTTCATGCTTCAGCAACCGGAACGGCGCACCAAACTCGGCGTGCAATGTATCGGGCGCATAGCACACCACGTCCAGCCCCGAGCATTGCAAGGGGCCACCGGGGCCAAACGTTGCCACGATCACATGCCCGCCGGGCTTGACGCTCTTCAGCACCTGCTCGACGTAGCGTGCGCGGTCTTCCGGATCGGTCAGAAAATGAAATACCGCACGGTCGTGCCAGACATCGTACTGCGCGACGGGCAGTTCGACCCGGGTGACATCTCCGACAAGCCACTGCACCGACTGCGCCCGTTCACCCAGGCGCGCCTGACTCGTCGCCAGCGCCGATTGGGCCAGATCCAGCACAGTCAGATTCCGGTAACCCGCATCCAGCAGGTTATCCACCAGCACCGATGCACCGCCACCGACATCGATGACATGTGCGTCCGTACCGACGCTCTCCGTAATCAAACGCAAGGATGACGCCGCATGCTGCTGAAACCAACTCACCTGATCGGTTGCCTTGTTGCTGTACACCGCTTCCCAGTGCTGATCGCGCCCGGTCATGTTATTGCTCCTTCCATTTGATCGAGCAGCCCATGCTGGGAATCTGCTCGACTGGACCGCGTTGGGTGGCAGCCACCGCCTTCATCGCCTCGAACAGATCGCGACGCACGCCCTCGGGCGCAGTGTCCTTGCGCGATTCATCGAAGCGGCCACGGTATTGCAGTTCACCCTGGCGATTGAATCCAAAAAAATCCGGGGTGCACACGGCTCCATACGATTTGGCGACCTGCTGCGTTTCATCGAGCACGTACGGGAAGGGAAAACCAAACTCCGCTGCCACGTTTTTCATGTTGTCGAACGAATCTTCGGCATATTCGGTCGGATCGTTCGACATGATGGCAATGGCGTGAATGCCATGCGCCTTGAGTTCGGCCAGATCACGCACCAGACGCGGGCGGATGGCTTTGACATACGGGCAGTGGTTGCAGATAAACATTACCAGCAGGCCGTTCGGCCCCATTGCGTCGTGTAGCGACCATTGCTTGCCGTCCACACCGGGCAGACTGAATTCTGGGGCTTTCCAGCCAAAATCACACACGGGAGTGGTGAGGGAAACCATGACGTGCTCCGTAGAATCTCATTGTATCCCGGCATAATAGCAAGATGTCTTCACCACGCTTTTATCTCAACCAAACCCTCGCACCCGGCGCACGTTTCAGCCTGCCGCCCGGCCCGGCACGCCATGCGGCCAAGGCGCTGCGACTGGCCATGGATGACACCGTCACCTTGTTCAACGGCCGGGGCGGCGAATACACCGCTCGCATTGAGCGCATCCATAAGGACGATGTCGCCGTCAGCATCACCGGCTTTGCCGACATTGAGCGCGAATCACGTCTGCGAGTCATGCTGGCACAGGGAATTTCGAGCGGCGAACGCATGGATTACACCCTGCAAAAAGCGGTCGAACTCGGAATCACGACGATACAACCGATTGCCGCCAAACGCAGCGTGGTCAAACTAACGGGCGAGCGGGCCGATCGCCGCGTCACGCACTGGCAGGGCGTGGTCGCCAGCGCCTGTGAGCAATGCGGGCGCAACCAGGTGCCTATCGTAGCCACACCGCTGACACTGGCCACGTGGCTCGGCCAGCATGGTGCCGGACGGTTATTATTTCTGTCGCCACTGGCCGACGCCCGACTGGCGGACTTACCCGCGCCCACCGAAACGGATTGCCTGGTGGCGGGACCCGAAGGCGGATTCGAGCCTGACGAAATTGCCGCCCTGCATGCGGCCGGCGCCATTCCGATTCGCCTGGGACCGCGCGTGTTGCGCACTGAAACAGCCGCGCTGGCTGCGCTGGCCGCCATGCAAACCCTGTGGGGCGATTTCTAGGGCCTGTTGCCAGAGCGGGCACCCGACTCATGTTTATTCTTGCGTCTGTGTAGACGTGCCACGTAGTACTAATGGGTTTTTTCGGTATCCTTCAGGTAATTTCGCCAAAACCAGGTTAAACCGTTGAAAGACACCACCGATTTCGTCCACTGGTTCCGCTCCGCCGCGCCCTACATTCATGGTTTTCGCGGCAAAACTTTCGTCATCGCTTTTGGTGGCGAGCTGGTGGCGGACGGCGGGTTTGTCCAGCTGGCCCATGACGTCAATCTGCTGAACAGCCTGGGCGTGCGGCTGGTGCTGGTGCATGGCGTGCGGCCACAGGTCGAAGCCCGCCTCACCGAAAACGGCACCGCCATCCGCTACGTCAATGGCCTGCGCGTCACTGACTCCGCAGCTTTGGCGTGCGTCAAGGAGGCTGCCGGCACCGTGCGGGTCGAAATCGAGGCGCTACTGTCACTGGGACTGGCCAACACGCCGATGGCGGGTGCCGATATCCGGGTGGCCTCGGGCAATTTTGTGACCGCGCAACCGCTAGGCGTGCGCGACGGCGTCGATCTGCTGCACACGGGTGAAGTCCGCAAGATTGATGCGGCCGCGATCCGGCGGCGCCTCGACCAGCACGACATCGTATTGCTGTCGCCTATCGGCTACTCGCCGACAGGCGAGATTTTCAACCTCAGCCTGGAAGACGTCGCCACTCAGGCTGCGGTCGAACTTGCGGCAGACAAGCTGATTTTCCTGATGAACACCGAGGGGGTGCCAGGCAAAGGCCGCACCATCCACAACGCCCTCACCGTCAACGAAGCCCGCCAGGTGCTCGAAAAATCGGGGCGCAGCAAAGCCCGCCCTTTGCCGGAGGATGTCTCCTATTACTTGCCCTGCGCCATCACCGCCTGCACCCAGGGCGTGAAACGGGCGCATCTCATCAGCCGCCACCGCGACGGTGCGCTCCTGTCCGAACTGTTTACCCGCGAAGGAGTGGGCACCCTCATCACGCCCGCGCCGCTGGAAGTATTGCGCCCCGCAACCATCGACGATGTCGGCGGCATACTCGGCCTGATCGAACCGCTGGAGCGCGACGGCATTCTGGTACGGCGCTCACGCGAGCTGCTGGAAATGGAGGTCGATCGTTTCCTGGTACTCGAGTCCGATGGTGTCATTGCCGGTTGCGCCGCGCTCTACCCGTTCCCGGAAGAGCAGGCCGCTGAACTGGCATGTATGGCGGTATCCAAGGATTTCCGCGGGCGCGGCTTTGGCGACCGGCTACTGGAAGAAGCCGAGAAAAAAGGCAGGAAAGCCGGATTCAAACAGTTGTTCGTACTTACCACCCGGACCGAACACTGGTTCGAAGAGCGCGGCTTTGTCGACAGCAGCCCGGACCATCTGCCGAAAAGCAAACAGGCGCTATATAACTACAAGCGGAGATCCAAGGTCCTGCAAAAATCGCTGTAAACAAGGAGGAGAGACTTTGTTTAATCACGCTGTGGCTGGGCATACCCGGCCTTGTCAGACATATGCCGTCGCACGCTCGCAATCCGGGGCCGGCTATCAAAGTGCTGCCCGGTCAATTTGTGCGCCCGCTGATTGCCGAAGTGCCATGCCCGGCAATCAGGTCGATATCGCCCGCGCCTTTCAAACGCCACAGCCCACCCAACAGGTCCAGTTGTGACGCGTACATGGGCCGCCCGTCTTGTCCTCCTTTTGCTGCTGATCGCAGGCAGCCATCCCGCGATCAGTGCACCCCTGGCCCCCCTGGTATTCGGAATTTTTCCCCATCTACCCGTTCGGCAGATGGTTGAAACCTACCGCCCCCTGGCCAACGAGCTGGAAAAGCAGTTGCACCGCCGCGTGGTGATTTATAGCGCACGTGACTACAAAACCTTTGTTGCACGGACACGACTGGGCGAATACGACATTATTCTGACTGCACCGCATTTGGCCTGGCTGGCGCGACAGGAAGCGGGTTACCGACCGTTGTTGAAATATGTCCAGCCGGTGCATGGCCTGCTGGTAGTCAGGACTGATTCGCCGTTTGACTCAGCAAAAGCATTGCTTGGCCACACCATTGCCACCTCCGACCCCGTTGCCTTGGCGGTGATGGCCATCCAGGCCGAAATGTCCAGACAGGGCATCCGGACGGATGCCGATTACCGGACTGTCGAATCCGGAACCCACCTCAACGCCGTGATGCAGGTGCTCAATGGCCGGGCCGAAGGGGCCATGCTGGGCATGCATGCCTACATGCTAATGCCCCCCGATGTACGACAGCAACTACGCGTACTCATTGAAACACCCCCGCTATCAAGCCTGATGTACCTGACCCACCCCCGCCTGCGTGATGCCGAGGCGCTGTCCATACACAAGACCCTGTTGCAGTTTGAAGCCTCGCCCGAAGGACAAGCGTTCATGCGGCATGGCGGGTATGGCGGTTTTTCCAATACAGACAGCAGCGAGTTGCACGCCTTCCGCCCTTACGCACTGCAGGCCCAGAAGATGCTCCAGAACACCCGATGAAAGCCTGGCTGGAACGGCTCTCGCTACGCTACAAACTCACCCTGGCCGCACTGGCAGTGGAAGTGGTGATGTTCGCGTTTCTGATCGGCAACGGTGTGCAGTTCACCAATCACGCCTTGCAACAGCAGGCCGACCAACGGGTACACGAGATAGCAGAAACGCTTGCGATCGCACTATCGACTCCCATGTCGCAACGGGACGATATCAGTGTGCGTGACATCATCGAGTCGCTGCAGCGTGACGCCGGCCTGGTCATGATCGAAGTGCGCGACGGCAACAGCCGCATCGTGCATCAAACCAGCAATGGTTCCGGTATCAGCGAAAGCGATTTCCGGGTGTCGCAGCCCATTGAACTGGCAGGCCAGAAATACGGCGAGGTCGCGCTGGTGTTGTCCAGCCAGTTCATTCATGAAACCCGTGCGCGCTACTTGCAGCAAAGCCTGCTGATTGCCGCCGCCGCCCTGCTGCTGACGGGATTCCTGCTCGCCTTGTCGGCAGGCGGCATCATTCGCCGTTTCGAGGTTCTTACCCGTGCCAGCAAACGCATGGCGCAGGGTGATCTGGACATCAAGCTGACGGGCGAAGGCCAGGACGAGATCGGCCAGCTCATCGGCACCTTCAACCGGATGGCCGAGTCTGTACGATTCAACGTCGAGCGGGCACGCGAGAATGAAGCGCGCTTTCATGCCATCGCCGATTACACCCATGATCTGGAATTCTGGCTGTCGCCCGAAGGCAAACTCTTGTGGGTCAACCCTTCGGTCGAGCGCATGCTGGGTTACAACGTGAACGAATGTCTCGAGCAGATGAATTTCCCGGCCGACATCATTCATCAGGAAGACCGTGAAGCAGCCACCTTCCAGCTACGCCAGGCGCTACGCGGCACGTCCGGCCAGGGTTACTCTTTCCGCATCTGCCGCAAAGACGGCGGGCATTTCTGGGCATTGGTGAACTGGCAACCGATTCACGATTACAGCGGGGTCTATCAGGGAATTCGGGCCAGTATTCATAGCATCGACGATCTCAAGGCGACTGAAGCCAATCTGCGTCTGGCCATCAATGAACTACGGGTGGCGGAAAGTCTGCAAAGCAAGTATCTGGAAGAAACCGAGCAGGAACGTGCGCGTCTGGTCTCGCTGTTGTCGGCAATGAATCTCGGCATTCTGTTCGTCGCCGCTGACGGGCGCGTGATCTACCACAACCCCACCTTCAGCCGCATGTGGATGGTCGAAGACGGTGTGGACCTCATCGGGCAACCCGCGCATGAAGTCATGGCCCAGTCCGCCTCGTCCCTGGCCCGCCCGGACCATTTTTCCAGGCATTTGCTGTCGGTGCTGGAAACGCGCGAGCTGTCGGACAGCTACGAAATCCAGATGACCGATGGCCGCATCATCACCGAACTCGATTACCCGGTGAAGGATCGCGAAGGCCGCTTCATCGGCCATTTGTGGATCTACGAAGACATTACCCAGGAACGCCAAACGGCAGAACAATTGGTGTACCTGGCCGAGCGCGACGCACTCACCGGCCTGTATAACCGCCACCGCTTCCAGCAGGAACTGGCGCGCACCATGCTGGAAAGCGACCGCCATCAGGTGCAGTGCGCCGTGATGTTCTTCGACCTGGATGAATTCAAGACCATCAACGACAGTTATGGTCATAGTGCCGGAGATGCCCTGCTGATCCGCGTGGCGGGTGAAATCAGTGCGCTGGTGCGCCGCAACGAGGTACTCGCCCGCCTGGGCGGCGACGAATTCGCCATCCTGCTACCCGGCGTGCAACCCCACGAGGCCGAAGCACTGGCCGACCGCGTGGTGCGCGCAATCGCGCAGATTCCGTTCCGATTCGAAGGACAGAGCCTGCGCGCCACCACCAGTCTGGGGATTGCCTATTACCCCACGCATGCTATCGACGCCGACGACCTGGTGGCACGTGCCGACATTGCCATGTATCAGGCCAAGGATGCCGGCAAGAATACCTGGCGGGTGTACCGTGCCAACATCAAAGCCGACACGGAAATGCGCACCCGGCTGTCGTGGAGCGAGCGCATCAGCAACGCGCTCGACAAGGAATTGTTCCAGCTGCATTTCCAGGGGGTGTACCGGGCAGAAGACAGCTCGCTATCGCACCTGGAAGCGCTGATCCGCATGGTCGATGAACGCAACCCCGACCAGCTCATCATGCCGATTCACTTTATCCAGCTGGCCGAGAAAAGCGGGCGCATTCTCGACATCGACCGCTGGGTGATCCGGAAAGTCGTCGGCATGCTGGCTGAAAACCCGCATATCCCATCCATAGCGCTCAACGTGTCCGGGCGTTCACTGTCCGAGCCCACCCTGCCCCAGTACATTGGCAATGAACTGCGAGAGCGTAACGTCAACCCCAGCCGCCTCATTGTGGAAATCACTGAAACAGCGGCCGTGTCCGATCTTCACGATGCGCAGCGCATGATCGAAGCCCTGCGCCAGATGGGGTGCGGCGTTTCGTTGGACGACTTCGGCGTCGGCTTTGCCTCCTTCGCCTATCTCAAGCACCTGCACGTCGACACCATCAAGATCGACGGCATTTTTATCCGCGACCTGCCCAACGACCCCGACAATCAGATATTCGTCCAGGCCATGGTCAGCGTGGCACTCGGACTCGGCAAATCGGTGATCGCGGAATACGTCGAAGATGCCCGGACACTTGCCCTGCTGCGCAAATTCGGCGTCGACCTGGTACAGGGATATCACCTTGATTACCCAATAGCCAACCATCCCGCCCTGAGAAGCACCGAAGCCTTACTCCAGGAGTAAAGCAGCAAAGCAGGGCATCCGCCATCCGGAAAGGGTGGGTGCTAAAATGCCGGGTTTTTCCAGACCCTCAGGTTCTCCGCCGTGCTTACCGCTTCCAGCATCACCCTTCAATTCGCCGCCAAACCCCTGTTCGAGAACGTCAACGTCAAGTTCGGCGACGGCAACCGTTATGGTCTGATCGGTGCCAATGGCTGCGGCAAGTCCACCTTCATGAAAATCCTCGCCGGTGAACTTGAGTCGACTGCAGGCAACGTCTCGCTCGACCCCGGCGAGCGCATGGCCTGGCTGCGGCAGGACCAGTTTGGCTATGAAGACCAGCGCGTGCTCGACGTGGTAATGCAGGGCCATGCCGAGATGTGGCGGGTGATGCAGGAGAAGGACGCGATCTACATGAACCCGGAGGCGAGCGAGGAAGACTACCTGCATGCTGCCGAACTCGAAGCCAAGTTTGGTGAAATGGGCGGCTACGATGCAGAGGCGCGCGCGGGCCAATTACTGCTTGGCGTCGGCATTCCCACTGAGCAGCACAATGGCACCATGGACCAGATTGCCCCCGGCTTCAAGCTGCGTGTGCTGCTGACGCAGGCGCTGTTTTCCAACCCCGATATCCTGCTGCTGGACGAACCGACCAACAACCTCGACATCAACACCATCCGCTGGCTGGAAAACGTGTTGAACGAGAGCAAGGCCACCATCATCGTCATCTCGCACGATCGCCACTTTTTGAATCAGGTCTGCACCCACATGGCCGACCTTGATTACGGCACCATCAAGACCTACCCCGGCAACTACGACGATTACATGCTGGCCTCGGCACAGGTCAAGGAGCGTCAGGCATCCTCCAACGCCAAGGCCAAGGACAAGGTCGCCGAACTACAGGAATTCGTGCGCCGTTTCTCGGCCAACAAGTCGAAAGCACGCCAGGCCACCAGCCGGATGAAGATGATCGACAAGATCAAGATAGACGATTTCAAACCGTCATCGCGGCAGAACCCCTACATCCGCTTCGAGCAGGAAAAAGCCCTGCATCGCCGTGCACTCGAAATCGAGAACCTCAAATTCGGTTACGAAGGCACGCCGCTGTTTTCCAATCTCGGTTTTTCACTGGAAGCCGGTGAAAAGCTTGCCGTGATCGGCGGCAACGGCGTCGGCAAATCCACGTTGATGAAGCTGCTGATGGGTGAACTGACGCCGGAATACGGCGAAGTGCGCTGGAGCGAAAATGCCAATATCGGTTATTTCTCGCAGGACCATATCACCGACTTCGACATGGATCTGAATCTCACCGACTGGATGCACCAGTGGACGCAGCCGGGCGACGACGAGCAGGTGTTGCGCGGCATACTCGGGCGCCTGCTGTTCTCCGGTGACGATGTGAAGAAATCGGTACGCGTACTGTCCGGCGGTGAAAAAGGCCGCATGCTGTACGGCAAATTGATGCTCGGCCGCCACAACGTGCTGGTGATGGATGAACCGACCAACCACATGGACATGGAATCGATCGAGTCGTTGAACCTCGCATTGGAACTGTTCAAGGGCACGCTGATTTTCGTCTCGCACGACCGCCAGTTCGTCAGCAGCCTGGCCACCCGCATTCTTGAAGTCGAACCCGAAGGCGTCGAGTTCTACATGGGCGACTACGACGAATACCTGCACTCGAAGGGGCTGGAATAAATCTTATTTCCGCGAAGGACGCGAAGAGGCGCGAAGAAAAAGTTCAAGGCTTTCTGGATTGTCCTCGAATTTTTTCGGAGTCCTTCGCGTCCTTCGTGGAAAAAACAAGCGCTCAAATTGCCCGGCTTTTAAGCTTCCCCCTGTCATCACCGCCAACGATTCCCGTCCGGTCGAATGGCAACCAGCTGGACGACTGGTCGGTTTTGACGCGGCCCTTGATGCGGTAAGGCACGCCCGCCTTCAGCGCATCGGGCGGCAGGGTTCTGATCTGTTGCATCAACGTCTTCAATTGCATGATCGCGTCGACCCGCAGCACTGTGCTTGAGGTCGCCGGGATCAGGGTCACGACACGCGTCAAGCCCTTGGCAAAGGCGCGTCCGTTCAGCTCCAGTTCAAAATCCAGCGCCTCGATTGTCAGATCGAAATCATTCGGGTTGTTCACCCGCAACCCCACATCGAAACGCTGCTCAAGCAAGCCCAGGCTCTTGATGTCGATCTCGGCCACGCTCACCGTGGGTGCAACGGCATTCAGCGGCAGGCCGGAACAGGCAGCCAGGCCCAGTGCGATCCAACCAGCAAGCACATGCTGCAGCATGAAAACCCTATCGAATATGCGCCAGCAGTTGGGCAGCCATGCGCGCAGCTTGTGCGGCATAGCCTCCACCAAAGAGGTTGGCATGGTTAAGGATATGGTAAAGATTGTAGAGCGTTTTGCGCACCGCATAACCGGCGTCGAGCGGCCACGCTTCACGGTAGGCCGCATAGAAATCCGGAGGAAATCCGCCAAACAGTTCGCTCATCGCAAGATCACATTCACGGTCGCCAAAATACACGGCCGGATCGAAAATCACCGGCGAACCGCTCATTAGAAAACCATGATTGCCGCCCCACAAGTCACCATGCAATAGCGAGACTTGCGGCGTATAGCTCGCGAACAGGGCAGGCAACTCCGCCATCAGCGCCTCACCATCACGCTGCAGCATGCTGCCATAACCGTTTTCGACTGCCCGCCGCAGTTGAAAACCGAGCCGATGCTCGCGCCAGAAATCGATCCAGTTATCACACCAGCCATTCGGCTGCGGGGTTGCTCCGATCCAGTTGTCACACACCCAGCCGAATTGCGGCGCTGTGACGTGGTGCTGCTGCGCCAGTTGCCGGCCCAAAAGCACGGCATCGCCCTGCGATACCAGCGGCAGATATTCAAGCACCAGATACGCCTGTCCGACAGCGACGCCATGACACACCGTCTGTGGCACGCGCAGCGCTTGCGCGGCTTCCAGCTGCGCCAATCCAGCGGCCTCGGTCTCGAATAGCACGATCCGGCTGGCGGGCTGAAGCTTGACGAAAAACGTGCGCGAGTCATCGCTCAGTTTGAATGCCTTGCTGATGTCTCCACCGTGAACCGCCTGTGAATTCGATGCGCTGAAGGGTGACCCGCTGGCCCGACTGATGGCGGCCGATATCGCCATGAGCAATTCGCTCATCCCTGAACCAGCACCTGGATACGAACCGTCAGCACCGCATACGCAACACGCAATGCCGTTTCGACTTCCTGTGGCGTGGGTGCGCTGCTGAAGATGAAGCCCAGATACCCCGTCCCCTCAGGTGGCGGGGCCACCAACTGACCGGGATGTGCGGTGATTTCAATGTGGGTGATGCCTGATACCGCACTCGCCAAAGCAACGCCCTCGATACCCTGAAAGATGCCGCTGAAGAGGGCAGGAATCATCATCACGCCCGCCGCGCCAGCATTCGATTGGATGGGTAACGGCAAGCCCAGCGCATGGCGCAACACGATTTCCGCGGTATTCATGCCCAGCGTGGCATTCAATACGCGGCCGCACAGCCCGCCAATGCTGCGCGGTGCAATTTCAAGCAGCCACACCCCCGCATCGTTGATGCGCGCCTCCGCATGAACCACGCCATCCTTCACGCCTGCGGCCACACAGGCACGTTGCACCGCTGCCGCCAGCTCACCTTGCGTCCCGGCCGGCAGTCGCGAGGGCGTAACGAACAGCGTTTCCACGAAAGTCGGTCCATCGAGCGGATCGGGTTTATCGAACACGGCCAGCACCTGCAATGCGCCATCGCTCAGCACGCCATCAAGCGCCACCTCGATGCCCGGAATAAAGCGTTCGACCAACACGCCCAGGGTATCGGCATGCCGCTGGACACGCGCCTGGATTGCCCGAACCTTGCGGATGGCGCGCGCGTATTGGTCCGCATCATCGACCCGGATCACCCCCCGGCTGGCATTCAACTGGCGGGCCTTCACCACCAGCGGAAACCCCAGCGCCTCGGCGACCCCAACGCCATCGCCCTCGACACCAACAAATGCGGGATGCGGCAGGCCAATAGTCTGCTGCAATTGGCGAAAACGTAATTTGTCGGTGAGTGTTGCTACCGCTTCAGGTGGATTGCCGGGCAGGGTCAACGCAACCCGCAGCTGTGCCGCCAGGGCCGCGCCGTGATCGTCCACGGCCAACACCGCGTCAACCGGGCGGGTCAAAGCCCGCAACACCTGGCGCACTGCGACACCAGGCCGATCAAACGGCACGCTCATCAGCGGCGGCAAGCCCCAGTCCCGCGCCAGCAAACGACAATGGTCGGCACAAGCGACGAGCTCGATATTCAAGCGAGCCGCCGCCGCGATGAAATCCTGGTTGGCGTAGCCTGCGGCGGGGAGCAACAACAGCAAGCGCGGCATGTTGGCGTCAGAAGCTGGCGAGTTGGGTTTCGGTCGGCTCGGCACAGCAATACCAGGGCTCGGAATGGTGCGGGATCACCGCGCCGAATTGTGCGGGATCGAGCGGCGGAGCGATCTCACCCAGTGCCGTGTGGGTGCGATTCCAAATGCCGGCAAACACCTCGGCGCGTGGCAATCCGGTTTTCTCCGCATCCATCACCCAGGCCATGATTTCGGTCTGCAAGGCATCGACCCGAGCATCGTCAGCCTGCCACGGATACCCCAGCATGGCGTCGTCGAAAGCGCCCACCCGCGCGGCAAAATCCGGCAGGTGCAAGAGATGGGACCCTTGCGGCACCAGCAGGCGGATCGCCAGTTGTATCGGCGGCACGGCCTCGACCAGATTCAGTTTGAGCAGGGTCATCAACAACTCGCGATAGCCTGCCAGCGTGGTCCACGGGGTGAACGGCACAAAGGTGGGCGCCAGATCGATCCCCAACGCGCGGCAATTCGCCAGTGCCACTTCAAATCCCGCATGCGTATGGCCCTTGGCCAGGCGGTCCAGAATCGCATCGTCGACCGATTCGACTGCGGTGACGACGAACAGCAGTCCACACGCTTTCAAGCGCGGCAACAACTCGGCGTGATTCAACAAATGCTCAATCTTGATCGTTGCATCCCAGCTCACGTCGGGAAAACGCGCATGCAGCGCTTCGGCCACCTTCAGCGCATGGGTCGGGCCGTTGAGGAAATCAGGGTCGCCAAAGCTGATGTGGTGCGCGCCTAGCACAACCTGCTGCGCAATGTCGGCAAGCACCACGTCGACCGGCACTGCACGAAACTTTCCTTCGTACACCGGCACCACCGGGCAGTGGCGGCACAGGTGCTTGCAGCCGCGCGTCGCTTCGGCGAAGCCAGTCATTTTCCGGGTGCCATCCGCCAGAATCAATTTGGCATAGCGTTGCAACTCGGGCAGGCCATGGCGATCCGGCAACAGGAATTCGATCTTGTCACGCCGCACCACGGTCTCGGTCGGTGACACCCCGGATTGCACCCAGGCCAGCAAATCCGGTTCGGACTCACCGCCAAAAATGGCCTCCACCCCCAGGCTTTTCAGCCAGGCAGCGTTCACCGGCGCATACAAGCCGAATGCGGCTATCCGTGCGTGCGGTGCCAGCGAACGGATCTTCGGCAGTGCGGCGGCCGCAATCCGCGTGGCGGTATGCATGCCCAGATAGATCGCCACAAATTCAGCATCTTTAAAAACAGCTGGATCGAGTTTTTGCTGCGACAGGTCAAGACAGGCCGCCGGAATGTCAGCCCGGGCAAACCAGGCCGCAGGTTGCGCCAGATTGAATGGCTGCCGCCCCAGTTCATATGGGCTGACCAAAACAATACGCGCCCCGGAGGGCGCGCATGGTTGGACTGGACAAGCTGTCATGGCGGGCGCTTACTTGGCCTTGGGACGATGCTCGAACATTTTGGCGATACCCGGATCGCGCGAGGCGCCAGCCGCTTCCATGCGCTTGAGGTATTCGTCCCACAACGCAGTCTGATTCACGCCAAGATCATGCAGGTATTCCCAGGAATAAATCCCGCTGTCGTGGCCGTCGGAAAACACGAAGTTGATGGCATACAGGCCAACCGGCTCGGCGGCATTGATCAGGATGTCACGCTTGCCCACTTGCAGGGTTTCCTGTCCGGGGCCGTGGCCACGCACTTCGGCTGAAGGCGAATAAACGCGCAGAAACTCGAACGGCAGTTCAAAGCGTGTGCCGTCGTCAAAAGCGATTTCCAGTTTGTGTGAAACCTGGTGAAGCTTGATGTCGGTAGGGGAGGGAATGGCCATGATAGAAACACTCGAAATTGATTTCAGCCCGAAGTGTAAACCCGCCGCGCAGATATTAAACCTTGGCGGAACAAGGGGCTGAAGCCGACTGTGACCTGAAAACTGGTGCGTCCGGCGCGATTCGAACGCGCGACCCCTGCCTTCGGAGGGCAGTACTCTATCCAGCTGAGCTACGGGCGCCAAGAGCCGCGAAGCATAGCCGGTTTGCCGTGTGACGTCTATCGGCGGGGCCTCGCCGCCCTTTCCTGTCGGCGGCGCGTCCCTTATAATCCCGGGTTTTGAAGCTCACCCTCCAAGGATAATTTCTCATGGCTGATTCGCACGTCAAGATGGCCCAGACCACCCCCCAGGAAGTCATCATTGCTGTTGTCGCCGGACTGCTCGCTCCGCTGCTGGCCATTGTTCTGATCGTTCTGCTGGTGCTGGGCATCCAGAAAGAGCACAAACCCGACACAAGCAGCGAAGCGGCTCAGCAAGCCACCGTTTCGCGCATCCAGCCTTTTGCGCAACTGGCCGCTCTGGATGCCAGCGCGCCCAAGGTCGAAAAATCAGGGCAGGAAGTGTACGACACGGCATGTACTGCGTGCCACGCGGCTGGCGCACTCGGCGCCCCCAAGTTCGAGAACAAGGGCGACTGGGGGCCACGCATCGGAAAAGGCTACGACACGCTAATCAAGAATGCCACCGAAGGTTTCAACCAGATGCCTGCACGCGGTGGCAACGGCGATCTGTCTGATGTCGAAATCGCGCGCGCTGTGGCCTATATGGCCAATTCAGGCGGCGCCAGCTTCAAGGCGCCGGAAGCAGAAGCGGCAACCCCCGCAGCAGCAGCGGGCAGCAAACCTGATCCGGCCAAAGGCAAACTGGTGTTCAGTACCAATTGTGCGGTCTGCCATGCAACGGGGGTCGCCGGCGCACCCAAAGTGGGTGACAAGGCAGCCTGGTCCGCACGCATCAGCCAGGGATTCGAAACACTTCATAACAATGCACTCAATGGCATTCGCGGCATGCCCGCCAAGGGCGGCAATGCCGGCCTGCCTGACGCCGACCTCGTGAATGCCGTGGGCTATCTGTTCACAGAAGCGGGCGGCAAGCTGTAAACCTGATCTCTTCGCTCAGGAAACCGGGACTCACGATGAAAAGTACGGCTTTTCTGATCATGCTGGTGGCAACTTCACTGCTTGCCTGCGGCAAGACAGGTGAAGAAGCAGCCGCGCCGGTTCCCTTGCCGGAGTCGGCGCGGGCACAACAAGCTGAACAGGCGTCCGTGAAACCTGCCGAACTGGCTCCCCCCGTTATCGAGCCTGCTCCCATGGCACCGCCTGTAGAAACGCCCGCAGTTCAGGCTGCATCGCCCAAGCCTGCCGTTGTCAGCACAGCCCCGAAGGCACCCGTAGCCGTCGCTTCCCTCTCCGCAGCAAGCGAGCAGCCCGATCTCGCCCATGGCCAGAAAATTTATGGTCAGGCATGCGCTTTCTGCCACGACAAGGGGGTGGCCGGGGCGCCCATATCCGGTGATGCAGCAGCCTGGAGTCCGCGTCTGGCACAGGGCATCGACACCCTTCATGCCTCAGCCTTGCACGGCAAGGGGGTCATGCCCGCCAAAGGCGGCAACCCGGCATTGGCAGATGCCGATGTCAAAGCCGCGGTTAATTACCTCGCGGCGCAATCGCGCTAAACCTTGTTTTGACACGACTCTGCCCAAAATGCGGGAGTGATCAGATTCGCAGCGCTTCGCTGCATGCCCATGACGGTGTGCGGCATATGCTGCTGCACACCCCCCTGCGCTGCCGTAAATGCCGGCATCACTTCTGGGTGCTCAACCCGTTCAAGCCCTTGTTGCTGCTGACTGCTGTAGGCATACTGGTCGCGGTCACCGCCTGGCTGACACTCGACTCGCATTCAGTCACGTCTGCTTCAAATACCCCGACCAGCCTGCCGCACGCCCGCGCGGCCCAGGGTGATGCCCGCTCGCAATTACAGTTGGGCATTCGCTATGCCGAAGGCGATGGCGTCATCCAGAACGACAAGGAAGCAGCCAAGTGGTTTGGCCTGGCGGCCAAACAGGGTCTGGCCGAGGCGCAGTACCACTATGGACTGGCACTACTGAGAGGGCGCGGGGTGGTGCAGGATTACCGGGCCGCATTCAACTGGATCGAAAAACCCGCGCAACGCGGCTATGCCAAGGCGCAATACAGTCTGGGCGAGCTGCATCGCTACGGCACCGGCACGCCAATCGACAAGGCTCGCGCCTACCTGTGGTTCAATCTGGCGGCGGCACAGGGCGTGGAGGCCGCAGCCAAGGCACGCGACAGTCTGGTATGGCAGCTAAAGCCGGAACAGATTGCCGCCATGCAGGCCGAGGCTCGACGCATGAGTCAATCGTCCTCCTTGCCCGCCCCAACCACGCCAGCTGACCTGCCGACGCGCCCCTCTGCTGATTTGCCTTAAGTATCCTGACTAAAATATCTGGACACGTGCGCGCGATCAGCTCCGTGTGCAATGTCATGTTCCAATTCACAACAGACCATTCACCTGCTGACACAGTACCGCCAGCACCCTTTCCTTAAGTCCGTCTTAAGTTCCACATGAGATCATGCCGCCAGATTTAATGGAGGACTCCATGCTTTTTTCACCGGTTTCACGCTTTCGCCCTATCCGCATGCTTGCCTCACCCTATCCGCTAACAGCCTGGCTGGCCGGCTGGTTTTTACTCCTGCACACCGGGATACGCCTGGTATTGATGGGCCAGACCTGGCATGCCGCACAAATGACCGCTGCCTCGGCTGCCAAAGTGCTGGGCACCGGACTGGTGTTCGATCTCGTCACCCTGGGGCTGGTCCTGCCTGCCCTGATGCTGCTGGAAAGTGCGCTCGGCACGCGCAAATCTGCCGGACGCACGCGTCGCGGACTGGTGTTGGCTGTTGCAGGCGTCAGCCTGTTTGCCCTGGGTTTCGGCGTAATGGCGGAATGGTTTTTCTGGGACGAATTCGGCGTGCGCTTCAATTTCATCGCAGTGGATTATCTGGTCTACACCCATGAAGTGATCGGCAACATCCGCGAAAGCTTCCCGGTTGGCACGCTGCTCAGTGCGCTGGCTGTCATGACGCTGGCGCTGGTGTGGCACCAGCGCACCTGGCTGATGGGTGCTGCGGCACCGCTCGCGTCACGTCGCCGCCGGGTCAGCCTATGGCTGGCCAGCCTGGTGATGGCCATCGGCCTGTCAGCCGTGTGGTCGATGGATGCACGCCAGGGCGCCAACGAATATCAAAAAGAACTCTCGGCCAATGGCCTGTACAGCCTGGGCTACGCATTCACGAACAACGAAATCGACTATTTCGATTTTTATGCCACACGCCCGGAAGAAGTGCGTGCGCCGCTTGCTGAATTACCGCGCATCGTCACCGCCACTGCGCCAAAAAATGTCGTCATCGTCACCATGGAAAGTATGTCGTCCAGCTACATGGCGCACGGCGGAAACACCCTCAACATCACGCCCCAACTCGACCGGTTGGCGACGCAAGGCCTGTTCCTCTCCAACCTGCGCGCCACCGGCAACCGCACGGTGCGTGGCCTGGAAGCCACCTCGCTGGCGATTCCGCCCCTGCCGGGACACTCGGTAATCTGGCGCGACAACAACCAGAATCTGGAAACGCTGGGCGCCGTGCTGGCCGACCACGGCTATGTGAACCGCTTCATGTACGGCGGTTATGCGCGCTTCGACAACATGGCCACCTATTTCGGCGGCAATCATTACCAACCCCTCGACCGCGGCCAGTTCCCTGAACGGCACCGCGCTTTCGGCAATATCTGGGGGGTGGCCGACGAACATCTGTACGACTATGCGCTGGAGCAAATGGATCGCGATGCCGCCAGCGGCAAGCCCTTCCTGATGCAACTGATGACCACCTCCAACCACACGCCCTTCACCTTTCCCGATGGCCGCATCGATCTGAAGCGCGGTCGCAACGGTGCGGTGAAATATTCCGACTATGCGGTCGGGCGTTTCATCGACATGGCGCGCAGCAAGCCCTGGTTCAAGGACACGGTGTTCATCATCGTGGCCGACCATTGCGCGTCGAGCAAAGGTCGCACCAGCCTGCCACCGGAGAATTACCACATCCCGGCCATCCTCTATGCGCCCGCGCATATCGCACCGCACGATGACGCCCGCCTGTCCAGCCAGATCGACCTGGTACCCACCGTGCTCGACCTGCTGGGCCTGCCCGAATACAAACGCTTCATGGGCCGCAGTGTGCTGCATGCCTACCCCGACGCCGGGCGTGCCTTCATTGCCACCTATCAAAAGCTGGGCTATCTGACGCCCGATCAATTGGTCATCCTGAGCCCCGGCCGCAAGATCGAAGCCTGGCAGTTGAACGCACAGCAGGAAATCGTCGCGCCCATCGCCCAGCCAGGCGCGGAAGTGGCACGCGCGATTGCCGCGTATCAGGAAGCTGCCCGGCGTTTGCGTGATGGTCTTCTGAAACATTCAGCGTCATAAACCACAATTCCATAAAGGCTTAAGGTTGCGCTAAGCCTGCGCACATACAGTGACCTCATCGTATCGATTTACGGAGGTCACCATGACACACTCAAGCACACAAGCCCAACGCGTGTATGACCCGCTGCTGCGGCTGCTGCACGCCACCATCGCGCTGTCCATCGTCGCGCTCATCGTCACCAGTCAGCTGGCTGAGTGGTTTGAGCATGGCCCCTACGAAACCACGGTATGGAATCTGCATATCCTCAGCGGCTATGTCCTGACGGCCAGCCTGATGACCCGCCTGCTGTGGGGCATGGTGGGCACGCCCAGTGCGCGCTGGAGCGATTTGTGGCACCCCGCCGTCTGGAAAGACAGTCTGAAAAATTTCCGCCTGCCTGCGGCGCAGCGCGTCGGACACGACCCCCTCGCCAGCCTGGCCTACCTGTTTGCCTATGGCGTGATGGCGTTGATGGTCGTGTCCGGGATGGGACTCGCTGCCAGCGAATTCCAGACCGGACCGCTGGCCACCTGGTTCGGCAATGCAAGCTGGCTGGAAGACATTCTGGAAGCCCCGCACGAGGCCGGATTTGTCCTGATGCTGGGCTTTATCAGCCTGCACATGGCCGCACTGGTGTTCCATCAACTACGCGGCGAACGCGTGGCACAGAGCATGCTCACCGGCAAGCAATATCATTCAACAGAAAGCGAGGCATCACATGATTAATAAATCCATCTTTCTGATCGGACTGGCGCTGATTGCTGGCCAGGCTGGCGCGGCCGACACCCCCGCCAGCCTGATGGCGCACTACGCCGCACAGGCAAACATCACGGTACAAACCCTGTCGGCCGAACGCGGAGCCCTGCTCTATCGAACCGAACACCCAGGGTCTGCCGGTACGCCAGTGAGCTGCAGCAGTTGCCACACCGCCAACCCGAAGCAGCCCGGCCGCACGCGCGTCGGCAAACGCATCGAACCCCTGGCACCCGCGGCCAACCCGGAACGCTTTACCGACGCAGCCAAGGTTGAAAAATGGTTTCGGCGTAACTGCATGGATGTTTTGAAGCGCGAGTGCAGCGCGCAAGAAAAGGGCGACTTCATCGCCTGGCTGAATCAAACCAAATAAGGAGTGAATCATGAACTATCTGTTACGTGGAATCAGTGTGCTGGCTACGGTCGGCGTGGCCAGTCTGCTGGCATTTTCGCTGCCATCTGGCGAAGCGCACGGCGACGGCGGCAATGACATGATGCCCAAACTCGCGAACAAGAACTGGCAACAGGAATGCGCCAGTTGCCACATCGCCTATTCACCTGCCCTGCTGCCGCAAGCCTCATGGAAAAAACTGATGACCGGACTGGATAGCCATTTCGGCGAAAATGCCAGCCTTGATCCGGCGACCCAGGCTGATATCCTCCGCTTCTTGGAGATCAATGCGGCCGACACCGGATCCAGCCAGATCGGGCACCGGGTGATGCAGGGCATGAATGCAAAAGATGCCCCGCTGCGCATCACTGAAACCCGCTGGTTCGTCCGCAAGCACGACGAAGTAGCGCGCAGCACCTGGTCACGCAAATCAGTGGGAAGCGCCGCCAACTGTGCCGCCTGTCACCAGAAAGCAGATCAAGGCAGGTTCGACGAGCACGCGATCAGGATTCCGAAATAAACACGCGGGGATAAACAACGCGATGCGCATACTGTTGGTGGAAGATGACCGCCTGCTGGGCGACGGCCTGCAGGCGGGGTTGAAGCAAGCCGGTTACGCAGTCGACTGGCTGCGCGATGGCGAAGCGGCCATGGCGGCGCTCTCGACCGAATCGTTTGCCGCCGTGGTGCTCGACCTGGGCCTGCCGAAACGTGATGGCCTGTCGGTGCTGCAATGGCTGCGTGGGCGGCATGACGCCACGCCCGTGCTGATACTCACGGCACGCGATCAACCGGGCGACAAGGTACGCGGGCTCGACCTGGGCGCTGACGACTATGTGCTCAAGCCCTTCGATCTGGACGAGGTTGCGGCGCGCCTGCGCGCACTGGTGCGGCGCGCCCACGGTCGCCCGGAACCGTTGCTCACACTGGGCGAGATCGAACTCAACCCGGCAGCGCGCACGGTAATGCGCGCCGGACAGGCCGTTGAACTGACCGCGCGTGAATTCAATCTGCTGCACCTGCTGCTGCAAAATGCAGACCGCGTGCTGACACGGCGCTCACTGGAAGAGCAGCTCTATACCTGGAACGACGCCGTCGACAGCAATGCACTCGAAGTCCACATCCACCACCTGCGGCGCAAACTCGGCAACGAACTGATTCGCACCGTGCGGGGGGTCGGCTACATGGCATCCACTGCACCCTCCAATCCATGACCGCAGATACGTACTCGCTGCGCAAACGCCTGGTATGGCTGCTGACCAGCCTGGTGGCCCTGATCTGGCTGTTTTCCGCGCTATTCGTCTACCAGCGCGCGCACCACGAAGCTGATGAACTGCTCGATAGCCAACTGGCCCAGATGGGAGACACCTTGCTTGCCATTGTGTCTGCCGGCGAGGTGGATCATCTGGTCAAGGAGCTGCATGAGCACGCGCATGATTCCCCGGTGCCGATTGCATTTGAGATATGGCACACCGAGGACGGCAAGACACAGCGGCTGGTCAACTCATCAGGCCGCGCGAGCTTTGAAACCATGGGTGAATCAGGCTTCAGCGAACATCCGCACCAAGGCTCAAGATGGCGTTTTTACAGCGCACAGGATGACGACGTGGAATACCGTGTGGTGGTGGGCCAGCCCCATGCCGCACGGGAAAAACTGGCGCGCGAAATTGGCCTGGCGCCACTGCTGCCTGCCGCGCTGGCGTTGCCGATGATGGCGCTGGCTATTTGGTGGGTCGTGGGGCGCACCCTTCGGCCAGTCGATGCAGTGGCGGAACAGGTTCGGGCACTGGATGCACAAGCGCTGACACCACTCGACGAAACGACCCGCCTGCCCAATGAAATTGCACCGCTGCGGGCGGCATTCAACGCCTTGATTCAGCGCGTCACCGTGGCCTTCGATAACGAGCGTCGCTTTACTGCCGATGCAGCACACGAACTGCGTACCCCACTGGCCGCACTCAAAATACAGGCGCAAGTTGCCTTGCGCGCACAAACAGCCGACAGCCAGCAGCATGCGCTGGCACAAGTGATCACCGGCGTCGACCGGATGACGCATCTGGTCGGGCAACTACTCACACTGGCCCGCGTTGACCCTGCCCGTCAGGATGTCACGCCTTCGCCTTTGGACCCGGCAGATATCATCGCCACCGTGTGCGCCGAATTGTTGCCACAGGCACAGCAACAGCAGCAATCCTTGACGGTCGATTCGGCTGGAGGCTGTTCGGTTGCCGTGACGGCCGCATGGTTGCAGATTGCCATACGCAATCTGGTGGATAACGCCATACGCTACGCGGGTGTGGGTGCACGGATCGAGGTGCGGCTCACGCGTACCGGATCAGGCTGTTCCATCACGGTTGCAGACGATGGGCCGGGAGTCGCGCCCGCTTTGCGCTCGCAGCTGAGCGCCCGTTTTGTGCGCGGGGAAATTGAAGGTGATGGCTGTGGACTGGGGCTGTCCATCGTTTCCCGCATCGCGGCACTATCACATGCCGGGTTGACGCTGGGAGACGGGCTGCCACGCGCCGACGGGGGCTCGGGGTTCGCGGCAACCCTGACGTTCAGCAAGGCATTCCTGTCATCCTGACTGCCTCGCCAGGGTTACCCGCCTTTATTTCACGTTCTGAATCTGCGTCACGGTCAGTGCACCATTGATGTTCTCAACGTGAAATTTCACCGTATCGCCCGCCTTGACCCCATTCAAAAGTGTGGGGGGAACCACCCGGAATACCATGGTCATGCCCGGCATATCGAGATTGGTGATAGGCCCATGTTTCAGGGTTATTTTTCCATTCGCAACGTCTGTTTTTCGTACCACACCGTCCGTCATCACGCTGGCTTGTGCCGCTGACGAAGTGACGGGTGCGGCGTGGATCGCCGGAGCCATGGTCAGTGCGGCAATAAACAAAATCCAGTTTTTCATTCGAGTCTCCTTGCATTGGGATAGAGGGGTACGGTAGCGGTACCGGACATGCCAGCTTCGCGTGCCCGGCAATCCGGCGAGCAAACACGAACGCGCCAGCGTGATACATGTCAGACGATTTAACCGCAAAACCGCACAAATTCCGGTACGCGTAGCGCTATGAACGTCTTGTGCGCGGCTCGTAATGCACCACGGCACGCATGATTTCCGAATAAGGGAATTGGGCGCTATCACCGAAACGTTCGTTGGCCAGCAGCAGTGTGGCGGCAATATTGGCCGTGGCATCACCCACCCCGCCCAGTGCCAGCGCCAGCCCCCGAACGCCCCCGCACTGCGCACGGATTTCCTTGCCAAAGGGCCAGGGGGCATCGGGATTGGTTTTCAATGCGAACTGCGCGTTTTTATGCAGCGCGTCATAAAACGTCAGGCAGTATTCACGCACCGCCGTATCGCCGCAGGCAATCGCCTCCCGCTCGGCCAGATTGAGCTTGCGTGAACGGTCGCACACGACACAGCGCGACAGCAAGGCCCGTTCGAATGGACAGCTATTTTCAATGTAGGTCTGCCTGGCGAGCTTGTAAGCAGCTTCGTTGTATTCAGCCATGAGGCGTCATCATACAGTTTGATTCAGCAACGACTTACCAATCGTCGCCGGTCAGCCGGGTATCCAGCTCACGTTCTGCCAGGAGCGTGTCCTGCGCGATGATTTCATCCTCGGCGAAGATCATTTTGTATTTGTCGCCGGTTTTGGGGTCGAGCGTTTTGCGCAGCGCATTGGTCTGCGCCTTGGCTTCCTTGAAGGAAGCCCACTCGCCCTGTTTTTCCAGCACTTTGAACATTCCCATACGAAAAACGTAGTAAGGCATGACGACTCCTTAGCTCAGCTTGCCGTGGCACTGCTTGTATTTCTTGCCGGAGCCACAGGGGCAGGGATCGTTACGACCAACCTTGGGATATCCCTCTGGTGACAACGCTGCAGCCTCAGCTTCGGCAAAGTCCTGCGCCTCATTGTATTCAGCATGCTGGTATTGCACGTTCGACGGTTCACCATGCAAATCGACTGCCGCCACATCTTCAGGCTGACGCACCTGTACCGTGGTGGTGATCTGGGTGACTTCGGTCTTGATCGCGGTCAGCATGCCGGAAAACAGTTCAAATGCTTCGCGCTTGTATTCCTGCTTGGGCTGCTTCTGCGCATAGCCACGCAAGTGAATGCCCTGGCGCAGATGATCCAGCGCCGACAGGTGCTCGCGCCAGTGCGTGTCCATGCTTTGCAGCATCACCGAGCGTTCGAACTGGCGCATGCCTTCCGCTCCAACCAGCATTTCCTTTTCCTGATGAAGGGCATCGGTTGCTTCCAGAATTTTCTTGCGCAAGCCATCCTCGTTCAGCGTCTTTTCCTCGTCCAGCCATTGCTGCAAGGGCAGATCGATCGTGAACTGCGCGGCCAGCGCCTTTTCCAGACCGGCCACATCCCACTGCTCATCCATGCTGCCCGGTGCGATGTACTGATTGAACGTATCGTTCATCACGTCGTCGCGCATGGCCCGAATGGTGTCGCCAATATCGTCGCTGGCCAGCAGTTCATTGCGCTGTTCGTAAATCACCTTGCGCTGGTCGTTCGAGACATCGTCGTATTCGAGCAGTTGCTTGCGGATATCAAAGTTGCGCTGTTCGACCTTGCGCTGCGCATTTTCAATCGCACGCGTCACCCATGGATGTTCGATCGCCTCGCCCTCCGGCATCTTCAGCCGATCCATGATTGCCGCCACACGGTCGGAAGCAAAAATACGCAGCAGCGGGTCTTCCAGAGACAGGAAGAAGCGGCTGGAGCCGGGATCGCCCTGGCGACCGGAGCGACCGCGAAGCTGGTTATCGACACGACGCGACTCGTGACGCTCGGTACCGATGATATGCAAGCCACCCGCTGCCAGCACGACATCATGACGCAGCTGCCAGGGTGCCTTGATCGCTTCACGCTGGCCGACTTTCTCGCCGTCGGATAGCGTTTCATCGTTGACGATGGCGTCCAGCTCTTTCTGGATGCTGCCACCCAGCACGATGTCCGTACCACGGCCGGCCATGTTGGTAGCAATCGTGATCCCGCCCGGCATGCCCGCCTGCGCGATTACCTCGGCTTCGCGCTCGTGCTGCTTGGCATTCAATACGTTATGCGGCAACCCGGCTTTTTTCAGTTCGGCTGACAGCTGTTCGTTGGCCTCAATCGACGTGGTACCCACCAGCACCGGCTGCCCTTTTGCATGGCGCTCACGGATATCGTTGATCACCGCCTGGTCGCGCTCGCGCCCGGTACGGTAGACCTGATCGTGCTCGTCCTTGCGGATCATCGGACGGTGCGTCGGGATGACCACGGTTTCCAGTCCGTAAATGCTATGGAATTCGAACGCCTCGGTATCGGCCGTGCCGGTCATGCCGGACAGCTTTTGATACATGCGGAAATAATTCTGGAACGTGATCGAAGCGAGCGTCTGGTTTTCCTTCTGGATCGCCACGCCTTCCTTGGCCTCCACCGCCTGATGCAGGCCTTCCGACCAGCGGCGCCCGCTCATCAGGCGACCGGTGAATTCATCAACGATGACCACCTCGTTGTTTTGCACCACGTAATGCTGATCGCGAAAGTACAGCGCAAAGGCACGCAACGCAGCATAGACATGATGCATCAGCATGATGTTGGAGGCGTCGTACAAACTGCCGCCCGGTTGCAGCAGCCCCATTTCGGTGAGGATTTCCTCGACCTTTTCGTGTCCGGATTCGGACAGCAGCACCTGGCGCGATTTTTCGTCGACCGAGTAGTCGCCCTCAGACTCTTCGTCCTTTTGCCTGACCAGTCGCGCCGGCACTTCGTTCATTTGCTGGTACAGCGCAGTATTTTCTTCCGACTGGCCGGAAATGATCAGCGGCGTACGCGCTTCGTCGATCAGGATCGAATCGACTTCATCGATGATGCCGTAGGCCAGCGGACGCTGCACCTTCTGGCTCAACTCGTAGACCATGTTGTCGCGCAGGTAATCGAAGCCGTATTCGTTGTTGGTACCGTAGGTGATGTCGGCGGCATACGCTGCCTGCTTGGCATCGTGCGACATCTGCGACAGGTTCACCCCGGTGGTCAGGCCGAGAAAGCCATACAACCGGCCCATCCATTCCGCGTCGCGGCTGGCCAGATAATCATTCACCGTCACCACGTGCACGCCTTTGCCCGTCAGCGCATTCAGGTACGCCGGCAGGGTCGACATCAGCGTTTTGCCTTCGCCAGTGCGCATCTCGGCAATCTTGCCATCGTGCAACACCATGCCGCCCACCATCTGTACGTCATAATGACGCAAGCCAAGCACCCGTTTAGCGCCTTCGCGTACGACGGCGAAGGCCTCTGGCAACAGCTTGTCGAGCGACTCGCCCTGCTCGATACGCGCCTTGAATTCAGCGGTCTTGCCAGTCAACTCGACATCGGTCAACGCCTCCAGCGCAGGCTCAAGCGCGTTGATCGCTTTGACCTTTTGCAGGTATTGTTTAACCAGTCGATCATTACGACTGCCGAAGACTTTTTTGAAAATGGATTGCAGCATGAGGAATCCGAAATGCCCGCAGGACGCGGTAAACCCGTAAATTTTAACATAGCGGAAGGGCCTTCCCGTGACCCTGTTGTGACACGCCCATGAGCACCTCCAGCCTGTCCGATCTGCTTGCCAGCCAATTGCCGCAAGGTCTCGCCGCGCACGCCAAGGCCCTGCTCGGCACCCAAAGCGTGCTAGACCGCGCCTTGCCAGCCGCCCTGGCCGGGCATGTACGCGTGATGCAACTGGAAAATGGCGCCTTAAGCCTGGCCTGCGGCAGCGGCGCCGTCGCCAGCCGCCTGCGCAACCAGACCGATGCGCTGATGGCCAGCCTGGGCAAACACGGTGTTGCGGTGACGAGCGTGCGGGTCAGTGTCAATCCGGAATTGCTGGCACGCTATGTCCACCCGGTTGAAAAAGCCGGGTTACCCGCCACCGCACTGGAAGGACTGGCGCACCTGAACGCCGACATCGAGGACGGCCCGCTGAAAGAGGCTTTGAGCCGCCTGCTGCGCCACCATGCACCCAAACGCCAGGAATAGCCGCGTCAGGCCATCCGTCGGACAAGGCCGGTCAGTACGCCGGCTCAAGCGGGCCTGACGCGCCGTGCCCCGGCAGGTCACAAGAATCTTCCTGTTGAGCCACATGCGGGCCTATACCAGCCTGCTGGGGCATATTCTCGGCTCGCACCCGGAAATCGAAGGCTATTACGAGATGCATCGGTCCTATATGTTCAGCGCAGACCTGGATCGGCAGATACGGGCGTACGAGGAACGGGAACGCCCGAAACCGGGCAGCCGCTACTTCTTCGACAAGCTGCTGCACAACGACTACACGCTGAACCTGGCGCTGCCCGAACTCGGCGACGCGATATTCCTGCTCGCACTGCGGCAACCGGAACCGACCCTGAAAAGCATCCTCGGCCTGTTTACGAAAAAGGACGCCGACGACCTGTATGCCGACCCGGCCGGGGCCACGACCTACTATGTCGAACGCCTGCACGCGCTCGCCGCATTCAGCCGGCAACAGCCGAAACGCTATGTCTACTTCGACGCGGAACGGGTCTGCGCCGATACCCGGCGCCTGCTGGACGATCTCGGGCGCTGGCTGCAACTGGAATCACCGCTGGCGGAGGACTACCAGCTGTTTTCGCAGACCGGCGTGGCCGGGAAAGGCGATTCCTCACCCGCCATCGCAGCCGGGCACGTCATCCACCAGAAAGAAGACCGCCGCCCCGATGTGGCACTGGACCCCGCCCTGTTGCAGCAGGCCACGCAGGCCTATTGGCACTGTCGCCAGCAGCTCATCGCCAACGCAATCAACGCATAATCAGGGCGTCCCACGCCGCGCGCTCGTCGCGATAGTTCACCAGGGCATCGATGATCTGCCGCTTGCGCCCGTCACGGTGTGACGGGCTCTGAATCTGCTGCCAGGCGGGCGACGCATCGCCAAAGTTCGACCGCATGTTTCGCAGAAAAGTGGCCAACTTGTCCAGCGCAGACGTGCCCTGCCAGCCGTGCGGTGCAGCTGCGAGCCAGCGTTCAAGCTCGGCGATGCGATCGTTCACTGCGCGATGCTTGGCTGCGTACAACTCAAGCAACTCGGCTTCGACGTGGTCGACCACCGGTTGCAGCCGCGCCCCCTCGGTCAACTCCGGCAGGTCGTTTTCCTTCAACCACGCCACGACGGAAAACAGCATCAGGTCGCCGAAAAACTGCCGCTCGAATTCGTCCGAAATGTCGATGGCGGCATCGGGCTGCTGTTCCACGCCCGGGCGAAACTCAGCCTGCATGTCGGCAGTCGCGGTGCGTCCGTGCAGCATCGGCAGATTGGCCGACGCGAAGCACGTGCCGATCTCGGCCTGAATCAGCCGGCCCGCCGTGGGACCGGACATGCGCAAGCGCAGGTGGCCGAACGGAATGATGTACTTGAGGCCGTCGAAGTCGACGATGTAGTTGCCGGGGTAGATCGTCCGCGCGGGCGACAGATCCATGAACGATCCAGCGTAGTGGAAGCCGGTCTTGCGCGTCAGGTGCTCGCCGTAGAAGAAGGCATGCAGGCGATCGGCGAAGCGTTCCAGGCACGCAGTGTGATCGTGTGCGCCCGTGAGCGGGCAGCGGTAGTCGTAGTGATCGGCCTGCGCAGCGATTCCGAACAGCTTCGCCATGTCGTGATACGCCGCATCGGCCGGCAACGCTGCTGTCTCTGCATGGAAGCCGCACGCGCCATGCGGATCGCGCGCCGCTATCTGCCCGAGAAACGCGGCCACGTCATCGAGGAAATTCGCCGCCATCACCGCAGGCGACACCGGCGGATCACCCACCAGCTTGCCGGTCAGCATGCGGACATCTGCGCTGCGGAAAATGCGGTCGATGTAATAAAAATAGTTGAGCGCCGCCACCTGTTGCTCACCCGAGTCGGTCTGGCGGTTGATCAAAAAGGACTGGTCGCTGTCCACCAGGTAGTAGAGTGACCGGCTCTTGTCCTGCGTGAGCTGCCGCATTTTCAGATAGCAGAGATTGCGGTTCGCCGCCTGCCCTTTCTGATAAAAGCATTCCGCCGGCTGGGTCGTGAGCAGCCGCTCCACCTGCCGGCGCTCGGCCTCGGGTATCGCCTGCAACAACCGGTATTGCTCCGGCAGATCGAAATGCACGACTTGCAAGCCCTTGCCACGGTATTCCTCGACCAGTTCCCGATGCGCTTCGATGTGCTTCGGTTCGCGGCTGTCTTCGGCGACGATCACCGTGACTTTGGCAGTGCGTCCGTCCGCATCCCGCCCGCCGTAGCCATACAGCCGGCACTGCTGGTCAATGCTTTCGAGGCAGGCCCGCACATGCGCCGGCCGGTCCGCGACCGGAATGCCGATCAGGAAATGATGTTGCAAGCCTTGCCCGGCCTGCTCGATCAGGCCTTGCTGTTCGCGAAACAGCGACTGATACAGCGCCAGCCATGTTTCGAAGTCCGGCGATGGCGCCGCCCACATCCGCTGCTCCACCTGCGGATACAGGCGATCGTAAAGCCCGATCAGCTCACCTTGCGGAATCGCGGCCAGATCGGGCGCATCCGTCAGGATCGACGGCTGCTCTTCCAGAAGAGTGCGTAATACCGACGGGTCGAAGCGTGACATGAATTGCCGTGATCAAAGAGTAAGAGCCGAATCGTATCCGACCTCTGCCGTTTTCGTTGCCCCTGATCCCTTTGCCATCACTGCGGCCTGCCGCAGCCGCCCTCGATCCGGGCCCCAAAATCAACAACCCTCGCCGAGGCGCGGCCCCGGATGATGAGGGTTGAAACGCGGGCTTCACTGTTCAAATGGAACCGGGCATGATTCGGCAGACAGCGCGGCGGCGGCAAAGGCCGGACCCTTGCCTTTTTTGCAAACCCCTCCAACCAGCGGGCGATAACCCATGCGACAACACAAACGGCTGATTGCAGTCGTGCTGTTTCTCCTGCTGTTGTTTGCGGCATTTGAGCTGTCCGGCTTGCGAGCCCATTTCAGTCTCGGCTTTTTGCAGCAAATCATCCGCAACAATCAGGTCAGCGGGCTACTGATCTTTGTGCTGGTGTTTGCGCTGGGCAACCTCGTTCAGATTCCCGGCTGGGTATTTCTCGCCGCTGCCGTGCTGGCGCTGGGTGAACTGTGGGGCGGCGTGGTCGCCTATATCGCCGCCTGCATCTCATGCGTTATCACCTTCTTTACCATCCGGTTTGTGGGCGGCGACGCCTTGAAGAAACTGGATAGCCCAATCGCCGTCAAGCTGCTGAGCCGCTTGCACGCCCATCCGGTTAAAAGCATCCTGCTGTTGCGCATGCTGTTCCAGACCGTCCCCGCACTCAACTACACCCTGGCCATGAGCGGTGTCCGGTTTCGCGATTATCTGATCGGCACGCTACTGGGGCTGCCGATTCCGATTGCCTTGTATTGCGTGTTTTTTGATTATCTGGCGCGGGTGTTGAAGATTGTTTGAGTGGGTTTCAATGGAGAATAAAAAGGCAAGCACTGGCCGCATCGGGCTTTGCTAACTGCGTAGCAAGAAATAATCGTGTCTGACCCTATTTATGACCCTATTTATTGTGACCCTATTTATTGCATTCATTGAGATAGCCTGTACGAGCATACTCAAAATGGGCCTTCGTGGAATTGTTTGTAAGCACAGTCTCGTGTGTTTTGAATATAACGCCACGTGGTCACAACATTGGTTTTATCGTTTACCACCAGAGTCCACTCGCAAGTGGCCTGCGAGAACTGGTACTCAGTTTGCCCCCCTTCGATTGGTGTTTTTTTGTAGTGCTTTTTGAAATTGGCGGGCTGACCTTCCCAATATGGATAGTACCTTGTTGAGTTCAGCACTTTTGAGATTGGTTTTCCTATCTCGGAATTTCTTTCGCTGACAAAAACTTCCTTGTCATCGAACAGGAGATTAATTGTTGAACATCCTTGCAAGGAGATAAGCAAGATTGTCAGCATTGATATTGATGATATTTTTCGGCGATCCATATGTGCCCAACGTAGAGCTAACCGGCGGCGCTTTAGCGCCGTCCAGCGACCGAAGGGAGCGCGGTTGAGCGCGGTTGAGCGCCAGGTTATGCCTCATTGCGGCCACTTTGCGTCAAGATTATCCGTAAAGGGAAAAACAATCTCTTCATCGCTGGTGATAACGGTGCGTGTGGTAGCACCTTGAAATACTCGCCATTCGGCAACGAAGGTTCCAGCACCGTCTGAAAAGAGACCGCGAAAGACACAAATGTCTTTGTCTAGACAGCTGCCACCAAAGTAGCGAACTAGCTTGCCTTCATGCATTGTTAAATGACGGGTGCCCCACGCGTTAAACATTTGTGAGGTGTCAAGTTTCAGCGATTTCCCGTTCACCACAACGGTGAGGCTTTTTACATAGGTCGAGGGAATGCCGCAGTCCGTACCAAATGGGATCTGTCCATCAACCAAACACGGGGAGCTTTCTGAGTATTTGAGCTTGCTCTCTGCAAATGGAGCTTCGACGATTCTTACCATGTGACCCGATGGCAGTTTAAAGGACGCGATGCTGTCAGCCCCTAAGACAGAAGCTGAAGCGAGAAAAAGTGCAGCACAGGCTGCAAAGGTGCGGGTGCTATGAGGCATAACGTAGAGCTAACCGGCGGCGCGTTAGCGCCGTCCAGCGACCGAAGGGAGCGGGGTTGAGCGCTGGGTTAGGCATTGTATTTACGCCATGCCTCCATGACAAATGAGAGGGCAATGACTACAACGATAAAGTAAAGAGCCTTCCGCATTACGGGAGATGTGAAACTGCTCACGCTAATATTGTTTTTGATATTTCTAGCGCGCTTCGCTACCCAATAAATTATGGCTCCGAAGATGATGCTATAGCCGATAACAAATACACCGACCATTCCAAATAATTCGCCCCAACGACTAAATTTTTCATTGCTGGCAATTGAAAAAAACCAAATCACTGACATTGCTACGGCCGGAACTGTTCCAGCAACCCACAGTGGCTTGTTGGTTGAGCGACCGTACAACGTGCCGAATCCGTAAGCAGCTAGCAAGAAGACATAAGGTAGGAGGTCTCTCATTATTCAGGGCCTCTAATCGAGTTAATTGACATGACTGCCTAACGTAGAGTTCAGCGGGCTTCGCCGGCATTATGGCGAAGCTCCGCTGGAACGCCGGGTTGGGCGGCGTCGGCCACAAACGAAACACCTGTTGCCGTGCGGAATGACTTAAGTGGCACCTCGGATTCAATGCTGAAGATATGGCCGCCAGCAGCCCAGACCTTGACTGGTGCGACGATGTCAGGCGCTCGCAATGTGCCAGACCCAAGCACAAACTCGCAGTGGTTTTCGAAGAGAACTGCGGTTGGCCAGCGGACTTTGAACCAGCGCATGCAGTAGAACTCGATTTCGTTCCAATCAAGTAAGCGTTGCACTTTGTTGATGTGAGTGACCTGCGCAGCCAACTGGTCGCGTTGCTCTGGCGAAAGCGATGAGCCCACCTTGCTCAAGATGTCATGCTCAAAGGGTAGAAGTGTCGCCACGGTCTAAGCAGCCCAACGTGGAGCTAAGGGGCTGCGCGCTTTTGCGCAGGAATCTTCCCCCGATTTAATTGACACCGGGTTATTGAGCCAGCAGTTGTTCATA
>JASJPE010000004.1:0-259245 GCA_031426895.1 Thiobacillus sp. | reverse complement strand
TGGCCTGGCGCTGGCTGTCGTTGAAGTAGGCGGGCACGGTGATCACGGCCTCGGTCACTTCTTCACCCAGATAGTCCTCGGCGGTTTTCTTCATCTTGCGCAGGGTTTCAGCAGAAACCTGCTGGGCCGCCATTTTCTTGTCGCGCACTTCCACCCAGGCGTCGCCATTGTCGGCCTTGACGATCTTGTAGGGCATCAGGCCGATATCTTTCTGCACTTCCTTCTCTTCGAAGCGACGGCCGATCAGACGTTTGACCGCATACAGGGTGTTCTTCGGATTGGTGACCGCCTGGCGTTTAGCCGGTGCGCCGACCAGGATTTCGCCGTCTTCGGTGTAGGCCACGATAGACGGCGTAGTACGCGCGCCTTCAGCGTTCTCGATGACTTTCGGCTTGCCGTTTTCCATCACCGCCACGCAGGAGTTGGTGGTGCCCAGATCAATGCCAATAATGCGTCCCATGATGCGTTCCTTCTATAAATGTTTGGATTAGTTCGAATGTGGGGTGAATGCTGCCCATTTCAAGGCTCAAGCCAGCAAACTTGGCTGATACGTGTGAATCAGTCCTTGCCCTTGGCGACCATGACCAGCGCCGGTCGCAGCGTGCGTTCATGCAGGCGATAACCCTTTTGCAACACGGTCACCACTGTGTTGGCCGGCTGGTCGGATTCGAGCATCTGGATAGCCTGGTGCTGATGCGGATCAAATTTTTCACCCATCGGGTCAATGTCATGCAGATTGAACCGGCTGAACGCAGCGACCAGTTGCTTCAAGGTCAGTTCGACGCCATCTTTCAGGTTTTCCACGCTGGGGGACTCGACCGCTAGTGCTGCTTCCAGGCTGTCTTTGACTGCGAGCAGGTCGCTGGCGAAGCTTTCGGCAGCAAATTTGCGTGCCTTGTCCACATCGTCGGCGGCGCGGCGGCGCATATTCTCGGTCTCGGCCTTGGCACGCAGCCAGGCGTCGTGATGCTCGACAGATTGAAGTTCGGCTGCTTTCAGCAGTTCTTCCAGGCTGGGCATGACCTCTTTTTCGTGTACGGTTTCAGGTGTATCGGTGTTGGTGTTGAGTTCGTCCTGCATGTGTCCTCCCAATTGGTCCTCGCGGAGAGGTGGGGGCAATTACCGTGTCTTCAAGAGGGGAATATCAACTTTTCCTGTTTAAGGATCGTGTCGTGACTCCCGGCAACTTCAATTTGCCCCGCACAGGTGCTTCCGGTATGATGCGCCGCTCTCGGAGAGGTGGATGAGCGGTTTAAGTCGCACGCCTGGAAAGCGTGTTTAGGTTAATGCCTAACGCGGGTTCGAATCCCGCCCTCTCCGCCAACATACTTGCGACCACACGAACGAGCAATGCCGAAATATGCCTACCACGGCAGGCTGTCCGTGGTTGTTCCAGTCAAGAACGAACAAGACAACGTCGAGCCGTTGATCCGTGAAATCGCGGCCGCGCTATCCGGCAATACCACGTTCGAAATCATTTATATCAACGACGGCAGCACTGATGCCACTCAGTCACGCCTGCTTGCGTTGAAGACCGGGTTTCCGATGCTGCGCGTCATTACGCACCGTGCCTCATGTGGTCAAAGCCGCGCGGTGACGACCGGGGTGACTGCCGCGCGCTACGAGTGGATCGCCACGCTCGATGGCGACGGACAAAATGACCCGGCCGATATTCCGGCACTGCTGGCCAAACTGGCCGATCCCACGCAACCCGCCAATCTGGAACTGCTGGCAGGCTGGCGTGCCCAGCGCAACGATACTTTTTTGCGCCGCATTTCCTCAAAAATCGCCAATGGTGTGCGTTCACGCTTGCTGAAGGACAACACGCCGGATACCGGTTGTGGCCTCAAGGTGTTTGCCCGCGAAACTTTTCTGTTGTTGCCCAATTTTGATCACGTGCACCGTTTCCTGCCTGCTTTGGTGATGCGAAACGGTGGCGCGGTGGTGTCTGTGCCGGTACATCACCGCGCGCGTGAGCGCGGCACGTCCAAATACGGCGTGCACAATCGTTTGTGGGTTGGCATCGTCGATCTGTTTGGTGTGGCCTGGCTGCAGCGACGCGTGCGCTTGCCGGTCATCGAGCCTGACTCAGACCTTTAGGGCGTGGCAATACTGATTTCACGTCTGCGACGTAGGCGATTCGGGATGCAGTCCGCGAAATGAAAGCACGCGTCATCCTTAAAGGCCTGGCGCTGATGCTGAGCCTGGCCTTGCTGGGCTATCTGTTCAAAACCAGCGATCTGGGCAACAGCGTCAACGAGGCCTGGATTGATGCGCGGGTACGCAATCACGGCGTGAATGGTGCGTTGTTGTTTCTGTTGATGGGCGGACTTTTCACTGCCATCGGGTTGCCGCGCCAGATCATTGCCTTTCTGGGTGGTTATGCGTTCAGCGGCGATACTTTTGGTTTGGGGCTGGGCACGTTGCTGGCTGCCTTGGCTGCCTTGTTGGGCTGCATGCTGAGTTTTGCCTACGCACGTTTCTTTGGCAAAGGTTTGCTGCGAGCGAAGCTGGGCGAACGTGCCGGGCGCTTTGATCGATTCATTCACGACCATCCGTTTTCCATGACGGTGTTGATCCGCCTGCTGCCGGTGGGCAGCAACCTGCTGACCAATCTGGCTGCGGGTATTTCCAGTATCCGTCCCGCATACTTCTTTTCCGGAACCTTTCTGGGCTACCTGCCTCAGACGCTGGTATTTGCGCTGATTGGCAGCGGTGTTCATATTGCCCCCACACTTAAACTAGCCTTGGCCATCGGTTTGTTCCTGATATCGGGGGCTTTGGGTGCCTATCTTTATCGCCGCTTCCGGCATGGGCAGAGTCTTGACGAACAGGTCGACGCCGCGCTGGATGAGATTGAGCCGTCAAACCATGAACCTGCAAACCCACGCTGACGCCTCTGGCCGCAAACTGCTGCTGTTAAGTGTGTTGCTGGTGGTGGCGCTCGCCACGCTGGCGATTCTGACGCGCCCGCTCACCCCTATCGATGAAACCCGCTATGTGAGTGCAGCGTGGGAAATGTGGCTGCGCGGTGATTTTCTGGTGCCATTCAAGAATGGCGAGCCCTACAGTCACAAGCCCCCCTTCATGTTCTGGATGTTCCATGCGGGTTGGGCGGTGTTTGGCGTCAACGACTGGTGGCCACGTCTGGTGATGCCGTTGTTTTCTACGGGCGCGTTGTTACTTACCTATTTGCTCGCACGACGCCTGTGGCCGCAGCGTGCAGGGCTGGGAGGGCAGGCAGCGCTGGTGCTGGTGAGTTCGCTGTTGTGGATCGTGTTTTCCACTTCGGTGATGTTCGACGTGATGCTGGCATTCTGGGTGCTGTTGGGCATGCATGGTGTGTTGAGCGCTGCCGGCGGCAAACGGCGTGGTTTTGTCATACTGGGTATCGCCATCGGCATGGGCGTGTTGACCAAAGGGCCGGTCATTTTGCTTAACCTGTTGCCCGTTGCCGTGCTGGCGTTGTGGTGGAACCCGGGTCTTAAATGGAGCAGCTGGTTGGGCGGCGTGCTGCTGGCGGTGCTGCTCGGCGCGGCCATCGCGCTGGCCTGGGCGCTGCCGGCTGGCATGGCAGGTGGCGAAGCCTACCGCAACGCGATTTTCTGGGGGCAGACGGCTGATCGCATGGTCGATTCTTTCGCTCATCGACGACCGGCCTGGTGGTATCTGCCTCTGTTGCCCCTGATGCTGTTCCCGTGGTTTGTCTGGCCCGGGCTGTGGCGGGCACTGGCGCATCACTGGCGTGGCGGCCTCGACCGTGGAACACGTTTTTGCCTGGCCTGGATTCTCCCGGTGTTCATCGCGTTTTCCTTTATCAGTGGCAAGCAGCCGCATTATCTGGTGCCGCTGTTTCCAGCCTTTGCGCTGTTGCTGGTACGTGTGCTGGCAGATCGCGAGGCGTTTCGCGTGGGCGTACCTGCCTTGTTGGCGGGCCTGCTGGGGGGAGCGCTGATATTGGCAGCGAGCGGCCAAATCCCGGCACTGCATGATCAGGTTGCGGCGCTGCCGCCAGTGTGGCCGGGTGCGTTGTTGCTACTGTTGGCGTTGGCCAGCTACGTGGCAGGCCGGCAAGGGGTCAAGCCGGTGGTGAATCTGGCCCTGTTGGGGGCGGGCATGATGGGCATCGTGTTTTTGGCAGCCTGGCATTCGATCGAGCCTCTCTACGACATCAAGCCGATGGCGCAGGCAATCAAACAGGTGCAGGACGAAGGCCGGCCGGTCGCCAACATCGCGACCTACCATGCGCAATATCAGTTCCTGGGTAGATTGAAAGCCCCGCTGGCTGAGTTGCACGGAGCAGAAGTGGATGAGTGGCTTGATACTCATCCCGAAGGCTATGCCGTGCTGTATCTCAAGGATAAGCAAACCCTTGCAACCATACCCGCACGTCATAAGCAGGCCTATCGCGGTGGGGCAGTGCTATTGGTGGACGCACAAATGGCGGCCAGATTACTGGCCGCCCATGTTGAGTAAAGCCGCTTGTCAAGCTTCGGGTTCGCGATGCGGCAGGACGACTTCGCGTGAAGGCGAGATGGTCGAGATGGCATGCTTGAAAATCATTTGTGCGGCCTGATCCTGGCCTTTCAGCAGCACCACAAACTGGTCGAATGATTCAATCCGCCCCATCAGCTTGATGCCGTTGACGAGAAACACCGAGACCGGAATACGGTCCTTGCGCAGGGTGTTGAGAAAAACGTCTTGCAGGTGATTATGTTCTTTGCTGGCCATGATGGCTCCCTGTCAAATGAAGGCGGGGCATCGCCCCGCTTGGTATTGATTATTAGCGAACTATTCTATTTTCGCACTGGCACGAACAGACGTGATGGCGTCGCGAATGCGTTCTTGTTGCAACTGCTTGATGATTTCGCCCCGAACCGCGTCCAGCGGCGGTAACTTCGGCGTACGCGTGTCGTCGAGGCGGATGATGTGGTAGCCGAACTGTGACTTTACGGGAGTTTTCGTGGTTTCCCCTTTTTTCAGGCTGGCCATCGCGTCGGAAAATTCCTTCACGAATGCACGGCGGTCGGACCAGTCGAGTGCCCCTCCATTCTTGGCTGACCCCGGGTCTTGCGAAAGCTTCCTGGCCAGATCTTCAAACTTGGCTTTCTTGCCAAGGTCCGTAATGATCTTTTTAGCTTCCGCCTCGGTTTTTACAAGGATGTGGCGTGACAAGTACTCCGGGCCAACCGCTTCAGTCTTGGCTTTGTCATACGCCGCCTGGATTTCGGCATCGGTTACCGGATGCGCCTTGACGTAATCTTCCAGAAAGCCTTTGGCCAGTTGATCCTTGCGACGGATGTCCAGTGCGGCCGCCAGACGGGGCTCCTTGTCGAGGCCTTTGTCGATGGCTGCGCGCGACAGCAATTCCAGGTTGATCAATGACTCACGTACGCGCATGTCGATTTGCGGGGAATCAGGCTGACCCTGGGCCATTTCACGTTTGACCAGCTCACCGTACAAAGCGGGGATTGCCTTGCCATTGACGGTGACCAGCGGCTTGTTGGCGTCTGCTACTGCTGCGGGCGCGGGCGTTTGTGCCTGGGCCAACGGGGACAGGGCCAGCAGAATCAGGGCGGGGAGTAGGGCGAGGCGCATTCGGATTCCTTTTCAGAGTTCTTCGGGGGTTAAAGCGGTGATCGACAGCGCGTGAATGTCGCGCTGCATGAGCTCGCCCATGGCTTCGTACACAAGCCGATGGCGGGCGAGGGTGGTGAGGTTGCTGAACTTGGGTGACACGATGGTGAGGCGGAAATGCCCGCCGCCACCGGCGGCACCGGCATGGCCCTTGTGCTGGGCACTTTCGTCTTCCAGGGTGAAGGTTTCGGGTTCCAGCGCGACGAGGCGTTCGCGGATCCGATCGGCTGTGCTCATGCGGGCAATACTTTCTTGAAGGGTTTGACATGGACGCTGGCATATACGCCAGTGGCCACATAGGGGTCGGCATCGGCCCACGCCTGCGCGTCAGCCAGCGAATCAAATTCAGCCACAATCAGGCTACCGGAAAATCCGGCCGCACCGGGATCGTTGCTGTCGATGACGGGGAACGGACCCGCCAGCAGCAACTTTCCTGCCTGTTGCAACGCCTGGAGGCGATCCAGATGCGCGGGACGCGCAGCAAGCCGCTTGTCGAGGCTGTCGGACACATCCTGTCCAACGATGGCATAGAACATTATTGCTTTTCTTCTTTCTCTAGATCAGCTTTATCCAAATACTTGGTCAGCATCATGCTCTGACCAATCACGAATACCAGCATCAGTCCCAAGCTGCCAAACAGCTTGAAGTTGACCCAGGCGTCAGTCGAGAAGTTGAAGGCGACATATAGATTTGCAACCCCCATGACGGCAAAAAATCCGCCCCAACTCGCGTTCAACCGACTCCATGCAGGCTCTGGAAGTTCCATTTGTTCGCCCATGACACTTTTAATAACGTTACGGCCCAGAGCCGCTGCGCCAAAAATGATGCCGGCAAAAATCCAGTAGAGCACGGTCGGCTTCCACTTGATGAAGCTTTCGTCGTGCAGCCACAGGGTGGCGCCGCCGAACACGGCGATGATGCCGAGGCTGACCCACATCATGGTTTCAACCTTGTGGCCGCGCAACTTGACCCAGGCGATCTGGCCAAAGCTGGCAATGATGGCGATCAGGGTGGCGAGGTAGATCCCGGGCTTTTCGCCAGCCCCTACAGGTTGCGGCAAACCCAGCGTAGCCATGAAGGCGCGCGTGGCTTCGGCATTGGAATCGCCCAGCTTGTAGGCGATGAAAAAGATGATGATGGGGAAGAGATCAAACAGCAGTTTTTTCATTATGGTTCGGCTCTGCAGGGGGCTAAATTCAGGAGGCTGCTTATTTTGCTATGATTCCCCCTCCTGACCAAGCGCTTTTGGCCTTGGTTCCCTGATCCTGATCATCGATGCTGAATATCGATCTGCATTGCCATTCCAACGTCTCTGACGGCGTACTGTCTCCCGCCGATGTGGTCGCCCGCGCCGCGTCCAACGGCGTGAACCTGCTCGCGCTCACCGACCACGATGACGTGAGCGGGCTGGCGGCTGCACAAACGGCCGCTGCCGGGACGGACCTGACGTTGATTCCCGGCGTTGAAATCTCGGTGACGTGGGGCGGACAGACGGTACATATCGTTGGCCTGCGCATCAATCCGCAGCACCCTGATCTGGTTGCTGGCCTGCACGATATTCGTCTTGGTCGCATCGAGCGGGCTCACCGCATGGCCGATAATCTCGCGCTACACGGTATTGAAGGTGCGTATGAAGGCGCCTATGGCTACGCCGCCAACAAAGAGATGGTGGGGCGTACGCATTTCGCGCGCTGGTTGGTGGCGCAGGGCCATGCGCCCGATATGCGCAGCACATTCAAACGTTATCTCACCCTCGGCAACCCCGGCTACGTCGAACACGAATGGACTTCGCTGGAAAACGCGATTGGCTGGATTCGCGCCAGCGGCGGTATGGCTGTGGTTGCGCATCCTGGACGCTACGCCCTTAATGCACGCCAGTTGCTCCTGTTGCTGGAGGCTTTTCGGGCGTTGGGCGGCGAGGGTATAGAAGTCATCACCGGCAGCCATCATCCGTCCGAATACGGCAAGTTTGCCGATTTGGCACGCGCCTTCAGTCTCAAGGCTTCGCGCGGTGCGGATTTCCATGCGCCGGGTGAGGGCGTTGATATTGGCCGACTTCCCGAACTGCCGCATTACTGCAAACCTGTCTGGCAAGGCTGGCCCGAGCTTGTTCAGCATTCCTCCCTTTCCACTGTCTGAGACTGTATGGCGCAATTTTTCAATATTCATGCGGACAACCCGCAAATCCGGCTCATCCAGCAGGCGGTCGATATTCTCAAGCGTGGCGGCGTAATCGTGTATCCAACTGACTCGTGCTATGCGCTCGGTTGCCGCATCGGCGACAAGGAGGCCGCTATGCGGCTGCTGGCCGTGCGCGGGCTCGATGGAGGACATGACCTCACGTTGATCTGCAGTGACCTGTCTGAACTTGGTCGCTACGCTCAGGTGGACAATCTCCAGTTCCGCCTGCTGAAGAACCATACGCCCGGCGCCTATACCTTCATTTTGCGCGGCACGCGCGAAGTGCCGAAGCGCTTGCTGCACAAAAAGCACGACACCATCGGACTGCGTGTTCCCGCGCATCCTGTCGTGCAGGCACTACTGGCCGAACTCGGCGAACCCATTCTGTCGTCCACGCTGTTACTGCATGGCGAAGATGTGCCGCTGACCGAACCGTGGGAAATCCGCGAGCGCCTGGAACATCTGGTTGATCTGGTGATCGACGGCGGCGCCTGTGGACTCACGCCGACCACCGTAATCGATCTCACCACCGACACACCCGCTGTGCTGCGTTACGGCAAGGGTGATGCGTCGGACTTTGAATCTTGATCCGGTATGGAACTCACCCTGATCCAGAAAATTGCCGTGTTCGCCTTGCCGGTGATTTTTGCCATCACCCTGCATGAGGCGGCGCATGGATACGTGGCACGTTTCTTTGGCGACATGACGGCTGCCGCACAGGGGCGCATCACCGCCAACCCGCTCAAGCACATCGATCCCGTCGGCACCATACTCGTACCGCTGCTGATTCTGCTCACCAGCAAACTACTCGGCGGCGGCGCTATTTTGTTTGGCTGGGCCAAGCCGGTCCCGGTCAATTTTGGCCGTCTGCGCCGCCCCAAGCAGGATATGCTGTGGGTGGCGCTCGCCGGGCCCGGCATGAACTTCGTTATGGCGGTGTTCTGGGCCTTGATGATCCAGCTGGCATTCGTGCTGCAAAGCGAATTCCTCACCAAGCCGATGGCTTATATGGGCGCGGCCGGCGTATTCATCAACGTCATCCTGATGGCGCTAAACCTTATTCCGCTGCCGCCGCTGGATGGCGGCCGCATCGCCGTCAGCCTGCTGCCGGTGAAACAGGCGATCCAGTTTTCCCGGCTTGAACCTTATGGCCTGTTCATTCTGCTCGGCCTGATGTTTACCGGAATCCTTGGCATCATCCTGTGGCCGCTCATCAATTTATTCATCGGCCTCACGGCGGTAGTCACCGGTCTTGAATCCGCGCAACTGATCGGGCTGATCCAGCTTGTGTTGAGTTAACTTCATCCTCTAATTTCTTTGAGCCACACCACTTAAAACATGTATTCCGACCGCGTTCTCTCTGGCATGCGTCCCACCGGGCGACTCCACCTTGGCCACTATCATGGTGTGCTGAAAAACTGGCTGCGCTTGCAAAATGAATACCAGTGCCTGTTCTTCGTGGCGGATTGGCATGCGCTGACCACCCATTACGACACGCCTGCCGCTATCGAAAATAACGTGCGCGACATGGTGGTTGACTGGCTCGCTGCAGGCATAGACCCCGCGCAGGCCACCCTGTTCGTGCAATCGCGTGTAATCGAACACGCCGAACTGCATCTGTTGCTGTCGATGACAACCCCGCTCGGTTGGCTGGAGCGCGTGCCTACCTACAAAGACCAGCAGGAAAAGCTCAGCGAGAAAGACCTCTCCACCTACGGCTTTCTCGGTTATCCGCTGCTGCAATCGGCTGACATCCTGATCTATCGCGCCAACCTGGTGCCGGTGGGTGAAGACCAGGTGCCGCACATCGAATTCACCCGCGAAATCTGCCGCCGCTTCAACCATATGTATGGCCGTGAGCCGGGATTCGAAGACAAGGCGCGCGCTGCCGTCAAAAAACTGGGCTCCAAAAAGGCCCGGCTTTACGAAGAATGCCGCACTGCCTACCAGGAAAAAGGCGACGACGAGGCACTGGAATCCGCCAAGGCATTGCTCAACGACGCGCAAAATCTGTCGCTCAATGATCGTGAACGTCTGTTCGGCTACCTCGAAGGCTCAGGCAAAATGATTCTTGCCGAGCCCGAATCCCTGCTGACCGCCGCATCGAAAATGCCCGGCCTGGATGGACAGAAAATGTCCAAGTCCTACAACAACACCATTGCCCTGCGCGAAGACCCGGAAATCGTCAGCAAGAAAATCCGTACCATGCCGACCGACCCCGCGCGCGTGCGCCGCACCGACGCAGGCAACCCGGCCAACTGCCCGGTGTGGCATTTCCACATGGTGTATACCGATGACGCTACCCGCCAATGGGTCACCACAGGCTGCACCAGTGCCGGCATCGGCTGCCTCGAATGCAAGCAGCCCGTGATCGATGCTGTGCTCGCCGAACTCGCGCCGATCCGTGAGCGCGCCCAGTATTACGAAGACAACCCCGACCAGGTGCGCAACATCCTCGCCGACGGCAGCGAAAAAGCGCAGGAACTGGCGCGGGACACGATGCGCGATGTGCGCGAGGCGATGGGGTTGACGTTCGGGTAGGGCCGCATCTCTCAGAGCATGCTGACGCGTTGGGGGGATTACTCCTTCTGGGCCTCACTGTGGGCGAGATCTGCCTTGAGTAAGATGTATTTCAAGGCAGATCGGTAGGTAACGGTTAGCGCGAAGCCAGGGTGATTGGCTTGAGGCTGTTAATCTGCCTGAGCTTGCCGGATAAATCTTTTCCCAAAATCAACTTTACATCCGTATTGGGTGAGAGATCCTTGCTCTCGACCACAAATGCCAAGTGCTGGATAGCGCCTAAATGCCTGCTAAGGCGGGCGGCTTCAAAAAGATAACCCTTTCGGTACTGGATCACGGTGCGAGCTTGATTGTATGGCTTCAGGTTAGTCAGGCTGGCTTTGGGGAGGCCTTTGGCAGAGAGCATTGCCCCAAATTTGGCCGCGAAACGTTTTATGCCGTTCCCATTCGAAACCTCGAGCTCGTATTTACGTACTCCAGGGAGCGCATCCGACTTAACAATACGATCCTGGACAGCTTTGCCGGGTATTTTTTTCAACGCAATGGCCTTAGACGAAGTGGTGACGAGCCCCGCATTTAACAAAGGCTTTTCAGCAGGAACGGCCTTGGCAGGTCTTGGGAGGGGCGTAATATCGCGGCTAACGGTGAAAGACGTTTTTGCCAAGACTATTGGTTTGGCATGAACCTCTTGTTCGATATTTAAAACAGGCTCGCCGCTAACCAATACGATAGGCATGGCTTTTGGATTTGGTTTTTTAAGGACAGCAAAGGGTGGCTGAAGAGTGGGCTGGGCTAGTTCGATAGGGAGGGGTTCCTTGTTTCCTCCCGTGTTGACTGAGTCTGGCTGCACTGCAGCCTCGTTATCGGGCTTGTTCATGAATGTTGAGGCGATGCTCTCGCGAGCTTCAGACGGGATTGCTGCGGTGGGCATTTGGTCTGATTTGCTGACCGATGCAACACGATTCGAATCACTGTCTGCACGAGGCTGAGCGGCAGGTGGGCTTTCTGTTGTTTGTGCAACTGCCTGGTTTGGCTTCATGGGCGAATCGATTTTCGCCATCGCCATGCCCAGGTTGTTTCGGGCTTTTTCGTTGCCCGGGTCAAGCGACGTTGCATGAGTGAAAGCGATTACTGCCTCGGTATAGTTCCCTTCCAGAAAATTCAGATAGCCAAGATTGTTGTATATGTGTGCAGATCCAGGCGCCATGGCAATGACTGCATTAAATTCAGCGAGTGCTTGCTCATATTTTCCTTGCGATGCATAAATCGTCCCCAGCCCGTTGTGAGCTTCGGTAAAGTGGGGATCAATGGCCAGCGCCTTCTGGTAGGCCTCAATAGCCAATTCGAGGCGATTCTGGCCCTGGTAATAGCGGCCTAATCGGTAATAGCCATCTGGCCTGTTTGTGGCGTGCTGGATCTGCTGGAATGGTTCAATCTTCCAATTCGTGGATGCCGTCGTTGTCGAGGCACAACCATGCAACATGGTCGTGCCGTATAAAAGCGATATGATCAGGCTTAATTTCTTCATGGTATCCAGTCCTTATGATTTGAATTACTGACTCCCACCAAGCGTGGGGATCAGAATCCGATAAATCTGAATAAACGCAGGCCCTAACAACACCAGCAGTAGGGATGGGAAGATAAAGAAAATCAAGGGGAATAAAAGTTTCAGCGGTATTTTGGCTGCGGCCTCTTCGGCGCGTAACCGACGTTTGGTACGCAGCTCATCGGCATATACGCGCAGTGAGTCACCAATGCTGGTGCCAAAGCGCTCTGCCTGTACCAGCATGGCTACGAGTGCATCCACTTGTTCGACACCCGTTCGCATAGCCAGGTTTTTCAGAGCGCGTTCCTTGGTGCTTCCTGCGCGCAACTCAAGGTTAACCAGATGCAATTCGTCGGCAAGTACCGGACTTTTCAGACGCATTTCCTCACCAACCTTGATCAGTGCGGCATCCAGCCCCAACCCCGATTCCACGCAAACCAGCATCAGATCAGTCGCATCGGGAAAGGTCTCAAATATTTCGCGTTGACGCGACTCGATGCGCCGAGCAAGAAAAACATTGGGCAGGTAATAACCAAAAGCCGCAGCCGTCAGCATGATCAGCAGGTAGTTGGCGGTGGACATGGATTTCCCACTAAAACCCATATAGACAAAAAACACACCTGCAAACAATATGGCCAGAACGGACTTGGCTATGAAATAAAAGGTCACCACCGAGCCCTCACGAAACCCCGCATTCATAAAGCGGATACGCAAGGAGGATTTCTCCCACCCTTCGGCAGGAACGGAGAGTTTGGCAATTGGGCTGGCAATCTCGATGAATTTTTCTACCCATTTCGGGGCAGAATCATTCTCTACCCGTGCCTCGGGCTGAATGACCCTGCCCAGCCTGTTTCGGACGCGATTGGGCGCGAGCTGCGAGACGATCACATAGCCGACTGCCGTAACCACCAGAAAGATAAACCCGAGATAAAGCCATTGTTCTGTTGTCATGATTTACGCCCTAATCGATGGTTCCTTCTATACCCGGATTTTGATGATCTTGCGCATCCATAAGATGCCCAGAATCATGAGAATGACCATGCCTATGACCATTTTGATTCCAACGTCATCCGTCCACAGAACCCGCATGAATGCAGGGTTGATGAAGTTGATGAAGAAGGCCAGCACGATCGGCAGAAGAGTGAGGATCCAGGCAGACAATTTCCCTTCCGCAGACAGCACGCGGATCGTCCCATAAAGCTTGTGGCGTGCACGGATCAGGGCACTGATGTTATCCAGAAGTTCGGCAAGATTGCCTCCCGTCTCTCGCTGAATGAGTACGGCGACGACAAAATAGCGCAAATCAGAACTGGGTACCCGGGTGGCGAGGTTGGTCAGGGCATCCTGCATCGAGAAGCCGTAGTTGACCTCGTCAAAAGTAATGCGAAACTCTTCTGCAATGGGTTCGGCCATCTCATCGGCCACCATTTTAATGGCGGAAGGCAGCGCGTGTCCGGCACGGACCCCCCGGCCAATCAGGTCAAGCGCATCTGGAAGCTGTTCATCAAACTTTATCAGCCGCTTGCCCCTAAGGTGGAGCAGGTAAAAATAGGGAAGACTGCCTGCCAACACCATCAAGGCCATTGAGACAAACCAGGACAAAGTTAAAAAACCGGCGACAAAGAAACCTGCAAGCGCCAGGGCAATCGAGAGTCCGATGAAGCTCATAAGCTTCGCCTTCAGACCTGATTGCATCAACAAGCGATCTAAGACGTGAATCCGTGGGGTGCTGAGCAGGATGTGTTGCAGGAAGGGTGTGTCGCTCAGGAGACGTTGTTTGAGCAACGGGGTTTCACCGCCACCATGCGCCCCGGCAGACATGATTCGTAGGCGGCGCTCGATCTTGTTGGCCTCAGGTCCCTTGTAGGAACTCCATAATAAATACATCCCTTCGACCATAAGGACGACAGCGATGAACAGGAGCAGTATAAGTACGTTATAAAAATCCATTGCGGCTTCCCGTTATTCCAACTGCTTGTTTGGATCAAAGATCGAATCGGAAATATCAATCCCGAACGAATGGAGCCTCTCAAGAAAATGGGGACGGACCCCGGTTGCCGAGAAGTGGCCATTTACCGTGCCGTCAACGCCAACGCCTGTCTGTGTGTACTTGAAGATTTCCTGCATGGTAATGATGTCGCCCTCCATGCCGGTGATTTCTTGAATGCTGACGATTTTTCGCTTGCCGTCAGTCAAACGGGCAATCTGGATAACCACGCCTATCGCTGAGCTGATCTGCTGGCGCATCACCTTGGGCGGTAAATTCATGCCGCCCATGCCGATCATGTTCTCCAGTCGCGTTAGCGCATCACGGGGGGAGTTGGAGTGAATTGTGACCATCGAACCTTCGTGACCGGTATTCATCGCCTGAAGCATGTCTATTGCCTCGCCCCCGCGAACTTCGCCCAGGATGATGCGATCCGGTCGCATACGCAGGCTGTTACGCACCAGCAGTCGCTGAGTCACCTCGCCACGATTTTCAATGTTCATCGGCCTTGTTTCCAGCCGCACCACGTGGGGTTGTTGTAATTGGAGTTCGGCGGCATCTTCAATCGTGACGATCCGTTCCGTCTCCGGGATGTAACCAGACAGGATGTTGAGCAGCGTCGTTTTGCCCGTCCCCGTGCCGCCAGAGATCAGAATGTTCACCTTGGCTTTCGACAGGCCCTTAAGGACATTCGCCATTTCCGGGGTGACGCTCTTGAAACCAATGACGTCTTCCATGCGCAGCGGAATCGCGGCAAACCGCCGGATCGACAGGACCGGGCCATCAATGGAAATAGGCGGGATGATTGCGTTGACACGTGATCCGTCAGGCAGGCGCGCATCGACCATCGGGCTTGACTCATCGATACGCCGCCCAACCCGGGATACGATCTTGTCGATGATCTTCTTCAAGTGCGCGTCATCGGTAAAACGCACATCGGTAAGTTCCAGCTTGCCTCTTCTCTCGACGTAGACCTGCGCGTGAGTGTTGACAAGGATGTCGGAGATGGTCGGGTCGGCAAGCAGGGGTTCAAGCGGGCCCAGGCCCAACATCTCGAATTGGATATCGCGCACCAGGTTGCGCCGTTCATTCTCATTCAGAACAACCGTGTCTTCGGTCAGTATTCGGTCGACGAGAATTTTGAGTTCGTCCTTAAGCCTGTCTGGCGTCAGGCTTTCCATGACTTTCAGGTCAACGCGCTCAAGCAACTTCTGGTGCGTACGAGACTTGAGTGCATGATAGGACTCATATTGCTCAGTAGTGACCGACTTGCTTAACGGGTGAGGGGTTCCCGGTAAATCCTTAACTGATTCCAATCGATCTCTTATGCTCATTTAGTCATTCCTCAATTACTCAAACGATACGGCCATTCGAACCGGTTGCTGATCTTGCTAAGGCGATACTGAACAAGTTGGTTTGCTGTGTGGTTCGACTAGCTCACCACGAACGAAATCAAGTGCTTGCCGTTCGTCCTGAGCCTGTCGAAGGACTTGTTCAGCGTTTCCCTAACGCTTTAACAAACTGCTCCACCAACTGCCATCGGATTCACCTTCACTTGCCAGTTGATGTCCCAATTCCTGCAGGCCTTTGGTTACTGGGTCGCCTTGCGCGAGTTTACTGATGGGTATTCCCTGATTAACAGATGCTGCCACTGATTTGAAACTGTTGGGCAGCGTTTTAAATACCTTCATGTTCAGTGTGCGCTCGACATCATCAAGGCGTATCTCGCCACCGTTCTCGTAACGGTTTACCAGCAGCTTGATCTTGTCATGCGAATATTCAAGTGAGCGGAACACTTCAAGCAAGCGCTTCGCATCGCGTATGAACGGCAAGGTCAGTTGCATCACAGGGAAAATGACATCTGACTTATCCAATGCCTTGATGCTGACTGAATCCATGGCGCGGCCAATATCGAGAATCACAAAATCGTATTGGCTGCGCGCCAGATTCAGCAATGCTTCAATATGCTCGGGCTTGACCTCCAGCGCTTGAACCGGGTCATCCGGGGCGGCAAGCAGGCCAAAATTTGGGAGTATGGGAATCAGTGAGGCAGCAAGGAACGAAGCATCCATGCGTGTAATTTGCCGTGACACCTCGGCAATATTTACGGCGGGTGTTATGTCCGATATGAAAAGAGCCGCGTCGCCGAACTGCAAATTCAGGTCAATCAACAAGACGCTCTTGTTTTCCTTGCTTGCGAGAATGTAGGCAAGATTCGTGGAAAGAAAAGTGCTTCCACTGCCGCCCTTGCAGGGGAGGAAGGACAGGATCTTGCCGCTTTGCCGCTGCGTACCCAGGTGGGCGAGCTTTTCCTCGATCCGCAAAATGCTTGTTTGCAAGGCGAGGCGACTGACGGGGGACGGCAATACTTCACGAACCCCCGCGCGCATGGCATCAAGCAATATTTCCGCCGACTGGTCTGGGCTGAGCAGGATCAAGGTGATGGTGGGGTGCCGAATGCTGAGTTTTGATATAAACCCCAACTCGCCCTGTAAATCGCCACTTGTTTCGAAAATGATCATGTCTGGCTGGTGTTGATCGGCAACCGGGCCAAGTGCTTCCACCCCACCTGTAGCCACCCGTACATCACGTGTATTGTCGGTATCGACAAAGCGGCGTAACTCGTCCAGGTTTCTTGTGTTATTTGAGACGATCGATATTTTCACAACAACTTTCCTTGAATGAGGTAATTCGTAAAATGTTGATTCACTTTCAATGAGTCAAGTGCAGTCCGGATTCTTGTCAGCCCCCGTTCCGGTGGTCAGACTTTCCCGGGTTAGTGTTGTTGAAAATCCGGGAATTTTCCAGTTGGAACCCAAGAGGGGGATGTAGTACTGAAAAGCCGCTGCCGACTGGCTTCCGGGGAGGATTTCGACGGTCACTGACTCACAGGTGTCCGCACTGCAACCACCCGGCAAGTACGTGATCAGGATATCGCCATTCGCAATAACGGGCAGAATGCTGCGCATCTGCGTCTTGATCTGGGCATCGCCCAGATTGCATACCACCGCCAGGCGCGCGCCACGCCGGGTCGCCTCGACTGCGGAGTTCCAGGTGAACATCACGCGGCCAAATTCAAAAATCCCGATAAGCAAAATAAAGAAAATCATCGCAACCAGTGCAAATTCGACCACGGCAGAACCACGCTGCCGGGCCGGGGCGGGATGATGCAGGGCGCGCATCACAGATTGCCTTTCATGGTCGTGCCGATGTCGGCGAAGGGGAAACTGGAACTGCCTGGCTTGAGAAACGATATGATTGGCGATTGGTACGCATAGCCGCTTACCGTGACAGTGACCAGATTGACCACCGGGGCTGCCCCCTGCGCCTGATGCGTTCCCGGGCAACGTTGCCAGTCGCATATGCTGACCATAGCCAGTGTCAGTCCTGGAGCCAGCGGGTTGCCATTGCAGCCCGTATTGCCATAAACGGCCAGGCACGTCGCCACAGCATCGGCGGCGCCACCCGGTTGCTGGATCATCACATAGCGCGCGGCGTCGCGGGTTGCCTTGGCGATAGTGTTATAGGAATAGAGTGCGCGGCCAAATTCAGTAATGCCAAAAACAATCAACAGCAGCACCGGCAGCAGAATGGCAAATTCCACTGCGGCCACCCCTCGTTGTTGAATAGGTTTTTTCATGGTCAACGGACGAGGGTGGGAACTCTGGGCCCGACACTACCCGGTCCACCCGGCAGGCCGGTGGTTGCACATGGGCTTCCCGCCACGTCTGACAGGCCCTGATATTCAAGATAAAGCGGATCGCCAGGACTATCCATCGGGTGAATCATCACGATGCAGGCAAACTTCAGTATCGGTGTCGTTTGTGCACTGGCCCAGCCACCGCAATCCACAATCGGCACGACTGCGAGCCTCCGGTCAGACCCCGAGTTGCTCAATTGGGGCGAAGTGCTGTGCTGGTAACCATTGAGAATCAACCCGTCTGGCCAAGTGCCGCCATTGTTCTGATAAATCAAATGACTGGTACGAGCAGATTTCAGGTTTGGTGCGCCGTTTGCCGACGTGCCATCGAATGCGCGATATTTCGAGGGCCAGGAGGTGGGGGTGTAGGCGAATCCGCTGTAATCCGGCGGTGCTGTGCTCACGTTGTCACTGCCTTTGTAAAGGCCGAAACGGGTGTTCCATGCTTTGGAAAGTGACTGATCAATGCCGCTTTGCCCAACAGGATTGCTGATGTTCAGATTGCACTGACCGGCACCTGTAATGATTGCAGCGAGTTCACTGGCCCCGCCGTTTGGGGGGCTGAAGTCGATCCAGTTGAAATTGCCGGTGGAGCCGGGATTGGAACAGTCGACACTGTTGCCTGCAGTGAATTTGCTGCAATACCACTGGTTTTTGCAGAGCCCCATTGCGTCAGTGGCGCTGCCATCGTCGCAGGTACCGGCCGGCCGTTTGCACATGCCGATCGGCAGACCGCAATTGGTGATCCCCGGGGCAAGCGAGGCGACGGCGTGCGAAGTGACCGTCTGCGGACCAAAGCCTACGGCCTGCATGAAATAGGGCAGGATGCCGGTTTGCGGTAGCGTGCATTTGGCGTATTTAATATAGCGAATCTCCGTCACGCTGGTAACCATGTTCTTGGTAAGGTACAAGCCGTTGAGTTGCGTGCTGAAAGTGATGTCGTTGTTGGGCAGGATCACGACCGGGCTTCCTTGAAACCCTACCTTGTTGCGTTGCCCAACTGTGATCCCGGCGCTCTCTGCCCGGTTAAGCGAGTCGAAATCACCCTGTAATTCGGCGGCCGCCGCGAGCGAGCAGGCATCCGCCGCATTGCTGAGTTCGGTCTTGGTGATGAAAAGACGACCCAGGTCAACCGTCATGCCCAGGAACGCCACAAGCACGAAAATGGTGAGCCCCACCATCACGGCGACAGCACCACGCTGGTGTTTGTGCAATGAAGTATTCGATTTCATGACATTGCCCCTGGATTCAAACAGCTGACTGGATTACCTGGCGCCGCCGCCACCGATACTGATCGTGTTGCTGATGGTGGTCGGGGGCGGCGCCTTGAAGCTTTTGTTGTAAACATCCATGGATGACTGGGCCGACTGTCCATCCACGCCGCGCACCTCGCTGACCGCCCGATCCGGATTGCTGGCGGCCTTCTTGCCGGCATCTGGGTCGATGATTTGCTGGGCTTTGGCAATGTTGACCGCATCGCCAAAGTGGCTGTCCAGATGGGGTGTCATCGGCATGCAGGCAGCCAGCAGGCAAACGGGCAGGGCAGCGGCTAATAGCTTCAGGTTCCGGGTTTGCATGGTCGTCTCCTTATTTCAGTTCGAAACCGCTGGCGGCAGGCGGGTTGTTGCTGGGCGCCGGGGGCTGCTGAGCCGCCGGAGAGGGCGTACCCTCCATTTTGCCGCCCAGGAAAAATTCGGAGCGGCTGGGCGGGATGAAGTTATCGGTCGGCAATGGGTAGTTCAGCGGAAGTGGCTTGACGAGATGGGGGGTGACAATAAACACCAGCTCGGTTTTGTCGCTCTGGAAATCGCTGCTGCGGAACAGGGCGCCAATTAAAGGTATTTCACCCAGGATAGGGAAAGCCTTGATGTTCTGGGTCACATTGTTCTTGACCAGGCCGCCAATGGCAAAGCTTTGTCCATCATGGAGTTGTACCGTTGTTTCAGCCTTGCGGGTGTTGATAAGCGGCAGAATGGAGCGGCTGGTTGTCCCGAATTCGGAAATGCCGATGCCTTCGGGTGATAACTCGGAGACTTCGGGGCGGACCTTGAGGTTGATGCGGCCGCTCGCCAGCACCGTGGGTGTAAATTTCAGCGCTACTCCAAACTCCTTTTCTTCGAGGGTGATGGTGGTCAGGCCTGTCTGGCTACTTTGGGCGACGGGAATCAGGATGCGGCCACCGGCCAGGAAAGAGCCTTCCTGCCCGCTGATTGCCATGATGGTGGGCTCAGCGAGAATTTTTACCAAGCCGTCCTTTTTTTCCGCGTCGAGTGAAAATAGCTGGTTTCCTTTGGCGGCTCTGAGCACGCCTGGGCTTCCATTCAAGAAGTCGGACAGAACCGAGTAAGTCCAGCTGCCGTTAATTTTGGGTAAATTGAATTTGGCTCCCAGTTTATCGACCAGCGTCTTGGAGACTTCCGCCACCTTGACCTCGAGCATCACTTGCTGCGGATCGGCAATCGAAAGCATGTTGATGACCTTGCCGGAGCCAGCACCTGTATAGGCCGAAGCAATCGACATGGCGCGTTCCACTTGTGTGGCGTCGGCGATGGATCCGCTCAACACGACAGAATCCGCTGCCGCCGTGATTTTGATGGCATTGCCGGGAAGAAACTGATTGAGCCGCGATTCCAATGTTTTGGTGTCGATACCGACCGCAATGTCCATGATCGTGCAGACGCCGGTGCGGCTCAGAACGATGATGTTGGTCGCTCCCACTGACTTGCCCAGCAGGTAAATTTCATTCGGGTTAAGCAGTACTACATCGACGTCCGCAACCCCGTTGCTGGTCGAACCTGCCGGGCTTTCACCGCTCTGGGTCGATTTGTCACCACTTTTGATCAAGGTGGGTTTGGCTGCGCGCCCGCCATCCGGATTGCCCATGATGATTCTTGATGCGGGTGCCTGCAGTTTAAGCACCGCTGATTTTCCCAACGGGACATTGATCAGGGGCGCCGTTTCGGTTGTGCGGCAGGGCGTGGACGACGCGGCCTGAACCGAGAAGGTCAACAACATGAGAGTGCCTGCAAGCGCCACTCCCCGAGCTGGTTTCAGGCTAAACCTTGTTCGATGATTGTTCATTGCATCTCCCTGGTGAATTTTGTATGGGTTCAGATTAAAAGCATTCGGTGTAGCGGGTCATGCCGCGCACGATCTCTACGCAGTCGTGCTGAGGCGCCGGTGCGGATGGTGCCGTGGCGGTTGTGCGACGTTGTGTCACCCGTTTCGCGGGCCGAGGCTTGCTGACAGATTGGACTACGGCAACCGGCTCGTTGTCGCCGTGAAGCAGTTGCCGTTTGGTTATTCCAACTGTTTCGGTGGGGTTGGAATCGACCTGGTTACGCAACACGAGGGAAAGCGAACCTACGCTGCGCGCCAGATCGATTTTTTCCGCCTGTTCAGGCGAGACCTCGAGCGTGACCGCATTGACGACCTTGGGCTTGGTGTCGTCGCGCGTGGCTTCTTGCGCCACGGCCAGCACCAGGATGTGTTCAAGCACAATTTTTGAAATGGTCTGGTCTTTGTTGACGGAAGTTGTCCGGCTGTCATCCGTGGTATTTACCAGAATGTCCACGAAGTTGCCTGGCAAGGCGAAACCCGCCACCCCGATGACATCGTTTACGCGAACGGTGATGGCGCGCTTGCCTTCTGCGACGACGGCAGAAAGCCCGCCTTTGGTGCCGATGGGGGCAAGCCTGGATTCGAGTATGGGCTCGTCACGTTGAACGCTGGCCCTGAGGACTCTGCCCTCCAGGGTTGAGGGGTTGGAAAGGGCGCCAGACGGAACGTTGCCGGTAGGCCAGGGGATGGTCTTCAGCATTTCCGGCGTGAGCTTTGTGCCTAGATTGATGTCTAGCCTGGCTACAACGACTGATCCTGAAGAGGATGCTGTCTGCTTTGTGATCCATTGGGATGCCATGATTACAGCGACCAGCCCAATCAATACGGCCACGATGACCATTACGACTGCTCTTGTATTTTTCACTTTCTCTCCCTATCGCCCTGTTAATAGTAGGTGCATGGATACCATGCTGCCCGAATTTTAGGTGTCATGTCACAATTCGTCGCGCGCGAAGTAATTGTTCCAGGCAACATCAAGCAATTCTTTGGTAAGTTTGGGCTTGACCTCGTGATAAAGCGAAAAGTCTCGCACCTGACCAAGCAGATCACGCGGTATGCACGCCAACAAAGGCTTCTGATGTTTGTAATGGAGTTTGTCCAGCAGATGCTTGAAGCTGTCTTCCAGGTAATCAATTTCAAATTCACCGCAAACTTGCTTGAATATCCCCCGGTATTCTTCTTCACTCAGGGCCCCAATGTAGATTTTGTAACCCAGGCGTCGCAAGAAGGCTTCGTCGGCGAGCGTGGTGGGCGAAATGTTGCTGGAAAAAATAATAGTCACGTCGAAGGGGATCATGAACTTGGTGCCCGTATGGAGCGCAAGATAATCGACCCGGCGATCCAGCGGCACGATCCAGCGGTTCATCAGGTTTTGCGGTGAAACCAGCTGGCGGCCCAGATCGTCGATGACCAGCAGGCCATTATTGGCTTTGACTTGTGGCGGTGCCTGGTAGAACCGGGCACTTTCGTCAAAATCCAGATCAAGCATGTTCAAGGTCAGCTCGCCACCGGTAATGACGGCAGGCCGCTGGCAGGGTACCCAGCGCTGGTCATGTGTGTTGCCGCGATCCAGCGATGTTCCGTTATCCGTCTGCTGGTGAGGTTTGTGGATCAGCGGATCGAAAACCTGGATGATTTCGTTGTCTACCAGCAGTGCGTAGGGGATCGCGATGCTGTCGGGAAACATGTGCCCCAGTTTTTCCGCAATAAACGTTTTACCGCTTCCGGCGGGACCGTAGATGAAAATGGCACGCCCCGAATTCATTGCAGGCCCCAGCAAGTCCAGTATGCCTTGGTGCAGGACAATGCCTTGAAAGGTCTCTGCAATGCGCTGCTTGGTAATGCGTGAATCAAGGACGGATTGCTGGCGAACGCGGGCAGTGTAATCAGCCAGACTGACCGGTGCGGGACCGGCATACTGGCTCTTTTTCAGAAAGTCCTGAGCACGCAGGCGCCCTAGTTCTGTAAGCGTGTAGTTGATGGAGGTTTCGGTTTCGCTCTGGCGTGAAATTTCACACATGCGCTCCGTACGCATGAATGCGAGCAATGGCTCCAGCACAGTCAGCGTAAGTTTGGAACGGGATGAGATGTCCAGTAGCCGCATCTGGCCATTGAGAAACAAAATCTTGCACAGCAGTTCAACCAGAAACAGGAAACTGACACCCGTCTCTTCGACAGTCTGTGGCGGCAAGGGCAGGTTAAGTTTGTGCTGGCCCAATGAGTAGATATTGGTTTGGGCAGGATCCGTCAGCATGATTATTGTGGCCCCTTCAGTGAAACGTGTAGACCGTTAAAAGGTTGTCAGTGCGTTATGTAGTGGTTCCAGAAAAGATATCCCAAGGTTCCGGTCGTTATTGCAATTGCATAGGGCATCTTGCCCACTGAAACGGCTGGTTGATCGGGCATGGGTAACTGCCCGGAAGCCAGCTTGGTCATGCTGCCAAGAAACATCACTTTCAGATTCTCAATCAATCGCCCGAACTCACGTTGTTTGAGTGTAGCCATCACGGCCATCCCGCCTCCAGCAATCAACGTGGCTAGTGTTGCACCGATGATGAGTTGAGGACCGACAAAGGCACCCACCATCGCCATTAACTTGACATCTCCGGCGGCCATCGCACGCAAAAAATACAAGGGGAGAAACATAACCAGCCCCAAGCCCATACCCTGAAGGGCAACCCATAATCCCTCGCCTGACGGTAATCCCATCTGGCAGAGAATGGCAACCACCCAACCTGAGTACACCAAGCGGTTGGGGATTTTTCTGCTTGTCACATCGGTAAAGACTGCGGCAAGCAGAAACATGGTTAACACCCCATGGCGCAAATCAAGCAGCAGGCCAGCCAAGACAAGTGCACATCCCGCTAACCATGCCACAAACTTCAGCATTGCATCAGTTGGCCTCGATCAGGCATTCTGCAACGCGCCAGCGATTCTGGTGAATATGACATTCAGGTTGGCGCCCACGCTGGTTACGGCCACGATAATGACCACTGCAATCAGCGCCGCGATCAAACCATACTCAATGGCGGTAACCCCTTCCTCGTCCTGATGAAAACGCTTCAGTCCTTGTACAAATGCATTCATGGTTGACTCCCTAAGAATTAACAGCACTACACACGCGTAGATTGCTCACATGCAACTACGCTCCACCGAAAAGGTACGCAAATATCATGCCAAACTTGTTTTCTACGTACCCGCTAAACACTCAGAGTTAAACACACACTACTAGCGCGCAATTAAACTGTCATTTAAATCAACCAGATCAAACGCCTTCACCTAAACACTTATTCTATTTAACGATGATTAATACTCTTACCCGATCTCAATATAGTCAATTGCTGGCTCGAATTCAAAACGTCTTGTGTAAATATTCCCGACAGAAATATCGGATATTGGACAGTTAGAAAATACAGATGAATGGCACAGCTTTGCTCAGGTGCCCGCGTTCAGGCACCGGAAGCAATGACAGCCGCAGCCACTTGATTGGCCACAAATGAAAAGAACACATTAAGACTTGTGCCCACACTGGCGACCGACACAACGATCACCACTGCGATCAACCCTCCCAACAGCGCATATTCCATCGCGGTTACCCCGTCTTCACACTCGAAAAATTTCGTGAAGGTTTCCATGAAACGCTGCATGATAAGCTCCCTTTGTTCGTTGTTCGGACAGAATCATCTGACACCCACAATCCAAGAATAGCATCACTTATAACAGTCCAGAATGTCGCAGAATGATTGACTTAGAACTCGGCCGCACGTAATTGCTCCTATGATTTTAACTAGGCTGGGCCTTGCTCCTACCATTCTGATCCTGATCTTTCTGATCAAGGTTGTGAACGGCCAATTCGATGACCCGGATTTTTATTGGCATCTGAAAACGGGGGAATACATTGTTGCTCATGGTCTGCTTCCGCAGGTGGATATCTTTTCGCATACCAATCTGGGCCGGCCCTGGGTGCTTCACGAGTGGCTGTTTCAGGTATTGATTTACCTGCTGCACGATGCGGGAGGTGAATGGGGAATCAAGATTTTTGTGGCCCTTTTCCTGACGGTATGTTTCTGGTTTTGCTATGCGATCTGCGAAAAACTTCTCGAAGGCGACAAAGCCAAGGCACTCATTGTTGCCCTGTTGTACTGCTCGATCATCACCAGCGTTGCGCCGCGTCCGCACCTGTTTACCTTTCTATTTTTTTCCCTGTTTCTCTACATCCTGCTGAGCTTCAAGTATTTCGGTGTAACCAGGCGCCTCTGGGTGATTCCACTGGTCATGGTTTTCTGGGCCAACCTGCATGGTGGGTTTTTCATCGGCCTGGTTTTGGTTTGGCTGTTCATTATTGGTGAATGGGTGACATGCCACCTTGCTGGGGATGCGGACCCATTAAAACGCCGACGTCTGATGCAGCTTACGCTCACGGGTGTGGCGGCCTTGCTCGCCACTCTGGCTAATCCTGAATTCATTCGCTATTGGCTTTATCCCTTTCAGGTGATCGGCATGGAGGCATCCCAGGGAATTATCGAGGAATGGCGTTCGCCAGATTTTCACCAGCCTGTTTTTGCCTACTGGCTGGTCGTTGTCGTCAGTTTCTTCGCGGCCATGATTTACTCGCCCAGAAAACCCGATGCCACTGAATTGATCGTGCCGCTTGTTTTTGTTGCAGGGGCATTCATGGCACGCCGCAATATTCCGCTTGCCGCGTTAGCCATGGCGCCCTTTGTTGCCGTCACCATGAGGTCGGGGTTAACGGAGAGCCTGGCCAGGTTCACGGCGAATTTCAGGCGAGTTCAGCCAGGGGTGACACCAGGTATCCGGGACAAGGCGAGCCAGCCACTCGGAAAATATGAATATGTGATGAACTGGTTTTTGGTTTTATTCACGCTGATGGCGCTGATCCTGATCTATCCAGAACGACAAAAAGTTATTTCAGCTTCCCTGAATACGATTATCCCGAGCAAGGCCACCGATTTCATTATTCGTGAGGGCATCAAGGGCAAGATGTTCAACACCTATCATTACGGCGGCTATCTGATTTACCGTCTTTATCCCCAACAACAGGTATTTATTGATGGCCGGGCAGACATGTATGGCGACCCTTTCATCAACGAAACTCTGTCCATTTATCAGGGGAGCAGTCAATGGAAAAGCCGGTTTGATCGATATGGCATCGATTATGTGATCTGCGAGACAGAGTCTCCGCTGCGGCAACTGCTCTTGCAGGAAGGTACGTTCCATCTTGTCTTTGACGACGGCATGCATTCGGTATTGCTGCGCGATCTGGAAAGGTATCACGCCATTATCGAGCGATATGAAGGCAAAGTTGCTCGTGAGTAGGCTCATTCCGAAGTTGGGCCTGGGAGCCGTTGTGCTGGCCGTCGCATTCATGGCGAAAATACTCGTCCCGCATTTTGAAGATCCGGATTTCTACTGGCATATCAAGATCGGTGAATACCTGCTCTCGACCTGGCCGCTGCCCGGTAGCGATGTCTTTACCTATACTCATTCTGGCAGTCCATGGGTATTGCACGAGTGGCTCGCCCAGATCGTTCTTTATCTTGTTTTCTCCACAACGGGTTATTTCGGGACGGCCGTGTGGCTTGCCGCCATGTGCGCTTTCTGCGGATGGGTCACCTATCTCAACTGCCGCAGGCAGATGGATAACCCGGTACATGCGATTATCGTGGCGCTTGTCTGCAGCCTGTTCTTTGTGATGGAGACGCCGCGCCCACATCTTTTCACCTTTGTTTTTTTCGTGACAACTTTATACGTCCTGCTGGAATTCAAGTATGCCCGGCGCGATCGCCTGCTTGTCCTGCTACCGGCCATACAGCTCTTATGGGTCAATGCGCACGGTGGCTATTTTATCGGCCTGGTGCTTGTTATTTTATTTGTTGGCAGTGAATGGCTGAAGCACGGACTCAAATCTGAAGGCGCATTTGAGGCTGTACGGCTCAAAAAACTAAGCTTGTGGTCTGCAGCAGCTTTGGTTATTACCCTCGTCAATCCACAATTTGTTCGCATCTGGTGGTATCCCATCGAGGCCATCGTGCTTTCCGGAGCGGCGCAAACGATCAATGAATGGCAATCGCCGAGTTTCCATGTGCCGATTACCCAGGGTTTTCTGGTACTGGTCCTTGCATTTTTTGCTGTGCAGGCGTGGGCAAAAAAAAGAGCCGATCTCACTGAGGTTGTTGTGCCGCTTGTCTTTATCGCTAGCGCGTTTGTCTCGGTGCGCAATATGCCGTTGGCAGCGCTGGCGCTGGCACCTTTTCTGGCAATGAATCTCGGGCGGATTTTCTGGCCAGTCGTGGCTGCGAACAGTAGCGGTGTTGTTTCAGATCGGGGTGCGGCGCATTCCTTTTCCAGAATGCCGCAGGCAGGCAGTCATGAGCAACTGATCAACTGGGTATTGCTGATGGTGGCCGGGCTTGCACTGGCCCTCAGTTATCCGTCCCAGAAAAAGAAGCAGGAGGTCGCAGTGGCAACCTATATGCCAGTAGGCGCCGCCGACTTTCTGGTTGCCAATCACATACGCGGTCGCATGTTCAATTCCTATCAATACGGCGGGTATTTGATTTTTCGCCTTTATCCAGCGCAGAAGGTATTCATATATCCATGGGTTGAAATCTATCAGGATGACTTTGTGCAGATACACGATGCTATCCAGCAAGGCGGCGCGAACTGGAAGATACTCTTTGATCGCTATGGCATCGATTATGTCGTGTGCGGGTCGAATGCAGCCATGCGTCAGCTGCTGCTGCAGGAAGGCAGGTTCAAGCTGGTGTTCGACGATGGTAATCATTCTGTCCTGCTGAAGAATGTTGATAAGTTCAGGGATGTCATTGCGCGCCATGGCTAGCTTATTGAAATTCTGCCGGGTATGTTGCCTGATCAATTTGGCGCATGAATTGGCTGAAGGCCGCATGTGAAAAACACTGCCACTGTGGTCACGGGCGGCGAGAGACTTGCCCGCCAATTTGTTGCCTTTGCCGGAATGGGGCTGATAGGGACGTTGGTCCATTATTCGGCCCTGCTGGCTTTGGTTGAATGGGTTGGGCTGAGTTCTGTTGCCGGATCTGCAATCGGATTTGTCGTGGGCGCGCTGGTGAATTACTCGCTTAACTACTATTTCACTTTTCGCAGTAAAGCTTCCCATCGCGTGGCTCTACCCAAATTCATGGCAGTAGCGACGATCGGATTCTGTCTCAATATGCTTGTCATGATGGCAGGAACCCGATGGACACCCCTGCATTACCTTGTTGTTCAGGTGCTGGCGACGGGGAGCGTATTGTTCTGGGGGTTTGCCGCAAACGCACTGTGGACATTCAGGAGGAAAAAGCATGACAACAGATAAGGCGGGTGTCGATTCGAATCACCTCTTGCAAGAACGCCTTTCCGTGGTGGTGCCTGCCTTCAATGAAGAAGCGGTGCTGCTGCATTTCCATGCACGCCTGTCTGCGGTGCTGCAAGATTTGCCTTTACAGGCTGAAATCGTTTACGTGAATGATGGAAGCATTGATTCCACGCTGGATATCATGCGCAACATTGCCGTTGATGACGGACGCGTTGCGATCGTCAATCTCAGCCGCAATTTCGGCAAGGAAATCGCGCTCACGGCAGGCCTGGATCATGCCCGGGGCGACGCGGTTGTGGTGATAGATGCGGACCTGCAGGACCCCCCCGAATTGATCGTCGAGCTGGTCCGGCGCTGGCGCGAAGGATATGACGTGGTCTATGCCAAACGCACGTCACGGGACGGCGAGAGCCGGCTGAAAAAACTGACCGCTTTTGCATTCTATCGCCTGATTCAGCGCATCAGCCGTGTCCACATTCCGCAGGACACGGGAGATTTCCGGTTGCTAAGTCGCCGGGCTGTGGCAGCACTGGGGAAATTGCGCGAACAGCACCGCTTTATGAAAGGGCTTTTCGCCTGGATTGGCTACCCGCAGGTGGCGGTGCCTTATCGCCGCGAGCCGCGCTACGCGGGCAAGACCAAGTGGAATTACTGGCGCTTGTGGAACTTTGCGCTTGAGGGCATCACGTCGTTCACATCGGCGCCGCTCAAGATTGCCACTTATCTGGGGCTTGTTACAGCGCTTGCTGCCTTCGCGTATGCTGCCCTCATCGTCTACAAGACGCTGGTATTTGGCGAACCGGTACATGGATACCCATCACTGATGGTGGTGGTACTTTTCCTGGGCGGGGTGCAACTCATTACCATCGGTATTCTTGGCGAATATATCGGACGGATGTTTGATGAAACCAAGAATCGGCCGCTGTATTTGGTGCAGGAGTATCGCCCGGCAGCACACGATCCATCTCTACCTGAAACCCGGTTTCGCTAGGCATTACCGCAGGATAACGGTATCCAGATCAACATGGACGATAAAACTTGTCGATGGGATAACACTTATGTCGAGGGGATCTGGCGTGGCGTCAAACATGAAGAGATTTGCCTATTTGTCTGTGACAGGGTGAACGTTATAAAGCGGGACATTGAACATACCTCAAGCGGTACAACCAGTGCAGGCTGAACTTGATGCTTGATGACAAAATTCTGGATGCTGGAAATGGCAACGCGGGAGCTCCTGGTTATCAGGTTGCTAGGGCAGAAGGCTGGCGCCCGTTACACGTCATTATCCTGTTCTTGTATGGCGCATTTCTGACTTGGCCAGCCCTGTCGACCGGTTACATTCCAAGCAGGGATACGCTGATCCATCTGCTTTGGTCCACAAATTTCAGTAATCAATTATGGGCCGGGGAGATTTATCCGCGATGGCTTGATCAGATGAATGGCGGTCTGGGGAGCCCGGTGTTTTTCTTCTATCCGCCACTTCCCTATTATTTGACTGCTTTGCTCAAGCCATTATTCCATGCTGATCCGGAAGGCTGGCATCAAATTGGCGTTGCGGCATCCATGGCTGTCATCCTGTCTGGATTCAGCGCTTATTTCTGGTTGAGACGGGTGGCCGGTGCAAGCGCTGCATTGATTGCTGCAATTATCTATATGAGTGCGCCATACCACCTGGCAATTGATCTTTATGACCGCTTTGCCTTTGCGGAATTATGGTCGTTTGTGTGGCTGCCATTGATCATGTGGAGCATTCATTTGACGGTGGCTGGAAACAGGAAGGCATTACTGAGTTTGGCCCTTGCCTACGCCGCGCTTGTTTTGACACATCTTCCGACGGCCATGATTTTTTCACCTGTGGCATTGGCATACGCGTTTTTTAATGCCGACCGAGGCTCTCGTGTACGTGGCGTTATGGTCGTGTCAGTTGCCATGGCACTTGGTACAGGGCTGGCTGCAGAATATCTGATTCCTGTTCTGACAACGCAACAAAACATTTCGTTATCCGATATGCGTGTGGGGCGGCTGTCATATATCTACAATTTTTTATATTACGGTTTGCGTTTTAATTCCGATTTTACGGAGATGCTGACGCAGCAGGGTTGGTACGCGGGAATCATGATGACCGTTTGCTTGTCCGCATTTTTCTTGGGCAGCCGGATTTTCCCCCTGTTGGCGATGCATTTGGCGCGTTTCTGGATACTCATCGCTATGATGGCATTTGCCATGATGTTGCCGGTTGCGCGCCCGATCTGGGATCTGCTTCCCCCTCTACAGGCCATACAGTTTCCTTGGCGGTTTAATGTGCTGTTGACTCTGGCGATGGTGACACTGATTGCTTTGTGGGCGGGCGCAATCAAGCCCGGGGCTTCCAGATTGAATGGATTTGCGTTGGCTGTTGCTTGCATGGCTGTGATTGGCCATTCGTTGTTCATACTCCCCACTTATCTTGCTTTGGCATCCTCGTCTGGTGAACCAAGTATGGCCAAGATGCTTGCCCAATTTGGAACAATTAACGACGAGGCTAAAGAAAAAGTGTTGGCTGCTGGATTGGCTATTGATGTGGCGGAATATCGGCCCAAATGGGTGCCGCATAAATTTAATAGTTCTACTCAGGCCCTCCGGGCTTCATTGGATCAAATGCAAGCAGACTTACTGGAGCGGGGGCAGGGTAGGGTGTTTATCCAGTCACGATCGCCTCGTCGCATGGTTGTGGCCGTGGACATACCAGTTGAGGGGTGGGTGAAGTTGCCACATTTCTATTATCCAGGATGGCGCGCTAGCGTGGGCAATCCGGCAGCGCAATTGCCCATCAGGCCCTCAATACCGGAAGGTTTGATGGAAGTGAAAATAGAGCCGGGCAGGCATGAAATTGTTCTTGAACTTGTGACCAGCATGGCAGAAAGGATAGGCTGGGCAATCAGCGGATTTTCAATTGTTGTGCTCTGCTTGCTCGCGTTTCGAATATTTCTGCGGCAAGAGGAACAAGTTCGAGTTGTGTAACGTTCTAATTTCTCCCCCTGAACTCCCAGGGCGGGACAGGATTGGTCGCGCCCCACAATCCCATTCTTCTCATCTTGGCCATTAGCTCCGCACTTTCATACGCTGACTGATTTTCAGCAGACTGGGTATGGGTATCTTGCCTGACCCACCAGGCCATGCCCTCTTTGATTTGTTGCAGTCCTATATCAATGCCATTCACTGTGACATGGCAGGCCTGATGGTCCCATCGCTCAAGCCTGGAACAGTTGGCGACTGCTGTGCGATTGAGCGTCAGCCTGCTGAGATGGGTTTTGGATTGCTCACCCCATGCCTGATAACGCTCAGGGGCGTCGATGGCGGCGATTTGTATTTTGTAGGGCTGTCGTTCAACCAAAAGGGTCAGGGTGTTGCCATCAGCGATATCGACTACGCGTCCTGTGAGGGTGTCTGCACAGGCTGCTGTGCTCATCAGTGTGAGCGCAATGGCAATCAGGACTTGATTCCGGGTCAGGTGGTTTGTCTTCATTTCGGGCTTTCACTCCGTGGCGGATCATTTCTTGTTCAATGACGACAATCAATCAGGCTGATTGATTCCCTTCCTTCCGCACGTCAGTGCTCCGTACCTGGTTTCAGCCCCCGCAGCTTCTTGGTTTCGCCGCGTCGTTGTTTACCCTCAAGCCGTCGCTTTTTGGAAGCCAGGGTTGGGCGGGTCGGATGGCGCGGTTTGTCCACTTCACAGGCTTCCTGAATCAGCGCAATCAGCCGTTCGAGTGCGTCGTCGCGGTTGCGTCGCTGGCTGCGGTAGCGTTCGGCTTCGATGATCAATACACCATCGAGGGTGACGCGCCGGCCTGCCAGGGTGAGGAGGCGGGCGCGCACGGGTTCGGGCAGCGAGGGCGAGCGGGCGACGTCAAAACGCAGTTGCACAGCGGTGGAAACTTTGTTGACGTTTTGCCCGCCGGGACCGGAGGCGCGGACGAAGTTTTCCTGAATTTCGCGCTCATCGAGTTCGATCTGCGCGTTGACCCGGATCATTTTGGCCGCCGGGCGATCACCACTTCACCAGATGCACGTTGTTGAGCGTGCGCCCGAGAAAGCGCTCACCGATGGTTTGAAAGCGTAGCGGCACGTCGGTGACGTGGAAGTCGTAACGCGGCTGGGTGCGGTTGGGGTTGGCCAGTTTCTTGTCGGCCAGCAGTTCGGCGACCTGTTCGGCCATGGCTTCGGCGGAATCGACCAGGTTCACGTCCTTGCCAGCTACCTGGCGCAGCAGCGGCTTTAATAGCGGATAGTGGGTGCAGCCGAGTACGAGGGTGTCGATGTGTTCAGCCAGCAGCGGCTTCAGGTAATCCTGTGCGGTAAGGCGGGTGACTTCGTGGTCGAGCCAGCCTTCTTCCACCAGCGGCACGAACAGTGCGCAGGCCTGCGAATGGATGCGCGAGTCGGGCGCGTATTCGTGAATGGCGCGCGCGTAGGCGTTGCTGTTGATGGTGGTGGGGGTGCCGATGACGCCGATACGCTTGCCGCCGCGCGCCGATACCGCGCCGGCGTCGATCACGTCCAGCACCGGCACTGGCGACAAGTCCTTGACCACTTGGGATGCCACCGCCGCCATGGTGTTGCAGGCGATGACCAGCAGCTTGACGTCTTTTTCCAGCAGAAACTGAGCGATCTGGGTGGTGAAGTGGGTGATGGTTTCGACCGACTTCACGCCGTAGGGCACGCGCGCGGTGTCGCCGAAATAGACGATGTTCTCGTAGGGCAGGCGCTCCATCAGGGCGCGTACTACGGTGAGCCCACCGATGCCGGAATCGAATACGCCGATGGGGGAATGTGCGTTCGTGGACATGAGTGGCAAGATGGCGGGATGAGAAGAGTGACATTTTACCTGCAGCACCGCGCTGCGCTGTATTCCTTGGGTGGGTATTCAGCATGAGTGGCTGCGGTTGCGACTCGGTGTGCAACACGGCGCCACCCGATCCGCGCTATCGGCGCGCGCTGTGGATTGCATTGGTGCTGAATGCACTGATGTTCGGCGTCGAACTGGTCGCGAGCTATGCGGCGCAGTCGGTGTCGCTGCTGGCCGATGCGGTGGATTTTCTGGGCGACGCCGGCAACTACGGCGTCGCCCTGTTCGTACTCGGGCTGGCGCCGGTGTGGCGCTCGCGCACGGCATTGTGGAAGGGCTGGCTGATGATCGGCTACGGCGTGTTCGTGCTCGGTAAGTCGGCCTGGCAGTGGTCAGCTGGTGTGGTGCCGGAACCGTTCATCATGGGCTGGGTGAGTCTGCTGGCACTGGCGGTCAACGTCGGCGTGGCGGCGCTGCTGTATGCGCATCGTCAGGGCGATGCGCAGGCGCGCTCGGTGTGGCTGTGTTCGCGCAACGACGCGCTGGGCAATCTGGCGGTGATGGGCGCGGCGGCAGGGGTGTGGGCGACTTCGCACGGCTGGCCCGACATTGTGGTGGCGCTGGTGCTGGCAGGCCTGGCGTTGAGCTCGGGCGCGTCGGTGATACGCCACGCCCGTGAGGAATTGCGGATCAACTGAGCACGCGAGGCTAGCAAGCGCAGCAGTCGTAGCCCGGATGGAATGAAATGGAATCCGGGGTAAGCTCCGCGCATGGTTGACTATCGTCGAAGCCGGGTTGCCGGCGGGACGTTCTTCCTCACGGTCAATCTCCGTGACCGCCGCCGTGGCCTGCTCGTCGACCATGTTGACGCGCTGCGCCACATCGTTCGGACCGTGAGGTGCGAATTGCCCTTCACCATCGATGCAATGGTTGTGCTGCCCGATCACTGGCACGCGGTGTGGACGATGCCGCCAGACGATTCGGGATACGCGCACCGGCTGCGGCTGATCAAGGCGCGTTTTACCCGACATCTGCTGCGCGAGGGCGTGAGCCTGGAAAAGGATGCCCGCGGTGAATATGGTCTGTGGCAGCGGCGATTCTGGGAGCACACCATTCGTGACGCGCGCGACCTGCAGGCGCATGTCGATTATGTGCATATTAATCCGGTGAAACATGGCCATGCGACACGAGCGATTGACTGGCCGCATTCAACGATTCACCGGTATGTCGAACGCGGCCTGCTTCCGCATGACTGGGCATGTGAACCGCAACAGGGTGGATTTGGTGAATGAGGCCGCGATATCCCGGATTTTACTGCGCTGCATCCGGGCTACGTTGATTGCTGGCGTTCGATCGCCCACGCCACGTGCTCGCGCACCAGTTCCGATGGGTGATCCAGCCGCGCGCCGAGTGCGGTCTGCGTGGCGGGCGAGGGCGGCGCGTTACCGAGTGCAACGGCAATATTGCGCAGCCAGCGTTCATGCCCGATGCGGCGTATCGGGGAACCCGCCAGCCGTTCATTGAAGTCGGCCTCGCGCCAGGCAAATAGTTCCACCAGCTTTGCGCTGTCGAGCCCGTTCCTTACTTCAAAATCCGGCAGCTCGGCGGTCTGCGCAAAGCGGTTCCACGGGCACACCAGCTGACAGTCGTCGCAGCCATAAATGCGGTTGCCTAGCAGCGGGCGCAGTTCCAGCGGGATGCTGCCCTTGAGTTCGATGGTGAGATAGGAGATGCAGCGCCGCGCGTCGAGCGAGTAGGGCGCGATGATGGCCTGGGTGGGGCAAACGTCAATGCAGGCCTGGCAGGTGCCGCAGTGGTTGGCTTCGGGTGCATCCACCGGCAGTGGCAAATCAGTGTAGATTTCGCCGAGGAAGAACCACGAGCCGTGTTGCCGGTTCAACAGCAGAGTGTGTTTGCCGCGCCAGCCGAGCCCGGATTTCGTGGCGAGTTCGACTTCCAGCACCGGGGCGCTGTCGGTAAAGACGCGGAAATGATGCTCGCCGATGGCCTGGTCGATGCGTTCGGCCAGTGTTTGCAGGCGGTTCCGAAGCACCTTGTGGTAATCGCGTCCCAGCGCGTAGCGGGAAATATAGGCAGCGTTGGCATCGCCCAGAACGGCATGCGGATCAACAGAGGCGGGCGGTAAATAATCCAGCCGCACGCTGATAATGCGGACGGTTCCCGGAACCAGTTCGGCCGGACGGCTACGCTTGGTGCCGTGCGCCGCCATATAATCCATCTCGCCATGAAATCCCTGATCCAGCCACGTTTGCAAACCGGCCTCGGCCGCACTCAGGTCGCTGTCGGTAATGCCCACGGCGGCAAAGCCGAGCTCGCGCCCCCATTGCCTGATCTGCGCAGCCAGCTGGTCTAAATCGAAACGTGAGTCCTGTTCATGCATAAAGACGATGATACCGTGCGCTGCACCTGCCATCTGGCCGACGAAGCCGCGACGCTGGCGTTTGGTGCGCAACTGGCACGGGAACTGAAGCCGGGGATGACGTTTTACCTGGAAGGCGATCTGGGTGCGGGGAAAACGACCCTGGTGCGTGGGTTGCTGCGTGCACTAGGTCATGTTGGACGGGTGAAAAGTCCGACCTATACTTTGGTTGAGTCATACAGCGTGTCTGGATTTGAGGTATTGCACTTTGATCTGTATCGTATGCATGACCCACGCGAATGGCTGGATGCGGGCTTCCGCGATGTGAGCGACGGGCCGGCGGTGAGTTTGATCGAATGGCCGGAAAAAGCCGCAGGCTGGTTGCCGGCGCCGGATGTGATTATTCATTTGCACATCAACGACGACAGTCGTGAAGCGGAATGCGAGGCACGAAGCCCGCGCGGAACACATTATCTGGAGACATGTTGCACGCCTTGTTGAGAGTTTTTCTGCTGTGTGGTTTGCTGGTGTCGGGCCTGGCCCAGGCATTGCAGTTGAGCGCGACGCGCCTGTGGCCGTCGCCCGATTACACGCGGATCACGCTGGAATCGACGAAGCCGATTGCACACAAGTTTTTCATGCTGTCGAACCCCGAACGGCTGGTGGTTGACCTGGAAGGCGTGGAGGCGGGCGCTGCACTGGATGCGCTGGCAGGGCAATTGACTGCAGCCGACCCCTATATCGGTGTGATCCGGGTGGGCATGAACCGGCCTGGCGTGATGCGTCTGGTACTGGATCTTAAAACCGCGATCAAACCTTCGATCTTTCAGTTGCAACCGTTAGAGCCCTATGGCCACCGTCTGGTGGTGGATATTTATCCTGTCCAGGCTGCCAACATGCCGCCCAGCCAATTGGCAGGACAGCCGGCCAGTACGCCCGAAGTGCCTGCGGCCGAACCGGCCAGGTCCAAGCCAGCGGTGCCGCAACCAGCGGTGCCGCAATATGCGCGGTTGATCACGGTGGCGATTGATGCCGGTCACGGCGGCGAAGACCCGGGCGCACTCGGTGCCAACGGCTCGCGCGAGAAAGACATCACGCTGGCGCTGGCGAAAAAGCTCAAACAGAAAATCGACGCACAGGAAAACATGCGTGCAGTATTAGTGCGTGACGGTGATTATTTTGTGCCGCTCGGACAGCGGGTGGTCAAGGCGCGCGGGGCCAAGGCCGACCTGTTCCTGTCGATCCATGCCGATGCTTTCATCAAGCCGCAGGCACGTGGCTCGTCGGTGTTTGCGCTGTCGGAAAACGGCGCCACCTCGGTGGCCGCGCGCTGGCTGGCCAAGAAGGAGAACGATGCTGATCTGGTAGGGGGCATTAACGTCGACGTCAAGGATCCTTTCCTCAAACGCACCCTGATCGATCTGTCGCAAACCGCCACCATCAACGACAGCCTGAAGCTGGGGCATGCGGTGCTGAAGGAAATCGGCGGTATCAACACCCTGCACAAGGCGCAGGTCGAACAGGCGGGGTTTGCCGTGTTGAAGGCCCCGGATATTCCCTCGATCCTGATCGAAACCGCGTTCATTTCCAACCCGGAAGAAGAAAAACGCCTCAATGATCCCGACTATCAGGACAAACTGGTGGATGCCATCATTGGCGGCGTTAAAACGTATTTCGACAAGCACCCGCTGACTTCGCCCGCGCGGCTGACTCGCAATCCATGACCGCCAGTTTGCTGGGCGCAGCGGCACCGGGATTCGACCGGCCGCTGGATGTGCTGGAAGCGTGCCATGGCCGCATCGCCAAACAGTGCAACACGTTGGAGAAACTGCTCGCGCACCTGCCGGTACACGGCGCCGATGCCCAGGCGCAACAGGCTGCACGCGCGGTGCTGACGTACTTCGATACCGCTGCCGTTCACCACCACGACGATGAAGAGCGCAATCTGTTTCCCCTGCTGGAGCAGGCGGGCGCAGCGGGTGCCTGCGATCTGGTTGAAGCGCTGACACTGGAACACGACGAACTGGCGTTGCTGTGGCGGCGGTTGCGGGTTGGCTTGCAGCGGATCGAATCCGGTGAATTCGCCTCACTGGATGAAGCGCTGGCGCAGCGTTTTGTCGCACTCAACCGCGCCCATCTCGAATTTGAAAACACTCACGTGTTGCCGCTGGCGCGGCAAATACTTGTCACTGCCGACATCGAACGGCTAGGCCGTGCCATGGCCGCCCGGCGTAACTTGCAACCTGTTTCGGGCGAACGAAATTGACTGGATGCTGGCCATGACGATACGCGTCTTGCCTGATGTATTGATTTCGCAGATTGCGGCCGGCGAAGTGGTCGAGCGCCCGGCCGCCGCCCTGAAAGAAATTCTGGAAAACAGCCTTGATGCCGGTTCGAGCGATATTCAGGTTGAACTGGAGCAGGGTGGTATCAAGCGCATCCGGGTCAGCGACAACGGCTCGGGTATCAGGCGTGACGAACTGGCTTTGGCGCTGACGCGCCACGCCACCAGCAAAATCGCCAGTCTGTCTGATCTGGAACAGGTGGCGAGTCTGGGCTTCCGTGGCGAGGCGCTGGCGTCGATTGCCGCGATTGCGCGGGTGCAACTTACCAGTCGCAGCGCCAACTCCAATCACACCAGCGCCGACCATGCCTGGACGGTGCAGGTTGAAGGCGGTCGGCTGGAGGTGCCTGCGCCTGCTGCGCGTGCAACGGGTACGACGATCGACATTCAGGACCTGTTTTTCAATACGCCGGCGCGCCGCAAGTTTCTTAAAACTGATGCCACCGAATATGCGCATTGCGCTGAAGTGATGCGGCGGCAGGCGCTGGCGCATCCGGGCACTGCATTCACGCTGACTCACAACGGCAAGGTGCAGCTGCGTCTGAATGCCGAATCGGCCGCAAGTCGGGTGCGTCAGGTGCTGGGCGATGCGTTTGAGCAAAACACGATTGCCGTCGAATCGGCGGCAGGTGTGTTGAAGCTGTCGGGCTGGGTGATTCGCCCCGGTGCCGCAACGGCCAGCCGTGACAGCCAGCATGTGTTCGTGAATGGCCGCTATGTGCGCGACAAGTTGATCGTCCACGCACTGCGCGAAGCCTATCGCGATGTGTTGCACCATCAACTGAATCCGGCGTATTGCCTGTTCATCACCTTGCCGCCCGATCTGGTGGATGTGAACGTGCACCCGGCCAAGACCGAGATTCGCTTCCGCGATAGCCGGGGCGTTCACCAGTTTCTGTTCCATGCGGTCGAGCGCCTGTTGTCGGCGCCAGTCGAGGCAGATGTTGCCGCCACGCAGGGTGACCGTGTATTTGCGCCACAGCCTGGTGGCTATGCGCTCCCCACGCAGACGCTGATGCCGCTGCAGGTCAACGAGGCGATGGCGTTTTATGCGCCGCTGGGCACGGGTGCCGACACCCTGGGACAAACGCCATGGAATGAACCGTCGGCTGTGGATGCGCCGCCGCTGGGTTATGCCCTGGCGCAGCTGCATGGCGTTTATGTGCTGGCACAGAACGCGCAGGGGCTGGTGCTGGTCGACATGCATGCAGCGCATGAGCGGGTCGTCTACGAGAAGTTCAAAACCGCGCTGGATGCGCGTGCTGTGCCGGCGCAAACCTTGCTCATCCCGGTCGTGCTCAGCGTCGATGCCAGCGATCTGGCTGAAATGGCGGCGCATCTGGACACCCTGCGGGAGATTGGTTTTGAGTTGTCGATCACTTCGCCCACTTCGGTGGCGGTGCGCTCGGTGCCGTGGTTGCTAAAGCAGGCCGATCCGGTGGAACTGACGCGCGCGGTGCTGCGCGAAATCGCCGAGTTTGGCGTGGCGCGTCTGCTCGCTGAACGCCGCAACGAGTTGTTGGCGACACTGGCGTGCCACGGTGCGGTGCGGGCCAACAGGCATCTGACGATTCCGGAAATGAATGCATTGCTGCGCGAGATGGAAGCCACCGAGCGCGCCGGGCAATGCAACCATGGCCGACCCACCTGGTTTCAGGTCAGCCTCAAGGAACTGGACGCCATGTTCATGCGTGGCCGTTGAGTTTTCCTGGCCGTAAATTTTACGTGACGTGCTTTTGAATATAAGCTTGAGCTAATTAGTCAGGCTTTTCTGAGATTTTTATGAACGAACAGACCGAACGCAAGACCATTCCCATCCAGGAAATCAACGAAGCCAGCAATTGCGCCAGCGCCGAGCCCTATGCGCTGATGGTGCTGGGAGATTCGATGATGCCGGAATTCGAGGAAGGTGAAATCATCGTGGTTGAGCCGTCCGGCTTTGTTAAGGATGGCTCTTACGTGGTGGCCTTTGTGAATGAAGAATATATTTTCCGTCAGTTGGTGCAGCATGCTGACGGCTGGATGTTGAAGCCGCTCAATCCTTTGTACGAGAACATCCCCGTTGCCGATCCGGATGTGGCCAAGGGTGTGGTCATTATGAAAAAGCGACCCGGCAAGCGCAGCGAGCAGAAGAGTTATATTTAATCGGAATTCACTAACAGATTGATTTTAAAACATTAAAAACGGCAATCTCTGGCCATTAATTTTTATTAAACAAGTATCAATTATTTGAATATATTAGTTGATTAATTTACTCAGGTATATACACTGTGGGTTCTGCTAACTCATTCCTACAGGAGAACAACCATGAGTGGACTGATCGCCAATTTCCCGACCGACGGTATCGTGACCATCAACCGGGTGATTTTGAAGCCCGAATACACGGTGGATGATCTGCAGGAACGCGTGGCGTTCCTGTGCGAAAACGTCAAAACCTATCATTCCGATACCGGCTTCGTCGGCGGTTTTGTCGCCCTGAACTCGGGTGCGGTATCCAACGAAGGCTCGACCATCGGTCAACCGGTCGAGAGTCCGAACAAAGGCAAGGAAGCGTTGATCGTAACGTTCTGGACCGACTTCGAAAACCACGAGCAGTCGCACCGCTCCGATACGTTCCAGCCCTTGTTCCAGAAAGTGCTGGACCTGTGCGAAAACGGCAACGAGGAAATCGCCTACGAAATGCTGTGGTCCGGCAAGGCATACGGCCCGGAAGAAATTGCTGCGGCCCGCAAGGCCAAGGAACTGTACCCGGTTACCTGATTGCAATGACATGACGCAACGTAACGGCGGGGGAACCCGCTAGGCGTTAAGTTAAAGTGTTGAAAAACACCTGAGCAATTCCCACGATCCCCCAAAGCTCCAATACCTGTGGGGGATTTCTTTTGGCAGCGATTTTGCTGAAGGTCGAGGAGGGCGGCCCTACTCCCTGCTCGTGCGGGGCGCGGCTGGCAGCGTCCTGGCGGGTTTAATTGTCTCAGCCAGTAGCCGGTGCTCTGCTGCTACGATGTCCCTGAGCTGCTTTTTCTGCGCAGCCGGGACGCCCTTGGATGCGGTCACCAGCTTGCGGTAATCCTGGGTTGCGTCACGGGCTCGGTACAGCACGTCCAGGGCTTCGCTCAAGGTAAAGCCAAAGGCCGTTCCGGCCTTGGCGATTTGCCGGTACATCGGTTCGTCGTGCACGAAGTCGATCGGAGTAGCCAGCCGCATATTGTGGCGCGGCCAGGCTCGCATTGGTGCAGGGTCGAATACGGGGGCCAACACCACATCCCGAGAGCCCCCCAAGAATCCGAGGTTGTCGAGGTGCAAGTCGCCGTTTCCTGTCATCAGCGCCACTGCAATACGGCTAAAGATCTCGCGCAGGGTTGTCTGCACATCGATAGCGCAAAGCCGGGCGAGCTTCTTGATCCAGGCTGCGACCTCTGGCAGCAAAAGATCCGAGGTGCTCGTCACGGACGGTGAGCCGCTGGAAAAAGCGGTAAGCAAGCTCTCGTACGGAATCGGCAACCCGGCTCTCGTCCGGTCAAAGCGTTCGACGGCCAGGATGCGCAGGCCTTCGATCTCCAGCGTCCACCGCCGAGGCACACGGAAACCCATCGCCTCGTGCATCGTGTAGCACAGCTCCTCGAGGACAGTAATCCCCTCGTAGCCCGGCTGCTCGATCTTGATGACGGCGTCGGTATAGGGTGTCTGGCGCACCGTCCGCGTACCTGGCCGGGCCAGCGCGCCGCCCCAGACAGGCCGGTCCGGAATAGCCGCGAGCAACTTGGTGGTCATGCCGCCAACGGACGGGGTGGGCCCCATTACATCGGCCAGCTCCCGGGCGACGTCAGCGTCGATGCTGCCGGTCTGACGGATCTCATCCCGGAGCAGCCCCCAGATACCGCTTCGGCCGCCGATCACGGCTGCCCCGCCGGCCTGCTGCGCGTACCAGTCTTCGGCTTCCAGGTCGGAGGGAAACACGTCGAGATGACCTATCCCGTTACGGCCGGCCAGCATCAGAATGCCCCACTCGGTCTCGAAGCCCGGCGCCGGCGGCGGCTTTTTCTTCGATAGCAGTTCCGCGTAGACGCGCCGTTGCAGGTTGCCCGGGGAGTTAGGCGGAATCAGCGCCATCAGCCGCGGATGCAGGGGGAAACGCTCGGTCGCAGCGCGAACTACAGGACTTTTATCGAAGAGCTGCTCGACAGGCGCCAGCAGCGAGAATCCCGGCAGGCCGGAATGCACGAAGCCGGCGTCGTAGCTGAAGCGGCACTCGCGAGCGGTTGCAACCAGGCTGCCCATCTTGGTAGGTTTGCCGCCGGCACGGGTCCAGAGGACGGCGAAGCGATCAGTCATCGAAGAAGCTCCCGGATTGAAGCTTGGCCAGCACTTCGTCATCTGGCGCAAGCACCAGGCGCAGGCCGACGATCTTGGCTATCTCCGCGATTACCGCGATGTCCCCACGGCCACTCGTCTTCATACGCGACAAGGTCACCGGGGCCAGCTGCACCCGTCGCGCCAGCTCCGCAGCTGAGACGGGTGGATTCATGTTGCGACCAGCCGCGATGATCGTCCCGATCAAGGCTTTCGCATCCGGCGATTCTCTACGAGTCTTTGCCATTATTAATTATCATAAACGATAAGTTGTATAATTCAATGTGCAGTATAGCGCATATATTATCATTTACGATAACGTTCAGGCATAAGCGCCACCCGCAAAACGAAAAAGCCCTCAGGGTTAGCTGAGGGCTTGAATTTTCAACACTTTAGCTTAACCCCTAGGGAAACCCGCCGTTTTTTATTCTGCATTGCTTTTCCCTGATCAAAATGGCTTGGGCAGGGGAATGCGTGACGCGGGCTGACAAGCGGAGTATTCCTCCGCATCGGGAGCCGGTCTGGAGGATAATCCCGCTCCATGTCTGGTTCTGTTTATCCCCCCGCCATCTTTCTGATGGGCCCGACCGCCTCGGGCAAGACTGCGCTTGCAGTCAGCCTGGTTAAGCGTTTCCCGCTTGAAATCATCAGCGTGGATTCGGCACTGGTCTACCGCGACATGAATATCGGTACAGCCAAGCCCGACGCCGTCACGTTGGCGCGGGCGCCACATCATTTGCTGGATATTCGCGACCCGACTGAAAGCTATTCGGCCGCTGTGTTTTGCGAGGATGCCCGGCGTTTGATGGCCGATATCGTTGCGCGCGGCAAGGTGCCGTTATTGGTGGGCGGCACCATGCTGTATTTCCGTGCGTTGCTGCAGGGGCTGGACGACCTGCCACGCGCCGATCCGGCGTTGCGGCAAGCGCTGGAAAAAGAGGCCGCAGATCGAGGCTGGCCGGTTTTGCATGGCGAACTGGCGCAGGTTGATCCGGTGACCGCCGCGCGGCTGGCGCCGAATGATTCCCAAAGAGTGGGTCGCGCGCTGGAAATCTTTCGATTGACCGGGCACCCCATGTCGGCGCTACTCGACAAGGTGCAAAACTTATTGCCCTATCGCGTGCTGCAACTGGCCCTGATCCCGTCTGATCGCGCCGTCTTGCACCAGCGCATTGCCGAACGCTTCGACGCCATGCTGGCCGAAGGCCTGCTCGATGAAGTGGAAGCCCTGCGTCAGCACTATGCACTCTCTGCCGGTTTGCCCGCTATGCGCGCGGTTGGTTATCGCCAGGCGTGGGCGTATCTCGATGGTGAAATAGACATGAATTCCCTGCGTGAACAAGGCATTGCAGCCACCCGCCAGCTCGCCAAACGGCAGCTGACCTGGTTGCGTTCGTGGCCCGATGCCGTGGTGCTGGATGCGTTGGCGGACGATCTGGACGCGCAAGCCTTCGATCGGGTTGTGCGTCATCTGGCACCGGATGCAAATTAATCCAGGGTGGTGGATTTGACCGTGGCGCGCACGTGTCCACGGTGCAGCCGGATACCGATGTTGTCGCCTGACTGAAGCGTGGCCGCATCCTGCACAACCATACCGTTTTCCAGCTGAACAATGCTATAGCCACGCGCCAGCATGCCTTCGGGACTGAGGTGGTCAAGGCTGCTGCTGAGACGTGCCAGATTGAGCTGACGCTGCATGAGACCATTCTGAATGGCGCACCGCGACCGCGCGGACAGCGCATCCAGCCCGTGTCGCTCACGCCGGAGGGCATGCAGCGGCGTCACCAGACGCTGGTTCAACTGCGTGACCTGGACTTGTTCTCGGGTCAGGCGGGAACGGACGGCATGACGTAGACGCTGTGCCAACTGGCTTAACTCAAGCTGTTGGCGGCGTAGCAGTTCAGCGGGGTGCACCAGACGCCGGGCCAGGTAATCCAGGCGCTGGGTTTCGTTTTGTTGCCGGCGAATCAGGTGGTGCTGAAGCTGGCGCGCCAGATGCTCCAACTGCACCAGCAACTCCTGCCGTACCGGGCTGGCAAGCTCGGCGGCTGCGGTGGGCGTGGGCGCGCGCAGATCGGCGGCAAAATCGGCCAGGGTGAAATCGGTTTCATGGCCGACCCCGCTCACCACCGGCATCGGGCTGGCGGCAATGGCGCGCGCCACCGCTTCGTCGTTGAACGCCCACAGATCTTCCAGTGATCCGCCGCCCCGGCACACCAGCAGTACGTCGCACTCGGCCCGCGCACTGGCGGTGCGGATGGCGGCGGCGATCTGTGCGCCTGCGCCAGTGCCCTGCACCGGGGTCGGGTAGAGGATGACCGGCAAACCTGGCATGCGTCGTGCCAGTGCGGTCAGCACGTCGTGCAGGGCGGCGGCCTGCGGCGAGGTGACGATACCGATGCAGCGCGGGAAACGGGGCAGGGTGCGTTTGCCGAGTGGCTCAAACAAGCCTTCGGCTTCGAGTTTGGCCTTCAGCTTCAGAAACGCTTCATACAAACGCCCGGCACCGGCGCGACGGATGGATTCGGCGCCCAGCTGGAACTCACCACGTGCCTCATACAACGAGGGCAGAGCGCGGATTTCGACGTGGTCGCCGTTGGTGGGCGTGAAATCTGCAAACTGATTACGGCCACGAAACATGACGCAGCGCACCTGTGCATTGGCATCCTTCAGGGAAAAATACCAGTGGCCGGATGCCGCCCGGGTAAGGTTGGAGACTTCGCCTTCTACCCACAACAGCGGCAGTTGTGACTCCAGTGCACGGCGCGCCATGCGGTTCAATTCGCTCACAGTGAGCACGGGCAGGGCGGGTGCGCTGAAAAGAGACTCGTCGTTTACATCCATGGCGTGGAGGATAACGGGTTCACGTTCAGTAAGGTTCATGCACAGTCAATAAAACTTTCTTTTAAAATTTTCCCAAACGCTATTGACGATAGTATGGTTTTCGTAACTATTTGATATTAAAAGAATAAGTCAATTGGTCACTTTTTGGGCCATGCCGCTTTTTCCTTTATGTACGGGCATTTACGAAATGCGATAGGTAGTTCCACACAGACTTATCCACATCATCTGTGGAGAAGTCATGCGCAGGAATTTGTGTGCTTGCCAAACACATGGGACTTGCCGAAACCAGCATGCGAGCGCTACATTCCGTTTGTTGTGTTTATTGGAGTGGTATCGAGTGCTTGCCATTATTGAGGCGGCCGGCTGGCCGATCTGGCCGTTGATCCTGGCGTCGGTGATTGCCGTGGCCATCATCATTGAGCGTACTTACAGTTTGCGCACGCAGGAAGTCGCACCGCCGGATTTACTGCTGGTGACCATCAAGGTTTATCAGGAACGCGGCGCGACGCCGGAACTGGTTGCCCGGTTGGCTGAAGGTTCGCCACTGGGACGGATCTTTTCAACGGCGCTGAAAAACGCGCACAACTCACGCGAGGTGATGAAAGAATCCATCGAGGAATCCGGGCGTGCCGTTACGCATGAACTCGATCGCTTTTTAACTTCACTCGGCACCGTTGCCAGCATGGCACCGCTGCTCGGTTTGTTGGGCACGGTGATCGGCATGATCGAAATCTTTGGTGCCCAGACGGCAACCGGAACCAATCCGGGACAACTGGCGCACGGGATATCGATTGCCCTGTACAACACGGCTTTTGGCCTGATCGTGGCCATCCCCGCGATTATTTTCTACCGTTATTTCCGCAGCAAGGTGGAGTCTCTGGTGGTGGATATGGAACAGCAGGCGATCAAGTTGGTGGAAATCGTCCACGGCGACCGGAAGTAATCCTGTCATGAATTTTCGTAAAGGCCGTCGTGAAGATTATCCGGAAATCAACCTGATTCCGTTTATCGATATTCTGCTCGTCATCGTGATTTTTCTTGCGGTGACGACCACCTACGCGCGCTTTGCCGAACTCAAGATCAACCTGCCGACCAGCAGCGCCGAGCAGACCCCCAATCAGCCCAAACAAATTGAAGTGGCCGTGGCTGAAAATGGCCATTATCAGATTGATAATGCAGCGGTGGGGGAAGCCTCGGTTGACGAACTGGCCGTTGCACTGAAACAAGCTGCGGCCGAGCAGAACGAACCGGTGGTGGTGATCAATGCCGATGCACGCGCGGCTCATCAGGCGGTGATTAATGTGATGGAAGCGGCCCGCCGGGTCGGTCTGACCCGCATTACCTTCGCCACCCAGCCCGCCCCTTAAGCGGGCATATCCATGTTGTCCTTTCAGCATCTTTGGACGCGCAGGAGCGTCCTCATGGTGCTGCTCATCCCTTTGGCGTTGTTGTTCGCTGCCATGTCCGGGCTGCGCCGTCTGGCGTACCGGCGCGGCTGGCTGAGTGCGGTTGCTGTCGGCGTGCCGGTCATTGTGGTGGGCAATATCACTGCGGGTGGCAGCGGTAAAACTCCGCTGGTGATCTGGCTGGTGCAATGGCTGCGCGACCAGGGTTATCAACCCGGCGTGGTGAGCCGGGGCTACGGTGGAACGGCACAGGGCTGCGTGGATGTGCAGCCAGCCAGTTCGCCAGCAGAAGTGGGCGACGAACCGCTGCTGATCCGGATTAAAACGAATGTGCCTGTGGTGGTAGGCCGTGACCGGGTTGCGGCGGTACAGCATCTCCTGGTACGCCATCCCGAAGTTGACCTGATAGTGTCCGACGACGGCCTGCAGCACTATCGCTTGCATCGCGACATCGAACTGGCCGTCATCGATGCGGCAACCGGACTGGGCAATGGCTGGCCTTTGCCGGCTGGACCCCTGCGTGAGCCCTCCAGTCGCTTGAGTCGTGTGGATGCTGTGATCCAGGTTGTACGAGGATCCGCTCAGCCGCGCACCGATTTGCCGGCGAAGACCTGGCGGGTGGACTACTCGATGGGTCAGGCTTCCCGTCTTTGCCGCCCATTGGAAAAACAGGCACTGCAGGCCTTGCCGCCTGCCAACTGGCTTGCTGCGACAGGCATTGGGAACCCCCAGGGCTTCTACGACATGCTCCGCAAGCAGGGCCTGGAATTCACCCCCCGCAGCTTTGCCGACCATCATGCTTTTCAGCCAGATGAATTGCCGGCCGACGGCCATGTGCTGATGACCGAAAAAGACGCGGTAAAATGCTCGGAGTTTGCGGGGTCAAACTGGTGGGCGGTGGAATTGGATGTCGCCCCGGAATGCGGATTCATTGAATGGTTGGGTGCTCGTCTCAAGCAATAACAAGATCAAGGCAAGCGCACCAATGAAGAGGGGATGGGCAATGCAGAATTCTGACTGGAGTGACCGTCGCCACCCGTGCCGGTGGGAAACCGAAGCCGGTGATACGGGCTTCTGGATGCCCGATCGATCGGAAATCGTGACTCAGTTCTTTACCCGCTATCTGTTCTTCTCACTGGCAGTGATTTATTTCTCGACACTGGAATCGGTGTCTCCTGTCCTGTTCAGCATCGAGCAGTTGCTGATCGCGCTGGGTGTGTATTTCATGTTCAACACCGGGTTCTTTCGCCAGGCGTTGCAGCATGTCACGTTGCTGGGGATACGCAGTGCGATGGCGGCCGACCTGGTCATCGTGACCCTGTGTGTCATCCACGACCCAAATCCCATTCCTCCCTCCGCACTGGCCTTCCTGATGGTGCTGCTGGGAAACGGCATGCGCTATGGCATGCGCCTGTTCGGCGAAGTGCTTGGCGGAGCTTTTTTGGGCATGGCGATTGCGTTCGCGTTCCGTTATCGTCTGGGCGGGTTCGAGGTCAACGCGGGCGACGTGTTTTTTGGCGTGTTCTGGGTCACGCTGGCGTTGTATGCCTATATCCTGATGGCGCGCATCGATGGACAGCGCCGTCAGCTGGATTACCGCAGCCGCTTCGACACATTGACGGGTCTGCTCAATCGCCATGGCCTGTTGGCAGCTGCTGACTGCATGTTGAAAAAATCCGGGGATGGCGAGCCGGCGACCGTATTGTTTGCTGACCTGAACCAGTTCAAGAAGGTGAACGACCAGTACGGTCATGGTGTGGGTGACCGTGTATTGGCCGAGTTTGCTCAGATATTCAAGGAATCAGCTGAATTGGGTGTGTGCGGCCGCTGGGGCGGAGACGAATTTGTCGCCATGCTGCCGCATTGTGACGAAGTGGCGATCCGTCAGATATTCGAGCGCATTGAATCGCGAACCCTGACCTGGAGCCAGGGCAATGGGTTGCCCATGGCAGTGAGTCTGGGCGTGAGCCATGCGCCGCAGGATGGCCATGACTTGGTGACCTTGTTGTCGGTCGCCGATATCCATCTTTATCAAAACAAATCGCAGCAGCAGGACAAGGCTGATGCCCCATCGTTTTATAGGAATCTGACTGATGAACCCCAAACTTCTTGAAATTCTGGTGTGTCCGGTTTGCAAAGGGCCGCTCGAATGGAAGAAACCCGTCCATGAACTGGTATGCCACGCATGCCGTATTGCCTATCCCATCCGTGACGATATTCCGGTGATGCTGCCGGAAGAGGCCCGTGCTCTGGATGTCAACGAAATTCACGGCCAGCGTTGACGATGCATTTTCGCGTGGTCATCCCCGCACGCTACGCGTCCAGCCGCTTGCCGGGCAAACCCCTGGCAGATATCGGTGGCCGCCCCATGGTGGTACGCGTACTGGAACGTGCCTTGCAGGCGGGTGCCGAAACCGTGGTGGTTGCCACGGACGATGCGCGGGTGCAACAAGCGGTTGAAGCCGCCGGCTACCAGGCCCTGATGACCTCTCCGGACCACCAGTCCGGGACCGAGCGTCTGGTTGAAGTGGCCGAAACCCTAGGTTGGCCGGACGATACGCTGGTGGTCAATGTCCAGGGCGACGAGCCGCTGATCGATCCGGAACTGATCCGTGAAGCGGCACGGCAACTGGTTTTGCACGACGATGCGGTGATGGCCACGCTGGCACACCCGATCCACGATCACGCCGATTTCATCAATCCAAACGTCGTCAAGGTGGTGGCAGACGAAGCAGGCTATGCACTGTATTTCAGTCGGGCGCCAATCCCCTGGCCGCGAGACGCCTTTGCAACACAGCAAGCCACGCCGCATGCGCTGGAAGCGCTGCGACATATCGGGTTGTATGCGTATCGCGCGGGATTTTTGCGGACCTATGCCAGTCTGGCGGCTTCGCCGCTGGAAAGATTCGAGATGCTTGAACAGTTGCGCGTGTTGTGGCACGGTTACCGCATCAGCCTCGGCATGGTGGCCGCTGCACCGGCACCGGGCGTGGATACGCCGGAAGATCTGGCACGTGTCCGCGCGCTGTTCGGGGCTGCATAGCAGCCTCTTGAATCCCTCAATAAAAATATTTAAGTGTTGCTTGAATCGCGCATGGCTTAGGCTAACGCGGTTTTGTCATATTCATAGTTAAGGGAGATACGTCATGCGTTTGATTCTGTTGGGTGGTCCGGGTGCAGGTAAAGGTACGCAAGCCAATTACATCAAGGAAAAGTACAGCATCCCCCAGATTTCCACTGGCGACATGCTGCGTGCGCAGATCAAGGCCGGCACCGAACTGGGCATGAAAGCCAAAGCCATCATGGACGCGGGCGGCCTGGTATCGGACGACATCATCATTGGCATGGTGAAGGCACGCCTGACCGAAGCCGACTGCAAGAATGGCTACCTGTTCGACGGTTTTCCACGCACCATTCCGCAGGCTGAGGCGATGAAAGCCGCCGGCGTGCCGATCGATTTCGTGGTCGAGATCGACGTCGCCGACGAAGAGATCGTCAAGCGCATGTCGGGTCGTCGTGTTCACGTGGCATCGGGCCGTACCTATCACGTCGTGTTCAATCCGCCCAAAGTGGCCGGCAAGGATGATGCCACCGGCGAAGATCTGATCCAGCGCGACGACGACACCGAAGAAACCGTGAAGAAGCGCCTCGATGTCTACCACGCACAGACCGAGCCGCTGGTGAAGTATTACGGCGACTGGGCAGCACGCGGCGAAGCGGGCGCACCCAAGTATGTGAAAGTTGCAGGCGTGGGCAAGGTCGACGGTATCCGTGACTCGATCTTTGCTGCACTGGGTTAATTAACAAGGTTTCCTGCAACAATGCCACGACAGATTGCCCCGATGACTGACACTGAGCGCTGGATTGTTGCCAGCGCTGTGAAGGAGCGTTATGGCAGGGACGTCGTGATTCAGGATGTCGAAACCGAGATCCGGCTTTATGTTGATGACCGTGAACTGACGCTGTGCCCAGGCTTGTACTGGAACGAGCATGGCTGTCATTTCGTGTTATCGAAAACGGACGATTCGCGTTATCGCAGCATGTTCTTCTACCGCATTCGTGATCGCTTTGCGACGGGCCGTGAGGAATATGACGATATGGGTGACTGTGTCACCACGCTGCTGAGAATGCAGGCTGATGAGGAAGTGAAGCGTCTGTCCGAAAGCCCGGTCGACAGCAATAATTGAACTTGAGAAGCCAGCCTGCGTGCTGGCTTTTCATTATGTGATTTGTTGGCCCTGCATGGTCCAGCAAAAAAACTGAGGAGACAGCAGCATGGCAGTAAAAACGACGGCAAAAAAGACAGTAGTGAAAAAGACAGTAGTGAAAAAGATGAATGCTTTTTACGCGCAATCCGGTGGGGTGACCGCTGTGATCAATGCGTCGGCTTGTGGCGTGATCGAAGCCGCGCGCAAGCACAAGGACAAGATCGGCAAGGTCTACGCCGGCCGTAACGGCATCATCGGCGCACTGACCGAAGACCTGATCGATACCACCAAGGAATCCGCTACCGCCATCGCTGCGCTGCGTTCCACGCCGTCGGGTGCATTCGGTTCCTGCCGTTTCAAGCTGAAATCGCTGGAAGCCAACAAGCGCGAATACACACGTCTGATCGAAGTGTTCAAGGCGCATAACATTGGCTACTTCTTCTACAACGGCGGCGGTGATTCGGCCGACACCTGCTTCAAAATCAGCCAGTTGTCCGAGCAGATGGGCTATCCGATCCAGGCTATCCACGTGCCGAAGACCGTCGATAACGATCTGCCGATTACCGATTGCTGCCCGGGTTTTGGTTCGGTCGCCAAATACATCGCCGTATCGACGCTGGAAGCCAGCTTCGACGTGCGTTCGATGGCCAAGACCTCGACCAAGGTGTTCGTACTCGAAGTGATGGGCCGCCACGCCGGCTGGATCGCTGCTGCAGGCGGGCTGGTGGAAGACCACGGGATTCCGGTCGTCATCCTGTTTCCGGAAATCGAGTTCGATCAGAAGAAATTCCTCGCGCGCGTCAACAAGCTGGTGAAAGAGCACGGCTACTGCACCGTGGTGGTGTCCGAAGGCTGCCACTACCCGGACGGCACGTTCCTGGCCGAGCAGGGCACACGCGATGCCTTTGGCCATGCCCAACTGGGTGGTGCCGCTCCCGTGGTTGCCAACATGATCAAGGAAGCACACGGTCACAAGTTCCACTGGGCCGTGGCTGATTACCTGCAGCGTGCTGCACGTCACGTGGCCTCGAAAACCGACGTCAAGCAGGCGTATGAGTTGGGCCAGAAAGCTGTTGAACTCGCAATCAAGGGCCACAACTCGGTGATGCCAACAGTTGATCGCCTGTCGGATTCGCCCTACAAGTACAAAATCGGCATGGCTGATCTGAAGGATGTGGCCAACGTCGAGAAATTCATGCCGCGTGACTTCATCACCAAGGATGGCTTTGGCATCACGGCCAAGTGCAAGCGTTATCTGACGCCTTTGATCCAGGGTGAGGACTATCCGAAATACAAGGATGGCCTGCCGGTGTATGTGACACTGAAGAACATTGCGGTGGCGAAGAAGCTGCCGACGTTCAAGTTGTAAGCCATTCAGGAGATCAAGGACACACAGACATGACACTTGACCGCGCGCGGCAGCTACTCAAGGTGCAGGCTGACTTTGGTGGTTTCTACAACGGCAATTCAGCCAAACTGATTTTGTCCGAAGTACAGCGCGAGCATGGTCAGGCGGCAGTCGATACATGTATCCGTGATCTCCGGCTCGATGAAATATTCGGGTTTCAGCCGGGCACCCGTTTCGAAGGTGGATTGGCAATGGGTAAGGAGTAGGGGAAAGAGACGGTGGTAAAACTACTGTCTTTTTTTGGGGTTTTTAATGGTGTTTCGGATATTTAAGGAGATATAACAATGAATGAAGGCTTGCTGTTTGCTCTCGTGGCGGCGGTATTCGCGCTGCTCTACGGGATCATGTCGATCAAGTGGATTTTGGGGTTGCCCACCGGCAACGACCGCATGCGTGAAATCGCGGCGGCGGTACAGGAAGGCGCTTCTGCGTATCTGAATCGTCAATACACCACCATTGGCATCGTCGGTGTCATTTTGCTGGCAGCGATTTTCTTCGCTTTGGGCTGGCAAACGGCAGTCGGCTTCGCGCTGGGTGCTGTCCTTTCCGGCTTGACCGGCTATATCGGCATGAACGTATCGGTGCGCGCCAACGTGCGTACCGCCGAAGCAGCCAAGAATGGCCTGAATGCTGCCCTCAACGTCGCCTTCAAGGGCGGCGCCATCACCGGCATGCTGGTAGTGGGCCTGGGTCTGCTGGGCGTGGCGGGCTACTATGCCGTGCTGACCCTGATGCTGGGTGAAACCACCGAGCAGGCAACGCACGCATTGGTCGGCCTGGCTTTCGGCGGTTCGTTGATCTCCATTTTCGCCCGTCTCGGCGGCGGCATCTTCACCAAGGGCGCTGACGTCGGCGCCGATCTGGTGGGCAAGGTCGAAGCCGGTATCCCCGAAGATGACCCGCGTAACCCTGCCGTGATCGCCGACAACGTCGGTGACAACGTCGGTGACTGTGCCGGTATGGCCGCTGACCTGTTTGAAACCTACGCTGTGACCATCATTGCCACCATGCTGCTCGGTGGCCTGATGATTACCGGCTCCCCCGAAGCGGTGATTTATCCGCTGGTGCTGGGCGGTTTCTCCATCGTCGCATCCATCGTCGGTACCTTCTTCGTCAAGGCACGTGATGGCGGCAAGATCATGAACGCGCTGTATCGCGGTTTGATCGTCTCGGGCGTGCTGGCAGCGATCGCGTTTTATCCCATCACCACCTGGATGATGGGCGAGGGCGTGATGATTGACGGGGTGCTGGTGTCCTCGTTGAACCTGTACTTTGCCACCCTGATCGGCCTGGGCTTGACGGCTGCCATGGTGTGGATCACCGAGTACTACACCGCGACTGAATTCAGTCCGGTGCGCCACATCGCAGAAGCGTCCACCACCGGCCATGGCACCAACGTGATCGCCGGTCTCGGTGTGTCGATGAAATCCACCGCAGCACCTGTGCTGGCCGTGTGTCTGGCTATCTGGGGCGCGTACGAACTGGCCGGCCTGTATGGCATTGCCATCGCCGCCACCTCAATGCTGTCGATGGCTGGCATCATCGTTGCACTCGACGCCTACGGTCCGATCACCGACAACGCCGGTGGTATTGCCGAGATGGCCGGTCTGGACGACAGCATCCGCAACATCACCGATCCGCTCGATGCCGTGGGTAACACCACCAAGGCCGTCACCAAGGGCTATGCGATTGGTTCAGCCGGCCTTGCTGCGCTGGTGCTGTTTGCGGATTACACCCACGCCCTGAACGCCCAGGCCCTGGCACTGGACCCCAGTGCGCTTCCCATGACCTTCGACCTGTCCAACCACATGGTCATCATTGGCCTGTTCATCGGCGGCATGGTGCCTTACCTGTTTGCTGCCATGGGCATGGAAGCTGTGGGCCGCGCCGCCGGTTCGGTGGTGGTGGAAGTCCGTCGCCAGTTCAAGGAAATCCCCGGCATCATGGCGGGAACGGCCAAGCCGCAATACGGCACCTGTGTCGACATGCTGACCAAGGCCGCTATCAAGGAAATGATTGTTCCTTCGCTGCTGCCGGTTGCCGTTCCGGTCATCGTCGGTCTCACCCTCGGCGCGCAAGCACTGGGCGGCGTGCTGCTTGGCACCATCGTCACGGGTATCTTCGTGGCGATCTCCATGACCACCGGTGGTGGTGCATGGGATAACGCCAAGAAGTACATTGAGGAAGGCAACTTTGGCGGCAAGGGTTCGGAAGCACACAAGGCTGCCGTCACCGGCGACACCGTGGGCGATCCCTACAAGGACACCGCCGGCCCTGCTGTGAATCCGCTGATCAAGATCATCAACATCGTGGCATTGCTGATCGTTCCGCTGATTGGGTAAACTGCGTTAAGCTTGCGCGGGTCCCGGGCCGTATGGTTCGGGGCTCAAGCAGGCGAACGTATTTAAATTAATCTAAAAGGAGGAACCATGGCAAAGAACGTCGGAGGAGTGGATCGCTTGATCCGCGCAGTGGTAGGTGGTGGATTGATCTATTATGCGATGTCGAATTTGCCGGGAGCTGATGTCTGGATGGTTCCGGCAGGCATGGTTGGCTTTGTTCTGATACTCACCGCCATTTTTGGCTGGTGTCCGGCTTATATGCCATTTGGTATCAAAACCTGCAAAGTGAAATAAACTTTCACAGTGTTGCAAGGTCACTTAAAGTGCGCCCTCTGGGCGCACTTTTTATTCCGGGGTATATAACTGTATGCGTGTATTGATATTGCTGGCCGCACTGGCGTTGACCAGCACGGCCCATGCGGGTGGCGTCGAACGCCTCAAGGCCTTTATCGCCGGCGCCAAAACCGCCGAGGCCGACTTCAGCCAGACCGTATCGGACAAGTCCGGACGCGTGACCCAGCAAGCCAGTGGCAAAATGGAATTTGCCCGTCCGGGCAAATTCCGCTGGGATTACACACAGCCTTATGAACAGGTCATCGTGGGCGATGGCGTCAAACTGTGGCTTTACGATACCGATCTGGACCAGGTCACCGTCAAGCCGCTGGGCGAGGTGATCGCCGGTACGCCGGCGGCCTTGCTGGCAGGTGACGACGCTATCGAAAAATACTTCAGCCTGAAAAATGCAGGCGAGCGCGGCGGGCTGGAATGGCTGGAAGCCACCCCGAAAAACCGCGATACCACTTTCGAGCGCATCCGCATGGGATTCAAGGGCGACGTGCTGGTTCAAATGGAAATGTTCGATTTCTTCGGCCAGCGCACCTTGCTGAAACTGTCGCGCTTTACACGCAACCCCAACATTGCAGCGTCGCGTTTCAAATTCACGCCGCCTAAAGGCGCTGACCTCATTGGTGACTGACGACCTATTTCAAATGGACGCACCCAAACCGGCGCTGGATCCCCACGCGCCGCTGGCTGAACGCCTGCGCCCGCACACTCTGGCCGATGTCGTCGGGCAAACCCATTTGCTGGGTCCAGGCAAGCCGCTCAGGCTCGCATTCGATTCCGGCAAGCTGCATTCGATGATTTTATGGGGGCCGCCGGGCGTGGGCAAGACCACCCTGGCACGGCTGACTGCCGAGGCATTTGGCGCCGACTTCATCCCTATTTCAGCCGTGCTATCCGGCGTCAAAGACATCCGCGAAGCGGTCGAGCGTGCACGGATGAACCAGGTGATGAAGCGCACCACCATCCTGTTCGTCGACGAAGTCCATCGCTTCAACAAATCGCAGCAGGATGCGTTTTTGCCGCACGTCGAATCCGGGCTGTTCACTTTTATCGGCGCCACCACCGAAAATCCCTCGTTCGAAGTCGTCGGCGCACTGCTGTCGCGAGCCCAGGTCTATGTGCTGAAATCGCTCACGCCCGATGAACTCGGCCAGTTGATGGCGCGCGCCCTGCAGGAACTGCCGCAACTTAAACTGCTGGAAGGTGTGGGCCCCATGCTCGCCGCCTACGCCGACGGCGACGCCCGCAAACTGCTTAACCTGCTGGAGCAACTCGATACCGCAGCCCGCACCGCGCAGGTTGAAATGATCGACACCGCCTTTGTCGAAAACGCACTGGCTCAATCGCTGCGCCGATTCGACAAGGGCGGCGAAGCCTTCTACGACCAGATTTCCGCGTTGCACAAAAGCGTGCGCGGCTCCGCGCCCGATGCCGCGCTGTACTGGCTGGTGCGCATGCTCGATGGCGGCGCCGATCCGTGTTATCTCGGACGACGGTTGATCCGCATGGCGAGCGAAGATATCGGCCTGGCCGACCCGCGCGCACTTGGCATCACGCTCGATGCTGTTGCCACCTACGAACGTCTGGGCAGCCCCGAAGGTGAACTGGCGCTGGCCGAGGCGTGTTTGTATCTGGCCTGCGCCCCCAAGAGTAACGCCGCCTATATGGCCTACAACGCCGCGCGCGCGTTTGTTCAGACCAACCCCTCCAACGATGTCCCCATCCATCTGCGCAATGCTCCCACCAAGTTGATGAAGGAACTGGGCTATGGCCGCGCCTACCGCTACGCCCACGACGAGCCCGAAGCCTATGCCGCCGGCGAACGCTACTTCCCCGACGACATCCAGAAACAGCACTTTTACCACCCCACCCCGCGCGGCCTCGAAGGCAAGATCGCCGACAAACTGGCGCATCTGCGGGCGCTGGATGACGAGGCCGGTGAGGCCTGAGCCGATTCCGCGTCATCTAATCGCCACACTGCACGAATTAAATAAACATTTAAACTCGCTTTATATGGCGAAATAAGTACAATAAAACTATTTAATCGTCACAAGTGACGGATTATGGAAATATCAAATCAGGTCGTGGATGAACTGATCCTGCGTGAACTGGGTGAACGGCTTGCGCGTGTCCGGCTCGAGCGCAACCTGACCCAGGCCGGGCTGGCTGAGCAGGCCGGCGTGTCCAAACGCACCGTCGAGCGGATGGAAGCGGGTGGGGCCACGCAACTGGTCAATCTGGTGCGCGTGTGTCGTGCGCTGGACCTGCTCGAGCGCTTTGAGGCGCTGATACCCGAGCCGGTGGCCAGCCCGGTTGCGCAGCTGAAGCTGCGCGGCAAAGAAAGGCAACGTGCCTCTTCGGCCAAGACCGCGACCGCACCCACCGGCAAGTGGCAATGGGACGATAAGCCATGACGACGCTGGCTGAAGTGAAACTCTGGGGCCGGACCATCGGTGCGGTTTCGCTGGAAAACGGTGCCGATGTCGCGGCGTTTCAGTACACCCCGGATTTCGCGGCGAGCGGCATCGAGCTCTCGCCGATCGTCATGCCTCTGGGCAATCGCGTGTATCGCTTTTCCAGTCTGCCGCGCAACACCTTTCATGGCCTGCCGGGCCTGCTGGCGGATTCCTTGCCCGACACCTTTGGTAATGCCTTGATCGATGCCTGGCTCGCGACCCAGGGTCGGTTGCCCGCAGATTTCAACGCCGTCGAGCGCTTGTGCTACACCGGCGCACGTGGCATGGGCGCGCTCGAATTTGCGCCGGCCGCCGGACCAGGTGCGCGGCCGGCCGAAAAAATCGAAATCGAGGCACTGGTGCAACTGGCGTCGGATGTGCTCACCCAGCGCAACCACTTGCAGGCCTCGTTTGCCGACGCCAGTCGCGCCGAATCCCTGCAGGATATTCTGCGTGTCGGCACCTCGGCAGGCGGTGCGCGTGCCAAGGCGGTCATCGCCTGGAACCGCGACACCAACGAAGTGCGTTCCGGGCAGGCCGCATCCGGTGCGGGCTTTGATTACTGGCTGCTGAAATTCGATGGCGTCGCCGGCAACAAGGACAAGGAACTTGACGATCCCAAGGACTATGGCGCCATCGAATATGCCTATTCCCTGATGGCGCGGGCCGCCGGCGTGACGATGAACGAATGCCGGCTGCTCGAAGAAAATGGCAGGCGCCATTTCATGACCCGGCGTTTCGACCGCCTGCCCGGTGGCGCCAAGCTGCACGCCCAGTCGCTGTGTGCGCTGGCGCATTTCGACTACAACGCGCCCGGTGCCTATGCTTACGAACAGGCCTTGCTCGTCATCCGGCAACTTAAGTTGCCGATGGCGGCGGTCGAACAGCAGTTCCGGCGCATGGCGTTCAACGTCATCGCGCGCAACCAGGACGATCACGTCAAGAACATCGCCTTCCTCATGGACCAGGGCGGCAACTGGTCACTTTCGCCCGCCTTCGACATGACCTACAGTTACAACCCCGCAGGCATCTGGACCGCGCAGCATCAGATGAGCCTCAACGGCAAACGCGACGGCTTCAGCCTGGAAGATTTCCGTGCATGCGCGAAAAGCGCCCTGATGAAACGCGGCCGTGCCGAAACCCTCGTCGATGAAGTGCGCGCAGCCGTGGCGGACTGGCCGCAATACGCCGAAGCGGCGCGCGTGACCGAAGCCTGGCGCGACCAGATCCAGCGCACCCTGCGCCTGGACCTGCCGCAGAAGTGACCGGCCTGCGGGCTGATTCGCCCGGCGCGCAAGCAAGCTGTCCTGCCATAAACGAAAGCATGGACATGCAACCGCCTTTCCTTCATCAGGAGGTCCAGCCATGATCAAACGCATTCTGCTTGCCGCCGCATTTGCCCTCAGCCTGCCCGCACTGGCCGCCGACACCGCCCCCTGGGGCAGTGCCAAGGCGCTGGAAATCGAATATTCCAAACAAAAAGTCGTCTACGATGCCGCCGTCAAATCCGAGGCCGCGCTATCAAGCGTGATGGACCGTGCCAGCTACCTCAGCGCCCTCAATGGTGCCGATCCCTTCGACAACAAAATCGTCATCGTTTTGCACGGCGACGAAATCAGCTACTTCGCCATCCAGAATCTTGCCAAATACAAAGCCCTGATGGAGCGCGCGCAAAGCCTCACCGTGGGTGGCATCATCGAATTCAGAATGTGCAAAATTGCCGCCCAGGGCCACGGCTACCAGCCCAAAGACATCCACGGCTTTGTCTCCATGGTGCCCATGGGCGATGCCGAAATCGTGCGGCTGCAGCATGAAGGGTTTGCGTATATGCGCTGAGGCGTGATGGAGGTAAGGCGGTGGGGATATGCTGAACGCGGTGCGCCTACCCGAGTCCGGGCTTTCCCTTGGGGGCGGTTACGCCCCTTTGTTGGTTGACTGGCCGGCTGTTTGTTCCAGATTTAGCGTCTGCAGATGCTTGAGAACGGCCTCGTCCGGTCTCTCCGGCGTGTAGTCGGCACAGCAGGGCAGCGGCCACAGCGGCGTCGAGTTCGGGTGGGCATGATCCAGCCAGGCTGGGCGGGTGTTATAGAGGTTCGTCAACGTGTGCTTTTTCAACCCGGTTTCATGGCGAGATGTTATTAAACAAGCGAAAATAATAGCGATTGATGATTCACAGTGTATTAATGGGAATACCTCATTTAAAGTAAGTCAGCATCGAATTGAATGGGCCCGTGGCCCGCACACACTCCTGAAAACTATGGCAAGACGCAAACAAACCTTCCTTGATGATCTGATCGGCATAACCAGCAAGCTTCCCTGGTGGATGGGCGTGGTGCTCGCGATTGCTGCGTATGTCGGGTTGCATGGTGTGACTATCCGTGAAGTGACAGCGGTGGCGCAGCCGGGAAAGACGGGTGGTTTTGTTGGCCAGAACCTTTACCTGTCGCTGGCTTCGGTTGGGCAGTATGTGCTGCCGCTGGTTTTGTTGATTGGCGCGGCGATGTCGGCCTATGGTCGCAGCCTGCGTGGAACGTTGAGCGATCCGACGACAATGGGCCCGGGCCGGGGCGCGCTCGGCAGCATGAGCTGGCAGCAGTTTGAATTCATGGTGAGCGAGGCTTTTCGGCGCCGGGGCTATTCGGTAGCGGAGAAGGGATGTAACGGCACGGCCGGTGTCTTTGATCTGGTGTTGAAGAAGCAGGGCGAGATATATCTGGTGCATTGCAAGCAATGGCGTGCGATCAAGGTGGGGATGGGCGCGCTGCACGAACTGCATGAGGCGATGGCAGCCAAAGGCGCGAAGGGTGGGTTTGCGGTGACATCGGGAGTGTTTACCGATGAGGCGCGGGCATTTGCCAAAGTCAGGAATATTGAGCTGATGGACGGCAAGGTGCTGCGAGGGCTGGTTCGCAGGGTGCGTCAGCCTGCCAGGGTGTCTTTGCGCGACCCGCTCAGCGTGCTGACGACTGGCGCCCCTTTTTGCCCGGAGTGTCAGGGCCGGATGATGAAGCGTCGTTCCAGGCACGGTGCGCATGCCGGGAAAGAATTCTGGCGCTGTTTGCGCCACCCGGATTGCACGGGCAAGCGCCAGGCCTGATGCCAGGCGATTAATCATGCCCACATTCGTGAAAATCATGCTCGCTTGCCTGATCTGCCTGACAGTTGTGGGTGGGGTGATCGGCTTGTTCAAGTGGCTGGCGGGATGAGGGTAGGATCGACTGAATCCGATGGCGCGGAGATGCGCGATCTGGCGGGCCGGTTCCCACGCCCGGGCCGGATCGAGGCGATTTATCTGCGACCGCAAAGCCGGGAGGTGGTGACCGCTGTTGAATCCGTGCAGGCGATAGCGGCGTGCGGACTGGAGGGCGACCATTACGCACAGCCTTCGCGGAGCCGTGTTGAAGGAGGCTCACGGCAGGTGACCTTGATCCAGGCGGAGCATCTGCCGGCGGTGGCGGCGTTGATGGGGCAGGCGTGTATCGACCCTGCCTGGTTGCGGCGCAATCTGGTGGTGTCGGGGCTGAATCTGCTGGCAGCGCATGCCTTGTTTCGCGACCAGCCGCTGGTGCTGCGCATTGGCAGTGAGGTGGTGCTGGAAGTGACGGGACATTGTGATCCGTGCTCGCGCATGGAAGAGGTGCTGGGGCCGGGCGGTTATAACGCGATGCGCGGCCATGGTGGCATGAAGGCCCGAGTGTTGGTGGGTGGCATGATCCGGGTGAACGATGTAGTGCACGGTGAGCGGGCTGAGGGCATGAAAGCAATACCCAGCATGAGGAACGTGGCAGCGTGAAGCGCCAGTTATCAGCATGTCGCTGAATCGCACGGGCTTCACGCAACGCAGCTTGCAAGGAGTGTGCATGTGACCGATCCCCTTCCGCAACAAATCGTGCCCGTTCTGGCGGGCGGCGGCACGCGCCTGCCAGCGCATGTGGGTGTGCTCACTGCGCTGGCCGACATGGGCATTGGCTACGACCATATCGTTGGCGTATCCGGGGGCAGTGTGGTGGCGGCGCTGGTGGCAGCGGGCAGGGATCTGGATGAACTCAAGGTCTTGTTGCGTACCGTGAATTTTGTCCAGTTTCGTGGCTATTCGTTGCTTAACCTGATGAGGAACGGGGGGCTTTCCACCGGCAAGCGCTTTGAGCAATGGATGGAAAACGAATTGCATGGCATCTGCTTTCGTGATCTCAAGCGGAATCTGCATGTCGTTGCCACCGATGTGCGTTCGGGCCTGCCGGTGGTGTTCAATCGCGATAACAGTCCCGATCTTTCGGTGGCGCGCGCGGTTCTTTATTCGATCTCCATTCCCCTGCTTTTCCCTTTCCACCACCACGGTGACCATGTTCTGGTGGATGGCAGCATCCTGTCAGAAGACAGCCTGTTTCGCGACTGGGCGGGCGACCTGACCCCGGTGGTGTGTTTTCGTCTGCGCGATAAACGTATCACCGAAATCCACCCGCTGCGTAAACTGCTGCCGGTGGCGGACTATCTGTTTATGCTGATACGAACTTTCATGAGCACGATGTCGCGTGAATACCTGTCGGAATCCCTGTGGCTGAGCACGGTGCTGATCGAAACCGACGGTATGTCGCCGCTGGAATTCAACATGACACCCGAGCAGAAGCAATCCCTGTTCGATCTGGGTTACGCCACCACGCTGGAATATTTGCCAGCCAAACTGGCGCGAACGAGGGTAGGCTAGAAGCTGGATTGCAGACCCATGGTTTGTGCAATGGCGGTAAGATATTGACGTGCGGCCAAGAGGGTAAAACAATTCAGGCACATAGCGCTTGCGCTGAAGGCTGGCTATCATCAAGGTGTCGCCCCCGGTTTGGCTGCGTATCGGGAGCCTGCGGTTTCATGAAGTACTGAGGAGGGGTTATGAGAACTTGTTTGATTGCGCTGTCACTTGTGGGTGCGGCCGGCGTTGCGATCGCAGATGGGATGGAGAATGAAGCGACGGCGGATCAAACGACAACCGCTACGGCCCCGAGCAAGGCCCCAGCTCATTATCGAGGGTCGAAACGCCTGCCTGGTGGCGATATTCGTCATTGTCTGGACCTGAAAACCAGCGCAGCCATCATCCGCTGCTCTGAAACACGGCGCAAAAAATAAGCCCGCAGAACATATTTGGCCGATGGGCGGTTGCTCACGCCTATGAATATTCAGGCGGGTGCCTGTTTATTTGAGGTCAATCCAATAATCTATTCGGATACAGTTTCTGGCTGATTCTGTTTGTGGTCACGAGTGCTAGCCCCAGCAAGCGTGCGGTTAGCTGGCATGGGCGGATAGTTTTTCCCCGCCCGGATCCGTGTCTGTTTACTTGTTTTTCACTTAAGCCCTACTTCTGGCGGGCTTGAAAATTCCCTACATCACTTCAAAATAAGGCCTGTAAAGCAGGCTTATTCGGGCTATGGCAACCAAGAGAGAAGGCAGTACCCTACTGGAACCGACTGCGGCTAAAGTGAAGCCGCCGCCCCTGTTCAAGGTTTTGTTGCTGAATGACGATTACACCCCTATGGAGTTCGTGGTGCATGTCCTCAAGAAGTTTTTCGGCATCGACTCTGAACGGGCGACACAAATCATGCTCAAAGTGCATACTGAGGGCGTAGGCGTGTGCGGGGTGTATCCGAAGGATATTGCCCAAACCAAGGTTGAACTGGTTGTGGATTTTGCACGGCAGCATCAGCATCCGCTGCAATGTACGATGGAGGAAAGTTAGATGATTGCCCAGGAACTTGAAGTCTCATTGCACATGGCCTTTATGGATGCGCGCCAGAAGCGCCACGAATTTATTTCGGTGGAGCATTTGCTGCTGGCAATGCTGGATAACCCCTCAGCGCTGGATGTGTTGCGTGCTTGTGGCGCGAATATCGACACCATGCGCGAACAGGTCGTTGCATTCATTGAGGAGCACACGCCCAAAGTGGAAGGCGAAGATGAGGTGGATACTCAACCTACGCTGGGTTTCCAGCGTGTGATCCAGCGCGCCATCCTGCATGTGCAGTCGTCAGGCAAAAAGGAAGTAACCGGCGCGAACGTGCTGGTAGCCGTGTTTGGCGAGAAAGATTCGCATGCGGTGTATTTCCTGGGGCAGCAGGGCGTGTCGCGGCTCGATATCGTTAACTTTATTTCCCATGGCATTACCAAAATGCCGCAGAGCGAGCCTGCGCCGCGTTCCGATGAGCCGGTCGAGAGCAATGCCGAGGCGCCTGCTACATCACCGCTGGATAGTTTTGCGCAGAATCTGAACACGCAAGCGCTGGCTGGCAAGATCGATCCGCTGATAGGACGTGAGCACGAACTGGAGCGCGTGGTCCAGACTCTGTGCCGCCGTCGCAAGAACAATCCGTTGCTGGTGGGGGAGGCGGGCGTGGGGAAAACCGCGATTGCCGAAGGCTTGGCGCGCCGGATTATTGAAGGTTCGGTGCCTGAAATCCTGGCGGAAAGCACGGTGTATTCGCTGGATATGGGAGCTTTGCTCGCCGGAACCAAATACCGGGGTGATTTCGAGCAGCGCCTGAAAGGGGTGCTGAAGCAGTTGGCCGACAATTCCAAGGCAATTCTGTTTATTGACGAGATTCATACCCTGATTGGCGCGGGGGCAGCTTCAGGTGGCACGCTGGACGCGTCCAACCTGCTGAAGCCTGCGCTGTCGTCCGGCCAGTTGCGCTGCATTGGCGCGACAACCTATACGGAATATCGTGGCATTTTCGAGAAAGACCATGCCTTGTCGCGGCGCTTCCAGAAGGTGGATGTACCGGAACCTTCAGTCGCTGAAACCGTGGCGATCCTGCGTGGTCTGAAATCGCGTTTTGAAGATCACCATGGCGTTAAATACTCCGCTGCCGCGTTGACCACGGCTGCGCAGTTGTCGGCCCGCTATATCAATGACCGTCATTTGCCTGACAAGGCGATCGACGTGATCGACGAGGCGGGTGCGGCGCAGCGCATCCTGCCTAAATCCAAGAAAAAACGTGTGATCACGCCGCGCGAAATCGAGGACATCATTGCCAAAATCGCGCGCATTCCGCCAAAAACGGTGTCATCCGACGACAAGAACTCGCTGAAAACGCTGGATCGTGACTTGAAGGCGGTGGTGTTTGGTCAGGCTTCGGCGATCGACGCCCTGACGGCAGCGATCAAAATGTCGCGCAGTGGCCTGGGCGATCCGCAAAAGCCGATAGGCAACTTCCTGTTCTCAGGTCCCACCGGAGTCGGCAAGACCGAGGTCGCACGCCAGTTGGCCTATGTGCTGGGTATTGAGCTGATTCGCTTCGATATGTCCGAGTATATGGAGCGCCACGCCGTGTCGCGCCTGATCGGTGCGCCACCCGGTTATGTTGGATACGACCAGGGTGGATTGTTGACCGAAGCGGTGACCAAGCAACCCTATTCCGTTGTCTTGCTGGATGAAGTTGAAAAAGCGCACCCTGATATTTTCAATGTACTGCTGCAGGTGATGGACCACGGTACGCTGACGGACACCAACGGGCGCAAAGCTGATTTCCGTAATGTGGTGCTCATCATGACCACCAATGCCGGGGCGGAAATGCTCAGCAAGTCGAATATCGGATTTTCCAACTCACGCGAGAGCGGCGACGAAATGGGTGAAATTCGCCGGATGTTCACGCCGGAATTCCGCAACCGCCTGGATGCGATCATCCCGTTTGCAGCGCTGACGGAGCCGGTGGTGCTGCAGGTGGTCGACAAGTTCCTGATGCAGCTGGAAGAGCAACTGCATGAGAGAAAAGTCGAGGCAGTGTTTACTGATGCGCTGAAAGCCTATCTCGCTAAAAATGGCTTCGATCCCTTGATGGGTGCACGTCCGATGGCGCGTTTGATTCAGGATACGATCCGTAAGGCCCTGGCCGACGAGTTGCTATTTGGCCGGTTGGCGCACGGAGGTCGGGTGACCATTGACCTTGATTCCAGCGACAAGGTTTCTCTCGAGTTTGAGGAGGCGGTTCCTGCGTAATTTGCTGTAAAGATTGCAGTATTCCTGACCGTTAGTAGTCATGTGCGGTAGGTGCTTTTATTGTTTCTGGTCGTGTTTAGGGTTTTATCCGTATGGGGTTCCCCAAACCGTGTTGAAACGGCACCTGCAGTTGACTGTCCATACGGAAGGAATGTCTATGAAATACCCCTGCGCAGCCCATCTTGCTGCAGCTATCCTGATCACCTTGCTCCCGGCTCATGTCCATTCGGCGGGGACGGAGCGCGCCAGTGGCGCAGTAAAGAATCCAGAGCTTACTGCTGAAGATTTGTCATCTGTTAGCGAGCGTATCCGTCAAACCGGCGCGCAGATGAAAGAAGACCTGAAACAGGCGCGTGCGCGTATGGAAGCCAAGAAGGCCCAAGAGGAAGCGGATCGCAAGCGAGAGGCAGAGCGGGCGCGCCAGCAAGCCATTCAGGAAGCGAAACAACAACAAGCCCAGGAAGCGGCACAGGCACGGGCGCGCCAGGAAGCGGCTGCTCGTGCCGCACAGGCTGAGCGGGATCGCATAGAGGCCGAGCGCGTGAAGCAGAAACTGGCTGCCGAGAAAGCTGAACGCGAGAAGCAGCAGGCACAAGCGGCGCCTGCCACGAAAGAGCAAAAGGCTGCCCAGGCTGCCGCAGCCAAGGCCAGGGCGATGGCTGCACTCAAACAAGTGCGTGAATCGTCAGATGTGAATGCTTTTGCTGACGAGAAGACCGAGCGTGAGAGACAGCTTGCGTTGGCCTCAGCGGCCGCAAAAGAGGAAAAATCGGCTCAAGCCGCAGCCAAGGCCAAGGCAATGGCTGCGCTCAAGAAATCGCGCGAATCGTCAGGGGTGAAGGCTTTTGCTGAATAACCGGCCTGAGTAGGTGAGTGCAGTTGCCATTTGTAACTATCGCTTGCTTCAAGCAATACGGAGTCAGGTTTGGATACGGGTCGCTTGAATAAGCGGCCCGTAAGCTTGTGTGCCCGGCGCTGACACTGGATACTTGATCGTCTGATTGACGTTGTTTGGCAGAGGCAAAATGGCAAAAGAAAAGCGGCGCCAATGGCGCCGCGAAAAGCCCGGTGTGGCAGGAGGAGGAGAGCCAGGGGCTTGGCCCCAGTACCGGGTGATCTACAAGGGAAATCTACTTACTTCTGTATAGACCAATAAACGATTTGCGACATCGGTTATTTCATTCAGTTGCAAGCATTGTGAATAATAACGGTGTGAGATGTACTTTCTTTAGGGTTTTGAGGGCGGATAGTACAAACTTACCGTATGCATGGTAATCCCGCACCATGTTTGACTATGTAACGAATAAACGGAGTCTCGATGAACATCCGCCGTACCCCACTGATTGCTTCCATGGCACTGTTCGTGGCGTTGACCGCTTGCGAGCAGCCTACATCTCATAGCAATGAGAAAATCGTCGTGAAAGTGGGTAGCGAACTGATTACTGAAAACGAGCTGAATCAGGCGTTATCGCGCCTGGGGCCGCGTAATGAGGATGTTGCTGCCGAGGTCCGCAGCAAAGTGCTGGACGCGCTGATCGATCAGCGTCTGGTGGCTGATGCAGCCAAAGGTGCAGGACTGGACAAGCAGCCAGAAGTCGTACTGGCACTGCAACAGGCACAACGCCAGATCCTGTTCGATGCCTATATGGAGCGCGTATATAAGGACATTCCCAAGCCTGCCGACGCTGAGGTCAAGGACTATTACACGCTGCATCCTGAACTTTTCTCGGCACGCAAGTTGTACCGTATACAGGAAATGGAGTTGCGGATGCCTTCAACACGTTTGGCAGAGGTGGAAGCGCAGTTGAAGACAGGCAACAACCTGGCTGATTTCTCCGATTGGTTGAAAGCGCAGGAGATCGAGAGCAAGTCTGGCGTAGGGGTCAAGCCAGCCGAACAGGTTCCTGACGCCATTCTGGCGAATATCAAGAATATGAAAAAGGGCCAGGTAATGGTGCTGGCAACCAGTCCCGAAAGCATCAGCGTGTTGCAGTTATTGGGGAGCCAGGCACAGCCGGTTACCTTGGATCAGGCAAGAGGGGCGATCGAACGGGTGGTGCAAAGCACAAAGCGCAAGACTTTGCTGGGGACCGAGATCAATAAGCTGCGCAGCCAGGGAAAAATCGAATATGCCAGCGGATTTGCTCCGGCAGTGCCTGAGCTTAAGGAGCCGGCGCCCTTAACTCGTCCTTGAGTTTGCCGTTTTTGTAAAAGGCGAATCAGTGTGGTGTTTTCATACTGAATGAATATGCACTGTGTGCTGTCAGGTATAAAACCACCTTAATCGACAAAATGAATATGACTAAAATTTCCGACATGATGACTATCCACCCCGTGATTCTTTCAGGGGGCTCGGGCACACGCCTGTGGCCTTTGTCCCGTGCAGCGTTGCCCAAGCAGCTTTTGCCGCTTGCCAGTGACCATAGCTTGTTGCAGGACACGGTCAGCCGGTTGGCCGATATGCCGGAAATCGCCGCCCCCATGATGGTGTGCAACGTGGAGCATCGCTTCATGATTGCCGAACAGATGCGCCAGATCGGATCAAAGCCGCGAGCGATCGTGCTGGAGCCGGTGGGGCGTAACACGGCACCGGCAATAGCTGTTGCTGCGTTGATGTTGACGCACGATGATCCGGATGCCTTGATGCTGGTCCTGCCCGCCGATCATTTGATTGGTGATATTGATGCCTTCCATAAGGCCATACGTACCGCTGCTGCAGCGGCTAAAAATGGTCATCTCGCCACATTCGGCATCGTGGCCGCCACGCCTGAGACGGGCTATGGTTACATCCGCAAGGGTGCGCCGCTGGCAGATAGCGCCGGTTCGTACCAGGTAGCCGCTTTTGTAGAAAAGCCGGATTTAGCCACAGCGCAGCAGTACGTCGATTCAGGTGATTATTTCTGGAACAGCGGCATGTTCCTGTTTCGTGCAGCAGATTTTTTGAATGAGTTGCAGATATTGCGTCCTGATATTCTGGATGCCAGCCGGGCTGCGCTCGATGTGGCAACGCTGGATCTCGATTTTGTGCGACTGGACCCGGCGGCATTTGAGGCCTGCCCCTCAGAATCGGTCGATTACGCCGTGATGGAACATACCCGGCGTGCGGCCGTGGTGCCGGCTGACATGGCGTGGAACGACATTGGTGCCTGGTCGGCATTGTGGGATGTGGCCGTGAAGGACGCAGACAACAACGCCACCCGTGGCGACGTCATGCTGGAAAACGCCCATAACAATTTTGTACGCGCCGAAACCCGCATGGTGGCTATGCTGGGTGTGTCTGATCTGGTGGTGGTCGAAACTGCTGACGTGGTACTGGTGGCACAAAAGGATCAGGTGCAGGATGTCAAAAAACTGGTTGACCGCCTGAAGGCCGAAAAACGTTGTGAACATCTGGTCCACAAGCAGGTATACCGTCCCTGGGGCTGGTATGAGGGAATCGACGAGGGCGAGCGTTTTCAGGTCAAGCGCATCATGGTCAAGCCGGGCGAAAAACTCAGCCTGCAAATGCATCATCATCGTGCCGAGCACTGGATTGTGGTGTCCGGAACAGCGAGCGTGTCCTGTGGTGACGAGGTCATGTTGCTGACCGAAAACCAGTCGACCTATATTCCGTTGGGAACCTCACATCGGCTGGAAAACCCGGGCAAGATCGACTTGCACATGATTGAGGTGCAGTCGGGGTCTTATCTGGGCGAAGACGACATCGTGCGCTTCGAGGATATTTACCAGCGCGACTGATGCTTGTCTGGCGGGGTTTCACGCTGCGGGTGCAATGCCCGTAGCCGCTTGACGGCACCGAACTCAGGGCCTGTTCACACTAATTTCGCAGACGCGAAATTAGTGTGAACAGGCCCTAGCCAGCTGATTAAAATGAACTATCTGCTTAACAAAGGCTAATGCCCGGGCTTGAACAGTTGGGCAGATCAGGTTTATGGCGACTGGCGTAGGACAAACACCTACATGAAAAATCGCTCATTTCTGACCGCGAATACAGTGTGTGTCTACATTAACTTTCCCGGGTATCGTCCGAAAACGAAACTAACACGCTGACTTAAGTGTGAGTTTGAAAATAAATTGGACCATGAGGGCAAGTCAAATGAAATTAGACGAAATGCTGGACGAAATGCGCGACGTCAATCTCAACTATCTGATGCTGGCTCAAAGCATGATCCAACACGACAAGGCGACTGCCGTCTTTCGTCTGGGCATTAGCCAGGATGTTGCCGAACTGATCGAAGCGCTGACGCCGGCGCAAATTCTCAAACTCGCCGCCTCCGGCATGATGGTGTCACGCTTCCGCTTTGATGACGGCGTGGTGCTGAACATGCTGACCAATTACACCAAGGATCGTGCGCTGGCTCAGTCCCATGCGGCCATCCTGATGGCTGGGCAGGCTGTAGAAGCCTTTGCCTGAACCGATTCAACTGCCATACAACGCCACATAACAAGCTGGGGAGTGATCTGATGAGCAAGAAAAGTCTTTTGACCGAAATGCGTGATACCCAGTTGGCGATTGATCTGATTGAACTCGGTGCTCGCCCGCAGGTTCTGGAATCCGAAACCACCTTGTCACGCGAGCGTCTGCTCAAACTGTACAAGGAAGTGAAAGGCGTTTCGCCCCCCAAGGGCATGCTGCCGTTCTCGACTGACTGGTTCCTGACCTGGCTGCCCAACGTACACTCTTCACTGTTTGTGAATATTCACCGTTACATTACGAAGAACAGCGAATGCACCGGCATTGAGGCCGTACTGAAAAGCTATCGTCTGTATCAGGAATACCTGCATACCAATCAGATCGAAGCGGTGCTGAGTTTTACGCGTGCCTGGACCCTGAATCGTTTCTTTGAAAGCCGCATGCTTGAAACCACCGTGTGCAGCGGTTGTGGCGGTCACTTCGTGGTCCATCCTGACGACTTGCATAACCAGTATGTATGCGGCCTGTGCAATATGCCCGCACGCGCCGGCAAAACCCGCAAGGCCAAAGCAGCCGCCCAGGCGGAGTTGGCGCAGGCGGAGTTGACTGCAGCTGCCTGAATCTCTTTACCCGGAAGACCGGCGATGACACGTCTGCCGGTCAGCCTTCAGTCCCTTGTCATCCAGTGCATCGCGCTGCTGCTGACAGCGCTACTAAGTCCGCTTCTCCAATTCCTGTTCTCTTATCAGCCTGTCTTGTGGCAATTGGCCTTGGGCCAAGGCTGTGCGGCTGCAGTGTTGAGCCGTATCTGGCAACAGCCGGCCTGGTGGCCTCCGCTTCATTTTGCTTTTTTCCCTGCAATATTTCTGGCTCAGCAAGTGAGCATCCCGGCCGAGGTGTATCTGGGGGCTTTCCTGTTGCTGGTGTTGTTTTACTGGAGCACTTTTCGCACACGCGTGCCCTTATATCTGTCTGACCGTAAAGCCTGGCAAGCGATGACATCTTTGTTGCCAGAAGCTCAGGCGTTTCGTTTTATCGATTTGGGAAGCGGGCTGGGGGGCGTGCCATTTTATCTGGAGCAGCGCTTTCCTCAGGGTCGGTTTTTTGGAACCGAAATTGCCCCCGCGCCCTGGTTGATCAGTCGCCTGCGCGCCTGGTACAAGCGCAGCCGCGTGGTGTTCATGCGGCGTGATTATGCGGCCATCAACCTGTCTGAATTCGACGTGGTGTTTGCCTTTCTGTCGCCTGCAGCCATGCCGGATTTGTGGCAACAGGCGCAAGCCCAGATGCGCAGTGGGAGCCTGTTTGTCAGTTTGTCATTTGCGATCAATACACGCCAACCTGACCAGGTCGTGAATTTGGCTGAAGGCGCGCGCCATACCTTGTATGTATGGAAAATGTGAAATAGCGTCATGCTGAAATACTCACGCCGCACCATCAAGTTTTCGTGGTTTTGGTCGAATTCTCATCCTGTGAGCTTCGCATTCGCGCGCGGCAGTATCGGGCAGGATGTAACAGATTTTGCTTGCGGATTTAACCAAAAGGACAACCGGTTGTGCTAGTCATCGTTGGATACATCATTATTCTCATAAGCGTCTTCGGTGGCTTTGCAATGGCAGGGGGGCACATCGCTTCGTTGTGGCAGCCAGTGGAGCTGCTGATGATTGGTGGCGGTGCGGTGGGCGCGTTCCTGGTGGGCAATAACGGCAAGGCGATCAAGGCTACGCTGAAGGCGTTGCCTACTCTTTTCAAGGGATCGAAATACAATCGCGCGCTGTACATGGACATGATGGCGCTGCTGTATGAATTGCTGACCAAAATTCGCAAGGAAGGCCTGATGTCGATCGAGGGCGATGTCGATGCGCCCGAGAGCAGCCCCTTATTTTCAAAATACCCTTCAATCCTGTCGGACCACCATATTGTCGAGTTTCTAACCGACTATCTGCGGCTGATGGTGAGCGGCAGCATGAATGCCTTTGAAATCGAAAACCTGATGGACAACGAGCTCGAAACCCACCACCACGAAGGTGAGGTTCCGGTGCACTGTCTTGCCAAACTGGGCGATGGCCTGCCGGCATTCGGTATTGTGGCGGCTGTGATGGGGGTGGTGCACACGATGGAATCAGTCGGTATCCCTCCCGCCGAACTCGGTATTTTGATCGCTGCGGCGCTGGTCGGTACTTTCCTGGGTATTTTGCTGGCCTACGGTTTTGTGAGTCCACTTTCCAGCCTGCTTGAACAAAAACTGCACGAATCCTCCAAGTTGTTTCAGTGCGTCAAAGTCACCTTGCTGGCCAGCATCAACGGCTATGCGCCGGCCATTGCCGTCGAGTTTGGGCGCAAAGTCCTGTTCTCAACCGAACGGCCATCGTTCAGCGAACTGGAAGAGCATGTGAAGGGTGCGAAATCGCGCTAATGCGCTTTTGCGCACCCCGCGTCTATCAAGCCTTCCCACGCACCCAAGAGCATAAAGTGCACACATGAGCGAGCAAAAAGCGCCCATCATCGTCAAACGCATCAAGAAGGTGGCTGGTGGCCACCACGGTGGCGCATGGAAGATCGCTTATGCCGACTTCGTGACGGCCATGATGGCGTTCTTCCTGTTGATGTGGTTGCTGGGCTCCACCGCCAAGGGTGATCTGGCGGGTATTGCAGACTATTTCAAGACACCGCTTAAAGTGGCGATGCAGGGCGGGAGCGGGAGCGGTGACAGTTCCAGCGTGATTAAAGGCGGTGGAGCTGATCTGACCCGCAAGACAGGCCAGGTCAAAAAAGGCGCGACGGTAGACGAGAAAAAATCCTACAACCTTGAGGCGGCCAAGGCCGAACTCGAACGGGTCGAGGCCGCCAAGCTCAAGCAGCTGAAAGCACGTCTGGAAGGGGCCATCGACAGCAACCCGACCTTGAGACAATTCAAGCGCCAACTCCTGATTGATATCACGGATGAGGGGTTGCGGATCCAGATTGTCGATGAGCAGAACCGGCCCATGTTCAATCTGGCCAGTGCTGAATTGCAGTCTTACACCAAGATCATCCTGCACGAAATTGGCCAGGTGCTGAACGATGTGCAAAATCGTGTCAGCCTGTCAGGCCATACCGATGCCAAACCTTATGCTAATGCCGGGCGCGGCTACAGTAACTGGGAGTTGTCGGCCGACCGGGCCAATGCCTCGCGGCGTGAACTGATTGCGGGAGGCATGGCTGAGGAAAAGATGCTGCGGGTGGTTGGGTTAGGATCGTCAGTACCGTTTGGCGAGGCAGCACCGCTGGATCCGGTCAATCGTCGAATCAGCATTATCGTCATGAACAAGCGTACCGAAGACAACGTGACCAAGCAGGCCAGCGGTGTCAATATCGCGGATGAAGCTGCGGTGCGAGATGAAGTCACACGTGTCAATGCTCCCGTGGATGTGGAACAAGCCCCCACGCCACATTGAGCGATCGGCAATCTATGGCCTGTTGTTTATTGGCTTGAGTGTTTCCCCCGTGCATGACGCTTCCCGGATCACGTAATGGCTTACCAATCTCGATTTACCTAAACGAGATGCAATTTTCTTTCCTGTGACACGGCCTTCAGACTCAAGTGACGCGACACTTGAGTCTAAATAAAGGCCAAAATCCACCCTTATTCCCCTGATTGTCTACGTCGGCCATACCTAATAATTCATCCTAAGAAATCCCGTTTCGAACAGTTTTCGAGATGGGCCTCCCCTAACAGGTGAATCAGGATGGCTGACGAAAGCGATCAAGAAAAGACCGAATCCCCATCGCTTCAGCGATTGGAGAAAGCACGCGAAGAAGGCCAGGTGCTGCAATCGCGCGAGCTGGCTACGTTCGTTGTTCTGATGTCTGGAGGGGCTGCCTTGTGGTGGATGGCCAGTGGCCTGGGTCAGACCATGTCACATATTGTGCGCAGCGGTCTGCAGTTCAATCCGGGTGTGGCGCGCGATAGCTCGTATGTCATGGATCAGCTGGCAAGTCAGTTCTTCGAGGCGGCCCTGGCGTTATTGCCCTTCCTCGCGCTGGTGGTGATTGCCACGATGGCTTCCCCCATCCTGCTACGCGGCTGGCTGTTCAGCACCAAAGCCTTTTTTCCGGATTTCAAACGCCTGAATCCAATGTCAGGCATCAAGCGCATGTTTTCCAGCCAGGGTCTGGTTGAATTGGTTAAGGCCCTGGCCAAGGTGGGCTTGCTGGGCGGGGTGGCGGTCTGGCTGATCTGGTCCAATATCGAAACCGTTTTTTCGTTCAGCATGGAATCTCCGACCAATGCAATTCAGCATATGGGTGACTTCATCGGAAGAATATTCCTGCTGATTTCGGGCGCGATGATTTTTATAGTGGTGCTTGATCTGCCGTATCAAATCTGGAGCTACTACAACAAGCTCAAGATGACCAAAGAGCAGTTGCGTCAGGAAGCCAAAGAATCGGAAGGCGATCCGCATGTCAAGGCGCGCATTCGTGCCCAGCAACGTGAAGTGGCCCGTCGCCGCATGATGTCCGAGATCCCCACCGCCGATGTCGTGGTCACCAACCCGACCCACTATGCGGTGGCACTCAAATACAGCGAAGGCAAAATGGGCGCGCCGCGCGTGGTGGCCAAGGGTGCCGATGCTGTTGCAGCACGCATTCGCGAAATGGCAGCCGAGCATAATGTGCCGTTGCTGGAAGCACCTCCACTGGCACGCGCCCTGTTCCGCCACACCGAACTGGGCGATGAAATTCCGGCTACGCTCTATGCCGCGGTGGCTGAGGTGCTGGCCTACGTGTTCCAGCTACGCCATTTCCATCAGGTCGGAGGGGCGTATCCCAATGTGCCGACCGGGTTGCCGGTTCCTGCCGAACTTGATCCGCAGCAGGCCACCGCATGAATGGGTTGACCTTGTCGAATATTTTTAATCCCGCCAGCGCCCGTTCGATGGCTGCACCTATTTTCATCATCCTCATTCTGGCGATGCTGGTGTTGCCGCTGCCGCCATTTGCGCTGGACTTGCTGTTCACCTTCAATATTGCGCTCTCCATCATGGTGCTGCTGGTGGGCTTGTCGACCAAGAAGGCGCTCGATTTCGCCGCCTTCCCCACGGTGCTTCTGCTTTCCACCTTGCTGCGCTTGTCGCTCAATGTGGCGTCCACCCGGGTCGTTTTACTGGAAGGCCACACCGGACCCGCTGCAGCAGGCAAGGTGATCGAAGCCTTTGGTCATTTTCTGGTCGGAGGCAATTACACGGTGGGCATCATCGTGTTTGTCATTCTGGTCGTCATCAACTTTATCGTGATCACCAAGGGTGCCGGGCGCATCGCCGAGGTCAGCGCGCGTTTTGCCCTCGATGCGATGCCAGGCAAGCAGATGGCGATTGACGCCGATTTGAATGCTGGCCTGGTCGATGAGAATGAGGCACGCCGGCGGCGTGCCGAAATTTCCCAAGAAGCGGATTTTTACGGATCCATGGACGGCGCTTCGAAATTCGTGCGTGGCGACGCCATTGCCGGCATTCTGATTCTGGTGATCAACATCGTCGGGGGTCTGCTCATTGGCGTGATGCAGCATGACCTGGCGTTGGCCGACGCGGCTCACAACTACACCTTGCTGGCAATTGGCGATGGTCTGGTGGCACAAATTCCGGCCCTGGTTATTTCCATTGCTGCCGGCATCATCGTCAGCCGGGTCAGCACCGATGAAGATATTGCCGGCCAGATGTTATCCAACATTTTCAACAAAACCCAGGCGCTCTACATTACCGCTGCGATCCTCGGCATGATGGGCATGATTCCGGGAATGCCGAACTTTGCTTTTCTGTTGTTGGCGGGCGGGATGGCCTGGCTCGCTTATCGGCGCGGCAGGGAAAAACCGGAAGTGGCGCCCGAAGTCGAATCAGCTCCGTCTGCTGCAGTCGAGGCGCAGGAAGCCAGTTGGGAAGATGTCGCACCGATTGATACCCTGGGCCTGGAAGTTGGCTATCGCTTGATCCCGCTGGTGGATAACGCTGCGGATGGTGAACTGGTGCGGCGCATCAAGGGTATACGCAAAAAATTTGCTCGCGAGATCGGCTTCTTGCCGCCTGCCGTGCATATCCGCGACAACCTCGAAATCAATCCCAACAGCTATCGCATTACGCTCAAGGGCGTGGAAATTGGTAGCGGTGAAGTGCGTACCGGCCTGTTCCTGGCTATTGACCCGGGCAACATTACTGCCTCGCTGCCTGGTGTAGCCACGCGTGACCCCGCATTTGACCTGCCGGCGGTGTGGATCGAATCGACGCTTCGCGAACAGGCGCAAGCCATGGGCTACACCGTGGTGGATCCCGGCACCGTGGTGGCTACACATCTGAATCATCTGGTGACACAGCATGCCGCTGAATTGCTCGGGCGTCAGGAAGCCCAGGCGCTGCTCGATCATCTGGGCAAGAGTGCACCCAAGCTGGTGGAAGATCTGGTGCCGAAGCTGCTCACGCTTTCCACTGTGCAGAAAGTGCTGCAAACCCTGTTGATCGAAGGCGTGGCCATTCGCGACATGCGCACCATTATCGACACCCTGCTGGAGCATGGTGCGCGGGTACAGGATCCGCATGAACTGACTGCGCTGGTTCGGGTGGCACTGGGCCGCTCCATCGTGCAGCAGATTTATGGTTCGGTCAGTGAATTGCCTGTCATTGCCCTGGATCAGGGACTCGAGCGCCTGTTGTTGCAAACCCTGCAAGCGGGCAATGAAGATGCAGGCATGGAGCCCGGCTTGGCCGACACTATCCTGGAACGGGCCCAAACTTCAACACAACGTCAGGAAGCATTGGGCCATCCCCCGGTGTTGCTGACGCCGGCGATATTGCGTCCGCTACTTGCACGTTTTCTGCGGCGCGCCGTGCCGCAACTCAAAGTGCTTTCGCACGCTGAAGTACCCGAAGGCAAACAGATCAAAGTCACTTCCCTGGTAGGAGGAGCAGCATGAACGTCAAACGTATCGTAGCTAAAACATCCCGTGAGGCCATGCGCCAATTGCGCGACGAACTCGGACCCGATGCGGTCATCCTCTCTAATCGAGCGGTCGAGGAGGGGGTCGAGGTGCTGGCTATGCCGGCAGCGGATATCGCGGCGTTTGCCCCCCCCGCCGTGGAAAAACGTGTAGCACCGCCGGTTGCAAGAACGCCGGAGAGCATTACCCAGGCATTTGCTGCCCGCGCGGCCCAAGCGCCTGAAAGACGGTTCGACCCGGAACCCGAGCCAGCCGTCAGCTTCAAGCGTCGGCTGATCGAGCGTGTGGCCGTGCCGAGCGAAGATAGTGCGCACCTGGCTCAAAGCGTGATCAGTGAAATCAAGGCGATGCAGGTCAGCCTGGAAAGCCAGATTTCGGATATGGCCTGGCGTGATCTGCCGGGTCGCGATCCGGCCGGCGCAGCAGTGATGCGCGATATGCTGTCAGCAGGATTCAGCGCCACGCTGGCGCGTGATTTGCTGGAAGAACTGCCGAAAAAGGGGGATGTGGAACAGGCGCAAGCCTGGATGCGCAACACCTTGATGAAGCGTCTGAATGTGATGCAGAACGAAACCGATATGCTCGATTCGGGCGGCGTGTTTGCCCTGATGGGACCGACCGGCACGGGGAAAACCACCACCACCGCCAAGCTGGCCGCACGATTTGTGGTGCGTCACGGTGCTGAAAAGCTGGCGCTGTTGACAACCGACAGCTACCGGATCGGCGGCCATGAGCAACTGCGTATTTATGGCAAGATTCTGGGTGTGACCGTGCATGCCGTGCGCGATGCAGCCGATTTGAAGCTGGCATTGTCCGAGTTGCGTAACAAGCACACCGTGTTGATCGATACGGTAGGGATGAGTCAACGGGATCATGCCGTCTCCGAGCAGGTCGAAATGCTGTGTAATGCCGGCAAACAGATCAAGCGCCTGCTGTTGCTGAATGCCACCAGTCATGGCGAGACCCTGAACGAAGTGGTGCAGGCTTACCAGACGCGCGGTCTGGACGGCTGCATTCTGACGAAAGTCGACGAAGCAGCCAGCTTGGGACCGGCACTGGATTGCGCGATTCGCCACGAGCTGAATGTGCATTACCTGGCGACCGGCCAGCGTGTGCCGGAAGACCTGCATCTGGCCAACCGCCAATACCTGATTCACCGTGCATTTAAAACGCGTCAGCTGACTTCGCCCTGGCAACTGGACGATAGCGAACTGGCGTTTGCCCTGAGCGGCATCTCTTCAACGAATCGTGAAAGTGCGGTGTCCTTTGGATAAATTCGCCAGCGATCAAGCTGCCGGACTGCGCCGCTTGCTGGGACAGACCGGATTTCAGGTCATCACCGTGATGTCCGGGCAACAAGGTTCAGGCAAAACTGCCGCGACGGCCAATCTGGCGGTCGCCCTGGGTCGCTCCGGACGCGATGTGCTTATCATCGACCAGGACCAGCACGGCCGCGGCGCAGCAGCTGCGCTGGGATTGACGCCGCATCATGATGTGGTGGATGTAATCGAGGGGCGCTGCACGCTGGAGTCCCTGATTCTCAACGGCCCGAACAACGTGCAGGTGTTACCCATAGGCGGCGGGTTTAACCGCCTGGGACGATTGTCCGAACGTGATCAGGAATGGCTGGCACAAAGCTTCAATCGCTTGCAGTGTGGTGTCGATGTGGTGCTGGTGGATATGGAAGAAGCGACCGATCCGGACGCGTTGCCGCTGGGTCTGGCCGCTTCTGAAATCATGGTGGTGTTGCAGCCCGGCAGTGCGGCGATTACGCAGGGCTATACGCTGGTCAAGCGGCTGGCGCACAATTTTGGCAAGCGCCAGTTCCGTCTGCTGCTCAATCGCATGGTGTCACCCGAGCAGGCGCAAGCCGTGGCGCATAACTTTTCCGATACGGCCGAGCGCTATCTGAATGTGTCGGTGGATTACCTGGGCTATATTCCTCTGGACGAGCGTCTGACGCGCGCGGGCCGCTTGCGCACCTCCGTGGTGGATGCGTTCCCTGTTGCCGTTTCCACCTCGCAGTTTCGCAAACTGGCAGATGGGCTGTTGCGCTGGCCGCAACCCGCCAGCCTGGGCAGCGTGGGGGGATTCATGCAGCGCGTGATACAAGGCGGGCAATTGGTGGAAGCCTATAGAAGGGGATAAAGCAGCATGTACACCGCAAGCGGCAAAAGCGAAAAAAGCGATCTGCTGACGCAATACATGCCTATGGTGAAGCGGCTGGCCCATCACATGATGGGGCGGCTGCCACCCAGCGTGGAGGAGGACGATCTGGTTCAGGCCGGCATGATCGGCCTGCTGGATGCGATCAGCCGCTATGACGAGGCGCAGAGTGCCCAGTTCGAGGCTTATGCCATCCAGCGCATCCGGGGCTCGATGATCGATGAACTGCGCCAGTCCGACTGGATGCCGCGCAGCGCACGGCAGTCGATGCGCAAGATTGAGCAGGCCATCGGCAGCCTGCAACACCGGCTGGGACGGCAGCCGAGTGAAACCGAAATTGCCGAACACATGAAAGTCCCCCTGGATGAGTATCAGGGCATGCTCGGTGATGCGCGCGGCCACCAGTTGCTGTATTTCGAGGATTTTGGCGACACGGACGAAGATGATTCCTTTCTCGACAAGCAGTCGGCGGACGAGGCGACCATGCCGTTGCCGCAGCTGCTCGATGCCAATCTGCGCGCCTGCATTATTGCGGGGATCGAAAACCTCCCCGAGCGCGAACAATTGCTGATGTCGCTGTATTACGAGCAGGAACTCAATCTGCGCGAAATCAGTGAAGTGTTTGGCGTCAGCGAATCCCGTATCTGTCAGTTGCACGGGCAAGCCATTGCACGTTTGCGGACCAAGCTCAAGGAGGACGCATGGATCGTGGCAGCCTGATCGGTCTCGCGCTGGCGGGGGCGGCCATCCTGGGCGGTCAGGCCATGGAAGGCGGGCACATTGCCCTGTTCCTGCAGCCGACTGCATTCATCATCGTGGTGCTGGGTACCCTGGCGGCGGTGCTGCTGCATTACCCCCTGCCGGTTTTCATGCAGGGAATACGCATGGCCAAATGGGCTTTCCATCCACCCGAACCGGAAGGCAATATGCTGATCCGGCGCGTGGTGCAGTGGTCACATGCAGCGCGTCAGGATGGCGTACTGGCGCTGGAAAGGCACCTCAACATCACGCGCGATCCGTTTCAGAAAACGGGATTGCAATTGCTGATCGATGGCGCCGACGCAGAAAAACTGCGCGATACGCTCGATGTGCAGATCATCAATTTCGAAACAGCCGAACGGCAGGCCGCACGCGTGTGGGAATCGGCGGGGGGCTATTCGCCTACGCTCGGCATTCTGGGCGCGGTGATCGGCCTGATCCATGTGATGGAAAACCTGACCGAGCCTGGCAAGCTGGGGCCTGGTATCGCCGTGGCGTTTGTCGCCACCATCTACGGCGTCGGCCTGGCCAACCTGGTGTTTCTGCCGATTGCCAACAAGATCAAGTTTTCCATCGCTCGCCGCGTGCGCGAACGCGAAATCATCTGTGACGGTCTGGTGGGCATTGCGCAGGGTGACAATCCGCGCATCATCGAAGCGCGCCTTAAAGGTTACCTCTGATGCGCAGACGCCGGCGCATTGCCTACGATCATGAGAATCACGACCGCTGGCTGATTTCATACGCCGATTTCATCACGCTATTGTTTGCCTTCTTTGTGGTGATGTATGCCATCTCGGCGGTCAGTGAAAATAAATACCGGATCCTGGCCAGTTCGCTGGGCAACGCTTTTGGCAAACCCGGGGAGGCGAGCGATATCCCGGTGCCGCAGTTGCCCACGGTTGCCCTGCCGCCCGAAGTCAAACAGCGCACCCTGAAACAGCAGCAGGCAATCGAGGAACAGGCCCACATGACCGAGGTGGCGAGCAATCTGCTTGATGTGATGGGACCGCTAGTGAAGGAGGGCAAGGTTAAGGTGACGCAAAGCCGTCGCGGTGTCAGTATCGAAATCAATGCGAATGTGTTGTTTGCCGCAGGGCAATCCGAACTTGAACCGCAATCGCTGACGGTATTGCGGGCGGTGGCGGAACACTTGCGCAGGGAGCCGTTCAATCTGGAAATCACTGGCCATACCGATGTCACCCCGATCAGCAACTCGGCTTTCCCTTCAAACTGGGAACTGTCCGCGGTGCGCGCGTCCAGTGTGGTGCGCCTGCTGGCCGAAAGTGGCATCGCCCCGGCGCGGTTGTTTGCCATTGGCCGCGAGGCCAGCCAGCCCATTGCCTCGAATGACACGGCGGAAGGGCGGGCACGAAATCGCAGGGTCGAATTGATGATTCTGTCCTCCATGCCGGATGTGGTCGAGGAAATTCCGGTGCGTCCCAGTCAGAACACACCTTGAAAATGGACAGATAAGCCCGATACTTCCTGTTCGGGTGTGGTGTGAGGCATCCGGATTATTCGTGTTGACCGGATTGAGAAAACCAGATCATGCCCAATGACCCCGCACTGGAAGGTGAAGTTCTATCCGATGAGCGCCAGTTGCCCGCCACGCCGGTAGCGCCGGATGAACTGTATCTGTTGCCGCTGACCGAAAAGCCTTTTTTCCCGGCACAAACCCTGCCGCTGCTGATGAACGAAGCCCCGTGGCTGACGACAGTGGAAGCCATTGGCGAGACTGAGCACCACATGGTGGGCCTGGTGGTGGTCAAGCCCGACAACACCGATGACGTGAAGCGCGCGGATTTTCGCACTGTCGGCACCACGGTCCGGATTCATCACCCGGTGCGTGCCGACGGCAAGATGCAGTTCATCGCCGAAGGCGTACGCCGTTTTCGTATCGTCGAGTGGCTGTCCGAGTCGGCCCCCTACAAGGTCCGGGTCGAATATCCGGCCGAGACGGGCAAGCCGGATTCCGAGGAAATCCGGGCCTATTCAATCGCCATCATCAACACCATCAAGGACTTGCTGCCGCTCAATCCGCTGTACTCGGAAGAGCTCAAGTTCTTCCTCAATCGCTTTGGCCCGAACGAGCCTTCGCAGCTCACTGACTTTGCCGCCAGCCTGACCACCGCATCCAAACAAGCCTTGCAGGAGGTGCTGGAAGCCTTTGCGCTGAAAAAGCGCATGGAAAAAGTGCTGGTGCTGCTGAAGAAAGAGCTCGACGTGGCGCGCCTGCAGTCGGACATTCGTGAAAAGGTCGACGAGAAGATGAGCGAGCAGCAGCGCGAGTTTTTCCTGCGCCAGCAGCTCAAGGCCATCCAGAGGGAACTGGGGCTGGCCAAGGACGACAAGACCGCTGAACTCGACAGTTTCAGTGAACGCATCGCCAAACTGGTGCTGCCTGAGCAAGCAAAGAAGCGCATCGATGAAGAAATGCACAAGCTCTCGCTGCTGGAAACCGGATCGCCCGAATATACCGTCACGCGCAATTATCTGGACTGGCTGACGGTGCTGCCATGGGGCGTGCATACGCAGGACAAGATCGACCTTGATTACGCGCGTGGGATTCTCGACCGTGACCACGACGGCCTGGAAGACGTGAAGGACCGCATCATCGAATTCCTTGCGGTAGGCGCCATGCGCGGCGAAATGGCAGGTTCGATCTTGCTGTTGATCGGGCCGCCCGGTGTCGGCAAGACCTCCATCGGCAAATCCGTTGCCGAGGCGCTCGGCCGCAAGTTTTACCGCTTTTCCGTCGGCGGCATGCGCGACGAAGCAGAGATCAAGGGCCACCGCCGCACCTATATCGGCGCGATGCCGGGAAAATTTGTGCAGGCCCTGAAAGAAGTGGGGTCGGCTAACCCGGTCATCATGCTCGACGAAATCGACAAGATCGGTGCCAGCTTCCAGGGCGATCCGGCTTCGGCGCTGCTGGAAGTACTCGATCCCGAACAGAATGCCGATTTTCTCGACCATTACCTCGACGTACGCTTTGATCTGTCGAAGGCCTTGTTTATTTGCACCGCGAACGATTTTTCCATTCCGTCCGCGTTGCTGGATCGCATGGAAGTCATTCGTCTGTCTGGCTACATCACCGAAGAAAAGGTCGCGATCGCCAAGCACCACCTGTGGCCCCGCGTACTGGACAAATCCGGGCTGAAAAAGAGCCAGCTCACTATCACCGAAGGCGCATTGCGTCATGTGGTCGAGGGCTATGCCCGTGAAGCTGGTGTGCGCAATCTGGAAAAACAGCTGAAGCGGGTGGCGCGAAAAGCGGTGGTCAAGATACTCGGTGGAGCGGCCACGCCGATCAAGGTTGGCATCAAGGAAGTCGAGGTTTATCTCGACAAACCCGTGTTTACTCGCGAAAAACCGTTGAGCGGAGTAGGGGTGGTGACCGGTCTGGCCTGGACCGCGATGGGCGGCGTGACGCTACCGGTCGAGGCCTCGCGCATTCATACCCTGAACCGGGGGTTTAAACTCACCGGCAAACTGGGCGAGGTGATGAGAGAGTCGGCTGAAATCGCCTACAGTTATGTCGCTTCACATCTCAAAATCTATGGCGGGGAAAGTACTTTTTTCGATACCAGCTTTGTCCACCTGCACGTGCCGGAAGGTGCCACGCCCAAGGATGGCCCCAGCGCGGGTGTCACCATGGCCACCGCGTTGCTCTCGCTGGCGAAGAACACCAAAATCAAGCGGCCGCTGGCCATGACCGGCGAACTCACGCTGACCGGCCAGGTGTTGCCCGTGGGTGGCATCCGTGAAAAAGTCATCGCCGCGCGCCGTATCGGCATCGCCGAACTCATCCTGCCGGATGCCAACCGGCGCGATTTTGACAAACTGCCGGACCATATCCGCGAAGGCATGACCGTGCACTTTGCCAAACGCTATCAGGATGTGGCAGAAGTGGTGTTCGGTAAAGTGTAAGTCCGAAAGGGGGGTGGGGCGTCAGCATCGGCCTTAACCCCGACCCCAACCCGGTTCAGATGAACAGACAAACGTCTGACTTCTGCGCGACCGGCAGGAAAGATGCCGCGCCGATCCAGTCCTGGATTTCGGGGATGAAATCGTCGGGTGAATAGCCGAACAACTCCACCGTCATCTGGCAGGCCACCAGTTTGACATCCGCTTCGATGCAGGCGCTACGCAATTCCTCAATGCTTGCAACGCCGTTGTTCTTGACGGTTTGATGCATCAGCCCGGTCGCCATTTTCTCGAATCCGGGCACGCCCGCCATCACGATATTGGGGACTTTCCAGTTGATGTCCTTGAGCCACTGCGGACCGAACGGCATTTTCATCGGCATGCCCGGATTACCCAGCGGGCTGATTTCGAGCGTCAAATTCTTCTTCAGCAGCTCAAGCCCGTAGAAAGTGAAAAATACCGATACATCCCAGCCCAGTGCTGAAGCGGTCGAGGCCAGGATGAACGGGGGATACGCCCAGTCCAGCGTGCCCTTGGTGGCGATGATGGCCAGCGAGGACACATGGGCTTCTTCGCGCTCGGTCATTCTGGTTTCAAAGCGCTGGTCGAACCACTGATCGAATTGGGTTTGATCCAGCCCTTGCGTCATGATTTTGTCTGCGGCACCCATCATCGTCTCCTCAGGATTTGCGAATAAAGAACTCAAACTCGCCCTGGTTTGAGTGGGTGGCAACCAGCTCGTGGCCGGTTTGCTTGCAGAAGGCCTGCATATCCTTCACCGAACCAGGATCGGTCGAGAGGATGGTGAGCGTTTCGCCCGAACTCATTGCTGTTAGAGCCTTCTTGGTGCGAAGGATCGGCAGCGGGCAGTTGAGGCCGCGTGCATCCAGGGATTGCGTAGCTTGTGTATTCATGACGTTGACTCCTTCTCAAGTAGACGACCGTTTTTGGTCAAGATAATCGGCAAACTGTGCCGGGCGAAACAACATCCTTACACCAACCGCTAGACCGGTCAGTCAAGCTCGCGGCGAAAAAAAGGGCGCACTGATGGCGTCAGGCGCTCAGGCAGCTTTCAGTTCGACACGTAGCGTTTTAATGGCAGGCCCCAGGCGATAAAGCAACTCGGGATCGTTCTGCGCCTTGGCCAGCAAAATCACGCCTTCCAGATACGCAAGCATGGCTTCTGCCGTCAGTTCGGTATCCAGCGGAGCAATGGTTCCAGCCGCAACCGCCTGATCCAGGGTTTCGCTAAAGCGCGATTTCGCCCGCGTAAAGATGGCCAGCAGCTTGGCACGGAGGATGTCGTCCTGCGTGCTGACTTCGAGCGTGAGATTGCCGAAAATGCAGCCCAGCATGCGGCCATGCACCTGTTTGATCGATTTTTGCCAGAAATAGGCTGCGTCGATCAGATAGTCGATGCGCTCCATCGGCGGCAGGGCGGGGTCGAAGGCTTCGGCAACAAATCCATTCGCCCATTCATCGGAAAACTCATCAATCACCGCCATCACCAGATCGCGCTTGGACGGAAAAAAGTGATAGAAGCTGCCTTTCTGGATTCCTGCGCTTTCGCAGATTTCCTGGATGCCCACATTGGCATAGCTGCGCGAGTGGAAGCGCGGCTTCGCAGCGGCGAGTATTCTGGAGCGGGTGTCGGTGGCGATATGCATGTGACAAATACTAGTTGACCGATCGGTAAAATGCAAGCAAGCCATGAATCTTGAGTGCAGAAGCAGGTGGCGTGCAAGAGAACACCTTCGGTCGGGTAAAATGTCGGGATGAACTCCCCTGAGCTTCTTGATACGCAGCACCTTGAGGCCCCAGTTGCGGCCGTTATCAAGGTGCGCGGTGAACTGCTCACTGAGTTGCCGCAGGATCTCTATATCCCGCCAGACGCGCTCGAAGTGTTTCTCGAGGCTTTTGAAGGCCCGCTCGACCTCCTGCTGTATCTGATCCGCCGCCAGAATCTGGATGTGCTGGATATCCCGATGGCCGCGCTGACCAGGCAATACATGGCCTATGTGGAAGCGGCACGGGCGACACGGCTGGAACTGGCGGCGGAGTATCTGCTGATGGCGGCAATGCTGATCGACATCAAGTCGCGCATGCTGCTGCCACGTCCGCAACAGAGCGAAGAAGCCAGCGAGGGCGACGATCCGCGCGCCGAACTGGTACGCCGTTTGCTGGAATACGAGCAGATGAAACTCGCCGGGCAGCACCTGAACGAGATGCCGCAGGCCGGGCGCGATTTCGACACGGTGAGCGTGTTTCTGCCTGCTGCCGCCAGGCATTTGCCCAGCTTGCACCCGGAAGAACTGGCCGCGGCGTGGCTGGCAATCCTGTCGCGCGCGAAGAACCGCACCCACCACCGCATCGGCCGCCAGGAGTTGTCGATACGCGAACACATGAGCCGGATTCTCAAGCGTTTGACGCCAGGTGAATTCATGGAATTCAAGGACTTGTTTCCTGAATCTTCGACAGTACATGAGCTTGTGGTGACCTTTTTGGCCGTGCTGGAACTCACCAAGGAAACCCTGCTCGACGTGACCCAGGCCGAGCCGTTTGACCCCATTTACGTAAAGCTCCATGAACTTACAACCGAATGACAATCCGGACGATCTGAAAGTCGTGCTGGAGGCGGCCTTGCTGGCAGCCATCGAGCCACTTACGTTCGCCGACCTCAAACGCATGTTCGAGCAAGAACTGTCCAATGACGTGCTGCGCCGAACGCTCGACGAACTGCGCGCCCAGTGGCACGGCCGGGGTGTGGAACTGGTGCAGGTGGCCGACGGTTGGCGCTTTCAGACGCGTGCTGAAATGCAGCCCTGGCTGACGCGATTGAAGAATGAAAAACCGCCGCGCTATTCGCGTGCGGTGCTGGAAACGCTCGCCATCATTTCCTACCGCCAGCCGGTGACGCGCGGCGATATCGAGGATATTCGCGGCGTGTCGGTCAATCCCAATATCATCAAGACGCTGGAAGAGCGTGGCTGGATCGAGGCCATCGGCCATCGCGATGTGCCGGGCCGCCCCGCCTTGTTTGGCACTACCAGCCACTTTCTGAGCGATCTGGGGCTGCGCACGCTGTCCGAATTGCCGCCGCTGGAAGAGCTGGGCCAGCTCGTCACACCGGATGAAACTGCATTAATTCCTGAACTGCGCGAGGAATTGCTGGACAATGACGGTTCCCGGACGTTTGGCGCGGTGATTGAAATTATCCGTGTCAGCACCCTGTCTGATCGCCCTGTCGTTGATGACACCGCCACCGAGATTTTTTGAATATGTCCCGCCCCACCTCTCCCATCCGCCGCTCGCCCACCGCCCCCATGGGACGCGCGGCGAGCCGACTGCAACAGGCCATGGCCCCCGAGGCTGCCAGCGAGCGCCTGCAGAAAGCGCTGGCCTCAGCGGGGGTGGGCTCGCGGCGTGAGATGGAAGAATGGATTGCCGAGGGCCGGGTTCAGGTCAATGGCGAAACCGCCACGATTGGCAGCAAGGTTGGCCCGCGCGATATCGTCAAGGTCAGCGGCCGTCGTGTGTACTTGCGCTTTGATGAAAAACGCACGCGCATCCTGATTTATCACAAGTCGGAAGGCGAAATCGTCACCCGCGACGATCCCAAGGGCCGCCCTACGGTGTTCGATGCGTTGCCCAAAATTCGCGGGGCCAAGTGGATTTCCATCGGCCGGCTGGATTACAACACCGACGGTTTGATGGTTTTCACCACCTCGGGTGAGCTCGCCAACAACCTGATGCACCCCCGCTTTGAAGTCGAGCGTGAATATGCCGTGCGCGTGTTGGGCGAATTGTCCGAGGACATGATCGCGCAACTGCTCGCCGGAGTGGAACTTGAAGACGGCCCGGCTCAACTGCAAAGCTGCTTTGCCGGGGGCGGCGAGGGCGTGAATCGCTGGTATCGCGTGGTCATCAAGGAAGGCCGCAAACGCGAAGTACGCAGGCTATTCGAACATTTCAACCTGACCGTTTCGCGCCTTACGCGCGTACGCTTTGGTCCGATTGCACTGCCGCCGCAACTGCGTCGTGGACAGAAAATGGAGTTGGACGAGGATCTGGTCGCACGCGTGCTGGAGTGGGCAGAGATGAAGCCCAGTCCGCGCCGGAAAATGCGCGGTGTGCCGGATAAGCACACCCGTAAACCACGGATGCGTTAACAGGGACGCGGCATGGAAAAACGGCAGTTTGGTTCGCTCAATGGCGTGCCAAACTGCCGTTTTTGTTTGCATGGCTTCTTTTTTGTACAGCGGCGGATTGCCGCCCTGAATTTACTTTTCGGTCAGTTTCTTGATCACCCCTGCAGCCCATTCGCGGCCGCCCAGCCCGAATGCCAACGCCAACGCCAGACCAATCGCGCCAAAGCCAATCTGGAAGGCGGCGGTCAGCAGGTTGGTGCCGATGGCCAATTGCTCCAGCGCTACAAACACCACAAAAATGATCACGCCATATTCCGCCAGCGTGCTGAGGGTGAGTGCGCCTTGCATGCCGATATTGTTGAGGTAGGCGAACACCATGCGATTGATGAAACGTGCCACCAGCACGCCGAATACCAGCACCAGGATGGCAACGATGATATTGGGGATGTAGAGCACGATCTTGTTGAACAGGTCCGCCACCATGTGCAGGCCGAGGCTGTTGGCCACGGTAACGATGACGATGAAGATGATGACCCAGTACGCCAGCTTGGCTAGCAGGCGCGACAGCGACACCTCCAGATTGCCCTGCTTGAGGAAGGCCTCGATGCCGGTTTTTTCGGCGAGCATGTCGAATTTCAGCACGTCGAGCAGTTTCATCACGCCGGTGCGAACCAGGTTGGCGAGCAGCCAGCCGACGAACAGCAGCAGCAGCGCCGCCAGCAACTGCGGTACAAAGCCTGCCAATTGTGTCCAGAAAGATGTCAGGGAAGCGACGAATACATCCAGTTGTTGCTGCATGGCACATCCTCCATTACTGCTTGAAAAACGCATTATAACGAACGAACCACACCGCGATGCCGTAGCAGCAAACCTGCCGGAATCAGGGTTTTATGCATACACTGCGGGTATGACATGGAGCCGTGACACTGTGACTTCCGGGTTTGAGCACGCCGGGTTTTTGCCCACCGCACATTTGACTTCGCTGCTGGCCGCTTTGATGGCAGACGGTTATCAATGCCTCGGACCCTCTGTGGTGAACGGCGCCATCGTCATGCGTGAACTCCATTCGCCCGATGCCCTGCCGCGAGGCTTGCAGGCCACTCAGGCACCAGGGCAGTACCGACTGACCCAGGATCCACAGAACCGTTATTTCGCCTGGGCGAACGGGCCGCAGGCAATCAAGCCGCACGCCTTCGCGCCCAGGGAGTCGTTATGGCGCGCGGAACGCGATGAGTCAGGCGCCCTGCAATTCGTTGCCGTATACCCCAAGCCAGTCAAGCAGGCCATCATTGGCGTACGTGCCTGCGACCTGGCGGCGCTGGCTTTGCAGGATGCTCATTTTCTTCCGGACAGCCGGCGCGATGCGCACTATGCCCAGCGGCGTGAGCAGTTGTTTCTGGTGGCGGTGCAATGTGCGGTGCCGGCAGCTACATGCTTTTGTGCGTCGACCGGGGACGGCCCGACACCGACTATGGGATATGACCTCATGCTGGTGGAGTTGGCGGATGGTTTTGTTGTCGTACCGGGAAGCGACAAAGGTGCGGCGGTATTTCGCGCGCTGGAATTGTCTGCGGCCACGCCACAGCAGGCCGAGGCCGCCCGGCAACAAGGTCTGGAGGCTGCTGCCGCACAAACGCGCAGCCTGCCTGAAGGTGATTTGCGTGTAGCCTTGATGAGCCAGCTGGAACACCCACGTTGGGATGAGGTGGCAACGCGCTGCCTCGCTTGCGGCAACTGCACAGCCGTGTGCCCCACCTGTTTTTGCCATGCCGAATCCGATCACCCCAGCCTGGACGGCCGCACCAGTGAACATGAGCGGATATGGGATTCGTGTTTTGGTGAATCGCACGGCCACTTGCATGGCTTTAATGTGCGCCCCGACATTCGCAGCCGCTACCGGCAATGGCTGACCCACAAGCTGGCCACCTGGCACGACCAGTTTGGCCGTAGCGGCTGCGTTGGTTGCGGGCGCTGCATCGCCTGGTGCCCGGTGGGGATCGACCTGACCGAAGAAATCAGTGCATTGACGGCCCCCGGGGTGCAGCCATGAAAACGCCCCATCCAGTCGATGCCGGACCACCGCATGCCGCCACGGTGGTGGCGCGCACCCAGGAATCGCCGACGATCTTCACCCTGCAACTGCGTCTTGACGATGTAGCGGCACAGGCAGCGTATCGCTTCGCACCTGGCCAGTTCAACATGCTGTATCTCTATGGTGTGGGTGAGGTCCCGATTTCCATCATGTCCGACCCAGGCGACCGCAGCGGGATCGGCCATGCCATTCGGGCGCTCGGACGCGTCACCCAGGGACTGGCTGCGCTGCAACCCGGCGACAAGGTGGGGCTGCGCGGGCCGTTTGGTCGAGGCTGGCCACTGCAGGAGGTGGGCGGCAACGACCTTGTGCTGGTGATGGGCGGGCTGGGGTGTGCGCCGGTGGTGTCGGTCATTCATTACATTCTGAAAAGGCGCGAGCGTTACGGCAAGCTCGTCATCATCCAGGGCGTGAAACACACCGAGGACCTGATCTGGCGAGAACAGTACGACCGATGGGCACAGATGCCCAATACCCAGGTGCTGGTGGCGTCGAGCCAGGGCGGAGCCAAATGGCCCTGGCATATCGGACACGTGGCGGAACTGTTCAGCCTGGCCCGATTCAACCCGGCGCGCGCGGCGGCGATGATGTGTGGCCCGGAAGGCATGATGCGGGCGGCGGCAGACACGCTGCTGCAACGCGGGCTGTCGCCATCGCGCCTGTTCCTGAGCATGGAGCGCAACATGCAGTGTGCGGTGGGGCGCTGTGGGCATTGTCAGTTTGGTGGCGCGTTCGTCTGTCGCGATGGTCCCGTATTCAGCTGGAATGAGGCGAAACCTCTACTTGAGCACCGGGGGTTCTGATGGCCGCGACCATGCAACAACCCATCAAGCCCCGCGTGGCGGTCCACAAATTCAGTTCCTGCGACGGTTGCCAGCTGGCTTTTCTCAATCTCGGCGAGGATTTACTTGCGCTCGCCGAGCGAGTCGAGCTGGTGCATTTCGCCGAAGCCGGCGCACTCGATCCGGATACCGACGTGGATGTGGCGTTTGTCGAAGGCAGTGTCTCCACACCGGACGATCAGACACGCATCCAGCACATTCGCCAGCACAGCCGCATGCTGATCGCCATCGGCGCCTGCGCCACCTCCGGCGGTATCCAGGCCTTGCGCAACGGAGCCAACAGTGCGGAATGGATCGCGCAGATATACAGCCATCCCGAGGCCATCGACAGTCTGGAGCGATCCACGCCGATTGCGAACCATGTCAAAGTGGATTTTGAACTGTGGGGCTGTCCTGTCAGCAGCCCGCAAATATTGGCGATGGTGAATTCGTTGCTGCTCGGCGTGACACCGCGCGACAATGCCGACAAGGTCTGCACCGAATGCAAACGGCGCAATCTGACCTGTGTCATGGTCAGCCACGGCGTGGCCTGCATGGGTCCGGTGACGCGGGCCGGCTGCGGCGCCTTGTGCCCCAGCCTGGGGCGCGACTGCTACGGTTGTTACGGCCCGGCTGAAAACGCCAACACCGATGCGCTGGCAGCGCAATTCAGGCATCTGGGGCTTACGCCGCAGGCCATCATCCAGCGCTTCCAGTCGATCAATAGCCAGGCGCCGGTCTTTCTCGCCGCAGCAAACAAGGTGAAGCATCACGATGAGTGAACAACGTCGCAGCGTGGCTATTCGCGTCCCTGTGCTGACCCGGGTGGAAGGCGAGGGCGCACTCGATCTCCGTATCGAAAACGGCGAGATTGTCGAGCTGCGCCTGCGTATCTTCGAGCCGCCGCGCTTCTTCGAGAAATTCCTGGAAGGGCGCAGTTACACCGAAGTTCCCGACATGGTGGCGCGTATTTGCGGCATCTGCCCGGTCGCGTATCAGGTCACCGCCGCGCAGGCATTGGAAAAACTGTTCGGTGTCGAACTCGACCCGTGGGCGCGCGACATGCGCCGGGTGTTTTACTGCGGCGAGTGGATCCAGAGCCACAGCCTGCATATCCACCTGTTGGCCGCACCGGACTTTTTTGGCTGCAGCAGTGCCATCGAACTGGCGCGCATCGCCCCGGACGAAGTGCGCCGCGGGCTGCGGATTCAGGCTTTGGGCAACGAACTGATGGCGCTGTTTGGTGCCCGCTCGGTGCACCCGGTGGGGATCCGGGTTGGTGGCTTTCATGCCGCACCCGAACTGTCTCGCATCGCAGCTATCCGTGACAAGCTGCGTGCCGCGCTGCCGGATGCCGAAGCCTTGATCCGCTGGGCAGCAAGTATCCCGGTACCGCAGGACGCCCAGGATTTCGTGTCGGTCGCGATGCAGCATCCGGGTGACTATGCCATCGAGCAGGGGCAGATCGGTGCCAGCGATGGGCTGCGCATCGAAGCCGAAGCGTTTGATACCTGTTTTGCCGAACACCACGAAGTCTTTTCCACCGCGCTGTTCAGCACCTATCGGCAGCAGCCGTATCTGGTCGGTCCACTGGCCCGGCTCAATCTGAATCACGCGAACCTGCCCGAGCGGGTTAAAACGCTGCTGGCCGAAACGGGGCTCGCGCTGCCCAGCCGCAATCTGTTCCATAGCCTGGTGGCGCGGTCGGTGGAGATTTTGCTGGCCTTGCACGAAGCGCTGCGCCTGCTCGACGCGTATCGCCTGCCGGATTCACCGTTTGTGCCGGTTACGCCGCGTGCCGGCGTGGCTACAGCTTGCACCGAGGCACCGCGCGGCTTGCTGTGGCATCGCTATGACATGGACGACAACGGCTGCGTGGTCAATGCGCGCATTGTGCCGCCCACCAGCCAGAACCAGGGACGCATCGAGGAAGACTTGCGGCTGTCGCTGCTCAATTTCGGCTTGGACCAGCCAGACGAAGCGTTGCGGCTGCACTGCGAAAAAGTCATCCGTAACTACGACCCCTGCATTTCCTGCGCCACGCATTTTCTGAACCTGAACGTCGAGCGGACGTGAGCCGGATACGCATCCTGGGCATCGGCTCGCCGTCAGGCGACGATCAGGCTGGCTGGCTGGTCATCGATGCCTTGTTAAGCGGCGGTTTGCAAACGGGGGGCGATCTGCTCATAGAAAAACTGGACCGTCCGGGCGCCAGCCTGATTCCCTTGCTGGCCCAGGCTGACTGGGCCATTCTGATCGACGCCATGTTCAGTCCCCCTTTATTAAACAAGCCCAGTGAAAACCGTACCCAGGCAGGACAAATTCATCATTTTGACGGCCAGAGCTGGCCGGATTACCGTCATGGCTTGTCCAGCCATGGTTTGGGTGTGATCGAATCCTTATCCCTGGCGCGGGAACTGGGAGAATTCCCCGCCCGGATGGATATTTACGGGATTGAAGCGGAACAGGTACAAGTGGGGCGTCCGGCTGGTGAAACCGTACAAGCCAGTGTGCAGCGACTCGCCGCACACATTGCCGTCGAATTGTCGCGGAATAGTGTTCACGAAAAACAGGGCTAATGGATTTTTGTTGAACAGCAAGCTTGAGCCGATCCGGCTGCCACTCAGAAATCATGGTTTCTGGCCGTTATACGTCCACTTGATCCAATGGATACAGTGCACGGCCTGGTGAAGTGTTCTGGCAATTCAGCCAGGGTGTGCTGGAATGGGACTTGAGTTGGCTGTGTTGAGTGTGGAAAAACGGAGCACGCCATTCATGGACGTGCCGGCATAGGGTCCGCAAATGTGGTCATGCCATCTCTTGAATGTGTTTTCATCGAAAGGAATCTCATGCGTTTAGCTATGATCGGTTTGGGGAAAATGGGCGGCAACATGGTGCGACGCCTGCGTCGTTCCGGTTTGGAAGTGGTTGGATATGACCGCGATCTTCAAGTGGTGGCCGGGCTGGCAGACGAGGTGGGCATGGTCGCGGCGACCTCTGCGCTGGATGCGGTCGACAAGCTTTCATCGCCGCGCGTGGTCTGGCTGATGCTGCCGAGCGGCGACCCCACTGAAAAGCAGCTTCAGGAACTGGCCCCCAAGCTTTCCAGGGGTGACATTGTGGTGGATGGCGGCAACTCCAATTACAAGGAGAGCCAGCGCCGCGGCGCCTGGTTGGCAGAGCAGGGCATCGGCTTCATGGATGCCGGTACCTCGGGCGGCGTGTGGGGACTGGAAAACGGTTACTGCCTGATGGTGGGTGCAACGCCCGAGGTCGCGAAAATTCTTGAACCGGTGCTCAAGGCACTGGCGCCAGCAGACAATCGCGGTTGGGCACACGTCGGACCGATCGGGGCAGGGCATTATTCCAAGATGATCCACAACGGCATCGAATACGGAATGATGCAGGCCCTGGCCGAGGGCCTTGATCTCCTGAAGGGCAAGCAGGAATTCAACTTTGACCTGGCGCAGCTCACTGAACTGTGGCGCCACAGCTCGGTGGTCAGGAGCTGGCTGCTCGACCTCACCGCCGACGCCTTGAAAGGGGATCAGGAACTAACCAACGTCGCGCCTTATGTGTCCGATTCCGGAGAAGGGCGCTGGACCGTAATCGATTCAGTCGAACAGGGCATCGCTGCCCCGGTGTTGACCCTGGCTTTGCAGATGCGCTTTGCCAGTCAGGACGACAGAGGTTACAACTATCGTCTGCTCTCGCTGATGCGCAATGCCTTTGGTGGGCATGACGTGAAGAGCCTGGGTAAGTGATGTAACTTCTTAGTCGGTCGGGAGGTCTTCGCGTCGCAGCATGAACACGAACTGATCGCCGCTTGCCGTATCCAGCCAGGTAAAGGGCAGGTCGGGATAAGCCGCTTCGAGGGCGTCACGGTTGTGGCCGATTTCAACCACCAGCAGGCCATCCGGATTGAGGTGGGCTTGGGCTTGATTCAGGATTTCCCGGGTGGCGTCCAGTCCGTCCTCGCCTGATCCCAGCGCCAGCACGGGTTCTGCCAGATATTCCGGCGGCAGCGCGGCCACCGATTCGGCATTAACATAGGGCGGGTTGCTGAGGATGACATCGTAGGTGCGGTCACCCAGTGCCTTGAACAGATTCGATTCGATACGCTCGACACGATCATCCAGCCCGTAATCGGTGATGTTGCGGGCGGCCACCTCCAGCGCATCCCTGGAGAGATCAATCGCATCGACCTGGGCATGGGGGAAATTGAGGGCTGCCAGAATGGCCAGGCAGCCGGACCCTGTGCACATGTCCAGCACGCTTGCCACTTCATCCGGGTTTTCTATCCACGGCACAAGCTGCTCGTGCAGCAGTTCGGCGATATGGGAACGCGGCACGATCACGCGCTCGTCGACATAAAAAGAGTGTTCGCCCAGCCAGGCTTCGTGGGTGAGATACGCTGCAGGCAAGCGTTCCTTGACCCGGCGTTCGATCATGGCCTGCACCTGTTCCGATTCGCCATGCGTCAGGCTGGCATCGAGAAAGGGATCGAGCCGGTCAAGCGGCAGATGCAGGGTATGCAGGATCAGATAGGCTGCTTCGTCGAAGGCGTTGTCCGAGCCGTGACCAAAAGACAGCTTGGCTTCGTTGAAGCGCGACACCGCAAAGCGCAGCCAGTCGCGCACGGTGATGAGGGATTCGGTGTCGTCGAAGTGATTCATTTCAGTCCTGAGGAATTATCCATGAAGCAGAAAAATTTATCCGCGAAGGACGCGAAGTAAAACCTTGAAAAAAGCTCAACCGCCTGATTGTTATTGATCCGGCACGAATTAAACATGACTACCGTTCGCCCTGAGCCTGTCGAAGGGCTGTGCTTCGACAGGCTCAGCACGAACGAACTCGCGGATAAATCTGGCCGGATCAATAGTAGTAAATGTTTTGCTTTTCTTCGCGTTTCTTCGCGTCCTTCGCGGATGAACAAAAAGATTTACCCCAGCAGCTTTTCCAGTGTCTTCTGGTAAATCGCTGACAGTTGTTCAATGTTTTCCACTGCCACGTGTTCATTCAGCTTGTGGATGCTCGCGTTGAGCGGGCCGAATTCGACCACTTCGCGGCAGATGTCGGCGATAAAGCGCCCGTCTGACGTGCCGCCGGTGGTGGAGAGTCCGGGGGTGATGCCGGTGACTTCGTGGATGGCTTCGCCGAGCCGGTCACACAGCGCACCGCGCGGAGTGAGGAACGGATTTCCCGACAGATTCCAGTCGATTTCGAAGTCGAGACCGTGGCTTTCGAGAATCTCGTTCATCGCATCCATCAGGCCATCGGCCGTGCTGGCGGTGGAAAAACGGAAATTGAACTGGATCTCGGCCATGGCGGGAATGACATTGGTGGCACCCGTGCCGGCGTGAATGTTCGAGATCTGCCAGGTGGTGGGTGGGAACCAGGCATTGCCCTCGTCCCACATGGTGTCGGCGAGCTCGGCAATCGCCGGCGCAGCGAGATGGATGGGATTTTTCGCCAGGTGCGGGTAGGCGATATGGCCTTGCACGCCCTTGATGCGCAGGGTGCCGGACAAGGAGCCGCGGCGTCCGTTCTTGATGCTGTCGCCGAATTCGGCCGCACTGGTGGGTTCGCCCACGATGCAATAGTCGAGCAATTCGCCACGCGCTTTCAGGGCTTCGATCACGCGTACCGTGCCATCGATCGCGGGGCCTTCTTCGTCCGAGGTGAGTAGAAAGGCGATTGAGCCCGTGTGATCGGGGCGGGCGGCAATGAAGCGTTCGGTTGCCGTGACGAAAGCAGCGATGGAACTTTTCATGTCGGCGGCGCCGCGCGCATACAACTGGCCGTCGCGGATGGTCGGTTCAAACGGGGCAGACAGCCATTGATCCAGTGGCCCGGTCGGCACCACATCGGTGTGGCCGGCAAAGCAGACCAGTGGCGCGGTGGTGCCGCGGCGTGTCCACAAATTATCGACGCCGTTGTGATTCATGCGCTCGATATGGAAGCCGAGTTTTTCCAGGCGTGCGGCGATGATGTCCTGACAACCTGCGTCGTCTGGTGTCAGCGAGTGTCGTTTGAGCAGTTCGACTGCAAGCGCCAGGGTCTCGTTGCCCAGGGTTTTATTGGTAAGGGCTGCATCCTTGGGCGTTTCATTGGCCATGCGGGGTCATGCTCCAAATAGGGCTTGGTATTGGTCTTCGGTAAAACCAAGGTGATAGTGGCCGTCATATTCCAGCACCGGCCGCTTGATTACGCTGGGCTGGGCCTGCATCAGGGCAATCGCGCTGGCTTCGTCGCTGACGGCGACTTTTTCCGCATCCGGGAGCTTGCGCCAGGTGGTGCCGCGCGTGTTGACCAAAGCCTGCCACCCGGTTTGCGTCACAACCTCGCGCAACCAGGCCGCATCGACGCCTTGTTTCCTGAAATCGTGGAAAGCGACATCTAGCGTATGCCCGGCAAGCCAGGCGCGTGCTTTCTTGACGGTGGTGCAGTTGGGAATGCCAAAGAGTGTCATGCCATTCGGTCGTCGGCGGCAGAATCCGGCCGGGCGACGTAAAATCAGGAAAAGAACAATCTGCGATTCTACCCGACCTGATGCATCCTGCCGTCCATTCTCATACCGCCCCGCCGCCGATTGGCGATCCCAGTCTGCGTTCGATTGGCCGCCTGTTTCCCTATTTGTGGGAGTTTCGTGGCCGGGTGCTGCTGGCGCTGGCGCTGCTGGTGGGAGCCAAGATGGCCTCGGTGGCGGTGCCATTGGTGCTGAAGGAAATCATCGACGCGCTCGACAAGCCGCGCCCCGAGCTGGTTTTGCCGCTGGCTTTTATCCTGGGTTACGGCGTGTTGCGGTTTGCCAGCACCACCTTTTCCGATCTGCGCGATGTGATCTTTGCCAAGGTGACGCAGCGTGCGATGCGTCGCATCAGCATGGCGGTGTTCAAGCATCTGCATGCCCTGTCGCTGCGCTTTCATCTGGAGCGCCAGACGGGTGGTATCACGCGCGATATCGAGCGCGGTTCCAAGGCCATGTCGAGCCTGGTGGGGTATCTGCTGTTCCGTATTGCCCCGACGCTGCTGGAAATCCTGATGGTCGCGGGCATTCTGTTCGTCAAGCTTGACTGGATATTTGGGGTGATTACCTTAATCACTCTGGCGGCCTACATCGGTTTCACCATCACCATCACCGAATGGCGCACCCAGTTCGTGCGACGCGCCAATGCGCTCGATTCCGAGGCCTATGGCCGCGCCGTGGACAGTCTGCTGAACTATGAGACCGTCAAATATTTCGGCAACGAACGATATGAGGCGCAGCGTTACGACAAGAGCCTGGTCGAGTGGGAGGAGATGTCGCTGAAATCGCAACGCTCGCTCGGTATGCTGAATGGTGCCCAGGCACTGGTGATTGCGATTGGCGTGACGCTGATGGTGCTGCGCGCGGCCAACGGCGTGGTCGAAGGCACGTTGACGCTGGGCGATCTGGTGATGGTCAACGCCTTCCTGCTGCAGATGTTCCAGCCGCTGAGTTTTCTTGGCGTGATGTATCGCCAGATCAAGGAATCGATCACCGACGTCGAGCGCATGTTTGCCTTATTGAACCGGCCGCGCGAAGTGGAGGATGCAGCGGACGCGCGCGGGTTGGAAGTGGTGGCGGGCGAGGTGAAATTCGAGCAGGTCAGCTTTGCCTACAATCCAGACCGGCCGATTCTGCATGACGTGAGCTTTACCATTCCTGCCGGCAACACCGTAGCTGCAGTGGGTTCCAGCGGTGCCGGCAAATCGACGCTCGCCAGGCTGCTGTTCCGCTTTTACGACGTGGGGACAGGAAGCATCACGATCGACGGCCAGGATATTCGCCACGTCACGCAGGACAGCCTGCGCGTCGCCATTGGCGTGGTGCCGCAGGACACTGTGCTGTTCAACGACAGCATCTACTACAACATTGCCTACGGTCGGCCCGAGGCCACGCGCGACGAAGTGATCGAAGCGGCGCGCGCAGCGCATATCCTGAATTTCATCGAAATCCTGCCGCAGGGGTGGGACACCGTGGTCGGTGAACGGGGCCTCAAGTTGTCGGGGGGTGAGAAGCAGCGCGTGGCTATCGCCCGTACCTTGTTGAAAAACCCGATCATCCTGATTTTGGACGAAGCCACCTCGGCACTCGACACCCAAACCGAAAAAGCCATCCAGGCCGAACTGCTGGAAATCGCCCGCAGCCGCACCAGTCTGATCATTGCGCATCGCCTGTCCACCGTGGTCGAGGCCGACGAGATCCTGGTGATGGAAGGCGGCCGCATCGTCGAGCGTGGCCGCCATCCCGACCTGCTGGCGCAGAACGGCGTGTACGCCCACATGTGGGCATTGCAGCAGCAGGCCGAGGACGAAGCCAACTGATGGCGCGCCCATCGACCCGGCTCAGGACAGGCCCTTCGACCCAGCTCAGGACAGGCCTGCTGCACTCGGGCGTGCGGCGCCGCGAGGTGTGGGCGTGGGCCATGTACGACTTCGCCAACTCGGGCTATACGACGGTGGTGATCACCGCGGTATTCAGCGCTTATTTCGTTGCCGCTGTGGCCGGCAACGCGCCGTGGGCCACCTTTGCCTGGACGCTGGCGTTGTCCGTTTCCTACGCGCTGGTGATGCTGACCGCACCCTTGATTGGCGCCTATGCTGATGCACATGCCAGTAAAAAAGCGCTGCTGTGGCTGACCACGCTTGGCTGCGTCAGCGCCACCGCGCTGCTGTTTTTTGCTGCACCGGGTGCGCTGGGTTTGGCTATCGCGGCCTTGGTCGTCTCCAATTATTTCTTTGGCACCGGCGAAAATCTGATTGCTGCGTTTCTGCCAGAACTGGCTCGTTCACGCTCACTCGGTCGAGTCTCCGGCTGGGGCTGGGCCTTGGGCTATGTAGGCGGTCTGGTATCACTGGGGGCGAGCCTGGCCTATATCAACTGGGCGCAGGCACACGGGCAGGGCGCGGCCGAGTTCGTGCCGGTGACCATGCTTATCACTGCGGCGATTTTTGCGCTGGCGAGCCTGCCCACGCTGTTGATGCTGCGTGAGCGTGCCACACCCCAGGCTCAACGCACCGCACGCAGCGCCTGGGCGCAAGTTCAGCATACCTTGAGCCATTTACGTCATCTGCCTGATTTAAAGCGCTTTCTGATATGCACGGTGCTGTATCAGGCGGGCACCCAGGCGGTCATCACGCTGGCAGCGATCTATGCCAGCCAGGTATTCCACTTCGATACGCAACGGACGATCCTGCTGGTGCTGGTGGTCAACGTGACCGCAGCGTTTGGGGCTTTTGTTTTCGGTTATGTGCAGGACCGCATTGGCCATGTGCGGGCGATTGCGCTGACGCTGGTCGGCTGGATTGCGATGGTGCTGCTGGCCTGGTCCGCACCCGACGAACGCATGTTCTGGGTGGCGGCCAATCTGGCCGGGTTGAGTATGGGCGCTTCGCAATCGGCCGGGCGTGCCATGGTGGGCCTGTTGGCGCCGCCGGCGCAGCAGGCCGAGTTTTTTGGGCTGTGGGGATTGGCCGTCAAGTTCGCTTCCATTATCGGCCCGCTGACCTACGGCGTGACCAGTTGGGTCACGCAGGGTGACCACCGTCAGTCGCTGCTCATCACGGGCAGTTATTTCATTGCGGGGTTATGGGTGCTGCGCGGCGTGCAGGCGGCTCGTGGGCACCGTGCTGCACGACACTTCGCCCGACTGATTGATGGCTGATTTCAGCATTCACGAAACCAACTGGGCGCACGACTCAGCAGATTTGAGTGCGGTACGCCGGGCGGTTTTCATCGACGAGCAGAACGTACCCGAATCACTGGAATGGGACGAACACGACGCGACTTCAGCACACCTGTTGGTGAGGGCGCTAGACGGCGCACCGATTGGCTGCGCCCGTTTGCTGCCGGATGGCCATATCGGCCGCATGGCGGTATTACAGGCCTGGCGTGGACATGGTGTGGGCCGCGCCTTGCTGGAGGCAGTCTTGAGAATGGCGCAGACGCATGGCCATCGCTTGGTGAAGCTCAGCGCACAAACCCACGCCGCAGGGTTTTACGCAGCAGCCGGGTTTGTTGTGGCGGGTGCCGAGTACGAAGAAGCAGGCATCCCGCATGTGGCAATGTCGAAAACACTAGCAGCCTGTCGGACTTGAAGAATCGAAGCGAAAATTCGGCTGGGCGAGGGCAGATTTTGACGGTTCCGCCGGGCAATAGTCGTTCTATTGCCCAAGGAAGCGGCGAAATATGAACCGGCCAGGCGGATTTGCAGCCGATTTCCTTCACGTCCGACAGGCTGCTAGGCTGATCAAATCCACGGGTCACGTGTTAAACGCTCATGCCACTGCACGCCTGGGCGGTGTAGCCCTGGCGGCGCACTTCATCCAGCAACATACCCATTCTGGTTCGATCCGGGTTGTAGGCCACTATCATCAGATGCGTTTTGTTGTCGTTGAAGCGCGGTGCGATCACGCCGTCGATTTCCCGCATGTGATCTTCGAGCTCGTGCCTCGCCCGTGGTCCCAGAGATTCATTGACATGGATGACTACGTCGTTGATGTCCATGATCCACTCCTTGCAGTCCTGCAATATTGAGGGACTATTCATCATAGACCTTGCCTGAATATTGTGGAGATCAGGCTGTCAATGCGAACACGCGACATTGCGTGGCTAGGCATTCGGCGTCTTGCGCGCTACTCCGTCATCATGGGAGGTGGCCACGCCTGCTTCTGGCAACGGGTGCGGCCGTACCAGTGCATACCCCTGGGCGTGGTCAACGCCGAGTTCCTTGAGCAGGGCAAGCGTCGACGCATTTTCAGTGCACATGGCCACGGTTTCGATCGCCATCACGTGCGCCACCCGGTTGATTGCATCGGCCATGGCGCGCGTCAGGCGGTCTTCAACCATGGTGCGGATGAAGCTGCCATCGATCTTGAGAAAATCCACCGGCAACTGCTTGAGGTAGGTAAACGAAGACATGCTGCTGCCGAAATTGTCCAGTGCGAACAGACAGCCCTCGCGTTTGAGCGTCTGGATACATTCAATGGCACGGCTGAGGTTGGCGATGGCCGCAGTCTCGGAAATCTCGAAGCACAGCATGTCGGCCGGTACATCGTGCTCTATCAACAGCCCGCACACGAATTCGGCCAGGCGCTCATCCGCAAGTGAGCTCCCCGACAGGTTGACAGCAAATATCGGCCGCTTGTCCACCGGGGTGTGACGCTGTAGCACCGCATGGCGGCTGATCACCTCCCGCACCACCCAGCGGTCGATGGCAGGCATCAGGTTGTAGCGCTCCGCTGCCGGCACGAAGGCCATGGGTTCAATCACCCGTCCATCTTCATCCAGCAAGCGCAGCAGAATCTCATGGTGCGGGCGGCCCGAACTGTTTGGGGCGAGCGGCTCAATAACTTGCTGGTACAGGCGGAAGCGGTTGGCATCGAGGGCGTGAGTCAGGCGCGACACCCATTGCATCTGGGTTTGCTGCTGGGTGAGTAGGGCGTCGTCCAGCTGGTATAGGTGCACCCGGTTGCGGCCCTGCTCCTTCGCCGCGTAGCAGGCGGCATCGGCGGCGGCGAGTGCGGCGGATACGTTGCCGGTGGTGGCGGACAGCGGCACCAGGCCGATGCTCGCGCTGACCGAGAATGGCTTGCCCTCCCATACGAAACGATAGTCCTGCGCCGCGTCGCGCAATTCCGTGGCGATGCGCAACGCCTGGTCCAGCGGGCAGTGTTCGAGCAGCACGCCGAACTCGTCGCCACCCAGCCGCGCCAAGGTGTCTCGACCGCGCAGGCGCTCCTGCAGCCGCGCCGTGATCTGTCGTAGCAGCTGGTCGCCCGCGGTGTGGCCGCAGGTGTCGTTCACCACTTTGAACCGGTCGAGGTCGAGATAGAGCAGCGCGTACGCTTCGCCGTTTCCCCGAGACTCGATGAGCATCCGCTCCAGACGGCGCTCGAACTCCTGACGATTGACCAGGCCGGTGAGCATGTCGTGCGTCGCCTGGTACGAAAGGAGGTGCCTCAGGGCCTGCTCTTCGGCGACGTCGCGGAACACCATTACCGCACCACTGACGCGTTCCGCCTCTTGCCCCGCTTCACGCAATGGCTGCGCCGAATATTCCGCTGGGAACGAACTGCCGTCCTTGCGCCAGAGCAGTTCCACTAGCCCTTGGGTCGGCGTTCCCTTGCGGAACGTGTCATAGATGGGGCATTCCTCGGCCGGGTAGGCGCTGCCATCGGCATGGGTGTGATGAATCAGGCTGTGCGTCTCGCGCCCCAGAAGTTCGTCGCGGGCATAGCCGAGCATCGCCAGCGCGGCCTCGTTCACGAAGGTGCAGCGTCCCTCGGTGTCGAGCCCATAGATACCCTCGCCGGCCGATTCAAGCAGCAGGCGGAAGCGCGCTTCGCTTTGCCGCAGCGTTTGCTCGGCCTGCCGACGCTCGTCGATTTCTTTCACCAGGTTGACGTTGGCCGATCTGAGCATCACGGTTTGTTTTTCCAGTTGGCCGGTGCGTTCAGCCACCAGCCGCTCAAGATGACGGCGGTGAAAATCGAGTTCAGCCTCGCGGTGCTTGTCTTCGGTGATGTCGATCAGCACGCCCTGCAAGAACAAGGGCACGCCAGTTGCGTCATGCACCACGCGGGCTTCATCCAGGAACCAGCGCGGCGCGCCGTTGCGCATCAGCAGGCGATATTCGCAGCGCAGGGGCTCGCCGGTTTCGTAACAATGGGCAAAGTCCGCGAGCACCCGTGCCTGGTCGTCCGGGTGAATGCGGTTAAGCACGCCGCCCGGGTTCGCCAGCCATTCTTCCTGGGAATAGCCAAGCCGCTGAACCTGCGGGCTGATATAGATCAGGTTGCCGGGCACATCCAGCGCGGCGGTGAAGATGATCGCCGGGATCTGTTCGACCAGGGAACGGTACTGTGCTTCGGCCTGGACCAGTTTGGTCTCGGCGAGCTGTTTTTCCAGCAGCATTCGCCGCTCGCGCAGCACGCGCTGAATGACAGCAGGCAGCAGTTCCAGGTATTGGCGGTTCACATCCTTGACCAGGTAGTCCTGCGCGCCGTGCTTCATGGCCTCGACCGCGACCGAAGCGGTGTCGGCGCCGGTTAGCATCATGACCGGCACCGTGATCTCGCCCAGATCGTTTTTTAGCTCGGCCAGAAACTCCAGACCATTCAGATCCGGCAAGTGGTAGTCGAGCAAAACGCAGTCCGGCTTTTGCATATGGGCGAGTTGTAACCCCTCGCGGCCGGTTTCGGCTTCGGACAGCACGAATTCGTAGTCCGGGTCCTGCGCCAACGCGCGGCGGCAGGCCATGCGGTCCACCAGGTCGTCCTCGACAAGGAGTACGCGTATCTGCGGCTTGGTCATTACGGCATCTCGCTGATAGTCCAGTAGGCGTCGATGGAGCGCATGACTTCGACGAACTGCCGGTAATCCACCGGCTTGGCCATATAGCCGGCCACACCCAAGTCGAAGCTGTTTACTTTGTCCTGTTGTTCCTCGGATGTGGTCAGTACCACCACCGGGATGCGCTTGAGTTGGGCGTCGTGCTTCGCCACCTGCAGAAATTCGATGCCGTTCATGATCGGCATGTTCAGGTCGAGCAGGATAATGCATGGCTTCGCGCTGTCAGGGTCGCGCAGGTACTTCAGAGCTTCCTCTCCATTTTCCAGATTTACCACCGGGTTGGTGACGTGAATCTCCTTCAGGGCGCGCAAAACCGTCATGACATCCACTTGATCGTCTTCCACCAGGAGGATGGGTTTGTTGGTGATTTTCATGCTTTATTTCCTTTGCTTGTGTCTGCGGTTGCAGCGCTGCGCGGCAGGGTGAAGAAAAATGTGCTTCCCAGACCGACTGTGGATTCGAGCCAGATGCGCCCGCCGTACATTTCCACGATTTTCTTTACCAGCGACAAACCGACGCCGGTGCTTTCCACGCGGTCGCGCGGGGCGAGTGTCTGGAACAACTGGAAGATTTTTTCAAAATGTTGCTGATCAATGCCCGGGCCATTGTCGGTGATGCTGAATTGCCACTGCCTGCCCTTGGCGACACAGGCGATACGAATTTCGCCCACGGGTTTATCCATGTATTTGATGGCGTTGGAGAGCAGGTTCTGGAACACCTGCTGGATGCGGGTCGGCTCTACCATGACGGTCGGCAAGGAATTCTCGACACTGACCGTAATATTTTCTGGCGGGGCAAGCAGATCAATCACTTCCCGCACCAACTGGTTGAGCTCCACAGCAATGATCGTTTCTTTCACCCGGCCCACCCGTGAATATTGCAAAATGCCGTCGATCAGGCCGTCCATGCGGTGCACGCGGCTGATCAAGAGGCGCATGTGCTCCTTGCCTTCGTCGTCGAATTTGTCCGCGTAATCCGTGGAAAGCCAGTCCGCCAACGAGCCGATGGCGCGCAGCGGGGCCTTGAGGTCGTGGGACACCACATAACCGAAATTCTTGAGTTCCTCGTTGGCGCTCTCCAGCGCGTGTAGCAGACGATTCCGCTGTTCCTCAGCCTGTTTGCGCTCGCTGATGTCGCGCACGGTTCCGGTGAACATGTGGCGATCGTCCTGGCGAGTTTCGCCCACTGCCAGGTCCATGGGGAATGTTGTGCCATCCTCGCGCAGCCCCACCACCTCGCGGCCGATGCCGATAATTTTTTTCTTGCCGGTCTGCAGATAGTGGGCGAGATAACCGTCGTGTGCCTCGCGGTAAGGGGAGGGCATGAGCATGGAAATATTCTTGCCTGTTACTTCGGCCTCGGTATATCCGAACATGTGCTCGGCGGCGGGGTTGAAACGTTCGATGATGCCGCGTTCGTCGATGGTGATGATGCCGTCCACAGCGGTGTCGAAGATAGCCTGCAAGCGTGCTTCGCTCACGCGCATCGCCTCTTCAGCCTGCTTGCGCTCGGTCATTTCCCGAACGATGAACAGAAACAGCATGCCGAAAAAAATGGCTACAGAAACCAGGGCCACAAAGAAGACGGTCAGCATCCAGTCGGCATTTGCCCGGGAAGCATCTACCCACTGCTGCAAACGGACAGCTTCGCCTTTCTCCAGCCGTAGCACCGTTTCATGGATGGCCGCCATTTCCCGTTCACCGTCACCGGCCATCAGCTTGAGGCGCGCCGCCTCGAAGCCCTGCTTGCGCCGCGCCTTCAACACCCCGTCCAGCAGCACGAGGCGTGTGTCTATACGTTGGTTCAGCCGGTGCAGCAATGCCTGCTGGACGGGATCGGCGACGGTGGCATCGTGTACCTTGCCGAGCAGAATGCGGATGCGATTAATGTAGGCCCGTCGTGGGGCGAGATGCCGTTCATCGCCAATGATCAGATAAATGCGCTGTCGGGTTTCAGCCTGATTCATCAGGGAGAAAATTTCTTCCAGGGCGGTGATGGTTTTCTGGCTGTGCATGGCCTGGGTGGAGGCACGCATGAAACTCACGGTCGACTGATAGGCGAGCCCGCCGATGACTGCGAGCATGGCCAGTGCCACGGCAAACCCGGTAAGTACCTTATGTTCGATGGACCATTTCATTGGTAGGCATGGCTACTATCCGGTGAATTTCAATTCGAAATTCATAAGGGGGCTTGCTACCCGCCAAATGAAACATTCGATTCATATATTCATATATTAATTTCTGTGAATATAACAACTTGTGCCACATGTACATACACAAATTCAGCATGAATCTTGTTCAGGAGGAATTGCGGTTGATTGCTTGGCGTGAAACTCGTGAAGCGAGCCTGCTCAAGAACTGGCCGGTTGCCGAAGTTCATGAGCATCGCGTTCATGGGAATCAATGGTGAAGAGGAATCAGGCAAAGCCTGCGCCCACCTGGCTGCATGCATCAATGCATGCAGTGTGAATCAGCTCACAACTCAGCCCGGCTTGCCGTCGGCCCGCGGGCGCAGCAGCTTGGGGGCATACACCACGACAAACACGCCGAATGCCGCCATCCATATCAGCCCGGCAATGGCCATTCCCGATGCATAGGCCGCCGGGAAAAAAAGCGGCAGTATCACGCGAATCAGTGCCGCGAGGTTGATTGCCACGAAGGCCAGCGTCATCACCGGAGCTGGCTCTAGCAGGTGGCCGGTGTGGCCGAGCGATACCCGCGCCATCATGCCCAGCGTCAGCACACCGATGCCGCCGGCGGTGAAGGCGTGCAGCGCGCTGACGGCTGCGGTGCTCATTCCTGCCGCCGACAATGCGAGCAACGCGAAGCCGATCGTGATCCAGGCATAGCCCAGATGCAGGACCCATAACAGCGGCACGGCCCAGAACTTGTTCGTGTACCAGCCCGTCAGGCGGATGGCATGCACGGTTGCTGCGATGGCGGCGAGCAGTGCGGTGACAAGCGAATCCGGTGCAACCAGCGCGGCGAGCAGTGCGCCGAGCGTGACGGCCGGAACCAGCCGTTCGATGAGGTTCCAGCGGCGGGCACGGGTGCCCAGCTTGTTGTCGGTGAAGCTGGCAATCACCCGTCCCCCCATCACCACCATGATCGCCACCACGACGTAGGTGGCCAGATACAGGCCAAGGCGGGCGGTGCTGGTCCAGCCGAGTGCTTGCAGGTGCACCAGCGTATTGGCCACCGTCAGGGTGAGCAGCAAAACGGGGAAGGGGTAGTTGTGCAGTTGTTTCGCCTTGTGTATGGGCAAAGCAAGGGCAAGCGCCAGCACTGGCAGGAACGAAAGATCGACGAGCGCGACCAGTCCCGCCGGCAGGCCGGGTAGCAGAAAGCCCAGCCGTCCGGCCAGCCACAGCAGGAACAGTGCGGCCAGTGGCCGGCCCGATGGCATGGGGATGCCGGTCCAGTTCTGCGCGGCAGTCAGCAAGAATCCTGCAATCACGGCCACGGCAAAGCCGAACAGCATTTCATGGCCGTGCCAGACGGGAGGCGGCAATGTGCCGAGGCTGAGGCTCCCCTGAAGGACTGCCAGCCACAGCCCCATCAGCAGCACGGCATAGACGCCGGCGGCGAGGAAAAACGGGCGGAAGCCGAGCGCGAACAGTGCTATTCCGCGCGGCTTGGAGGACGTTCCGGGGTGGGGAGGGGTTAGAGACATGAGCGTTGGATAAAGCAGGCGGGCAGAAAAAGTATTGCGAGTATAAACGGGATCGAGTGCCGCTTCAGCGCTTCAGGCCCATTGGGTGGCCGCTGCGTTCCATCGAAAGAAAAAGCCCCGGCCCCGCGATAACAGGGCCGGGGCCGGGATGGGTATTGCGTCGGGCTGGGTTCAGTGCTCGCCCTTGGTCTTGCGGATGCCGGCCAGGCGGTTGCCCTGCTTCTGCGGGCCGCCCATCGGGAAGATTGCGTGGAGATGGTGGTTGTTGCCACGCTCCGGACCCCAGGCTTCGCGGAAATGCTTGAGCATGTCACGCACCTGTGCCTGAACACTGTGATCTTCGTAGTACGCGCGGATGAAGTGGATCACGTCCCAATGTTCGTCGGTCAGAACCAGTTTCTCCTGTTCCGCCTGGGCGCGGGCAAATTCCTCGCTCCACTCGTCCATGTTCAGGATGTAGCCTTCCTGATCGGTCAGCACCTCCTTGCCATTGACCAGCACCTTGCGGGTGTAGATGGCGTAGGGGTTGGTGGTGTTCTGGGTGTTCAGGCGGTCATTTTTTTCGGTGTTTTGATTCATGTCGCAATCCTTCCTGTGCTTGTTTCGTGAATTCTTCCCTGTAAAGGCATCCCGGCTGATCCTGCTGTTGCAGGGCAGCTCGTCCTATAACGTCTCAACGTATGCCGCCAGGTTGCTGATGTCTTCATCCGTTAAATCGGCTGCCCATGGCGCCATCAGATTGGTCAATGGACCCCTATGGGTGCCGCTGCGGTATAACTTCAACAAAATCTCAACCTGTTCTGCGGTCCTGCCGACAATGGGCGGCGTGAATTTGCCTCCTATGCCGGTGCGGTGATGGCACAGACGGCAGATGGATTCGTACTTGACCATGCCGGCACGTACCTTGGCGCCGTGTACGGGGTCCGCCGCTTCCAGTTGTGCTACTTTGGCCAGGTTCGGGCCTTTGCGCTTTTCCGCATCGCCACCCTGGATGATTCCCTGCAAGGCGAAGTGCACGCCAATAATGACTGCAGCCACCAAAACGAGCCAGCTGAACTTACGAAACATGCGAGCCCTTTTTTCGGGTCACGGTCAGGTCTTCACTGGCACAGAGATCAGTCATGGTAAAAGGCAAAAAAATGGCTTGCTACCAACCGGCAAGGTCGGCAGCAAGCCCGGTTCAGCCAGCCTTACCGCGCAGGAAGGCGGCGCTTGGTGCGCACGATCTGGTAAGAGCGTGTCAGATAACCGAACGGTGCACTCCAGACGTGGACCAAACGGGTGAACGGGAACAGCAGGAACAGTGTCATGCCGAAGACCAGGTGCACTTGGAATACGGTTTCGACATTGGCCACCAACTCAGGCTTCGGGCTGAACAGTACAACACTCTTGGCCCACTGCGCCAGAGCCATCATGGTGTCGGCACTACCTTCTGCGGCGTGGTGAGCCGTGGTGAAGGTGGTAGCCAGACCGAACGCCAGGGTGACCAGAACCCAGGCCAGGATGAAAATATCCGACGTACGGCTCGTCGCACGCACGCGTGGGTTGGTCAGACGGCGCCACATCAGCATCACACCGCCGATCATGCACAGGATGCCGAGAAAGCCACCACCGTACATGGCGATGTTCTGCTTGCCGAGCGAGGACAAGCCGATGGTTCCCCAGATAGCGTAGGGAGCCAGCAGGCCAACCAGGTGGCCGCAGAAGATGCCGATCACGCCGATGTGGAACAGATTGCTGGACAGGCGCAATCCTGCCGTGGAGAGCAGTTGACTGGACGCGCTGGTCCAGCCGTACTGTTCGCGGTCAAAGCGCATCCAGCTTCCGATAAAAAATATGCTCAGGCAGACATAGGGAAAAATGCCAAAAAGCAAATTGTTCAGGTTAAAAAACTCTTCATTCATTTTGTTCCTCCTTAAGCCGCCAGACGGGTGAGTGTGGCGCGGCTTTTGACGATGGAAAGCAGCGGAGCATAGGGGCTACCGGCCTTGATCAGGTTGTCGGTCAGAACCGTCAGCACCTTGTTGGCATCGGCCAGAAAGGTTGTTGCCTCGTTATCTTCCAGCATGGCGGCGAACTCCAGGATCAGCGGCAGATAGTCGGGCAACTCGTTGGTTGTCGTCTGTATGCCGTAGTCCTTGTACAACTCGCCCAGGTCGATCAGTGCGGGGCCACGATTTCTGTCGTTGTCATCACCAAACAAATGGTGGGTCAGGTGCAAGCTATGCTCCGGCGTCAGATCGAACGTCTTCACGTAGCTTTCCTGCAGATCGATCAGCGGCGAGTTGGTCAGGAAGTCAATCAACTTCAGCAAGGCATCCTTTTCCGCCCTGTCGATAGCCTGGCTTTTTCCGATTTCCGCACCAATCTCCGGAAGATGATCAAGCAACTCCTGATCCGGGTAATCCAGCAGCACTGCTAATAATTTGTAGATAGGCATGATGTTTCCTTTCAGCTTTTATCAGCAGACGGAGCCAGTTCAGCAGGTTCCAGCGTTTCCTTGCGGCGACGCGGGAACAGGGTGATCTTGCTGATGCCTGCCGAAGAGTCATTGCCGAAGGTGAAGCCGTTCTGACCCTGGAAGCCGTAGGCATCGTCCATCCGTTCCTCTTCGTGGCCGGTGGGGATCACAAAACGGTCTTCGTAGTTGGCAATCGCCAGATAACGGTACATTTCCTTGGCCTGATCCTCGGTGATTCCGGCAGCCTCCAGAGGGCGCGTGTCGGCAACACCTTCCACATGCACCGAGCGCTGGTAGCTGCGCATGGCGATCAGGCGGTTCAGTGCGCTGGTGATCGGCGCTTCCTTGCCTGCGGTGAACAGGTTGGCCAGGTATTTGACCGGCGTACGCATGGTTCCGGCTTTAGGAATCGCGCCATCCGGACCGAGCGGCAGGTTGCCCTGGTCAATCTGGGATTGAACCGGGGAGAGCGGGGGGACATACCAGACCATCGGCAGGGTGCGGAACTCCGGATGCATCGGGAAGGCAATCTTCCAGTCGATCGCCATTTTGTAGATCGGCGATTTTTGCGCTGCGATGATCCAGTCTTCGTTGATGCCTTCGGCGCGGGCAGCAGCAATCACTGCCGGGTCGTTGGGGTTGAGGAAGATGCTGCACTGTGCTTCGTACAGGTCCTGCTCGTTGGTGATGCTGGCCATTTCCTCGATGCGATCTGCGTCATACAGCATGATGCCGTTGTAACGGATGCGACCGACGCAGGATTCCGAGCATATCGTTGGCATGCCGGACTCGACGCGCGGATAGCAGCCGATGCATTTTTCGGCCTTGCCGGATTCCCAGTTGTAGTACACCTTTTTGTAAGGGCATGCGCTCATGCAGAAACGCCAGCCGCGGCACTTGTCCTGATCGACCAGCACAATGCCGTCTTCTTCGCGCTTGTAGAGCGAGCCGGACGGGCAGGCGGCCACACAGGCCGGGTTCAGGCAGTGGTTACAGATGCGCGGCAAATACAGGTTGAACGTATTTTCGAACTGGCCATACATCTCCTTCTGGATGTTGTCCATGTTCTTGTCCACGCTGCGCTTGGCATATTCACCCGCGAGGTCATCTTCCCAGTTCGGGCCCCAGGTGATTTTTTCCATGGGGTCGCCGGTAATCATCGAGAGCGGACGCGCAGTCGGCGCAGCCTCGGACAACGGCGCGTTTTGCAAACGCGCATAGTTGTAGGTGAACGGCTCGTAGTAATCGTCAATCTGAGGCAGATCCGGATTGGCAAAAATGTTCAGCAGCTTGGAGGCACGTCCGCCGGATTTCAGTTCCAGCTTGCCGTTGTTCAGCGTCCAGCCGCCTTTCCATTTCTCCTGGTTTTCCCACTGTTTGGGGTAGCCGATACCGGGCTTGGACTCGACGTTGTTGAACCAGACGTATTCCACACCTTTGCGGTTGGTCCAGGTATTTTTACATGTCACCGAGCAGGTGTGGCATCCAATACATTTGTCCAGGTTGAAGACAAATGCGAATTGAGCACGTACTTTCATGGGTTTCTCCTATATATCCTGTTCACGCGACGATCAACGCTTGCCGATTCCGGGCGGGTTGAGTTGCGCTTCGCGTTCCGGAGTAAGCGGGCGCTCCAGCCAGTCGATGTCTTTATCCGCCACTTTGCGCATGATGACCTCGGTATCGCGGTTACTGCCCACGGTGCCGTAATAGTTGAAGCTGTAGGCCAGTTGCACGTAACCACCAATCATGTTGGTCGGCTTCATGACGACGCGCGTCACCGAGTTCAGAATGCCGCCGCGTTTGCCGGTGGTATTCGATCCGGGCACGTTCACAATTTTCTCCTGGGCGTGGTACATCATGGCCACGCCGCGCGATATGCGCTGCGAGACGACTGCCCGCGCCACGGTTGCACCGTTGGCATTGATCGCTTCAACCCAGTCGTTGTCCTCGATCCCGGCTGCCTTGGCATCGACTTCGGAAATCCACACATACGGTCCGCCACGGAACAGGGTCAGCATGCGCAGGTTGTCCTGATAGGTTGAATGGATGCCCCACTTGGAGTGCGGTGTAATCCATTTCAGCTTGATGTGTTTCTCCGCCATGATGCTCGGCGAAATGTTGCCGAATGACTTCATGTCCTGTGGTGGCTTATGCACGCAGAAGCCTTCACCGAAGTCCAGCATCCACTCGTGATCCTGATAGAAATGAGCGCGACCGGTCAGGGTGCGGAACGGAATATGCTCATGAATATTGGTGTAGCACGACGTGTAGGATACCGTTTCGGATTCAATACCAGACCAGGTTGGCGCGGTAATGATCTTGCGCGGCTGTATCTGGATGTCAGCAAACGTAATTTTGTCTTCGTGACGGGCAGAGTACAGGTGATGGTGGTCGATGCCGGTCTTCTTGGACAGCGCAGTCCAGGATTTGTGAGCGACTTCACCGCAGGTTTCAGGTGCCATGCGCAACACTGAATCGCAAACCTTGATGTCTTCCTCGAGAGAAGGCATGCCAAAGGAAACGCCCGGCACTTTTACTGTGCCGTTCATGACCTTCAGTTGGTCGTATTCCATCTCGGTATTCCAGTCGATACCCTTGACGTTGTTGCCGATCTTGACCATCAATGGGCCGATGGCGATGTACTTCTTGTAGGTGTCGGCAAAGTTACGCTCGACCACCTTGAGCAGCGGCATGGTTTTGCCGGGAATCGGATCGCATTCGCCTTTGCTCCAGTCCTTGACCTCGCCGAAGGGCTGAGCCATTTCGAATGGCGAATCATGCTGCATCGGCAGGGCAATGATGTCCTTGCGCGTACCGAGATGCTTCTCGGCCAGGGTGGAGAAGGTTTCTGCGATGTTCTTGAAAATCTGCCAGTCGGACTTGGACTGCCAGCCGGGTGACACCGCTTCTGACAGCGGATGCATGAAGGGGTGCATGTCGGTGGTATTGAGGTCATTCTTCTCATACCAGGTAGCTGTCGGCAGAACGATATCGGAGTACGAACCGGTGGAATTCAGACGGAAGTTGATATCGACCATCAGGTCCAGCTTGCCGATGGGCGCTTCGTCGTGCCACTTGACCAGCTTGTTTTCGCTTCCGGCACCGGATTCCTGCAGCACGCCGTTCTGTGCGCCGAGCAGGTGCTTGAGGAAGTACTCGTGGCCCTTGGCGGAGGTGCCGATCAGGTTGGCACGCCAGACGAACAGGTTGCGCGGCCAGTTGACAGGATTGTCCGGGTCGGCGAATGCCACATCCAGCGAGCCATCCTTGAGCTTGCCGATCACGTGCTGGGCGATGCTTGCCTCGTCGGTGGCGCCGGCTTTCTCGGCTTCGGAAACCAGATCGAGCGGGTTGGCATTCCAGTGCGGCGCGGACGGCAGCCAGCCCATGCGGACCGCTGCGACGTTGTAGTCGGCCAGCGAGTAGCCCTTGTACTTGCCCTTGCCGGCGGGTGAGGTGAGGTCGTCACCACGCAGCGTTTCATAGCGCCACTGGTCGGTGTGGAAATACCAGTAGGACGTGGAATTCATGTGACGCGGCGGACGCTGCCAGTCGAGTGCAAAAGCGATCGGTGCCCAGCCAGCCTGCGGACGCAGTTTTTCCTGGCCCACGTAGTGCGCCCAGCCACCACCGGATTGACCCACGCAACCGCAGATGTGCAGCAGGTTCATCACCCCGCGGTACATCATGTCGTTGTGGTACCAGTGGTTGATCGCAGCGCCCATGATCACCATGGATTTGCCATGCGTCTTGGATGCGTTGTAGGCGAATTCGCGGCCGGTGCGCTCGATGTCGGCAGCCTTCACGCCGGTGACTTTTTCAGCCCAGGCCGGGGTATAGGCCACGGCGGCATCCTTGTAGTCCTTGGCGACATTGTCGCCGCCCAGGCCACGGTCAATACCGTACTGTGCAATCTGCATGTCAAACACGGATGCAACCAGTGCTTCTTCGCCGTTGGCCAGCTTGATCTTGCGTACGGGCACATTGCGGTACAGCAGATCGCCTTCACCCGGCTCAAAGTGCGGGAAGCCGACAGAAACCACGGCATCCTTGCTGTCGATGCAAGATAGTTCGGCCAGGATTTCCTGCTGGCTGGCGGCGTTCTTGGGCAACAGGTTCCACTTGCCTTCTTCACCCCAGCGGAAACCGATCGAGCCATTTGGCACGACGAGTGACTTGGATTTTTCGTCGTAGACGATGGTTTTCCAGTCGGGATTGTTGGTCTCGCCCAATGCGCCATCCAGGTCGGACGCGCGCAGGCAGCGGTCGGAGACATAGCCTTCACCATGCTGGCGCAGCATCACCAGGATCGGCAGATCGGTGTATTTGCGAGCGTATTCCGAGAAATAGGGATCCTGCTTGTCGATGTAGAACTCTTTCAGAGCCACGTGTCCCATTGCCAGGAAAGCGGCGGTGTCGCTGCCCGGATTGACCGGCATCCACAGATCGGAAGCTTTGCAATACTCGGCGTAATCGGGGGCCATCGAAATGACTTTTGCACCCTTGTAGCGCACCTCGGAAACAAAGTGGGCATCCGGCGTACGTGTGGTCGGCAGGCTGGAGCCGCAGACAATGATGTAGGTGGAGTTGAACCAGTCAGCTGATTCCGGCACGTCGGTCTGTTCACCCCAGGTTTGCGGGGAGGCCGCCGGCAGATCGCAATACCAGTCGTAGAAGGAACCGCAGGCGCCGCCGATGAGCGACAGGTAGCGCGCACCGGAAGCATAGGAAATTTGCGACATGGCCGGAATCGGCGAGAAACCGAAAATCCGGTCAGGACCATATTTCTTGATGGTGTAAACGTTGGCGGCCGCGACGATTTCTTTGACTTCTTCCCACTCGGCGCGCACGAAACCGCCCAGGCCGCGTACGGCCGTGTATTTCTTGCGCTTGTTTTCGTCAGCCTGAATCGCAGCCCATGCCTCGACCGGATCCTTGCCGGACTTGCGCTCGGTGCGGTACAAATCAAGCAAACGGCCGCGGATCAGCGGGTATTTGATCCGCTGCGGGCTGTACAGATACCAGGAGAAAGATGCGCCACGCTGGCAGCCGCGCGGCTCGTGGTCCGGCAGGTCTTCGCGGGTACGCGGATAGTCGGTCTGTTGCATCTCGAACGCAACCAGACCATTTTTGACGAAAATCTTCCACGAACAGCCGCCGGTACAGTTCACGCCATGAGTGGAACGAACCACTTTGTCGTGCGCCCAGCGGTGGCGGTAAGCATCTTCCCACTGGCGATCTTCATTGGTGACGATGCCGTGGTTGTTGGAGAAGGTCTCCTTGATTTTTTCAAAAAACTTTAAACGGTCGAGAAAGTGACTCATTGTTGCTCCTTCGGGTCGCTATGATTCATGGGGCGGACAGGGATCGGGCCAGCTTGGGGGTTCCGATCCCTGACATTTTTCAGGGGTTCTTGATGTAGGCGTTCTTGCGCAGGTAGAACCACCAGTTCAGCACCAGACACACGGCGTAGAAGATGGCGAATCCGTACATCGCGTTTTGCGGGGTGCCGGCCTTGATTTGCTCGCCGATCACCACCGGCGCGATAAAGGAACCATAGGCAGCCACTGCAGAGGTCCATCCAAGCACCGGGCCAGCCTGCACACGGTCGAACACCACGCCGACAGTGCGGAAGGTAGAGCCGTTGCCGACGCCGGTAGCAGCGAACAGCACGACAAAGGTGATGATGAACTGGGTGAAGAACACTTCAGGTGTGGCCGACTGGTAGGCCTGCATCATGATGTAACCCGCGTAGGCAGATGCCACCACCATCACCGCAGAAATGATCTGGGTCACGATGGAGCCGCCCACCTTGTCGGAAATCCAGCCGCCCACCGGGCGGATCAGCGCACCGACGAAGGGTCCGATCCAGGCGTATTGCAGCGCGGACGGCGCGTTGGGGTTTTTGGTGTGCATCCACACGCCCGTAGCTGCATCAAGCGTATGGCTGTCACCGAAGATCACGGTGATCGACAACGGCAGCGCCATCGAGAAACCGATGAAAGAACCGAAGGTGACGAGGTACAGCGCCGTCATCGACCAGGTGTGTTTGTTATTGAAAATCTCGAACTGCTTGGCGATGTTGCCCTTCATCTCGCCGAAGGCAGCGAGCTTCATCACCAGCAGGGTGACGATCATGATCAGCGGCAGCGCCACCCACATGTTGAGCAGGCCAAGACCGGTGGGCGCGGGCAGGTAGAGGTAGAGGCCCACGCCTGCGGTAAGAAAGGCCAGGCCATACAGCCACAGCACCTTGGCAAAAGCACTGATCGTGGAGCCGATATTGGGGGTGACGGTGAGCAGGTTATTCATGCCGAAGAAACCGAAGAAGGCCAGCGGCACCAGCAGCAGCAACCAGACGAAGCCGGCATTCTGGATATAGGTGGGGGTGCCCGCCAGAATCTTGCCGAGAATCCAGCCGCTATCCTTCACCAGTTCCATCGAGCCGCCTGCGAAGGCAGCAAACATGCCGGTCGTCATCACCAGAGGGATCAGGATCTGCATGGTGGTGACGCCGAAGTTACCCAGCCCGGCGTTGATGCCCAGCGCGGTACCTTGCAGGCGCTTGGGGAAGAAGGTGCTGATGTTCGACATCGAGCAGGCGAAGTTGCCGCCGCCGATACCGGAGAGCAACGCCAGCATCTGGAACATCCACAGCGGCGTGGACTTGTCCTGCAGCGCGAGACCGGTGCCGAAGGCGGGGATCATCAGCAAGGCCGTGGTCAGGAAAATAGTGTTACGGCCACCCGCGATACGGATGAAGAAGGAGGCCGGGATGCGCAGGGTTGCGCCCGCCAGGCCGGAAATGGCCGTCAGGGTGAACATCTCATCCTTGCTGAAGGGGAACCCCAGATTCAGCATCTGCACGGTGATGATTCCCCACATCAGCCAGATGGCGAAGCCATTCAGCAAGCTGGGAACCGAAATCCACAGGTTACGGTAGGCAATCTTCTTGCCGGTCTTTTCCCAGAACGTCGGGTCCTCCGGGTTCCAGTCTTTGATATTGGTAGGCATAGTTCGCTCCGCTTGATGTTGAGGAAAGGTGCTTGGGGTTGAAGAAAGGTCGTGGTCGTGGGTTATTCGAGGATGTCGGGGGCGGTCGACTTGATCATCGAGGATTTGCGTATTTCAGTCAGATACATCCAGATGAGCGATACCCAGACCACGCCGTACATCAGCATGAAAATGCCGCTGTTAATGCCGGTGAGGTCGACGATGGCGCCGAACATGATCGGCAGTATGAAACCGCCAAGGCCACCAACCAGGCCGACGATGCCGGAGATGACGCCAATGTTTTTCGGGTATTCGTCGGAGATGTACTTGAACACGCTGGCCTTGCCGAAGCCCCAGGCAATGCCGAGAGTAAACAGTAGCGCGGTGAACACCCATACGTTAAGCCCGAGGTGCAGCGACATTTCGCCCTTGGTGGTCTGGATGACCATCTCGGTCTGCGGATACGACAACAGGAACAGGCAGATCCACGACACCCACATCACCCACCAGGTCAGCTTCTGCGCGCCCACCTTGTCGGACAGCCAGCCACCCATGGCGCGGATGACGCCGGATGGCAGCACGAAGATCGCGGCCATCAGCGCGGCAGTCTGCATACCGAAGCCGTATTCGGTAATGTAATATTTGGTCATCCACAGGCTCAGCGCGACGTAGCCGCCGAACACGATGGAGTAGTACTGGCACAGCTTCCACACATTGGGATCCTTGAGTGCGGCGAGCTGTTCCTTGATGGTGATGTGGCTCGGTACATGGTGCGTGGTGTCTGTGTAGGTGAAGATCCAGAACAGGATCGCCATGGCGAGCATGGCGACGGCATACACCTGCGGCACCGTCTGCCAGCCGTAGGCGACCACCAGCGAGGGCGCGACGAATTTGGTTACCGCGGCACCGGCGTTGCCAGCTCCGAAAATGCCCATGGCAAATCCCTGGTTCTTTTTGGTAAACCAGCGCGCGACGTAGGAGATGCCGACCGAGAAGGCGCCACCGGCGGCGCCGATGAACAGGCCCAGTACCAAAAAGTGCCAGTATGCCGTGGCCATGCTGATCATGTAGATCGGAATGACGGTTGACACCATCAGTACGAAGAACACGATACGGCCGCCGATCTTGTCGGTGAGCATACCGAGCGGCAGGCGGATCAGCGAGCCGGTGAGGATGGGGGTGGCGGCAAGCAGGCCGAACTGGGTTTCATTGAGGCCGAGATTAGCTTTGATCGGGATGCCGATGATGGAGAACATCACCCACACGGCAAAGCACACGGTAAATGCCATTGTGCTCAAGGAAAGCACGGAAATCTGTTTCTGGGTCTGCGTCGCCATGATGCTCCTCTACGAGATTTCTAATACGTCTTTATCCGAAATGATGAGCGCACTATATCCTCGAGAAAATCGGATGAAAAGGTATGTTATTCCTGTTATGCAAGGGCACTACCACCAAATAGGTACAGGTGGTAGTGGTGTAACCATTTGTTATTTAACTGTTATTTAAACGTGTGGCCGTCATGGGGAGTGGGTTTGATGTATTGGGGGTACTCCCTCAGTCCTGAGATGCGTCGGGAAGGTGTGCTATATTCCGCGCGGTATTTGAATCATCTAACCCGCATCAAAATTGGGACTGGCCTATCAATTCAGACAGGACAGTCCATGAATGACTTTATCCATCCAGGGCTTTCAACAAGGCCCAGCCTCAACAGGAGATTTAAATGAAGATGACATCACTCGTACTGGCCGTTTCACTGGCGGCTTTGCTGAGTGCTTGCGGGAAGCAGGAAAGTGCTGCACCGGAAGCCTCCACCCCGGCAACGCCCGAGGCTGCAGCACCCGCTGCGGCACCGGTGGCAGAACCGGCCATGGCTGAGAACACAATCGGTAAGGGTGTCTTCAACAAGACCTGCTCCTTGTGTCACGCGGCAGGTGTGGCCGGCGCGCCGAAGCCCGGCGATAAAGCCGACTGGGGGCCGCGTATTGCGCAGGGCAAGGACCTGCTCTACAAGCATGCGATGGAAGGATTTACCGGTGCAAAAGGCATGATGCCGGCACGCGGCGGAAACGCCGCGCTGACCGATGATGAAGTCAAGTCGGCAGTCGACTATATGGTTGGGCTGTCACAATAAGCGCTGAGCACGAACGACTGTAGTTTGGTTAAAAAAACGGGGGAGATGAAAATCTCCCCCGTTTTTTTATTGACGAATCCGGTCAGGCGGTGTCAGTGGCGATGGCGCATGCTGCGGTTCAGCGACTGGATCAGCTCGGGCGTCACTGCCGTAAATGGCAACACCTTGCCGCCACGATTCCGGGCAAAGGTATCGGCCACCTTGCGGCTGGCAAAGGCGGGCAGGTCGGCATCGCGCATCGGGCCAAAGGCGCTGGAGCCGTGGACGAAGAAGGCGTCCTGGGCCTCGATCCATTGGCCGGTTTCAAAGTCGGTTACAAAGCTGACGGCAACATCGTCCACGGTGTAGCGGCTGTCGTAGCGATCGACTCTTTGCAGGAAGGCGAACAGGTCGATCGGCGAGTCGAAGAAGTGAGCGGCGCCATCCTTGAATAGGCTTTGCGCGGCCCAGCGCGGAAAGCGGGCAGGATACATGCCGCATACCGGGCAGCGCGCGGCGGCGGGTATCGGCCGCGGCGCGAGCATGGCCAGACCCGAGGCAGGATCGTAGGGCGTTGCCGGTGCAACGACGCAAAGCTCGTTCGTGATCAGGTCGAGTTTTTTGGCTGCCTGCTTGTCAGCTGCCTGCTTGCCATGGGGCAGCAGCACGACGGCAGCGGCTGCAATCGCGAGCACGACTATCCCCAGGGACAGTAGCTTCACCGGAAGACGCATCAGCTGATGTCCTTGACCCCGAGCATCGGGTCATCGAGCAAGGCACGGATCAGTCTTTGCAGATTGTCTGCCGGGAGGGCATCGGGACGCGTGATCGGGTCCGCAACGATGTGGCCGCCTGCGTCGTGAAAGTGGTTGGGGAAGGTCGCCAGCCCATGGTGGAGGGGGGCGGTGTCGATGGTGGATTCGACATCGCCATAAATCCAGCGCAACGAATAGGCATCTGGCGCGGCATAGCGCGCTTCCAGTGTCACACCATTCTTCAGACGGATGATCAATGCATCCTGCTTCTGTTCGACAGGGCATTCGAGAGCATCCCCGAAGGCTGTTTCAATGGCAGAACCGAGTTCGAGGTTCAGGCTCATTTGTTGTTGGCTTCCGCTAGATGTTCGGCGAGCGCTGCGCGTACCGTTTCTCGCGTGTCGGCGAGAATCCGCGCGGCAAGATAGTGTTCGTAGGCCGGATGTTCGGCCACCGTACCGCTCTGGATTTGCTGCAGCAGTGCCGCCTCGTCCTCCGCGCCATGAATCTTTAGAACGGTATTGCGGTTCTCGCGCAGTTCATAGACGAGCCGTGATAGCTGTTCGATCTCTTCAGCCGTGTCGGGATCCAGATTTTCAAAGAAACTTGCCATGTCGCTTACATATTGCTGTCATGTTGTGCGCCACCGTCCAGCACCACCATGTCGGATGTGATGCCGGTGAAACGATAGACCTTGCCGCCGTACTCGGCGGCGAATTTGGCCGCGTCCGCTTCCTGGGCGAAGCTGGCAATCGTCGGCCCCATTGAGCCCCGCCGCTTGCTGCCGTGAACGTAGTAGGCGTTCTTGGCGTCCATCCAGTGATCGCGAGGATCATCCCAGTCGGCTTTGCCCATGTCCTGGACAAAAAGGCCGCGCACAGCTCTGACTTGTTCTGGCTTGAGGTAGACGTTGAACATCTCCACCGTATCGCAGAAGAAATCCGGTTCCGCCTGCCCAGCATAATGGATCTGCGCCTTGGGGCCGGGATAATCGACGAGCAGCATGCCATCGAGGGTGCAGGAAGTGCCCTGAGTGATTTCCAGTGGATCAAGTTTGGATGCGGTCTCCGACTGCCCGCAGGCGGTGAGCGCAGCTGCCGCCAGCGCGGCAAGAATGAGCGTTGATCGTACAAGGTTCATTTACGGAATCTCCAGTTTGCAATACCCAAGGGTGCCACGATCCAGGCGAGCATCACCAGGCCCAGCAGCCAGGGATTGGCCAGTGCGCGGGGGAATACGGTCGCCAGTCCGTACAGGGTACGGACGTCTTCCAGTCCAAAAATATTCAGAATGCGGAACACGTCGGCAGGATTCGCCATCAGCAGGTAGGGAAAAATCTCGCCGCCGTAGCGGTCGCCGGTGATGACCAGGGCGCCCAGCAGCAACAGATCGAATACCAGCACGAAGAAGAACCACAGTCCGATGGCCATGCCCGACGCACGGGTGCGATCCGCTGCAAAGACCGAGACCATTACTGCGAGGCTGAGGAAGGCCATGCCGAGCAGAACCGAACTGAGCATGAAGCCGAAGTAGTGGAGCAGTGCACCGAGATTGAGCTGGGTGGACAGCACGATGGCGACCAGACCGAAGCCCGTCACGGTGGAAAACGCCAAAGCCGATGCCAAACCGAGATATTTTCCCAGCAGCAGCTCGAGGCGGGTGATCGGCATCGACAGCAACAGATCGAGCGATCCGCGCTCGCGCTCGCCGACAATGGCATCGAAGCCGAGGATCAGCGCGATCAGCGGTATCAGGTAGATCACCAGGCTGACCAGGCTGGCGATGGTGAATTCGATCGAGCGAAACCCCACTGCACCCTGCTGGGCACCGCCGAAATAGGCGATGGCCAGCGCGAACACGGTAAACACCAGCGCCACGGCGAGCACCCAGCGGTTGCGGATGCGATCCCAGAATTCCTTGCCGGCGATGATGCCGATTTGTCTGAATTCCATTGTCGCTCCCTTAATCGGAAAAGCCGAAGAATACGTCTTCGAGCGAAGGTTCGCGCACATGCAGGTCGAGTACCTTGCCGTTGAGCGCGGCGAGGGCTTCAAGCACGGCCATCTTGGTTTCGCGGCGGCACTGCACCGCGACGTGGTCGTCGCGGGATTCGATGGCGCTGATCGGCAGATGGCCGAGCGCGGTACGCACCGTGTCAAGGTGTTCGGCGGCAATCCGGATGTCGAACCACAGCGGCAGATCCATCTGCTCGCGCAATGCCTGGACGGTGCCGATGGCCTGGACTTTGCCTGCGGCCATGATTGCGAGGCGGTCGACCCGCTCCTGGATCTCGGCCAGGATGTGCGAGGTCAGCACCACCGTCACCCCTTCTGATCTGAGCCCGCGCAGGATCGCGTAAAACTCGCGGATTGCCTCCGGATCCAGTCCGGTGGTCGGCTCGTCGAGAAACAGGATCTGCGGCCGCCCGAGCAGGGCCTGGGCAAAGCCGAGACGCTGGCGCATGCCCTTGGAGTATTCGCGCACGCGCCGTTTGGCCGCGTGGGTCAGACCCACACGTTCCAGCGCGGGGGCACAATCCTGCAGGGAGGCGCCTTTCAGCCGCGAAAAGAATTGCAGGGTTTCCAGTCCGGTCAGGTTTTCGTAGAGCACGACATTTTCAGGCAGGTAGCCGATCTTGCGCCGCACCGCGCGGAACCCGCTGCCAGACACGGATGCCTTGTCGATGAGGATCTCGCCCGACGTAAGCGGAATCAGGCCCAGCATCATCTTGAACAGGGTGCTCTTGCCAGCGCCGTTGTGGCCGATCAGTCCGAACAGTTCGCCGCGGGCGATGTCGAGCGTGACGCCGTCCACCGCATGCACGGCACCATAATGTTTGGTGACCGCACGTGCGGCGACGACAGTTTCGGCATTTGAAGCGGGGCGCATGTTAGCGGGCGCCAGGGAAATGCTTGCCAATCCAGTTTCTCCAGTCATTTTTGTCAGGATGCATGCGCGGGTTGGAGTCCACGATGCTGGGGGCGCGTAATAGCGGAAATTGCTGGCCCACCATGCGCAGGGTTTGCACAGCCGGGCTTGCAAGCAGTAATTTCATCATCGGGTGGCGCCAGGAAAGCCGGTCGACCACGTCGTTGGCTTCGTAGGGCACGTCGCCTATGCCATCGCCGTTGCGGTCCCAGCCAATGTAATTGCTCCAGTGGTTGCCTTCCTTGGCTCCCCACGCCGTATCGCGCGAGGCAACGTAACGGACCTGCTCGCGGTTGGAAATGAAATCGTTGCGTTCCACCTGGTTGTTGAAGGATCCGGCCCACAGGTGCACGCCGACGATGTTGTCGATGATCTGATTACCACGCAGGGTGTTGTACTCGGCGTCGTAAATGAAAAATCCGCGGGCGTTGCCGGCCACCACGTTGTTTTCCACCACGGCGTCCTGAATCGTCCGCAGCATGATGCCATGGTCGGAGTTGCCCCACGCGCGATTATTGCGAACCACCTGGTTACGCACTTCCATCAGCGCCAGGCCGCCGCGGTTGTGGTACGTGTCGTTACCTTCCCACAGGTTGTAGTAGGAGTTCATGTAATGCGTGCCGTAGCGGCTGTGATGCATGCGGTTGCCGCGGAAGATCGCGTGGTGCGAAACGTCGACATAAATCGCATCCCGCACGAAGCTGATATGGTTGCCGATGATGCGCGCGCCCTTCGTGTTGTAGAGCTGGATACCATTGCCACGCGAGGACGAGCGGTAGTCGCGCTTGCCGGTAATGAGGTTGTTCTCGATGCGCACATCGCTCACCTTTTCGATCCACAGGCCGAACAGGTTGTAGCTCAGGTTGCAGTTGCGGACGACTGCACGATGCGCGCCCGGCTGGATGTAGATGCCTGCGTTCTGGTCGATCATGCTGTCACCCGAATCGCTTACGTTCATCCCGTCGATGACGACGTCCTCGGCGACGATGCGGATGGGATCGCCTTCGAGTCCGCCGCTCAGGGTGGGGCGGTCGATTCCTTTCAGAGTGATGGGCTTGTTGATCACCAGCCGCTCGGTATAGCGGCCGCGTTCCACCTGCACCGTGTCACCGGGCGCGGCGCGTTCGATGGCGGCGGCGATCGATTCGCCCGGGCGCACCGTCCACTCAGCCGCCTGGACGGCGGTTCCGGCAAACAGGCTGGCCAGCACGCCGAAAACGACGTGGCAGCCCCTTAGTACAGCCATTGTAAAGACGGCTGGTTTTGCAGGAATTCGAGGATGCCGGCGCCTTTCATCAGCAGGAACAGGGCGGCTGCGATCAGCAGGTTCTTGAACCCCACGTAGGAGGCCATGTCGGCCCAGGATGCCGGGCGCAGGTTGCGTCCCCACCACGGACCATCCTTGACATAGGGTTTGCAGCGCATGCGCACCACCAGTTCATAGGCGCTCCACGCCAGCCACCAGCCGAGCACGATGCCTGGGCCGATCTTGCCCACTGCACCGAGCACCCACACCCACGTCACCAAAAGCGCCAGCGCGAGGCTGACTGCCTGCAGCAGGCGCGGCTGCGCCAGCGCCTTGCGGCTCCAGGGGAACAGGTGATCAAAGAATTCCTGACCGATGAAGGCGGGCAGGTTTTGCCGCGATGTCGCGGCGGGAGCGGATGTCGCGGCGGCCGCCACGATGGGAATGAAATAGCCATCGTCGGCGACTGCGGTCAGGGACTCGCCGGCCTTGGTGCGGCGCTTGCGTTCCTGCGCCAGCGGCGGGCAGGCATGGTCGTCGTAGTAGAGAACCTGGCAGTCGAGGCACAGCAGGCATTCGCGCTGATCAATGCGACCGGCTTTGTCGATGGCCTGTGAGCCGCAGCCGACCGCACACGCTGCGCAGGGACCGCATTCCTGCTTGCGCTTGAGACCCCACCAGCGGAACGTGGAGGGGACAGCCAGAGCAGCGCCCAGCGGGCACAGATACTTGCAGAACGGGCGCTCGAAGAATGCCGATGCGACCATCAGTACCGCCCAGAAGGTGAAGAAGGGCCAGGTGCGGTTCCACGCGCCGACCAGGAAAGTGGTCTTGAATGGCTCGATTTCGGAGAGTTTCTCGGCCATCCCCATGGAATAGAAGGACACCGCGAGCAAACCGGCAAAGATGCCGTATTTGAGCCACTTCAAGCGATCATGCCAGCGCTGCGGCAACAGGTGGCGCTGGTAGCGCTTCAGCCCCAATTTGCCGGCGATATGGTAGATGCCCTCGGAAAGCGAGCCGTAGGGGCACATCCAGCCGCAGAACATCCCGCGTCCCCAGAAGAACACGCTGACGATGATGAAGATCCAGAACAGGAAGATGAACGGATCGGACAGGAACAGTTCCCACTTCCACTCAAACAGAATGGAGTGGAACCAGGTCAGCACCTGGGTGATCGATGGCACCGCCAAAAGGTAGAAGCCGACGAAGCCGATCGATGAAGCCCATAGCAGATATTTGGGATAATCTTTCCAGCGCGTGTCTTTCATCGTTGAGCGCCGAACCAGCTTGTCCCGCAACGCATATACCGCCCCCGCGGCAGCAAGCCAAAGCACGAACAGCACGATCTCGAGCTTGCGCGATTTCCATACTGTTACCCAGGTTGCCTCCGGTTCGACGATTTCCGGATGTCCCCCCTGCAGATAGCGGCCCGGCAACCAGTACTCACGGCTAAAGTTGACAAAGGTGCGGGAACCCGTCTGCTGGTCCATCTTGTTGGCCAGGAACACCAGGCTCCACGGGTAGGCCGCGCTGAATGTCGATGAACGGATGATGAAGATGGCCGACTCGCGGTAATCCGGCGCACCGGCAGCCTCGATCTTGTACAGGTTGAGATAATCCAGATCGCGGAAAGTGAAGGAGTCCATGTCCTGCGACACCTGCACCCGGTCATAGATGCCCCCGCGGACAAAGCCCGAACCCTTGAACGATTCCAGACCGTTTGCGACGAGGAAAATGGCATGCTCGTCAGGCTTGAGCCGGGACATCAGGCTTTGGTAAACGGCATCGCCGAGCACACTGCGGCCCACCGCCGGCGCATTGAGGTAGCCAAAATAAATATCGATGTAGGGCTGGGGCGAGCGTGGCATCCCCACCTCTGCCGTGCTGACCTTGAGCTGCTGGATGCTGCCTTCCTCGACCAGCGCGTTCCAGTCCAGCTTGCCTTCCACAGGCAGGTACTTCGCCTGCGGGAGAATGGTGGGTTTGATGATGCCCACCTGCCTTGCTACGGCAAGACCGCTGCGCAGGACGACCTGGTTTTGCGCAATCACGGTCACTGTGGCGCCGGTGATGGCATCCAGGCCGATCACGCCCTGATCCGGCCGGCCCGCACCCACTTCGATTTTGGAGCCCACAAACTTGCCCACATACTGCTTGATGAACTTGGTGAGTTCTTCTTCCGGAATCCCCAGCAGCAGGATCGGCTCGGAGTGTCGCAGAACCCGCACGCCGGTGACGAGGCCCTTGGTGTCCATGCCGATCAGCGTCACCACCGGCTTGCCCGAATAGGCGGGGATGTCAACGATGTCGGTGGACAGGAATACGTAGCCGATCAGTTTGCGATCGTCTTTTTCGCCCTGGCTGCCGTTTTTGTCGCGATCGTCTTTTTCGTTATGGTCGCCTTTTTCGCCATGATCGCCTTTCTTGCTCTGGTATGCCTCGACATACGCAGGCTTGCCCATGCGGTGGGAAAAGCTGTCGGCGCCAGGCAGCACGTCCTTGCACGGGACATAGGCGCAGAGGTCCGGGTCGGTGGACAACTGTACGGGCAGCGGTGCCTCATAGCTTCCGCTTCCGCCGGCGGCCAGCCCCGTGGCGCAAAACAGGAAAAGTGCTGTCAGGAGACGGGCGAGAAAACCGGCAGGGTTAGTCATTTTAAGCACCAGCAAGCCTTTAAACATCGAACAGAACCGCGGAAAAAACAACGCCCTTTCGGGCGTTGTTTTTATCTGCTGGAATTATCGCAGATTATCGAGAGTGAACCCCATTCCCCTATTGTGGGAATGGGGTTGCCGGTCACGCTTCGACAATCATGCGGCTGCGCATTTCCAGGTGCAGCGCATGGCAGAAGTGGGTGCAATAACACCAGTACACCCCGGGTTTGTCGGCGATGAACGTGACCGACTTGGTCTCCTGCGGATTGACGATGAAGTTGATGTCGTACTTCGGGATCGCGAAGCCGTGGGTCAGATCCTCCACCTTGTCGTGGTTGGTCAGGATGATGGTCACTTCGTCACCCTTCTTGAGCTTGAACTCCCGCAGGCTGAAGGCCGGAGCCTGGCTGATGAGCTTGACCGTCACCTTTTTGCCATTGCGGAAGACGCCTGATTCCTTGGGATCCTTCACTGCGTTCGGGAATTCATCCAGGTTGTAGATCTGGCGCGTCTTGATGATGTCACGACGGACGATGATCGAATCATGCGGCTCGGAGAGCACCGAGTGGTCGTGCACCAGCTTCATCTTGTCGCCGCTGATGTCGATCAGCTGTGCGGTTTCGGGATGGAGCGGACCCACGGGCAGGAAACGGTCCTTGGAGAACTTGTTGTCCGAAAGGAAGAAGCGGCCATCGGCTTCCTTGGTTTCGCCCATCGAGGTGAAACCATGTCCCGGCTGGTATTGCACATCGATGCGATCCACCACCGCCTTGGCATTCTTGTCACCCTTGAACGCCTTGATCGCGGCTTCTACGTTCCACTTCACGATCTGGCTGTCGAGGAACAGCGTGGTGTAGGCATTGCCCTTGTTATCAAACCCGGTGTGCAGCGGTCCGAGGCCGATTTCGGGTTCGGCGACGACAGCGTCGCGTGCATTCGCCAGTCCGCCGTCAAACCATTTCAGCACGAGGGCATGTTCGATTACCGAAGCCGTCGGCGAGAGCTTGCCCGAGCAGGCGTAATACTTGCCGTCGGGGGTGATGTTCACGCCGTGCGGGTTCTTCGGGATCGGAACGTAACAGGTCAGCGCGGCTTTCGGATCCTTGTTGGAGGCCCTCGTGCCGTCTACCACCGGCACCTTGGAACTGCCGATGGTGGTTACCTTGCCAGCTTTTACTGCTTCTTCGATGCGGGCCACGTTGAAGAACAGGCAGGCATCCATTTCCGACGACATCGTATCCTCGTAATGGACGCCCATCTCGGTGTTGTACTGGTTGGTCGCTGCCAGCTTGCCGTCGTAGGAGGACGCTACCAGGTCGCAGTTGCCGTCGATCAGTACCTGCCAGCGCACTTCCATGCTTTCGGAATCGACGCAGCTGAACAGCGATTTGTACTTGCTGCCGTCTTCCATGTCGCGCCCATCGTTGGGCAGCGGAATGGAAAACTCGGCACCGCAGAACACGCGGGTAGTGTGGTTGATCTTGGGATCAACAGGGTCACGCTTGTCGGTGAAGGTGCCGTGAAAGCCCTGGATGTTGGGCAGTTCCGTGATCTTGTCGCATTCCATGGTGTCCATGCGAACGCGCGCCAGACGGCCATGGATCTTGTCGTTCACGAAAAAGTATTTGCCGTCGTAGGTGCCGTCGGTGTAGGTCTGGTGTACGTGGTGTGTGTCGCCGGTGGAGTATTTCAGCGTGCCGTTGGGCTTGGTGCCGATGATTGCCTTGGATTCATTGGTGATGCCCCAGCCCACCAGATTGTCCGTGTTGAAGACCGGAATGCTCTTCAGCTGGCGGCCGGACGGCAGGCCGTAGATGCGCACATCACCGGAATGGCCACCGCTGGAAAATGAGTAGTATTCATCGAGTTGACCAGGCGCCACCTCGTATGGGCTGTGCGCGGCCACTTCGCCTTTGGCGCTCGGGGCCGCTGCGGTAGGAGCCGATTCCTTGTTGCAGGCGGACAGGCCAACTGAAAGTCCCACACCGGAGAGACCCACCAGTGCGGTGGTGTTCAGAAATTTTCTGCGACCCAAGTCGAGTTGCGTGTCGGGTGTTTTGATGTCGTCCTGTTTCATGATTGCCTGGCTCCCTGTGTAAAATTAACTATTGCCTGTCGATTCGTGGAAAGTCTGAAGCGTTAACCCGAATCGCTTAAAAAGCGGGGCTGTGAAAATTGCCCATCACCGCGACAATTCACCATGCGACAATTCGCCGCACTTGGACTCTAGCAAAAAAAGACATGCAAATCCACTGATCGTGGCAATGGATGAGCAACAAGGCCTATGTATGCGCACCCTTGTCCTGGAATGATACGGGGGAGCACGTTATAAACGTTTTATTTCAAGGGTTTGTATGCCAAACAATTGATCGCTTGAAACCCTGAACCCGGGACATGGAACATTAGAGGTATTCCTTAATATTGCTGGCGATCTATTCTGTCCAAAAGGCGAACATGAAAGAAAAACGCGGATTTCTGCAGCATTCGCTGCTACTCAAGCTGGGCGGCGCACTGGCGCTTATAGCCAGTTTCGCGATTCTTGGCATGTTCAGTTCGGCCATCATCGCCGAGTCGGTCCAGGGCAGCGGCGAAGCAATCAATCTGGCAGGCAGCCTGCGTATGCAGACTTATAAAATGACCAGCCTTGTACTATCAGCACGGCTGCCGGGAGGTGCTGACGTTGCGGTCCCGTTGCGCAAGGCGGTCGATGCGTTCGATGTCACCCTCCAGGACGCGCGCATCACCGCGATGATGACGAAGCGGACCGAAACACTTTTATCTGGTGACTACGTGACGGTGCGGGATGCATGGAACAACCGGATCAAGCCGGGCTTCCTTGTGGCGGCCGGAAACAGTTCTCCGGGCACGATAAACAACATGCCGCTGATCGAGGAAATCACGGTGTTTGTTGATCAGATCAATAATCTGGTCAAACAGATCGAACGCGACACCGAGGCCAAGATTCTGGTGCTGCGCATGGTCCTCGGCGCAGCCTTGCTGATGACGCTGCTGGTCGGTGCGCTCACTCTGTATCTGGCGCGTAACGACTTGATCCTGCCGTTACGCGACTTGCTCGCCTTTGCCTCCAACGTCGGACGCGGCAATCTGGCGGCTCGTACCGAGCACACGGGCAGCGATGAGCTGGGGCGCCTGGGACAGGCTTTCAACCACATGGCGGAAGATCTTTCCAAGCTGTACCAGAACCTGGAAGTCCGGGTCGATGAAAAAACCGCTGAACTGACCATCGCCAACCGTTCGCTGGAACTGCTCTACCATTCCATCGCCCGGCTTTATAACGGCCCCGTGGCACCGGATGCCTATGCCATCCTCCTCCAGGATCTGGAAACCGTATTGGGCGTAGGGCATGGTTTGGCTTGCATGGTGGAAACCGGCGACGCCAGAGCCCGGGTGATTGCCAGTACGCTGCGTCCGGAGCATGGCGATGCGGACATGTGCGGCCTGATGAACTGTAGTGAATGTCTGGCACATGTTTCACAGGACGTTTATTCACTTCAGGATGGGCGGCATATCTTGTCGCTTCCGCTCAAGGACACCGAGCAGCAATATGGCGTGCTGCAACTGGAAATGCCGCCCGGTAAAAAACTGGTGCCATGGCAGTCACAGTTGCTGGATGCATTGTCGCGCCATATCGGCATTGCGATCGGTACCGCGCGTCGTACCGAGCAGAGCCGACGGCTGTCGCTACTGGAAGAACGCGCCGCACTGGCGCGCGAGTTGCACGATTCTCTCGCGCAGTCACTCGCCTACATGAAAATCCAGGTCAGTCGTATGAAGCCACTGATCGATAATCCTCAGCGCAGTGACGAAGCCAGGGAAGTGTTGGAGGAGTTGCGCGAAGGCCTCAACAGCGCCTATCGTCAGTTACGTGAATTGTTGACCACTTTCCGACTGCGCATTGAAGGGGAAGGGCTGAGTGCCGCACTGCAAACCACCGTGTCCGAATTCAGCCGCCGTGGAGATATTCCGATTACGCTGGATGTTGATCTGGTGGGCTGCAAGCTCAGCCCAAATGAGGAAATCCATGCGTTGCAAATCGTGCGTGAGGCCTTGTCCAACGTGCTGAATCATGCGCAGGCCCACCATGCCAACGTGAGAGTGAATCAAGATAGCGACGGCTCGGTTCTGGCCACAGTCACCGACGATGGAATTGGCATCCATGAAGCTGCTGGCGCACATCATTACGGCATGACGATCATGGAAGAACGGGCGAACAATCTGGGTGGTCAATTGACGGTCGAGAATCTGCCTGACGCGGGAACGCGCGTCACCCTTCACTTCACACCGGGTACCCGGCGCGAGGCTTCCATTGCTGTCCCCTCCTTACATGCAACTGCAAACACATGAATCTGACCGATCCCCAAACCATCCTGGTCGTTGACGACCACCCCCTGTTTCGCAAAGGCGTGATCCAGTTGATCCAGGCCGAGCCGGCATTTCGGTTTGTTGGCGAAGCCGCCTGCGGCAAGGACGGTATCGCCCTGGCGCATCAGCTACACCCGGACATGATCCTGCTCGACCTGAACATGAAGGATATGAGCGGCATCGATGTACTGAAAGAAATCAAGGACGCCGAACTGGACTCCCGCGTCATCATGCTCACTGTGTCGGATCAGGCGGAAGACCTGATGGCTGCGCTGCAGGGCGGCGCCGATGGCTATCTGCTGAAGGACATGGAACCGGAAGACCTGATGCGGCAACTGGGGGAGGCGGCGCGCGGCAAGATCACCATCAGCGAAAGCCTCACGCAATTGCTGGTGACCTCGCTACGTGAGAAAAATCGTCCAACCGGTTTGAATGAAGCGGGTCTGACCGATCAGGAAGGCCGTATCCTCGAACACCTGGTCGAAGGCAAGAGCAACAAGCTGATTGCCCGGGATATGGGGATTGCCGAAGGTACGGTGAAGGTGCACGTCAAACATTTGTTGAAAAAGCTCAACCTGCGCTCGCGGCTGGAAGCCGCAGTGTGGGCGGATCGTTGCCGTCGACAGGGCAGTGCCTGATTCTCCAGGGCGTGTGAACACGCCCTGGTTTATTCACCGCTTTCCTCCAGAATCTGGTCCAGCAATTCCCAGGTTGCAAGGGCATCGGACTCAGCAATTTTCTGGACAGCGTAGCCGACGTGCACCATGACGAAATCGCCGATTACGGGCAGTTCGTCCTGCATCATGAACAGGCTGACATCACGCCATACCCCCTTGGCCTGGCAATGGGCGGTGTAACCTTCGATTGATTCGATCTGCATGGGAATAGCGAGGCACATAAGCGACTATCCGTAACGACCTTGAGATCAACATGAATGATGCGTGGACAATAGCATCTTTGTATTTAGAGGCCAAAAATTACTAATAATCAGATGCTTGAGCAAACTACCTGGTTGTAATTCGCAGGTTGTGCTGATAGATTCAAGGCATGAAATGTCTTGTGCTTGGTATTGGCAACACGCTGCTCACCGACGAGGGAGTGGGCATACATGTCCTGCAAGCACTCGAGCCTGAATGGGGGTATTCTCCTGGCGTGACCCTGCTTGATGGTGGCACGTTGTCTTTCACGCTGGCAGGGCCAATCGAGGACGCCGACGCGTTGATTGTTGTCGACGCGGCCAACATTCAATCCAGTCCGGGCGAGTGGACGCTGCTGAAGGAAAACGAGATGGATGCTTTCCTGATGGGCAATCGAAAATCCACCGTGCATGAAGTGGGCTTAACCGATCTGCGCGCGATTGCGATTCTGGCAGGGCACTGGCCAGACAGGCGGGCGATGTTTGCGATTCAGCCTGGTGTCGTCGACTGGGGTGAAGTCCCTACACCTGCCGTCGCTGCGGCCATTCCTCCCGTCTGCACAGCGATCAGCAATCTGATCAGGGAGTGGCAGCATGACGATTGATGCGATTCCCATACACGTTATCAATCTCTCGCCGACTGAATCTGGCCTGAGCGGCAATGCGCTTCCGTTATTGCGCGAAATATCCGAATTGTTGCGGCACCTGCTCGAAACCGGTGAGACCGGAACCATTGATTTGTCCGCGTTGCCATTGACCCCGGCCGATCTGGGCTGGCTGCAAGAAAAGCTGGGAGAAGGCGAAATAGCCGTCACCTTGCAGGCCAATGGCGAATCCACCCTCAATGAAACAGCCTGCTCCGGCGTCTGGTGGGTGGTGCATCACAACATACAAGGTGCGGTCACGTCACGGTTCATCGAGGTGGCATGGGTACCTGAATTGGTGAAGGCGCATCCTCAGGATGTGAAAATTGGTCAGGAATCGCTTGAGTTATTGATCGCCGATCTCTAAGGTAAGTTGGACGTAAGGATGTTTTGAGGCTGTGGTGTTTTACATCAGGAGGCAAGCATCATGCAGGGTCCGTTGATCGATTCACTTGCGCGGCAGGGCGTTACCCGCCGTACCTTTCTCAAGTACTGCGCCACGCTGGCCTCAATGATGGCCTTGCCCCCTTCAGCCGGTCTCGCCATGGCCAAGGCAATGGCTGCAGTCAGGCGCCCCTCGGTGATCTGGCTTCCGTTCCAGGAATGCACTGGCTGTACCGAGTCGATTACGCGTTCGCATTCGCCCACGCTCGAAGGCATGATTTTCGACATGATCTCGCTCGATTATCAGGAAACCCTGATGGCCGCGGCAGGTTTCCAGGCCGAAGAAGCCCTGCACAACGCGATGAAGGACAACATGGGCAAGTATCTGCTCATTGTGGACGGTTCGATCCCGCTCGGACTGGATGGTGCGTATTCCTGTATTGCAGGGCGTTCCAATCTGGAGATTCTGAAAGAAGCGGCTCAAGGCGCGGCAGCCATCATTGCCATGGGCTCCTGTGCGTCTTACGGCGGCATACCGAAAGCCAATCCGAACCCGACTGGCGCCGTGTCGGTGTCCGACATCATCAAGAACAAACCCATTGTCAACATTCCGGGCTGCCCGCCCATTCCGGCGGTGATGACGGGCGTGCTGGCGCATTACCTCACCTTTGGCACGTTGCCGGAACTCGATGACAAGGGGCGTCCCAAGGCTTTCTACGGCGAAACCATTCACGACCGCTGCTATCGTCGCCCGTTCTACGATCAGGGCAAATTTGCCAAGACATTCGATGACGAAGGTGCACGCCGGGGCTGGTGTCTGTTCGAACTGGGCTGTAAGGGGCCGGTGACTCACAACGCGTGTGCCACGGAGAAATGGAACGGCGGAACCTCCTGGCCGGTGGAGTCCGGGCACGGTTGTCTTGGCTGCTCCGAACCGGATTTCTGGGATGCGGGCGGGTTCTACAAGGCATTGTCGATGCCGGCCGATCCACTCAAGATCGCAAGCGCAGCCTCGGTGGTGGGAGCGGCCGCAGGCGTGGCCGTCAGCGTGGCCAACCGCGTCAAAAAGGGCGCAGCCAAATCGGCACATGAAACGACCAGCCTGGCCGATCTGGAGAAATAATCATGAATGATCTGCAATTTCTGACCTGGGTTCGGGGAACGGGGCTTGATATCACAATCGGCATTTTTCTGCTGGGTGTGCTGTGGCGGCTGTTCGAGATTTATTCGCTTGGCCGCAAGCCGGACTTGTCCGCACCGCGCCATACGCCCGGTGCATCCGGCTTGCATACCGTTTTCCGGCGGTCGGTGCCCCCGCCTGGCATGCTGAAGCGTTCACCGGTGAGTTACATCGGCGGCTTTGTCTTCCATTTCGGACTGGCCGTGGTCGTGTTCCTGTTCGCGCCCCATATTTTGTTGATTACAAACCTCACCGGCCTGTCCTGGCCGGGGCTGCCTTCACAGTTCGTGGATCTGGTCGCGGTGGTGACGATGGCTGCGATGGTGGTGCTTCTGGCTGATCGCATCAACAAGCCGGTCAAGCGTTTTCTCAGTACCTTCGAGGACTGGTTCACCTGGGCGGTGACCTTTCTGCCGGTGCTGACGGGCTGGATGGCGGTGCAGCATCTGCTGTTGCCTTACACCCTGATGCTGGCGATCCATATCCTGAGTGTTGAAATCCTGCTGGTGGTGTTGCCGTTCACCAAGCTGTTTCATGCCTTCACATTGTTTGGCTCACGCTGGTACAACGGTAAAGTTAACGGACACAAAGGAGTGCCGGTATGAGTGCATCACTCGAAAAAGGCATCCGCGTTCTCAAGGAAGTCATCGACGCGCCCATCGCCAGTTACTTCAACAGTTGCGTGCATTGTGGACTCTGCGCCGAAGCCTGCCTGTTCTATACGGAAACCGGCGATCCCAAATACACGCCGATTCACAAACTGGAACCGCTACGCCGTATCTATGAGCAGGAATACACCCTGCTGGGGCGCTTGAAGAAAATGGTCGGTTTGTCCAGGCCGGTGACCGACGGCGAACTCGATGAATGGCAGGAACTCGTCTACAACAGTTGCACCCTGTGCGGCCGCTGTTCTGCCGTGTGTCCGGTTGGCAACGACATCGTCTACATGGTGCGTAAATTCCGTGAGGGCATGTCTGCCTCCGGGCATGCGCCGGAAGGCATCAAGGGCGCGGTCAATCGCACCATCACGGTCGGCAGTCCGATGAACGTCAAGCTGCCTGCAGTGCAGGCGCAGATGAAGCACGTGGAAGAGGATTACGGTATTCCCATCCCGCTCGATGCGGAGGGTGCCGAGTACATGGTGATGCTGTCGTCGATGGAGATCATGAACTTCCCGGAATACCTGGCTGCGGTCGCCAAGATCATGCATCAGGCCGGCAAAACCTGGACGCTGTGTTCAACCGCGTTTGAAGCCACCAATGCCGGCATCCAGATCGGCAACTCCGATCTGGCGAGAGTGATCGTCTCGCGCATCGTCGAGGGAGCGGAAAAGCTTAAGGTCAAAACCGTGATCAGTCCCGAATGCGGCCACGCCTATACCGCGCTGCGCTGGGAAGGCGCCAACCTGATCGGCCGGCCGTTCAGCTTCGAGGTCAAGCACATCATCGAGGTGCTGGGCGAATTCCAGGAACAGGGCTTGCTGAAGACCGAAGGTTTCGAGACCGACAAACTGACCTTTCACGATCCCTGCCAATTGGTGCGTCGCGGGGGCGTGATCCAGCAGCCGCGCAATCTGATGAACCAGGTAGCCGAGAATTTCGTCGAGATGCCAGATGCGGGTTATATGAACTGGTGCTGCGGCGGAGGCGGCGGTGCTTCTGCTATCGAGGAAGGCGAGGAACTGCGGCTCGAGGCCTTCAAGAAGAAGAAATCCCAGTTCGAAGCAGTCAAACCCGATCGGGTGGTGACGGCCTGCGCCAACTGTCGCATCGTGCTGGAAGAAGGGTTGGAACACTACAAGATGGATATCCCGGTGATCGGGCTGACCGAAATGATCGCCGAACATATTCCGGATCAAGCGCCGCAAGCGGCAACCAAGTTGTAAGGAGCCCCATTCATGACCACAGCACAACGCGTCGTCGTTGACCCCATCACCCGCATCGAGGGTCATCTGCGTATCGAGGCGGAAACCGATGCCAGCGGCAGGATCACCAGCGCGTACTCCGCCGGCACCATGGTGCGCGGCATCGAGATCATCCTGCGCGGCCGCGATCCGCGTGACGCCTGGGCCTTCGCCCAGCGCATCTGCGGCGTCTGTACCCTGGTGCACGGCATCGCCTCGGTGCGTTCGGTGGAAGATGCGCTGCATCGCGCCATTCCCAGCTACAGCATCCCGCAGAATGCCGAACTGATCCGTAACCTGATGATTGCCGCCCAGTATGTGCATGACCACGTCATGCACTTCTATCATTTGCATGCACTTGACTGGGTTGATGTGGTGTCGGCACTGAAGGCCGATCCAAAAGCCACCTCGGCGCTGGCGCAGTCGCTTTCCAGCTATCCCCGGTCTTCGCCAGGCTATTTCGCCGATGTGCAGAAGAAGGTCAAGACCTTTGTCGAGCAGGGCCAGCTGGGTATTTTCTCCAACGCCTACTGGGGACATCCAGCCTACAAATTGCCGCCGGAAGCCAATCTGATGGCAGTGGCGCATTATCTCGATGCGCTCGCCTGGCAGCGTGAAGTGGTCAAGCTGCACACTATCTTCGGCGGCAAGAATCCGCATCCCAACTTTGTAGTGGGCGGCGTACCTTCGGCCATTTCCATCCAGTCCGGTGGCGGCCACGGCAAGGGCCCGTACTATCGCGGCGGCCAGTCCGCCACCGCGCTCAACATGGCGGGTCTGGAAACGATCCAGAACGTGATCAAGCAGATGCGTGATTTTGTCGATCAGGTCTATGTGCCCGACACGTTGGCTATCGCCGGGTTCTACAAGGATTGGGGCACGCGCGGCGAGGGGCTCGGCAATTTCCTGTCATTCGGTGACCTGCCGTCGAAAGGCTTCTGGGATCCGGATTCCTATCTCATCCCACGCGGCGTCATTTTGAACCGTGATCTGTCCAAAATTCATCCGATCGATCTCGATGCCGACACCGAGATCCAGGAATTCGTCAGCCACTCCTGGTACAAATACAGTCAGGGCGACGGACAGGGCCTGCACCCGTTCAAGGGCGAGACCGAACTCAATTACACCGGGCCGAAGCCGCCGTATGAGCACCTGGACGTGGACAAGAAATACTCCTGGATGAAATCGCCTCGCTGGCAGGGCAAGTCCATGGAAGTGGGGCCACTCGCCCGCGTGCTGATGCTCTATGCCAGCGGCAATGTCCAGGCCAAAGAACTGGTGAATTACACGCTGAAGACTTTGAACGTGCCGGTCGATGCGCTGTTTTCCACGCTGGGCCGCACCGCAGCACGCACGCTGGAATCGAAGATTCTGGCCGACGCCATGCAGGGCTGGTACGACCAGCTCATCGCCAACATCAAGGCAGGCGATGTCCGCACTTTCAACGAGCAGTACTGGGAGCCGTCCACCTGGCCCAAGCACATGCAGGGCGTCGGTCTGATGGAGGCGCCGCGCGGCGGCTTGAGTCACTGGATCGTCATCGACGATGCCAAGATCAGCAACTATCAGGCCGTGGTGCCCAGCACCTGGAATGCCGGTCCGCGCGACACCAAGGGCCAGCCGGGCGCCTATGAAGCCGCCTTGCAGGACAACCACGTGATGCACGATCCGAAACAGCCGATCGAGATCCTGCGCACCATCCACTCTTTCGATCCCTGCATTGCCTGTGCCGTGCATGTGACCGACCCGGATGGCGAGGAACTGGTGCAGGTCAAGATCAAGTAAAACTGACGACAACCAAATCTGGAGAACATGGAATGAAGCAAATGAATCTTGTCTTGTTGGCAGCCTTGTCCCTGTTTGCAGGAACCGCCTCTGCGCATACGGGCGACCACACCGCAATCGGGTTGATCGGCGGTCTGGCTCACCCCTTTATGGGGCTGGATCACCTGCTCGCCATGATCGCGGTGGGCCTGTGGGCCGCGCAGCAGGGCAGACGGGCACGCTGGGCTGTGCCTGCTGCCTTTGTTGGCGCAATGGGAGTGGGAGCGGTGTTGGGGGGGGCGGGCTGGATCGTGCCGCAGGTTGAATCCGGCATTGCCTTGTCGGTGCTGGTGCTGGGCCTGCTGATCGCCACACAGCGTCATGCTTCGATGTTCGCGGGCATGGCGCTGGTCAGCCTTTTCGCGCTCTTTCACGGCACTGCTCACGGACTGGAAATGCCGCAGGCCACGTCGCCGGTGCTGTATGCCATGGGTTTCATGCTGGCCACGGCTGCGCTGCATGGTGTGGGTATTGCCAGTAGCTTGATCGGTCGCCATGCGATGCGGGTGGCAGGATTCGGCATTGCAGCGACAGGGGTGGCACTGATATTGGGCAGTTGAACGGTGGTGCCCGCGTGAACGAACTTGAACCGATGCCGGAGCGTAAATGACTGACCCTTTGCATCGCCTGCTGGAGGCAGAGGCGCGCGCTCAGGCAGTGATAGACGGCGCCCAGCATGAGCGTCAGTGCATGATCGATGACGCGCTGGCTGCTGCGCGCAATGCCGAAGCGCGTTTCGAGGCAGACCGCTCAGAGTTGCGGGCGCCGTTCCTGCGCGAGGCGCAGACGCGTGCCGAGCAGGCGGTGGCCGAACTGTCGCGCAAGGCCGGCGAACGTCAGCGCACGCTGCGTGAACTGGCGTCCCTGCATGAGCCCGAAGCCGTGGAGGCAGCCCTGACCCTGCTGCTTGACCCAACTGCGTGACAACCTCTTGACGGGAAATGCAGGGCAGGCCCTAGCTGCCCGATAAATCATCATGTCCGCCTATCTCAATACCCGTGTCAGTTTGTACGCCAGCCGCCTTTGGTCAGATGCTGCGCTCGACAATCTGGTTGGCGCGACAGCCGATACCTTGGCCGTTACGCTGGCTCAGCGTGGCCTGGGTCAACTGGCACCGAACGGGGATCGCCTGACCGGCCAGACGCACGAGTTTCGCTCGCTGGAACAACGCATCATCACGCAAATTCTGGATGAGACCCGGGTGCTGATCCGCCCGCTGTCCAGTGACGCGCGCGCGTTCCTGACGTTCTGGACTGCGCGTTTCGAAATGTCCAATGTCAAGACGCTGCTCCGCAGCAAAATGGACGACGAGCGGCCCGCTACCGTGCTGACCCGGTTGACGCCGATGGGCGCGTTTGGCCGGCTGGACAATCAGGATCTGGCCCATGCCGAGGATGTCGGTGAATTGCTGCGCCGACTGGAAGCCGGCCCCTATGCAGGGATCGTGCGCCACGCCCGGCGTGCCTTTGAACAGAGCCACGATCCGTTCAATCTGGACGCGGCACTGGATCGTGCGTATTACGATGGCCTCACGCAGCGCGCCCGGCTTCTGGAGAAAACGGCCGGTGCGCCATTCCACCAGTTGATGGCGAATCATATCGACCGCATCAACCTGGTCTGGCTGTTGCGCTACCGTTTCAACTACAAGTTGCCGCCGGCGCAGGTGTATTACCTGCTGGTGGGGTCGCATTACAGCTTGTCCGGCTCACGGTTGCAGGAGCTGGCCGCGCTCGAAAGCCTGGAAGCGGTTCTGGCTGCACTGCCTGCGCCCTGGAAAGAACGCCTGTCTGGATTGACCGACATTCCCGGCGTATTCGCGCGCATGGAACATGTTGCCGCCGAACATGCATTGCAGGTGTTGCGTGCCGATGGCCCCGATGTTGCCCGTGCCTTTGCCTACCTGATCTTGCGGGAACGCGACCTGCGGGCTGTTCGAGCAGTCTTGCGCGGTCGCCATCTCGGTCTTGCCGCCGCCGATATCCGGACGGCGATGCGACGCAACCCGGCCGAGGTGAACTGATGCTGCGCGCCGAACCGTTGCTCAAGATTCAACTGATGATGCTGGCGTCCGAAGCCCAGGATGCCGCGCTGGCGCTGGCCCGGTTCGGCGTGTTCAATCCCGCGTCCTACACGCCGGATGCACTCATCGAATCGCCCGCCGCTGCCTATCGCGAAGCCTGGCTGGAAGCCGAGTCGCGCTTGTCCAAACTGCTGCAGCAATGCGGTGACACAGCGCCTCTGCATGTGCCTGTCGATGCCGAGGCCCCCACGTTGGCTGATTTGCTGGAATTGAACCGCTGGCTCAAGGAAGTCTGGACCGCCTGCCTGTCATGCCAGGAAAACGGTGTGCAGACCGCAGACGCACGCGACCATCTCGATGCGCTGGAAGAAACGCTCGCCAAACTCGAACATCTGAATGTGGATCTGGCGCACCTGTTTCGCGCGGATAGCCTGCTGGCGGTCAATATCGGCAGCCTGCCTGCATCCGGAATCAAGCGGCTGACCGAGGCCTTGTCGATGACTGGCCATCTGGTCTCCCGTTTCGATCAGGTGGGTGATCAGGTTTTCACAGTGATTGCCGGCCCACGGGCGCGTCACACTGAAGCACGCGGTTTGCTGGTCCAGGCTGGCTGGCGCGAATTGCCGATACCGGAAGAGTTGCGCACCCGGCCCGAGGAAGCACGCGCCTGGCTGAAAGCCGAACGTGCGCAACTGGACAAGCAATCCGGTGTGGAATGCCAACTCAGGGATGATCTGCGGCAGCGCTTTGGGCCGCGTCTGCACGAAGCGCGCCTGCGCCTGGCATTGGCCCGACCGCTGGCCGAGGCTGCCCTGGCCGGGGTGCGCGGCAAGGGCGGGCTGGCAGCGCTGTCGGGCTGGATTCCCAGGCGCCAGCTGGATGATTTGCATGAAACACTGGAAGCGCGGTTTCACGGACGCACCTGGCTGGACTCGCGCGAGCCGACTACCGGCGAAGCCGCCGAAGTCCCCTCACTGGTGCGCTACCCCGCCTGGCTGATGCCTTTTGTGCCGCTGGTGAAAAGCTACGGCGTGCCGCGCTATGGTGAATTCGACCCGGCGCTGCCTTTCGCCTTCACCTATCTGCTGCTGTTTGGCGCGATGTTTGGCGATGTCGGTCACGGCGCAGTCATTCTGTTGCTGGCGGCCGCCTTGTATCGACGGCTGGGGCGCATGGCCTGGGTTGGCATGGCAGCCGGTGCCGTGTCGATGGGGTTTGGTCTGCTTTACGGCAGTATCTTTGGATATGAGGATGTCTTGCATCCACTCTGGCTGTCGCCGCTGCACGACCCGTTGCAGATGCTGATGGTGGCAGTGGGGTTCGGCGCAGGGTTCATCGGCTTCACGCTACTGGTCAGCGTACGCAACAAATGGGTGGCTGGACGGATCGGCGAAGCCTTGTTTGATTCCACCGGCCTGGCCGGGCTGCTGTTCTATCTCGGCGCAATCGGCCTGCTGGCGAGTCTGGGTGGGGTGATGGAGATGGCACAGCTCGCCTGGGTGCTGGCGGGGGCAGGGATCGTCATGGTGGCGGCGTTCAAGTTCCACGTCGCCCGGGCCGGTCTGGGCGAACGGGTGCTTGTTACGCTGATCGAGACCCTGGAAACGGCGACCAGCCTGTTTTCCAACACTTTGTCATTCATGCGCGTGGCCGCTTTCAGCCTTAACCACGTGGCGCTGGCGCTGGCGGTATTCACCCTGGCGAACGGCCTGGATGCGACCGGCCACGGGTTCACCCTCATACTGGGCAATATCATTATCATCGTGCTGGAAGGCGCGATCGTCGCCATCCAGGCGTTGCGCCTGATGTATTACGAGGGATTCTCGCGCTTCTATAGCGGGGATGGCAGGGAATTCAAGCCGCTGCGGCTGGTGCCGGAGCAGGCCAAAGCTGGAGTCTGATTTTTATGGGAGACAACATGACGGGTTTGATTGTATTGATGGCCTTGCCGGTAATGGCAACCCTGGGCGCGGGCATCTGGCTGACATTGAAGCCGATGCCCTGCCCGACTGTCTGGCTCAGGGGCGGCGTGCTGGCCAATCTGGCGCTGTTTGGTCTGGGAATGGCCGGAGTCATGTTGCTTGGCGTGCAGGAAGTGCTGGCGGCCGAACCGGTGGCGGGTGGCGTCGCCGAGATCACGCTCGGCAAGGGCCTGGCCCTGCTGGGGATCGGCCTGCCCACGGGCCTCGCCGCCATAGGCGCCGCCATTGCGCTGGGGCCCATCGGTTCCGCTGCGCTGGCCGTGATCGCCGAGAAACCCGAAATGTTCGGCCGTACGCTGATCTACATGGGTTTGGCTGAAGGGATCGCGATTTACGGTCTGGTCATGTCCATCCTGATGCTCGGCAAGCTTTGAGGCAACCCGGCCATGCATGAAACGCCCAGTCCGACGGGTAATGCACGCCTGGTGGTGCTGGGCAGCGCCGGGCTGGTGCAAGGCTTTCGCCTGATCGGCGCCGAAGCGCATGCCGATGCGGATTCAGACACGGTGGAAGCAGTGCTGGCCCAACTGGTCAAGGATGGTGACGAAGCTTTGGTGTTACTGGAAACTCATCTGGCGCATGCAGGCGGACCCTGGCTCAATCGATTGCGCAACGAAAGCGGCCGGATTGTCATTACCGAACTGCCGCCGCTGCCCGCACCGCATGATTACGCCCCCGCTGTGGACGAGGTGGTGCGCGCCGTGCTGGGGCCGGAAGCGTTAAAGTGATTTCCCCGTATTTTAGTTAAAGCTATTGATAATATTAAATATTTAATTTATTGATTTATAAAAATAAATGGAACCAGATTCTCAGGTTGTGCAGCTCGAACAGGCGCTCGTCCAGCAGGCCGAAACGCTGGCACGCGAGCACCGTCAAAACGCAGAAACCGCATGTGAACGCATCCAGTCCGACTCAACGAAAAAACTGAAACTGGCCGGCGAACGGGAAGTTTTGCTGGCCAAGGTCGAGGCCGAGCGCCAGGTACGGCGTCAAAACCAGGCGGCTGAAACCCGGCTGGCAGCCGAACTTGATCGCTTGCGCTGGGCGCTCACTGAAGCCGCACTGTCCGAAATGAAAACAGCGTTTCAGAAACTGGTGCAGGACGAGGCACGCTATCTGATTGTGCTCGAAGCCTGGTTGGCGGCAGCGGCACAAGCCTTGCCAACGGGCGACCTGGAGGCCGAAGTTCGTCCCGAGGATGAGAAGCGACTGGCCCCGGTGTGGGCAGCGATGACCGCGCGTGCCGTGCCAGGTCGCACGGTCGCGCTCACCACTCACGGCCATCCAAGTGAAGGCGGCTTGCGCGTGCGCCTGGCCAATAACCGCGTGCAGCTGGATCAAACCTTTGAGGCCCGGCAGGCGCGTCTGGCCGATGAGCTGGCGCGTGTGGCGATGGAACGCCTGTTCGCCAGCGCGCCCGATCTCGGCGTCCTGGCTCACGGTTAAACCTGGAAACGGCAAGCAATGGGAAAAATCCTCGAAATCAACGGTCCTCTGGTCAAGCTCGAACTGCCGCAAACCGTGATCGGCGAGCAGGTGCGGGTCGGGCGCATTGGCCTGATTGGCGAGGTGATCGGCCGCGATGGCAACACCGCGCTGGCGCAGTTATACGAAGACAGCGCCGGTCTTTGTCCCGGTGAAGAGGCGGAAGGCTTGGGCTGGCCCTTGTCGGTGGAGCTCGGGCCCGGCTTGCTCGGCGCCATTTTCGACGGGGTGCAGCGCCCGCTGCAGGCGGTGCGTGAGCAGAGCGGCGACCGGATCGCACGCGGGGTATCCGTGCCTGCGCTACCGCGCGACACGCGCTGGCACTTTGTGCCGAACCCGGAGCGGCGTGCGGGCTCGACCCTCGCTGGCGGCGATGTGCTGGGCACGGTGCAGGAAACCGAATCCATCCAGCACCGCATCCTGACCCCGCCGCTGATCCACGGTGAATTGCTGGAACTGGCACCGGAAGGCGATCACACGGTGGAAGAAGTCATTGGCCGGGTAAGGCTGGCCGATGGCCGCATTGAAAAACTGCATCTGTTCCAGCGCTGGCCGGTGCGCATGCCACGCCCCTACACGCAACGCGACCACGCCGTGGTTCCGCTGATCACCGGGCAGCGCATCCTCGATACCTTCTACCCGCTGCTGAAAGGCGGAAAAGCCGCGATTCCCGGCCCGTTTGGTGCCGGCAAGACCATGCTGCAGCAGCAGATTGCACGCTGGTGCAATGCCGAAATCGTCATCTACGTCGGCTGTGGCGAACGCGGCAACGAACTCACCGACGTGCTGGAATTCATGCCCAGGCTGAAAGATCCGCATACCGGCCGTCCGCTGATGGAGCGCACCCTGTTGGTGGCCAACACCTCGAACATGCCGGTGGTAGCGCGCGAAGCCTCGATCTACGTTGGCATCACGCTGGCCGAATATTTCCGCGACCAGGGCTATGACGTGGTGATGGTGGCCGACTCCACCAGTCGCTGGGCCGAAGCGCTGCGCGAAGTCTCCGGTCGCCTCGGACATATGCCTGTGGAAGAGGGCTATCCGGCCTATCTCGGCTCGCGCCTTGCCGCCTTTTACGAGCGCGCCGGCCGGGTGGAAACCCTTGCCGGCGATCATGGTTCGGTCACGCTGATTGGTTCGGTATCGCCCCCCGGGGGCGACTTTTCCGAGCCGGTCACCAGCCACACCAAGGAAATCATCCAGACCTTCTGGGCCTTGTCGAAAGAACTGGCCGATGCCCGCCATTACCCGGCAGTGGACTGGCTGGAAAGCTTTTCCGGTGATGTGAGTTCTGCCGCGAAGTGGTGGGCGGAACATGTTGATTCTAAATGGGAATCCGCGCGTGCAGAAGCACTCGATCTGCTCGCTGCATCCGAGGAATTGCAGCGCATCGTCAATCTGGTGGGGGTCGAGGCCCTGTCTTCCGAACAGCGCTGGACCCTGGAATCCGCCGACCTGATCAAGCAAGGTCTGCTGCAACAATCGGCACTCGATGACGCCGACAGTTTTGCCACGCCGGAAAAGCAGTTCACCTTGCTTGCCGCTTTGCTGGAAATCAATCATCAGGGCATGAAGCTGGTGAAACTCGGCGCACCGGCGCGGCGCCTGATCCAGATGCCGCTGCTGGCGCAGGCGCGGCGCTGGAAAAGCCAGCACAGCTCGGCAGACATCGCCGGTCTGAAGGCCCGGATTGAGGCCATCCCGGATGCGTTCGAGCCGCTGTTGCAGGAATATGCGCATCCCACGACACCCTCCGCCACGAGGGAAACTGCGTCTTGAAAAACCTCGAATTTCGTACCGCCACTTCCGCTCAGGGTGGCCTCGTCGTGATGGGCGGGGTGCCCGGCGTGGCCGCGGGTTCCCGTGTGCAATTGCGCGACCACACCGGCCGCGTCCGTTCCGGCCAGGTTATCCGCACGGCCGACGATGCCGTGCTGGTGGAAGTGTTTGAGGGCACTGATGCGCTCGACCTGGAACGTACTTGGGTGCGCTTTCTCGAGGAACCGTTCAAGCTGCCGTTGTCGCGCGACATGCTCGGTCGCGTATTCAACGGCAGCGGATTGCCTCGCGATGGCCGTCCACCAATCATTTCGGCCGACCGCCGTGACGTCAACGGCGAGCCGCTCAACCCGGCCGCGCGTGCCTATCCGCGTGAATTCATCCAGACCGGTATTTCCGCCATCGACGGCATGAATTCGCTGACACGCGGGCAAAAGTTGCCGATCTTTTCCGGCGGTGGCCTGCCGCATAACCGGGTGGCGGCGCAAATCGTGCGCCAAGCCAAATTGCTGGGTGAAGATGCCTCGGATTTTGTGGTGGTGTTTGCCGCCTTCGGCGCCTCGCATGCCGATGCGCGCTTTTTCCAGGAAAGCTTCGAAGAAAGCGGCGTGCTGAACAAGGTGGTGATGTTCCTCAACCTTGCCGACGAGCCGGTGATCGAACGCCTGTTGACGCCGCGCGCGGCGCTCACCGCCGCCGAGTACCTGGCCTTCGATCTCGACCACCACGTGCTGGTGGTGATGACCGACATGACCGCCTACGCCGAGGCGCTGCGCGAAGTGGCGGTGCTGCGTGGCGATGTGCCGGCGCGCAAGGGCTATCCCGGTTACCTCTATTCAGATCTGGCTGAACTCTATGAGCGGGCAGGGCGCATCCAGAATCGGCGTGGCTCCATTACCCTGATTCCGGTGTTGTCGATGCCGTCCGACGACATCACCCATCCGATTCCCGACCTCACCGGTTACATCACCGAAGGCCAGATTGTGCTTGGGCGCGAACTCGCCAATCAGGGCGTCTATCCGCCGGTGACTGTGCTGCCGTCTCTGTCTCGCCTGATGAAGGACGGCATCGGCAAGGGGTTTACCCGCGAAGACCATCCGCACGTCGCCAGCCAGCTGTTCGCCAGCTACGCCAAAGCGCTGGAAGTGCGCGGCCTGGCGGCCATCATCGGTGCCGAGGACTTGTCCGACGCTGACCGCCGTTATCTGCAGTTTGCTGAAGCCTTCGAGCGCCAGTTCATCGGCCAGGGCGAGGATGAAGACCGCAGCGTGCACGAAACCCTGAATCTCGCCTGGGACCTGCTCTCCATGCTGCCGCCCGAATCTCTCATTCGCGTCTCGGAAGAGGAGTTGGCGAAGTATCACAAGGGAAGGGCGTGAAACAGATGCAAGTCACAAGTTACAAGTTGCAAGAAAAGACAGGAGGTTGCTCCTCTCTTGTAACTTGCCTCTTGCCTCTTGCATCTGCCGTCCGGAACGACGGCGCATGAAGAAACATCTGGCGGTGCCGCCTACCAAAAGCTCGCTGCTGCAGGTCGGGCGCCAGGCGCGCTTTCTGGAGCAGGGCAGGCAGATGCTGGAGAAAAAGCGCGATCTGCTCACCCGTCTGGTTTACGAGCGCCTGGCGCAATATCGTGAATTGCGCGCCCAGACTGCGCTTGAACTGACCGAGGCCTACCATTGGCTCGGCATCGTCCAGATGCGCATGGGCGAGCAGATGCTGCGGCAGGCATCGGTGGGACTCAAACCCGCAGTGGCGATCAAGGTGACGGTGCGCTCCAGTGTCGGGGTGGAATACCCCAGCGTGTCGGCCGAGCCGCTGCCGCTGCAGCCGGTGGGCCTGATGTGGACCGATGTCAGCTTCGACGAAGCGCGCCTGCGGCTGCGCGATTTGACCGTCACCCTGGCGCGCCTTGGCGAGGCGGAAAACGCCCTGTGGCGCCTGCTGGCCGCCAGCCGCAAGACCCAGAAGCGTGTCAATGCCCTGAAGTACAACATCATTCCACGCTACCAAGCGACCGTGCATTTCATCCGTGCCGCGCTGGAAGAGGATGAGCGCAACGCGCTGTTCCAGGTCAAGGTATTACGGGCGCGCCAGTCGCGTTGAATTCACCTTGATGGATGGTTTGATGAAATACCCGATAGTGGTCCTTATGCTCGCGGCAGCGTGTAGCGCGTATGCCCAGGCCGGTCGCGGCTCGGAGGAGTTGATGACTTTCCAGCCCATCTCTGGTTTAGCTTACGGCCGGGAAAGCGATGCCGATATCGACATCCTGCCTTTCCTGATTCCCAAAGGTTATCAGCAGCGCGTGGTGTCGAGCGAACGTGACCTGAACCTGTATGTCGGTTCCGACATGCTTGATATGAATACCGTCAACGAAACCGGCAAGCAGGCGGGTCGTTATCTGTATCGCACCCATGAAGTCCGTCCCGGGGCATTCGGTAACGATAAAAATGCACGCCGTCTCGACGGCGGCAGCGGCGGTGCCGTATCCGTGGTCGATCTGCAAACGGGCGCTACCCGGGAGCTGGTCGGCCGAACGGATTGGGAGGCGCTGGACGGCATCGTCTGGACGCCCTGGCATACCCTGCTCGTCACCGAAGAGGCTCATACGACGGCCCGCCCCGATCCCGCCGTGCCTTTGGCCACCAGCGGTCTGGTGTATGAAATCCGGCTGGCGCCGGGCAACCCGATGGCCGCCGCCAGCGTGGATGCGCGTCCGCAGCTGGGCGCGCTGGCGCACGAGGGCATCGAAGTCGATGCGACGGGCAACGTCTATGTCATCGACGAAACACACAGCGGATCGATCTACAAGTTTGTCCCGCAACACTACGGTGATCTTTCGCGTGGTCAGTTGTATGCCCTGAAAGTGAGTGGGCAAGCCAGGGCCGGGCGCGCCGAATGGATCGCGCTGGACAGGTCACAGGTTCAGGTGAGCGCGCGTGAAGCCGCCACGGCGGTGGGTGCCACGCCGTATTGCCGCCCCGAGGATATCGAGCGTATCAACCAGACCCTGTACGTGGCGCTGACCTGCGAAGACATTGACGATGCCGCCAATATCCATGGCCCCGGTGCCATCCTGGCCATCGACCTGGATGTGCCGCCTGTCGTTCGCTATGTGGTGGCGCCCGGCAGGAATGTGCCGTTTGAAACCCAACCCGGTCTGTTTTCGGCCGGTGTAACCGGATTCAGAAACCCGGACAATCTGGCCCGGGGTCCCGATGGCACGCTGTGGATTGCAGAAGATAATGCGTGGAGCGACATCTGGGTCTATGACCCTCGTTCCAGAGATGCCAATGGGGATGGTTACCGGGATGGAGTCAGGCTGTTTGCCTCGTTGAAAGACCGGGCCGGGGAGACCAGCGGCATTTATTTCGGGCCGGATCCCGGTACGTTATTCGTGAACATTCAGCATTCCGGGACGGGGAACGACAAGACCCTGGCCATCAGCCGGAGTCGGCCAGGCCAATAATCGCGTTTCAAGAAGGGGGGGCAGGGTTGGGCCGAATCGCCCGGGGTTGACTAAAAGCCGGACTATCGGTTGCCTGTTGGCCGTGGCGAGGAAGCAGAGGACGTATACGATTCCTTGTGGCGGAAATTGATACGGCCTTTGGTGAGGTCGTAGGGAGACATTTCGATGGTGACCTTGTCGCCGGCCAGGATGCGAATGCGGTGCTTGCGCATTTTCCCGGAGGCGTAGGCGGTGATTTCGAAGCCGTTATCGAGGGTGACGCGGAAGCGGGTTTGCGGCAACACTTCGTTGACGACGCCTTCCATTTCTACAAGTTCTTCTTTTGCCATGATTCGATTCCTTAAAGTTGACCGACAGCGCGACGGTGCAATGCGCCGGCGTGAATGGATGTTCGAAAGTGTGCAGGATGGGCGCACAAATCGCCCGGTTTGCGTGGTGCGGATTGCTATCTGGCAAGCCGACAGGACGCCCATCAGGGCAGAAGAGGGCGGTAAAAAGTCCAATTCATGTACGAAGTATGGCCGGGACGGCCTGGTCTGGCAAGGTTGGTGGCCCGAAGCCACGCCAGAACGTGGATTCAGAGAGGTCGGGGTGCGATCTGGCTGCAAAATGCCGCCAAAATCACCAGAAATTGTTTGTTATGAGGCAAACGTGTCGTCAGGCAGAAGCGGGGGGGTGGCAGGGCATCTTGTTAAGTGAAATCATGCACATTTTCTGCACGTGGTACGGAGCGTCAAGCGTGAAATAGACGCTCCGGGTAGCATGGACAAGAATACCCGCATGGCCGGATTGGGTTGTGCATGCGTCAATTCGGCAGGCCTTGTCGGCGCCATGCAAATGAGCCAGGGGAATCTACCGGGTAACACGGCATACAAGCTGTGCGGCGAAAACGCACGGTTCATTTGTACCAATTGGCGAGCATGTTTTGACGGTACGCATGACGGCATCTGTCACTTATGATGGCGCAGTCCCAAATCGTACCCTTAGCCAGTATGGCACGCTCCGCATCCCCTCTAACCGATAGCCGTATCCGTCAGGCCAAACCGACAGACAAACCGATCAAGCTGGCGGATGGCGGTGGCATGTATGTGCTGCTGCGGCCGGATGGTTCGCGCTATTGGCGGCTGGATTACCGTTTTGACGGCAAGCGTAAAACGCTGGCGCTGGGGGTGTATCCGGAAGTTTCGCTGGCCGTGGCACGCAAGCGGCGTCAGGCAGCCAAGGAATTGCTGGCCAGTGGGCACGATCCCGCCGCGGTAAAAAAGGCCAGCAAGGCCATCCACAAGCAAATCTCGGTGGGGGATGAACAGGCCTACGCCCTGGCCATCATTGGCGAAGGCGTGTGGGATTGGGAACTACACAGCGGGCGGGTTCGGCATAACGCGCAGTGGGCACGCCTGATGGGACTGGATGAGCACCAGGCTGCACACACCTGGCAAGATGCGCTTGGTTGTCTGGTCGAGGGCGAGCGCGATGCGGTGATGCAGGCTATCCAGGACTGTCTGGCAGGCAGGGCCCCATTCGAACATGAGCATCGCATTGTGTACGCGGATGGCCGTGTGGTCTGGGTGCTGAACCGTGGCGAAGTGGTGGAGCGAGACGCCCATGGCAAGCCTTTGCGCATGGTGGGCAGCCTGCGCGAAATCACAGAAGAAAAGCGCGAGACGCTGGTCATGCTGCGGCGCAATTCGCTCCTGCAAACGATTGCCGCCGTGAATGAAATGCTGATGGCCGATTTGCCCGAGCCGGAACTGAGGTCACGCATCTGTCAGGAACTGATTCGGGACGACCTGTTTTGCATGGCCTGGATCGGCATGCTGGACGAAGAGGGCGTGACGGTAAGGCCCGTAGCCGAGGCTGGCTTTGTGCAGGATTACCTCGATCAACTGCATATCCGGTGCGATGATTCTCCGCAAAGCCAGGGGCCGACTGCAACCGCCATTCGCACGGGCATCACCGTCATCAATGACGACTCACTGAACAACCCGCAGTTTGCACCCTGGCGTGAACATGCACGCGAACAGGGATATGGCTCCTCTGCCGCCACACCGTTGCGGGTTCATGGCCGGGTCGTGGGCGCGCTCAATGTGTATGCCGTCGAGCCGCACAGCTTTGGCCCGGACAAGGTCATGTTGCTTGAAAAATTGGCCACCGATCTTGGCATGGCTTTCGGCCATCGAGCTTCACTGGGTGCACTGCGTGCGAGTGAAGAACGATTCAAAATGCTGCTGGATGCCTCTCCCGAGGCCATTTTCGGAGTCGACACCCAAGGCGTGTGCACCTTTGTGAATCCAGCATGCCTCACCATGCTGGGCTACACACAGGACGAAATGCTCGGCAAGTGTGTGCATCCCCTTATTCACCATACCTATCCTGATGGCAGACCCTACCCCAAGGAAGCATGCCATGTTCGCTGTTCCACCTTGCAGGGGAAACCCACGCATGTCGATAGTGAAGTGCACTGGCGCAAGGATGGCACCAGTTTCCCGGTGGAGTACTGGTCGCATCCCATGTACCGGGATGACGAACTGGTGGGGGCGGTGGTCAACTTTATGGACATCACCGATCGCAAGCACATGGAAGAGGCGCTGCGCGCCAATGAAGAACGTTACCGCCTGATTTCCAGCGTATCCACTGATCTTTTGTATTCGTGTTTGCAATCACAAGGTGGCGTTTTTGTCATCGACTGGGCAACTGCTTCGATGGAGCAGATTTTTGGGTATTCGTTGAGCGACATTCAGGAACAAGGCTGCTGGCGGTGTTATGTGCACCCGGATGACTTGTCCGCGTTCGATCTCAACATCACCAACCTGAAGCCGGGACAACGCAGTGTGTGCGAATTGCGGATTATCGCCAGGGACAATTCAATCCGGTATGTCCGTGCATATTCAAAAGTAATTGAAACCGACTCTGGCCAGCACCGTCTCTATGGCTCTTGCCAGGACATTACCGAAATGAAACAGGCAGTTGAGGCCTTGCGTGAAAGTGAAGCACGCTTCCGTGCCATGGCGGAAGACTCCGCCGACTGGATCTGGGCCATCGATATGCACGGCAAGCGTACCTACAGCAACCAGCGTGGCGCGGCCAACCTTGGCTTGACTGCTGAAGAATTTCTTGCCCAGGATTGTGCCAGCCTGGTGCATCCGGATGATCTGGCGCTGTTTCGGGAAACCATCGACACCGCCACGAATGGCAAGCAAGGATGGACGAACGTCGTGTTGCGCTGGCGACATCGCAATGGCCAATACCGCATCCTTGAGTCCAATGCATCACCCCTGTTCGATGAGACTGGAACCTTGATCGGATTTCAGGGTGTGGATCGCGACATTACCGAGCGCAAGCAGGCCGAGGAACGTATTGAGTTCCTGGCGCACCACGATGCGCTGACCGGACTGCCTAACCGTGTATTGCTGCGTGACCGTTTCGAGCATGCCGCGGCCATGTCTGAGCGCACCCGGTCGCGGGTGGCCATGCTGTATATCGACCTGGATAATTTCAAGGTCGTCAACGACACACTGGGACATGCCGCAGGCGATGAACTCTTACTGGAAGTTGTGGCGCGCCTGTCGCATTGCACGCGTGAAAGCGACACCATCAGCCGCCAGGGCGGCGATGAATTCATTTTGCTGCTAAATAACATTTCGGATCTGGAAACAGTGGAACGAATAGCCAACGATATTCTTGCTCAACTGGCCGAGCCAGTGGAGATCAATGGCCATGTGATCAATGCCGCCAGCAGTATCGGTATTGCGATTTATGCCGAGGATGGAAGCGATTTTGACAGCCTGCTGCAAAAAGCTGATGCCGCGATGTACAACGCTAAAGAGGCCGGTCGCAATACCTATCGCTTCTACAACGAACAGATGAACATGCAGGCGCACGAGCATTTGCTGTTGCAAAACCGCCTGCACCAGGCACTGTTCCGGGCCGAGTTTTACCTCGTGTATCAACCGCAGCTGGATATGGGCACGGGCAGGGTGATCGGCGTAGAAGCGTTGTTGCGCTGGAAAAATGCTGAGCTGGGCGAGGTGGTGCCGGCACGTTTTATTTCGGTAGCGGAAGACAGCGGCCTGATTGTTCCGATTGGGGCCTGGGTAATGGAAGAAGCGTGTCGCCACGCGCAATCGCTGCGCCAGGCCGGGTGGCCCGATCTCACCATGTCAGTCAACCTGTCGGCTATGCAATTTCGCCGGGCTGGACTCATTGAAACGGTATCGGGCGCGCTCAAACGAAGTGGCTTGCCACCGCATTTACTGGAACTGGAACTGACCGAATCCATTCTGCTGCAGGACGTGGAAAACAATCTGGAGATGGTGCGTCAACTCAAGTCATTGGGCGTGCGTCTGTCGATCGACGATTTCGGTACAGGTTATTCATCGCTGAGTTACCTAAAACGCTTTGCGGTAGACCGGCTGAAAATCGATCGCTCGTTCGTGCGCGACATCAGCACCGACCCGGACGATGCCGCCATCGTTCGGGCGGTGATCCAGCTGGCGCGCAGCCTGCGTCTGGGCATCATCGCCGAAGGCGTGGAAACGCAGGAACAACTGGCATTCCTGAGAGAGGAAGGGTGTGATGAAATGCAGGGTTTTCTGTTCAGCCGCCCGTTACTCCCTCATGCCCTGAAGCTATTCCTGCGCGATCACCTGGAACGCGCCGCCCAAACGGATGTTTCGCCGCTCTGACGCCCTCGCATTGTGGCCATTCACACCCTATGCTGGAAAAGATAATGTCACTGTGAGGGGGGCAGCATGAGCCACAAACACGAAATCCTGTTGCGTTCCATTTTTGAGGGACCGGTCAGCGGCAATGTGCATTGGCGCGACGAGGCCATGCTGACGCATCTGGGTGCCAAGCTTGAACCCCATCACGGGGCGCTCTTTCGCATCGAGTTGAACGGCGTCGATGGGTTTTTGCACCGTCCCCACAACAGCAATACCTGCACCAAACAGGAGTTGCGGCATGTGCGCGACTATCTGTCGTCGGCAGGTGTGAGTCCGTCCCAGCCTCATGCCGGTCAATAATAAGCTGCACCGAAAATGGCTCTCCGGCGCGTTGGTCGGGGTGCTGTTCATGATGCCCCTATGTTCAGCCGCACAGACGGATGGAACGGTTAGCGGCGACAAGGCCACCGACATGGTGGTGGACGCTGTGGTGATGCGTCCACTCGGATTGGCAGCTACGATCGTTGGGACGGTTTTAACCGTGGTCGCGTTGCCATTCACGATTCCCAGCGGCAGTGTGAAATCATCCGCGCGCGAACTGATCGTCAAGCCCGCCGAATATACCTTCCAGCGGCCACTCGGCGATTTCAGCGGCAGCGAGAACTGAGATATTTGAGTTGGGTTTGGGAGCTTAGGTCGATTCGCCGATGGCGATCACGTCACCCGTCTCGTCCCCGGTTAGCGGCTCTTCGGTGTCGAGTTGATGCTGCAACACGTCCAGATTGGCCTCCGAAGCGTCGTTGCCATCGTGGGTGCGTTTGAGAATGCGCTCGCGTAATACCGCCACCGGCACCTGAAAATCCAGAATATGAAACGCCACGCCGTGAGACTGCGCCAGGGCGCGCAGCAGGTCACGCTGCCAGCGGGCAGTGAAGGTGGCATCGACGATAACCGGCCAGCCGGCATTGAGCACCTCGCCCGCCAGATGCGCCAGGTGATGATATGTGCGGTGCGTGGCATCGGCCGCATAGAGTTGCGCGTCCACACCGGAACCGCTATGCGCCAGGGCATCCAGGCCGGCCATCCGCTTGCGCTCAACATCGGAGCGCAGGCGGATGGCGCCGGGCGACTGCATCAATGTCCGGGTGACGGTGGTTTTGCCTGAGCCTGACAAGCCATGGGTGATCTCCAGCCGCAAGGGCAGGGCATGCGCTAACGTGGTGGCCAGTTGCAGGATGGCGCGCGCCTCGGCACAGGCCGATTCGTGTGCGGGCCCGGCGGTTTGGCCGCCCCGCAGCAGGGCCACCTTGACGCGTACCAGTGCGCGATACACAGCATAATAACGAAGCAGGGGCAGGCCGCCATGGTCGCCGGTCTGTTCCAGCCAGAGGTTCAGAAACAGCCAGGCCCAATCTGCATGGCCATGTTGCAACAGGTCCATGAAGCAGAAAGCCACTTCGGACTGGATATCGATCCAGCGCAGTTCCGGATTGAACTCCAGGCAGTCGAATACCAGCAAGGCCTCATCCACCCATGCCAGGTTTCCCAGATGCAGATCGCCGTGGCATTCACGAATAAAACCATTGCGTTTGCGCGCGAGCATGAGCGGCGTCAGGCGTGCATGCTCAGCCTCGCTCCAGTCTTGCAGGGCAGCGAGTTGCTGGCGGTCGGCGGGGTCGGTGAGCAGGCGGGTGATTTGCTGGAAGTTCTGTAATACGGGGTTCCAGATTTTTTTCGGCTCACCCCATGGGCTGTCACTCTCTACGTGTTCGCAGCGATGCAGATGAAAATCCGCAACGGTCCTGGCGATGCTTTCAACTTGCTGCGCCGTCAGGCGGTCCTGAGCATCGAGTTGGTCCAGCGTGGCATCCGGGGGGAACTGGCGCATTTTCACGGCGTATTCAAACGCCATCCCGGCGCCGTTGATACGCGGCTCATCGGGGCTGCCCGTGAGTGACACCACGTCCAGATATATATCGGGCGCCAGGCGTCGATTCAGTCGCACCTCCTCCTCGCAGGCGAACAGGCGCTTGTCGAGTGAACTGAAATCCAGAAAGCCGAGATTCAGCGGTTTCTTGATCTTGTAGGCATATTCGCCAGTGAGCAGAATATGGGAAATGTGGGTTTCCAGATGCCGAACCGGCCCTGCCGGATGGTCATAACAGGCCGGGTTGCTCAGGCTATGGATCAGCTTGGGCAGATCGTATGGCGATTCGGGCATCGGTCTCCCTCGCTACGCAGGCAGCATCACCGCGTTGATTGCCGGTGTGCATGCGCTTGTGCAATCAGAATCACAAGCTTGGGTGGCCTTCCTGTGCATAGGATTTTTCGCGCTTTTCCTGGCATGTGATGCAGCGTTTGGCCGTGGGGTAAGCCTTTAGACGGTCAAATGCGATGTCATCGCCGCAGTCGATACACACGCCGAACTCGCCGCCCTTGACCCGTAGCATTGCCGCCTCGATATCCCGCATTCCATGAACATGACGATCCAGTTGCGCGACATTGATGTCGGCCAGCGCTTCAGCCATCGACTCATCGCCGCTGTCGCCCGGCTCACCGTTGAGCAGATCGATTCGATGCCGATCACCCGAGTGTTCCAGTTCGTCGCGTACCTCGATCAGAAGCGCTTGGTAATTTTTTTTCAAATCCATGACAAGCTGATCGAGTTGGGGTTGCTTGAGTGCGGCCATCGTACCTCCTGTGTATGTGCGATTGAATAGTGCCAACTCCACTTTCAGGATAGCAAGCTCTCATTTCAATAGCGAACACGTTCTTGAGAAAGAGGGGTCAGCTTTTTTCAGCGATCAAGTCTCGCGCCAGATCGAGCACTTTCTTGCGCTGCTGGCGCGCCTGTTCCTTGAGCATGTCAAAAGCCTGCTCGGCGCTCTGATTGTGACGCGCCATGAGCAGACCGACTGCGGTGCTGATTTCGCGGCTGTTTTGTAACGCTGAAACGAGCTTTTCCTCGCTTTCCTTTAATCCGGCCAGGTCCCGTGCGCGTGCCAGGGCGGTTTCCAGCGTCGGGATAATGTGTGGAATATCAAGCGGCTTGACCAGATAGCCCAGCGCGCCGGCCTCCTGGGCCTCGCGCACAAAGGCCTCGTCATCGTAGGCAGTGAGGAAGATGAAGGGAATATCGTTCTCGGCCAGACAGCGACCCAGTTCCAGGCCGGACTGGCCAGGCATGCGAATATCCAGCACAGCCAGGTCCGGCCGGGTCTTTTTACACGCCAATAGGGCTTCTTCGGCCGAATCCGCTTCGCTTACCTGGTAGCCCGTATCGCGCAGGCCTCGCGCCATGGACCGCAGAATCAGCATGTCATCCTCGACAAGCAGGAGATGGGCTTTTTTCATGATGTTGTTCTCCTCTGCTTATTTTTATGTTTACTCGGCACGTCCTGAAGCATGAATGACAGGCGTACTGAGAATCAACTCAACGTGGACCACGCCACTATTCTGATACAAGTTTAGCTGGGCACCGTGTCGTGGCAACAGGGTACGGATCAAATCCAGTCCGGTGCCACACCCCTGTCCGGTAGTCAGGTCGAGGTTTTCTGGCCAGGGATCACCGGGATTGCTGATACGGACCATTGTCAGCCTGTCATCCCCGCTCAAGGCGATATCCACACCTGTGCCGTCGGCATGCCGGCCATGCTTGAAGGCATTGTGGAGCAATTCGTTGAGTATCAGGGCGATGGTGACGGTCGCACCGCTGTCGAGCCAGACATCGCCTGATTGCGTGTCCTTGATGGCCGGAGGATGGGTCACCAGGGCCATGGCGGCGGCGGCGTTGCTCACCTCAAGCAGCAACTCGCGCAGCCGCAGTTCCTGTTGCGGCAACCGGCTCTGCAGCCCATGGATCACGGCAATCGTGTTGACCTGGGCGATGGCCGCCTCGAGGACAGGCTGGATGTCGGGATTTCCCGTGATGTGCTGGCGCAGCAGACCGATAACCCCTTGCAGGTTATTCTTGATGCGGTGGTGGACCTCTCGTACCAGGGCATCGCGCTGGCTGGACTCGTGCATCAGGCGAGCTTGCTCGGCCTGTTTGGTGGTGGTGATGTCCTGGGCAGTGAATGTGATTCCCTGGTCAAGGTCATTCGCCACGATGGGGGATGAAGACAGCGCGATATCGATAATCCGGCCATCCTTGCAGCGCCAGCGCGTCTCCACCGATCCGTAGCCGAATTCCCGAATCTGCTGATATTTGTCGGTCCCGACAAGTTCGAAATCCGCCTGGGTCGGATAGAGCATGCGGGCAGACTGGCCGATCAGTTCTTCGGCACGGTAGCCCGTCATGCGGGTCATGGTTTCGTTGACCTCCTGAAACACCCGCTGCACCAACACGCCAATGCCCACGGGCGCCGCGCGCAGGATGCTGCGGGAGCGGGCCTCGCTCCGTCGCAAAGCCAGTTCGGCTTGTTTGGCTTCGGTGACATCCTGAACCGAACCGAAGCCAATGATGGGCTGGCCCTCCGCATTCAGGTAAATTTCGGCCTGTTCACGCACCCATTTGATGGTATCGCCTAGCTGAATGCGGTGCTCGAGGTCATAGGGTGCTCCGCCAATGGCCACCTCCCAGGCACGGCTGACTGCTTCCCTGTCGTCTGGATGAACGCAATTCAGAAACCCCTCCAGCGTCAGAGGCGTGCCTACCGCTACGCCGAAGATTCGATGGGTTTCCGCGGACCAGTCCAGCTGGCTGGTCCGTAAATCCAGCTTCCAGCTTCCGATATGGGCAATGGACTGGGCGCGTTCCAGGTTTGCCTCGCTCTCGATCAGCGCAACCTCGGCTTGCTTGCGCTGCGAAATGTCGCGTAAAAAGGCAAACAGTCTCCCGCCCCTGGAGTCAGGCCGGTAATGGATACTTACCTCCATGTCGATCAGCTGACCATTCTTGTGCTGGTGTCGCGTTTCGAAGCGATCCTGACCGTGTGCAATGACCTGCCGGATATGTTCAGCCGTTTGTTCGGGTGATTCGTTATGCTCCAGATCGGTGATCGATAATTGCAACAATTCCTCTCGGGTGTAGCCCACTACACGGCTGTAGGCGTCGTTGCAGTCCACGAGCCGGCCTTGTGCGTTCATCAGCAGAAAACCGTCCAGCGAGGTCTGGATCATGGCCCGATATTGTTCGTCATATTCGCGCCGGCGAGTCATGTCTTCGGCAATGCCGGCCATGCGGTACACCTTGCCCTGTCCATCCAGAATCGGAAAAGTGCGCACCCAGAGCCAGCGAATGACGTTGTCGCCGACGATGATGCGGTATTCCAGTTCAATGCCTTGCCGATGTTGATGCTGCCATACGAAAGCCGAGGTAACACGCTCCAGATCATCCGGATGAACGGCACTGAGGAAGGAGCGGGAATTACGGTAAAGACTGCTGACAGGCTTCCGGAACAAGGTTTCGAAGGCTGGACTGACATAAAGAAAGCGATCTTCTTCAAGGTCGCGTATCCAGAACACCTCGTTGACACTTTCTGCAAGTTGCTGAAAACGCTCGTTCGCTTCCCGTAATTGCATTTCGACAAACTGGCGCGCAGTAATATCACGGGCGATGACCACCATAAGCTGACGGCCCCCGGATTCGAATGGGCGCAAGCTGATTTCCACCGGGAAAGTCGAACCATCCTTGTGCTGATGTAGCGTCTGGATCATTCCTGCATCAGCGCTGCCGGCCAGCACCTGTTCGAAACGCTCGCCCAGAGTGGTTTTGTTGAAATGCGGCTTGATGTCATGCGGCCCGCGCGCAAGCAGTTCTTCGTGGGTGTAACCCAGGCTTGCGCATGCCGTTTCGTTGGCGTCGACAAAACGCATGGATACCGGGTCGATCAGAAAAATCGCATCCGGCGAGCTGTCGAGTGCAATCCGGAAACGCTCCGCCACCCCTTCGATACGGCGGCGTTCCGTCAGGTCACGCACCACGGCAAGAAAAGCCGGGCGGCCATCATAGTCAAATGCGAAGGAGACCGATTCGACCTCGACGGCGCTGCCGTCACTGCGCATCAACGAATAGGCAATCAGCGGATTGGGCTCGCGGTGGGTGAGCGCAGCCTGTTTGCGTTGCTCGAAAAGTTGCCGGGTATCGGGATGCACCAGGTCCGTCACCGCCTTGCCCAGCAAATCCATTTCGCTCTGCGTGCCCGAGAGCCGAACTGCAGCCGGGTTGGCAAAAATGACGCGGTCATCTTGTAGAACAAAAACTGCATCAGGCAGGTTTTCTACCAGATCGCGATAGCGTGCCTCGCTGTGCCAGAGATTGTTTTCTGTTTTCTTGTGGTCTGCAATTTCAGTCTGCAGGCGTGCATTGGTCGCGTTCAACCTTGTCGTGCGTTGCGCTACCTGAGCTTCCAGTTGCTTGCGGAGTGTGTCTGCTTCCTGCTGTGCAAGCCATTCATTCGTCACATCGCGGGCGGTGCCCACCAGTTCGCACGCCTTGCCATCGGAATTAAAGTGAACGACGCCACGCAGGCGCAGAATGCGCGGTGAGCCATTCTCAAGGGAAATATCAACATCAATATCCGTTGGCGTGTCGGTGTGTAACAGCCTTTCTATTGCCTGCAATACCCCGGGCCGGTTTTTGCTGTTGATGCGTTGCAGAAAATGATCGAAATGTGGCTCACTTGTATCAGGAGACAAATTGAACAGGCGCAGCATTTCATTGGATGCCACGACTTGATCACGCAACATGTCCCAGCGCCAGCTACCGATATGCGCTACGGCCTGCGCTTCAGCCAGATGCGCCTCGCTTGCTTTCAGTCGCCTGAGCAGGGCGTGCCGGTCGAGTGCGACTTCCACCGCACGTCCCAGTTCCCGGTCGTTGAACGGCTTGGTGAGATAGGCCGCAGGCGAGGTCGTTCGTGCACGTTCGAACAGTGCTTCGTCGGTAAAAGCGGTCAGATACAGGACCGGGATATCGAAGCGCTCAAGCAGGATGCCTGCGGTCGCAATGCCATCCAGCTCGCCGGGCAGGACAATATCCATGAGCACCAGATCGGGTTTCCCCGAACTCGCCAGCGCAATGGCCTCATGGCCCGAGGCGGCGGTGCCGATGTGCTGATAGCGGTGGGCGCGCAGCCAGTATTCCAGTATGCGGGCTGTATCAGGATCGTCCTCGACAATCAGAATTCGGGCTTGAGTCATGCGGTTTCGATGGAAGAACGACAGAAGGATGTTTGCATAGTTTGGCTATTTTAATAAATGCCTTCGTTCAGACACATTGCATAAATATCCTCCATGTTTCCAGTCGAATTCAGAAACAAGCCTGAGCCGGTGCGATGTTTCCCCTGTCGAATTCATGGATAAAAGTGGATAAACAGATCATTTACTAGTTTAAAGTGGTGTTTGTGTGAGGGTTCTTTACGTTTCATCAATAAATGATGAAAACGTAAGTGTTTTTACGTACACTGTATAAAAATTTCCAACCCAAACCCCGTTGGAGCTGTCTCTGATTCTTTCAGGAGCATTTCATTGGGTGTTTCGTTTTTTTTCTTATGTCGAAGAGCAGGCTTTGATGCTTGCTTGCCTCGACCCTCAGCCTTCTGTTTCCCGTGTGACACCCACCATCCCGGCTGGTCTGCTTCAGGCTGGCCGAAGGCTCATTTTCAAGGCATGCGGATCGCCGGATGAAGCCGCCTCCAATTGCCAATTCCGATCCGGGCTTCGACGCGCGCGAAATAAGCGAGCGCAAGGATTTCCTCGAATTTACACAGGCTGACTGCGACCGACTGAGCCGCCTGCACAATCAGCTGGAGCCGGCGGGCAATGCGTTCTCCGCAGCGTTCTACACTCATCTTCTTGATTTCGCGCCGCTGCGCCATCTGTTGCCCGACGAACAATCACTTGATCGGTTGCGACGTTCGCAAAGCGCTTATTTCAGCAGCCTGACTGCGGGAGATTATGGCGACGACTATGTGGCTAACCGTTTGCTGGTTGGCCAGGTGCATCATCACATCGGCCTCGAGCCCAAGTGGTACATCGGGGCTTACCGCAAGTATCTGTCGGGCCTGATGCCCCTGATCTGGGCACAATGCGGAGGCGACACCCAACGTTTTCTCGACACCTACGATTCCTTGATGAAAGTCGTGCTGTTCGATATGGGCCTGGCTCTGGACAGCTATTTCCAGGCTGATTTGCAGGCCATACAGGAGCTGAAGGGTTACGCGGACCGGGTGATCTCCACCATGCCGAGTGGCCTGCTGGTGCTGGACAATCAATTACATCTGCGCACCATCAATCTGGCTGCACGTACCATGCTGGGGTTGGAGGAAGATGCACCGGTTACCGGGTGTGAACTGAATAAACTGCTGGCCAGCACCGAACTCGAATTTCTGGCCCATGAAGTGCTGAATACGACACAGGGCGTGAATTCGCTGGTGCTTGGACCTCTGCCTGAATTTGGCGGACGCATTCTGGTACTGACTTTGTCGTCGTCGCTGATCGACGAAGCACCGGCCCTGATCATTCAATTGCAGGACGAGACCGAGAGCATTCTGGCTGAGCAAGGCCTGGAACGCTTCCGTACCGCGCTCGACGCCACGGAAGACGCGATCTATCTGATCGACCGTGCCAGCATGCGTTTCGTCGATATGAACGAGTCGGCATGTACGGTACTGGGTTATACGCGCGAGGAGTTGCTTGGCATGGGGCCGCATCGCATCAAGGTCCATGTTTCCAGGAATGAACTGGAGCAGCGTCTGGATGCGATTCTGGCCTCGGAAACAAAATCGGGGCGCATCGAAACCGAACATCAACGCAAGGATGGCAGCACGTTTCCAGTGGAAGTGGTTTTACGGGGCTTCAGTTCTGGCGGACGTCCCATGCTGGTTGCGGTGGCGCGTGACATCAGCGCGCGCATGCACACCGAAGAAGCCTTGCGGGAAAGCGAGGAACGCTTTCGCGCCACTTTTCAGCAGGCCGCGGTGGGCATCGCCCATCTGGCACTGGACGGCCGCTGGTTGCGCGTCAACAGCAAGTTGTACGAGATCGTGGGGTATTCCTATGAAGAATTACAGCGCACCCGGTTTCAGGACATCACCCACCCGGACGACCTGGCTCGCAATCTTGATTTGCAGCGTCAACTGATCGACGGACACATTGAAAATTACGCTTTGGAGAAGCGTTATCGGCTGAGAAATGGCGGTGTGGCCTGGGTTGCGTTGACGGAGTCCCTGGTGCGCTCGCCCGCCGGGGAGCCCAAGTATTTCATTTCGGTCGTGGAGGACATCTCGGCCCGCAAGCGTGCTGAGGCTTCTCTTCTGCTGGCCCGGCGTGCACTGGAGTCGAGCGGCAACGGCATCATCATCACGGACCGTCTGCAGCCGGATAATCCCGTTGTCTACGTCAATCCCGCATTCGAGCGCATCACCGGCTACAGCGAAGCGGAAACAGTGGGTAGAAATTGCCGCTTTTTGCACGGGGAGGATCGCGACCAACCCGGTGTCATGGTGTTGCGACAGGCCATTGAGGATTGTGAAGATGCCCGCGTGGTCCTGCGCAATTACCGCAAGGACGGCACGCCGTTCTGGAACGAGCTGTTCGTGGCGCCAGTGCGTGCCGATGATGGCACCGTCACCCACTTTGTCGGCGTGCAGAACGATATCAGCGAGCAGAAGCTCGCCGAAGAAAATCTCCTGCACATGGCTACCCACGATGCCCTGACGGGCCTGCCTAACCGCAGCCTGTTGCAGGATCGAATCAGCCAGGCTATAGGCCACGCCGAGCGCATGCAGCGGGAGATCGCGGTCCTGTTCCTCGATATCGACCGCTTCAAGAACATCAACGATAGTCTGGGCCACGCCGCGGGCGATGCCCTGATCAGCATCCTGGCGCGGCGGCTGCGAGGTGCAGTGCGCATGGTCGATACGGTGGCGCGGGTGGGGGGCGATGAATTCGTGATTGTGCTCACCGATGTCATCCGGGAATCCGATATCACGCAGGTGTTGCCCAATCTGATTGCGGCCATCACCCAGCCGGTGTTGGTGGAGGGGCAGGAACTCGCGGTGACGGTCAGCATCGGCATCAGCGCATACCCGCGCGACGGCAGGGATGTGGCAAATCTGTTGAAGAATGCCGACACAGCCATGTACCAGGCCAAAGAGTCAGGCCGCAACGGATTCCGTTTTTATACCCAGGAAATGAATGCCGACGCAGTGGATCGATTGCGTCTGGAAAACGATCTGCGCAACGCCATCAAGGGCAATGAGCTGGTGTTGCATTACCAGCCTCAGGTAGAGACCGAGAGCGGGCGCATCGTGGCTGCGGAGGCACTATTGCGCTGGCAGCACCCACGACACGGCTTGATTTCGCCCGTCGATTTCATTCCCCTGGCAGAAGAAACCGGCCTGATCGTGCCTATCGGCGAATGGGTGTTGCGCCAGGTGTGTGCACAGCTTCGTAGCTGGATCGCGGCCGGGTACCCCAGCCTGGTCATCGCAGTCAACCTGTCTCCGCGTCAGTTTCATCAGCCTGACATCGTCGAGATGATCGCCAGCGCCTTGAGCGACTATGATCTGCCTTCCAACCTGCTGGAACTGGAAATTACCGAGAGCAGCCTGATGCGCAATCCGGAAGAGGCCGCCATTTTGTTGGGTGAACTGAGCGAGCTGGGCTTCCGGCTATCGGTGGATGACTTTGGTACCGGTTATTCCAGCCTGGCTTACCTCAAGCGTTTCCCCCTGGATGCGTTGAAGATCGATCGCTCCTTTGTGGCAGACATTGAGAGCGACCATGACAGTTCGTCCATTGCGGCTGCGGTTATTGCCCTGGCCCACAGCCTGGGGCTGAAGGTGGTAGCCGAGGGGGTTGAGCAGATTTCCCAGATGGACTATCTGCGCGGTCTAAAATGCGACCTTGCACAGGGTTATCTGCATGGCCGGCCTATGCCGGCCGATGAATTCATGACATTTTTGGGAAGACGCCCATGTCCGACCTGCACACCGCCGTCGATACTCTCCTGATCGTCGATGATGAGGCCAATATTCTCGCTGCGCTGGCGCGGCTGTTTCGCCGTGACGGCTACCAGCTGTTGCGGGCAGAAAGTGGCAGCGCGGCATTGGAGATACTGGCCGAGCACGAGGTGGGGGTGATTGTCTCGGACCAGCGCATGCCTGGCATGACCGGGGTGCAATTTCTCAGCGCGGCCCGGGAGCGCTGGCCGGATACCATGCGCATCATGCTGAGCGGTTATACCGAGTTGTCCAGTGTGACGGACTCGGTGAACCAGGGCGCCATCCACAAGTTTCTCACCAAGCCCTGGGACGACGATGCGCTGCGCGAAACCGTGCGCGAGGCCTTCCAGTTGTACCGGGTGACGCGGGAAAATATCCGCCTCAATGCCGCGCTCAAGGAAGCCAACGAAGCCTTGACGCGCTGGAACCACGAACTGGAAGAGCGGGTGGCCGACAAGACCCGTGAGGCCTTGCGCAATCTGCACATCCTGCGTGCATCACAGGAAATCCTGGCGCACCTGCCCATGCCGGTGCTGGGCATCGATCCGGACGGCTATCTGGTGATGGTAAATCGGGCTGCCGAGAGTCTGCTGGACGTTTCAGCTGCCAGTCTTGGCGAACTGGCCGCCGATGTTTTACCGGCAGACTTGCTTGATGCCAGTCTGGGCGATGGAGAAACCGGGCACGTGCGCTTGCCTGATGGCCGGCACGCGAGTTTTTGGCGCTATCCTCTGGGAACGGCTTCTGTGGCGATGGGAACCGCACTGGTCATTCAACATATTGATCCGAGAAAACCGCAATGAATCCCCCCACTCGTGCTGAAATCCGCGCTGGCCTGAGTCGGCTGTCCACGCTTTCTCCGGCGATGCAGGCCATTTTGCCGCGCCTGAATGATGATGCATTCGACGTGAACGAATTGTCCGACATGGTGGCTCAGGACCCGATCCTGGCCGTACGTGTGCTACGACTGGCCAATTCCCCTTTCTACGGACTGTCCCGGCAAGTGGGTTCACTGCGGGAGGCTGTGGTGATTTTGGGATTCAGCAGCATGCGCAGCGTGGTGCTGTCGGTCGGACTGATCGGCGCCTTCGCAGATGGCGAAGCCATCTCGCGTAGCCTGGCTACGGCTGCGGCAGCCCGCTCACTGGCGCAGTCACTCAAGCGCGATCAGAACACAGCCTTCACGGCGGGACTGCTGCACAACCTTGGTGCCTTGCTGCTGGGGCATTTCGCCCCGGAAAGCTGGCAGGCCCTGGTCAGCGAGCCCCTGGAAGCCGCTGGCGCCCAGCTGTTGAAAGAACGACAAGTCTTTGGCTTTGATCACTGTGAACTCGGGGCTGATATTGCCGGCGACTGGCGCTTTCCAGTGGCCATCCAGACGGCTATCCGTTTGCACCCACACCCCTCTGATGAACCGGCTGATGAGCTCACCGATCTGGTGCATGCGGCCTGGGTGATCAGTAGCGTGGCGCTGTCCGATGACGATCTGGTCATCAAACCTGCGGTCATGCGCCGCCTGCAGCTTGAAACCCCCGATGGTGAAGCAATTTTGTCCAAGGCAAGCCAGGCTGCTCAGGACAGCAGTCGTGCCATGGAATAACGTAGCTGCGAGTGACAGGATGGCATGGCGGCGGCTTTCGCTGCCGGCCGGCGAAAAAATAGAGGGGGGGCAATGTCCCACATCGAGAATTGCAACATGATGCTTTCTGACGTGCCGCCAAGTGGAGATAGGCCGGACAACCGTGATGCGGCTCGTGACAGCTCGCGTACAAGCTGGCAGGAAAATGTGCTGGATGCTCTGGCGACACATATCGCAGTGCTGGACAACCAGGGTGCCATCATTGCGGTGAACCGGGCCTGGACACATTTCGCACATGAAAATGATGGCGAAAGCCATAGCTACGGTGTCGGGGTGAATTACCTCGATGTCGTGCGCAGCAGCGCCGAACGGGGTGATGGCGGCGCAGCCCATGCACTGGTGGGGCTGAAGGCAATTTTAAGCGGGAATAAGCAGCATTTTGATCTGGAATACCCCTGTCATGGCCCCCACGGCGAACGCTGGTTTCTGATGCAGGTTTCGCCGCTGCCCGGCAACAGCGGCTGTGTGGTCTCGCATCTCAATATCTCGGCCCGCAAACAGGCAGAACAGGCTCATGCGCAATTGGCGGCTGTTCTGGAGAACACCACGGATTTCGTCGGCATTGCGGACGAACAAGGACGCGTGCTGTACAACAACCGGGCACTGCGTCAGGCAAGAGGATGTGGCTTGTCACCCGATGATTCACTGGGGTCGGTTTCTGACAATCATCCAGACTGGGCCTTCCGCAAGATTCGGGACGAAGGCCTGCCTGAAGCCGCGCGTGTAGGGGTATGGGCGGGCGAAACCGCGGTGCTGAATGCATCCGGACGTGAGATTCCGGTCCATCAGGTCATTCTGGCGCATCGTGACGAAACGGGAAAAATCGATTTTTTCTCGACCGTCATGCGTGACATCTCCACAAGCAAGCAGCAGGCTACGGAGTTGCAACAGGCCTTCGATGAATTGAAGCACGCTCAGGAACAACTGGTGCAATCCGAGAAAATGGCCTCCATTGGCCAGCTGGCTGCCGGGGTGGCTCACGAAATCAACAATCCCATCGGTTACCTGCATTCCAACCTGGGCAGCCTGGGACAATATCTCGAAGATGTGTTGCGCGTAGTGCAGGCCTATGAGGCCGCGCTCCCTGCTGTTTCCGACCCGGTCCTGAAGGAAAAAATCGAGCAGGCGGTCAAGGAAACGGACTTCCATTTTGTGCTGGAGGATATTCCCAAACTGCTGGCCGAATCCCAGGAAGGCACGCAGCGGGTGCGCAAGATCGTGCAGGATCTGAAGGATTTCGCCCATACCGGCGACAACGAGGACTGGCAGTGGGTGGATCTGCGCCACAGTCTGTCGCGCACCCTCAACATCGTGCACAACGAACTCAAATACAAAGCCGAGATTGTGCAGTCTTTCGAGGATATTCCGGAGATTCGCTGTCTGCCCGGACAGTTGAACCAGGTGTTCATGAATCTGCTGGTTAACGCAGCCCACGCCATCGATGACCATGGCGAGGTGCGGATCGGCGTCCGGCAGCAGGGCGAGCATGTTCTGGTGGAAATTTCGGATACCGGCTGCGGGATCCCGCCCGAGGTGGTCGGGCGGATATTCGAGCCGTTCTTCACGACCAAACCCATAGGCAAGGGCACCGGTCTGGGGTTGTCGATTTCCTACGGCATTGTGAAAAAGCATGGCGGCCATATCGATGTGGACAGCGAAGTGGGGCAGGGCACCACTTTCCGCGTTGTGTTGCCCATCGCGGGGCCCGACGAGGACAAGGAATGAGCGCTGTCATGGCACCTGTCATACCCGGCATGGAGCGCTCCTTGCCGAAGGGTTCCACCCGTCCTTTGCTTGCGGGCTTGTTGACGATGTTGCTGTTGATGAGTGCCGGCCTGGGTATCGGTATCTATCAGTTGCGGAATGTGGCCGCCATGCTGGATCAGGTGGTGCAGGAAGACGATGAGGCAAGAGATGTCATTAATACCATGCTGCGCACCTCACGACACCGAACCCTGATACTGATTGAGGCAACCAACATGGAAGATGCCTTCGAGCGGGATGAAAAACTGCTCGAATTCGATCAATTGGCCAGTCGGTTCAGAACCGCCCAGCAGCGGCTGTATGAATTCAGCAGCACACCAGAGGAAACGGCCGTGCTGGATCAGCAGAAAAAGCTGGTGGGAGAACTGATTGGACATTTGGAGCGTGTTATCGATCTGGCTAGCAAGGAAGATCTGGCCACAGCACAGCGTCTCCTGCTTCACATTGTTGTTCCTGCTCAAAGCCGGATGCTGGATATCCTGTTGCAATGGCGCGAGATTCATGATGCCTATCACGGCCAGCTGATTGCGCAGTTTCAAAAGCGGCAGCAGCGGGTTATCGGCATCATGATTGGCGTCGCGCTGGCCTCTATCCTGGTTGGTTTGTTGGTGACAGGGGGGGTGTATCGCTGGAACCGCCGCTTGATTGGCCGCTTTGTGGAAAACGAAGCGCACCTGCGCTCAACCCTGGCCGAGTTGGGTCTGCGACAGCAGGCGATGGATGCCCACTCCATCGTCAGCGTGGCCGATGCCACTGGACGTATTACACACGTCAACGACAAATTCTGCGAAATCAGCGGCTACCGGCGGGACGAACTTGTCGGCGCGAATCACCGCATCATCAAGTCGGACTTCCATCCCCCTGAATTTTTCCATGACATGTGGGACACCATCAGCAGCGGCCGCACCTGGCAAGGTGAAGTCAGGAATCGTGCAAAAAATGGCCAGCACTACTGGGTGGAATCCACGATTGTGCCCATGCTGGACGAACACGGCTTGCCCGCGAGCTACATTGCCGTACGCACTGAAATCACCAAAATCATGGAAATGGAGGAGGCGTTACGCCAGGCCAACGTCGTTCTGGAAAGCAAGGTCGTCGAGCGTACCCAGGAACTGGAGCAGGCCAAGCAGCAAGTGGAACAGGAATTGTTCGACCGGGTACGCACCCAGACTGCCCTGCAGGCAAGCTACGATGAACTGAAGCGCCTGCACCGGCAGTTGCAGGATACCCAGCAAAACCTGATGCAGTCGGAGAAACTCGCCGCCGTCGGCCAGCTGGCTGCGGGCATGGCACACGAGATCAATAATCCCATCGGTTTTGTGGCCTCGAACCTGGCCACGCTGGCCCGCTATCAGGAAACCTTGGGGGCATTATTGGCCAGCTACCGGCAATTGGAAGCGGGACTGGACGGCGATGCACGGGTCGCTATCGTCGCTCAACGCCAGACGGCTGATCTGGATTTCCTGCTGGAAGATACCCCTGCCCTGTTGAAGGAGTCACGCGACGGGATGGAGCGTGTGCGCAGGATTGTTCAGGATTTGCGTGATTTTTCGCGAGTGGACAGTGCAGCGCAGTGGCAGGAAGTCGATGTCAACCACAATCTGGACACCACGCTCAACCTGCTCGGAAAACAGATCACTCAGGGAATCAGCATCCAGCGCGAATATGGTCAGTTGTCCCAAGTGGAATGCAGTCCGGCCGACCTCAATCAGGTGTTCATGAATTTGCTGAATAATGCGCTGCAAGCCATTCAGGGCAAGGGCAGCATCACGCTGCGCAGTGGGCAGGATGGCGATCAGGCCTGGGTGGAAATCGAGGATACCGGCGAGGGTATTCCGGAGGAGGTGTGCCCGCATATTTTCGACCCGTTTTTCACCACCCGGCCTGTGGGACAGGGCGCCGGACTCGGGCTCTCCACCGCCTACGGGATCATCCAGAAACATGGTGGGCAGATCAGCGTCAGCAGCCAGACTGGAAAGGGATCGGTTTTCAGAGTTGCGCTGCCACTGCGCCAGAATGAAGGCGCCACACCGAGAAAAAATGAGATGTCAGACACTGGTAGCGAGAAGCAGGGCACTGCCATGGCAGGGTAGAAATTGCCCCCGGCAGCCCACGAAGCAAACGCTTATTGAAGGAACGCAACATGCAAGACAGTAATAACCCGCCTCCGGCAAGCCTGCTGCTGGTTGACGATGAGCCCAATATTCTGGCCAGCCTGCGCCGCCTGTTGCGTGCTGAAGGCTATGCCATTCGAACGGCCGAGAGCGGCGCACAGGGATTGGAGCTGCTGGAACAGGAACCCGCCGACGTAATCCTTTCCGACATGCGTATGCCGATGATGAGCGGCGCGGAGTTTTTTAAACAGGCGCGGGAGCGTTGGCCGGATAGCGTCAGGATATTGCTGACCGGTTTTGCCGATATAGCGTCAACTATTGCCGCGGTGAATGAAGGGGGGATTCATACACACCTGAACAAGCCCTGGGATGACGCGCACCTGCTTCAGGCCATTCGCAGTGCGGTGGAACGCAAACGCCTGGTGGATGAACGCAATGCGTTATTGGCGCTGACTGCCCGGCAAAACGAGGAACTGACTTTTCTGAACGAAGGACTGGAAGATGCCGTGCGGGCTCGCACAGCCGAACTTCGACAGTCCTCGAATTTTCTGGAACTGAGCAACAAAAAGCTCAAGGAAACGTTCCTGAATACGCTGAATGTATTTTCCAATCTGGTTCAACTGCGCCAGGAAACCTTGGGGGGACACGGCAAACGGGTCGCCGATCTTGCGCGCAAGGTGGCTTCCAGTATGGGCTTGCGCGAACACGAAATCAACGACATCACGCTGGCGGGACTGTTGCACGATATCGGCAAGATCAGCTGGACGGACGACATGATCAACAAGCCTTTCAACGTGGAGTTTACGGTCGAGGAACGCCAGTTGGCCATGAAACATCCGGTCCTGGCAGAGAAAGCCCTCATGGAACTGGAAAGCATGCGCGGCGCTTCACGCCTGATTCGTCATCACCATGAGCGTTTCGATGGTCAGGGCTATCCTGATCATCTGGCTGGCCTGGACATCCCCATCGGGGCACGCATTCTGTCGGTTGTCGATGATTACGATGAACTTCAACTGGGCTCGCTCACCCAGCGCCGCCGTTCGCCCGAGGAGGCGGCAAAAATGATCAATGATGGCCGGGGGTTTCGTTATGACCCATCGGTCGTCAAGGTTTTCCAGAAAATCATGGGGACGGCCGAGGCCGAGGTGGTTGCCGGACCGGAGAAGCAGGTCGAGTCGTCAATGCTGGAAGCAGGCGCCAGACTGAGCAGGGATCTCATGGGCCAGGAGGGGGCCCTGTTGCTGAGCAAGGGCTACGTTCTGGATGACAAGTTGATCCAGCAGATCAGGCAGCACGAAAGAAAAGTCGGCAACCCGCTCGAAATCTGGATTGCCAGCAAGTGAAGCCGTGCCTGTTTTGAATCGTTCATGCGGATGACCCGCAGATTTGTTCGCGGATCGGGCATGAGCGGTTTCGTCTCTCAAAGCCTGCTTTGTGGCGCTATGGTTCAACTTCTGCAGTCAGCTAACCGCTATATGCCGGACAGTTTTTGATAAACCGGTTGTTGTTTCAACCTGCGATATGGATGCCGCGACCAGGGGATTGTTTCAACGCCGCATGGTGTGGGGTAATGCAGTGTTCGGCCAATCACATGGATAAAACACGATAAGGGGGGCGCTTGAGTATTCTTGGGTTTGTTGCAAAGCACCGAATTACCTATTTACGCATCACCGTCGCGGGGATCGCGTTGATGCTGGCTTTTGCAACGATGCAGATGTCGCTCCTCAAGACGAATCTGACGCTATCTCACTACCTCATCCCAACGTTGCTCGGGACCGTCATCGGTCTGCTGCTCTCCACCCTCGTCGCCCTTCGCCGGGAGATTGCGGAAAGCCAGCGCATGTACCGTGCCGTGGCGGACATGGCACAGGAGTTCATCTATGTTCGCCGCATTGACGGTAGCTACGAATACGTCTCGCCCTCCTGCGAGCAATTGACCGGCTATCCTGCAGAGGATTTCTACGCCCAGCCGAATTTTATGGACGGACTGGTCCATGCCGAAGACCGGCCCGTCTGGGACCGGCATGTGCACCAGATGGATCATCACGGCATGCCGGAGAAGCTGGTGATCCGTATTCACACGCGCAGTGGCGAACTGCGCTGGATCGAGCATCTGTGCAGCGATGTGCGCGATACGCAGGGCAATATTACGGGTGTGCGCTCCACCAACCTCGACATTACCGAGCATGTCGAGCACGAACAGGCCTTGTCTGTCGCCGCTGTTGCCTTCGAGACCCACGAGGCCATCGTCATCACCGACCGCCATTCCCGCATTCTCCGGGTGAACCATGCGTTCACTGATATCACCGGCTATGCGGCCGACGAAGTCATCGGCCGCACGCCCGCACTGCTCAGTTCGGGGCTCCAGGACAAGGCGTTTTATACCGGGATGTGGGCAACCCTGAACACGCTGGGGCGGTGGTCAGGTGAGCTTTTTGATCGTCGCAAGAATGGTGAGATATACCCGAAACACCTGACCATCTCGGCTGTAACCGACGATTCTGGCGAGGTCGCGCATTACGTTGGCACCTTCAGTGATATCACTGTGCGCCAGCAAGTGGAGAAAGCCCTGCATGATGCCAAGGAGAAATTTCAGTCGCTGGTTGAATCATCCAGCGACTGGATATGGGAAGTGGATGTCAACGGCGTCTACACGTATGCCAGCCCAAAAGTCAAAGACCTGCTTGGTTACGAACCGGATGACATGATCGGGAGAACGCTCTTTGATTTGATGCCTCCCGAAGAAAAAGTACGTGTGGGCAGGATTTTTGAGGATGCCATCCGCGAGAAAAAACCATTTTCAGGTGTTGAGAACAGCAATCTGCACAAGGATGGGCATCTTGTCGTTCTGGAAACCAGCGGTGTCCCTGTTTTTGATAAAGCAGGGGCGCTTTGTGGCTATCGAGGTGTAGACCGGGACATCACCGATCGCAAGCGCTATGAAAGCCAGATCAAGCGCCAGGCCAACTATGATGAGTTGACCGGACTGGCCAATCGCAACCTGTTTCAGGATCGCCTCAGCCAGGCGCTGGCCTACTCGCGCCGCCACGAAGGCGGGTTGGCCGTATTGTTCATCGATCTGGATAATTTCAAGCACATCAACGACAGCCTGGGTCACGATGCCGGCGATCTGCTGCTGACCCGGGTGGCCGCCCGTCTTTCAGGCAGCGTGCGTGAAGGCGATACCGTGACGCGCCAGGGCGGTGATGAGTTTGTCCTGATCCTGTCGGAAGAAGGCGATGTACAGGTGGTCACGAAAAGAATCCTCCAGGCAATGTCGGAACCATTTGACATCAACGGACGTGAATTGCGCATCACGTGCAGCATCGGGATTGCATGCTATCCCAAGGACGGCGAGGACCAGCAGACGCTGCTGAAAAATGCGGATGCCGCCATGTACCGAGCCAAGGAACTGGGGCGCAACAATGCCCAATACTACGAGGCCGGGATGAACACCAAGGCCATGGAACGGCTGGAGCTGGAAAACGGCCTTTACCATGCGCTGGCGCGCAACGAATTTCTGCTTCATTACCAGCCGCAGGTCGACTTGCGAACCGGTGAGATTGTCGGCATGGAGGCGCTGGTGCGCTGGCTGCACCCGGAGCGGGGGATGATATCGCCCGCCGTATTTATTCCGGTAGCGGAGGCATCCGGTTTAATCGTCTCGCTTGGCGAGTGGGTGCTGCGCACAGCATGTGCCCAGAACAAGGCATGGCAGCTTGCCGGTCTCAAGCCCATCAGTGTTGCAGTCAATCTCTCGGCACGGCAGTTCAGACAACCTGACCTGGTCGAGAAGGTGGCCGATATTCTTAGGGAAACCGAACTGGATTCAACATACCTCGAACTGGAGCTGACCGAGAGTCTGGTCATGCAGGATGTCGAAAAAACTATCGCTACCCTGAGCAGACTCAAGGTGATGGGCATCAAGCTGTCGATTGACGATTTTGGCACCGGCTATTCAAGCCTGAGCTATCTCAAGCGTTTCCCGATCGATACGCTAAAGATCGACCAGTCATTCGTGCGCGACATTACCACCGACCCGGACGATGCGGCGATCGCCAAGAGCATCATTTCCATGGCACACGACATGCAACTCAGGGTGATTGCGGAAGGGGTTGAAACCGAGGATCAAAAATGTTTCTTGCGCCTGCGTCGATGCGATGAAATGCAGGGGTATCTTTTCAGCAGGCCTGTGCCCGCAGTTGAATTTGAAAAAATCCTCAGGGAAGGCCGCAGCCTGCCGGTGGACGATCGTGTTACGGCGCCCGGCCAGCGCACCCTGCTGCTGCTTGATGACGAAGAAAACATTCTGACTTCGCTGACGCGCCTGCTGCGCCGCGATGGCTACAAGATACTCAAGGCAACCAATGCTGCTGCGGCACTTGGATTGCTGGCACAAAATACGGTCGGGGTGATCCTCTCCGACCAGCGCATGCCGGAAATGAGCGGTGTCGAGTTTCTGCGTCGTGTTAAACGCCTCCACCCCGATACCGTGCGCATGGTGCTGTCTGGCTATACCGACTTGAAGAGTGTGACTGATGCGATTAACGAAGGCGCGGTTTACAAGTTTCTTAGCAAGCCATGGAACGATGAACTGCTGCGCGCCAACATCCAGGAAGCTTTCCAGCACCACGAGTTGGCCCGGGATAATCTGCGTCTCGGGGACGCGATGGCGTCGATCAGTGAAGAATTAAGCCGGGCCAAACGCGAACTGGAAATGCGCGTGGAGAAAGACACTGAGGCAAGCCCCCCTGTTGGCGCGCTTTAAATTTTGCAGGAAATGATTGAGAGCATGCCGGTAAGGGCGCAATGGAGGGTCTTCTGCTTTGCCAATCAGCTGCCTGACGAAGCCGATCCAAGGAATGCACGGTGCGGAAAATGCTGACCTGGATGCAAGCCGTCTGGTCAGGCGCAACAGGCAGGCGGGGGTAGTCTGTTTGCCGGGCTGAGCCAGGTCAATTTTTATATTCGTTTGCCGTTATACAGCTATTCCACCGTTTCATGACGGGTTCCAGATGGGATCAGCCGAGTGCCATAACATGCGATGAATGTGAAAAGGAATGATTAATGGCGTTCAATAACATGACCAGGCTTTCCTGGGTCTACGACCTTTACCGGCTGGGCCATGACAGTACGTTATGCGAAAAACCCGCCGATGTTCAGAGACGAATTCTGGAGCACATCGTGCAGGGGGTCGATGCGGACACTGGCTCGCTTGCAGTGCGCGCGGACGGCGAGGATGTACTGGAACTCACCGCCGGAATCGGTATTCCGCTTGAAACCATTGGCAAGCGGATCAAGAAAGGGCAGGGTGTAATTGGCTGGGTTCTAGAGCATTCGAAATCGGTTTTGTTGACCGATGAAGCTTCCAAGGACCCACGTTTCACCAATTATGTGCCTCGCCACGAATCGCCTGTACCGAGTTCGGCCATCTGCTGGCCGCTTATGCAAGAAGAGCGCTTGATTGGTACTTTGTGCGTGAATCGGAAGATGGGCCGTCAGCCTTTTACAGAGGCAGACATGGAGCATGGCAGCGTTCTGGTCAACATGGTTTCCATTGTCATTGAAAACACACGTCTGCACCTGGAGCAGGCGACTCGAATTCGCTCGCTATCCATCCTGAACAAAAAACTGGAGGAGGCGCAGGGTCAACTGCTGCAATCAGAAAAGATGGCTTCGATCGGCCAGCTGGCGGCGGGTGTGGCGCACGAGATCAACAACCCGATCGGGTTTGTGTACTCCAATTTAGGTGCATTGGAGAAATACCTGGATAACCTTTTCGCGGTATTGGAGGGCTATGAGCAGGCCCAGGGAGACGCAGCCAAATTGGCCGAAGTGGAGGTGCTCAAGAAAAAAGTGGGCATGGACTACCTGAAAGATGATATCCCGGCCCTGATGAATGAATCCAGAGACGGCATCAGCCGGGTCAAGACGATCGTGCAGAATCTGAAGGATTTTTCGCACGTCAACACTTCAAACGAGTTGCAATGGGCCAACCTGCACACAGGAATCGATTCCACCCTCAACATCGTAATGAATGAAATCAAATACAAAGCCGAAGTAAATAAAATATACGGTGATATACCCGACATCGAATGCCTGCCATCGGAACTCAACCAGGTATTCATGAACATGCTGGTCAATGCAGCACACGCCATTGAAGTACGTGGCGTGATCACCATCAGTACTGGCCGGGAAGATGATGAAGTGTGGGTGGAAATAGCCGATAGCGGCAAAGGAATCGCAGAAGAACACCTCAAGCGCATTTTCGAACCGTTCTTCACCACCAAGCCGGTGGGCAAGGGCACTGGCCTGGGACTTTCACTGTCGTATGGCATCGTGCAGAAGCACCACGGGCGCATTGACGTGAACAGTGAAGCGGGTAAGGGGACAGCGTTCCGGATATGGCTGCCTATTCGACAGGAAAGTGACGGGGAAGCGGGAAAATGACAGGGCTGAGGCGCTTATTTCACTTTTTGTCAGGCAACTGTGTTTTCAAGGATTTCATGTGGGCTGAGGGCTTTATCACGCAAACCCGGAATTCCGAAAGCACAGATGGCGCTCTTTTGCCCGTCTTCATCAAACCAGAGCGGAGATGATCATGTATCGAATCATGTTGGTAGACGACGAACCGAATATCCTGAGTGCGCTGCGACGCACCCTCGGAACGAGCGTAACGGATGGGCTAGATGTGTTTGAGATACAGGTTGAGCTGTTTGATCAGCCTGAAGCTGCACTGAAACGAGCCCATGACGTGAAATTTGATCTCGTGATGTCGGACTACCGCATGCCCAGCATGGATGGGGTGGCTTTCCTGAAATCCTTTCGTGCCTTGCAGCCCAATGCCGTGCGGCTGATCCTGAGTGGCTATGCTGACCTGAATGCAATAATCGGGGCCATCAATGAGGCCCAGATATACCGCTTCATCAACAAGCCCTGGCAGGACTATGAGGTCAGCGCGACACTCGCGCAGGCACTTGCGCACCAGCGTCTGCAGCTTGAAAACCAGCGCCTGGCTGACCTGGTTCGGGTGCAGGAAGGCACACTTTCACGACAGGAACAGGAATTGCGCCGGATCGAGGAAGAAACACCCGGCATTACCCAGGTCAATTGGGGCCCGGATGGCTCCATACTGCTGTACGAAGAAGATTGACAGGCACACCATTCCCGATGGCCGAACTCGACGAAACAAACCGCAAGATCACGTTCAAACTGGTGTATTACGGACCAGCGATGAGCGGCAAGACGACCAACCTGATGCGTCTGCACGATCTGCTAGCGCCGGAACTCAAGGGCGATATTCTGACGCTGGAAACCCAGAACGACCGCACCCTTTTTTTTGATCTGCTGCCGCTGGGCTTTCAGACACTCACGGGCTGGCTTATCAAGCTCAAGTTATACACTGTGCCAGGCCAGGTGATACATGACGCGACGCGCAAGGCGGTGCTTTCGCGCGCCGACGGGCTGGTATTCGTGGCAGATTCGCAGCGCACCCAGAGTGTGAACAACTCGGAGTCGTTTCAGAACCTGGAAGAAAATGCGCGACGTGTAGGTCTGGATTTTGACAGCCTGCCTCTGGTGGTCCAGTTCAACAAGCGCGATCTGCCGCAGATTCTTTCGGAAGAGGAGATTCAGGCGCGCTGGGCCCAGGCACCATGGCCGCTAACCTTTGCCTCGGCACTTACGGGCGAAGGGGTCCGGGAAACCTTCGTGCGACTGCTGGAGCAGGCCTATCCTCACGCCGACCAGCAGTTTTCCCTGACCGAAGCGCATGGCATGACGCGATCTGCCTTTGTTCGGGCGGTGGCCGGGGGCTGACCGATGGATATCCTGCCACGCAACTTTGACCGTGAATTTACACTGAGCGAGCTACTCGCCGGAATATCGCAACAAAGGCTGGGGGCGGCGCTGGCGACGTTTCTTGGCGCCGGGTTCCGCTTATCCTCCCGCGCTGGCGAGGTGCTGGCGGGAACGGCAGGCGATCTACCCGGTGCAGTGCGTGTGGCGATACTCCATGACCTCGAACCACTGGGGTGGCTGGAGGCAGTGGCCGAAGAGGACAAGGTTCGTGCCGCAGCGACACTGCTGGAATTGCTGTGTCACCAGGGCGCGCGTTATCACATGGCATCGGAGCTACATATCGAAGTCGTTCGGGCGGACTATGAGACGCTGCAACAGCAGTATGCGGCACTGCAAGCCTCCGAGGCTCGTTATCGGGAGCTTTCGCAGGAACTGGAGGAACGGGTCCGACAGCAGGTCGGAGTAATCGAGACTACCCAGCGCCAGTTGTATCAGGCCGAGAAAATGGCATCGGTGGGACAACTGGCGGCAGGCGTTGCGCACGAGATCAATAACCCGATCGGCTTCATCCACAGCAATCTGAGTACGGCGCGCAGCTATGTTGAGAAACTGGAGAAACTCGCGCCGGCGATCCGTGCCAATCCTGCTTTGGCCGAGGACTGGAAAAAGGCTCGCATGGATTTCATCCTCGAGGATTTCGGCGCATTGCTGACCGAAAGCATGGATGGAACCGACCGGGTGGCACGCATCGTTGCGGACCTCAAGGGATTTTCCAACATCGATCATGCCGAGGAGGAAAGCATTGATTTGAATGACAGTCTGCGTTCAATCTGCAACGTCGCCCATGCGCAAGTTGCTCCCCAGGCAGAAGTCGTCATGGATATTGGTGAACTGCCACGAATACCCTGCCGGGTGGGCCAGATTAACCAGGTGTTTCTAAGCTTGCTGTTGAATGCGGCACAGGCCATGGATACGCGAGGCGAAATTCATATCCGTAGCCGTTATGCTGAGAACGAAATCCGTATCGAGTTCTCCGATAACGGGCGTGGCATCGCGCAGGACATACTGGAGCGAATTTTCGATCCTTTTTTCACCACCCGCGAGGTTGGCCAGGGGGTGGGGCTGGGGCTCACCGTCAGCCGCGATGTGCTTGCAGCTCATGGTGGACGCATCACGGTGCAGAGCGAAGCAGGGAAGGGCAGCACATTTGCCATCATGCTCCCCGTGGATGCCACACCCGAAGCCGCCCTTTCGATTTCCGGAATATCGTCAATGCCAACGACCACGACATCATGAGCCGATACGCCTCCCTCTTTACCGGCAACGCGAGCGAAGAGTCATCGTCCGATAAAGCCGCCAGCCCTTACCGTATTCTGCTGGTGGATGACGAACCCAATGTTCTGCGCGCCTTGCAGCGCGTATTTCACCAGGAAAACTATCAGGTTGTTACCGCCGGCAATGGGCAGGAGGCGCTTGACCTGCTGAGCCGTGAGCCTTTCCACCTGGTGATTTCGGACTACATGATGCCGGTCATGAATGGCGGCGAACTGTTGCGCCAGGCAAAGGCACTGCATCCTGAGCTGATCCGCATCATGCTGACAGGACACGCTGATACCGGTGCGATCATGTCGGCCATCAATGAGGGCGCGGTTTATAAATTCATACTCAAACCCTGGAACGATGATGACCTGCGGGTGACGGTTGCCCTGGCCCTCGAGCAATATGAACTGATTGGCAAGAACAAGGCGCTCCAGAAGGAAAATGCGCTCAAATCGAATGAAATCGCGGCTTTGTCAAAGCTGGCGGTGACCAATCGCAGCCAGCTCGCGATCATGTTGAGCAACCGCAATCTCCTGAACGGCCAGCAGGTGCAGGAACTGCACCGTCTGCAGCAGCAGCGCAAGGAGCCGCTCATCAAGATATTGCTCGAACGCGACTGGGTTTCCGAACGTGCGATCCGTGATATTTTGCGCAAGGAAATGCTGATCGAAGAGATCGCCTTGCCGGAGATTCAGGTCGATCCTGCCGTAGCCGCACTCATCCCGCAGAGTTTCTGCGAGCGACAGCTGGTGGTGCCGCTGCGTATCGACGGGCGGCGTCTGTTGCTGGCCATGGCAGATCCGCTGGATGCCGGCCTGCTCGATGACCTGCGCTTCGTGTCGGGGCTGGAAATCCAGCCGGTGATGGCCAGCCTGTCTGCCATCCAGACCAAGCTTGGCGAGATCTATGGCAGCAGTGAATCAGTGGATTTCACCGAACTCGAAACCATTGTCGGCGGGGTTGATCCCTACGAAGGCATCGAAATTGTCCTCGAAGATGAGGCGGACACCTCGCTGGAGGAACTGCTGCGCGGAACGGAGGAGCCGCCGGCGATCCGCCTGGTCAACGCGATCATTCTGGAAGCCATCCGGCTCGGCGCCAGCGATATTCATATCCAGCCGCGCACCAAGAGCGTGGTGGTGCGCTTGCGCATCGATGGTGTTCTGACTGACAAGATTCATATTCCGCATCATTTGCACCAATCGCTGGTGTCGCGGCTGAAGATTATGTCCGAACTGGATATCAGCGAGCGCCGCCGGCCACAGGATGGGCGCATCACCATCAAATCGACGCTCCGCATGGTCGATCTGCGCATCTCGACGCTGCCGACCATCAATGGCGAGAAAATCGTGATGCGTATTCTGGATCGTAATTCCGCCATCCTGAATCTGGACACGCTTGGATTTTCCAAACAGGAGCTGCCGCGGATTCTCAATCTGGTGGACAAGCCGCAGGGCATTATTCTGACAACAGGCCCCACTGGCAGCGGCAAAACCTCAACGCTTTATGCGCTGTTGCAGCACAATGCATCCCCTTCCAAGAACTACGTGACCATCGAAGACCCTGTCGAATACTACATGGACATGGCGGGGCAGGTGCTGATCAAGGAAAAGATCGGACTGTCGTTTCCTGTGGTGCTGCGTTCCATCCTGCGCCAGGATCCGGACGTTGTACTGATCGGGGAAATTCGTGACATAGAAACAGCGGAAGTGGCATTCCACGCAGCACTCACCGGACACCTGGTTTATTCCACGCTGCATACGAATTCGGCCATCGCAACCATCTCCCGCCTGCTTGATCTGGGACTTAAACCCTACGTCATTGCCTCGGCGCTGGAAGGCATCATCGCGCAGCGGCTGGTACGCAAGATTTGCGAGCATTGTCGCGAACCAGTACAGCCTACACAGGAGCAGCGTCAACGGCTGAGTGGCCTGTTCACCGCCGACTCATTGCCGACCTATCATGGCAAGGGCTGCAAACACTGCAACAATAGTGGCTACCGTGGCCGGCTTGGCCTGTACGAAGTGCTGATACCAGATGAAGAATTAAAGCACTTGATGACCAGCAACGGCAGTATTCGGGACATTACCCATATGGCAAAGTTGAAGGGCATGAAGACCCTGCTTGACGATGCACGTGAAAAAATAGCGAAGGGTGTCACCAGCATGGAGGAGATTCTTCGTGTGCTGGGGCCCCAGTGAAGTTGCCCCTGGCCATGTCCCTGCCGTAGCCCACTAACTGAAGGAACAGGTGCAGCCTGCTAACTGCGTTCTCAAAGAATCAAGTGGTTAGCGATAGTCGTTCATCAACGCGTATTCCGTCGGCACATCAAAATTACAACTTGATTCTGGCAAATTCATTTTTTAAAAAATCCTGCCGTCCTTCCCCGCGCGTGTCTGTGGCAGCAATGGCTCATGTCGGCCGAGGATGTGTAAAAGCGTATCGGAATTTCGGAGAGCAAAAAACCAGCTTTCCAAAGCACTCCCAGTTCGGCGCGCCCAAGCAGGGTTTAACCCGACGGGGGCGCGGCATGATTACCTCGAAAATAGTGTTATTGATCCGGCCAGATTTATCCGCGAGTTCGTTCGTGCTGAGCCTGTCGAAGCACAGCCCTTCGATCGTTCGACAGGCTCACGATCAGGGCGAACGGTAGTCATGTTTAATTCGTGCCGGATCAATAAAAGGCTTTCTGTTCGCCTTGGCGATGCTATCGAACACGCCCGGTTCCCTGGTCCACCATCAATACACGGGATGTGTGCATGAATTACCAGTAACGAGGGTTGGTTTGGTAAAATCCGTTGGTTTTTCAGTTTATGCGGACAGGGTCTTTCTCAGTGCTGCCGTCATCCAGGGGAAGTCTCATGCCACACGATTTCATGCCAACCAGTCCTGCCGGACACCGCTGTGATGTTCTGGTGATTGGTGGCGGCCCGGCCGGCTCTACTGCCGCCACGCTGCTGGCGGAAAAGGGTCACCGGGTCACCCTGCTGGAGAAGGCGCACCATCCGCGCTTCCACATCGGCGAATCCCTGCTGCCGGCCAATCTGCCGCTGTTCGAGAAGTTGGGCGTACGCGCCGAGGTGGAGGCCATCGGCATGGAGAAGTGGGGGGCGGAGTTCATTTCCCCCTGGCACGAACACCGCCAGACCTTCGAATTTGCCGATGCCTGGGATAAGTCGATGCCACGCGCCTTTCAAGTGCGCCGTTCTGAATTTGATGAGATCCTGATTCGCAATGCCGATCGTAAAGGCGCTGATGTCATCGAAGGCTGCCGCGTGCGCGAGGTGGAATTCCTGCCGGACGATGAAGGCGTCATCGTCCGGGCGGAACACGACGACGGTCGCAGCGAGTCCTGGCAATGCCGATTCCTGATCGACGCCTCCGGCCGCGACACCTTCCTTGGCAACCGTTTCAAGGCCAAGCAGCGCAACCCTAAACACAACAGCGCCGCGCTCTACGGCCATTTTACGGGCGCCCAGCGACACGTGGGCAAGCAGGAAGGCCACATCAGCATCTTCTGGTTCGAGCACGGCTGGTTCTGGTTCATTCCGCTCGCCGACGGCGCCACCAGCGTCGGCGCGGTAATCTGGCCGGCCCACCTGAGAACCCGTCAGAAACCTGTGCACGATTTTTTCCTTGATCTCATCGCCACGTGCCCCGCCTTGGCAGCGCGGCTGAAAGATGCCGAACTCGTCTCGGAGGTGGAAGCCACGGGCAACTTTTCCTATAGCTGCGACCGCAGTCACGGCACCAACTATTTGCTGCTGGGTGACGCCTATGCCTTCATCGACCCGGTCTTTTCATCCGGCGTGATGATGGCGATGAAGAGCGCTTTCGAGGGTGCCGAGGCGGTAGACACCTGTCTGCGCCAGCCGGAAAAAGCAGCGGCTGCACTCAAGCAATTCGATAAGACGATGAAGCATGGGCCGAAGGAGTTCTCCTGGTTCATCTACCGCATCACCAATCCCACCATGCGCGATTTGTTCATGTCGCCGAGCAATATTTTCCGGGTTCAGGAAGCATTGCTGTCGGTGCTGGCGGGCGACATCTATGGGAAAACGCCCATCTGGCGCTCGCTGCGCGTCTTGAAGGCCATTTATTACATCGCGTCGGTGGCCAATCTGAAACGCACGTTCATGGCGTGGAAGCAGCGCAGGATCAATATCCGCTACGCAGAAGCGCCAGAAAGAATGGGCAACGGATGAAGCCTGCAGAAGCGATTCTGCGGCTGGAGATTCTGCCCGCGTCCCGACTTTCCTGCCTGCCTGGTGACGGGCCGAGCAGCGTGCTGGGTGGTGCCTGCTTTTCCCATCCCGCGCTCCCGCTTGATGCCGGGGAACTGCCGTTGCTGGCGGTGGACATGCGCCTGCCAGCCGGCGAGGAGGCGATCTGCGAAGTCTGGCATAGCGCGGAACCGCTGGCGTCCGGCCGGCATGGCCCCATCCGTTACCGTCAGGGCGAAACGCTGCTGTTCGGCTGCATGAGCCTGGACGAGGCCACGCCGCATGATGCGCGTTCGCCGCTGCAGGCCACCACGGAGGCCGCCTACCGGGCCATTTTCGAACTGCTTGAAGCCCACGGCTATCACGCCCTGCGCTTCTGGAACTACTTCCCCGCGATCAACCGGGAAAGCCACACCATGGAGCGCTATCGCCAGTTCAACATCGGCCGCCAGGATGCCTTCCTCGCCCATGGTCGCCCGGTCGTCGACAAGGTGCCCGCCGCCTGCGCCCTCGGCTCCGCCAGTGGCGGTCTTCACATTGCCTTCCTGGCGACGCGGGCGAACGTGGTTGGCGTCGAGAACCCGCGTCAGCTCAGCGCCTACCATTACCCCAGCCAGCACGGGCCGCGCAGTCCGACTTTCGCGCGCGCCGGGCTGGTCAACCTGGGCGGGCGCGACATGCTGTTCATCTCAGGCACAGCCAGCATCGTCGGCCATCAAACCCTGCACCACGGCGACGTCGCGGCGCAAACGCGCGAATGCTTGCACAACATCGCTGCCATCGTCGCCGAAGCCAACCGCCAGGCGCCGAACGCCGGCTTCCGCCTCGACGGCCTTGCCTACAAGGTGTATATCCGCCATTCTGAAAACCTGGCCACGGTACGCCGCGAAATGTCGCAATTCATCGACGCCCCGGTGTCGGTTGTATTCCTGCAGGCCGACGTTTGCCGCGCCGATCTGCTGGTCGAAATCGAGGCCTCGGGCGGCCATGCCATCGGCCCCAGCCAGGCGGATATTTCAACAGGGAACATGCCATGCCTTACCCCCGTCGCCTGACCCTTCTTGCCCGCCTGCTTTTCGCTGGCGCCGGCATTGCCTGGGTCCCCGGGGAGTCGTCCACCCGCACCGAGGCGATCGAGTGAACGCAACCCTGCTTTCGCCGTCCAGCCTGCCGCGACGCTGGCTGCATCGGCTCTACGAATATTTCGCGCTGTGGTTCGGCCTCGTGCTACTCGGCGTGATTTCGCTGGCCTGGTCGACGCTGTCGGTGCCGCTCTATTACGTCCTGCCCAAGCGCTGGACCGTCCCGCTCGGGCGCTGGGCCATCACCACCGGCTTTCGCATCTACCTCGGCGCGCTGTCCCTGATCGGTGCCTGCCGCTTCGACCTTTCCGCGCTCGATTCCCTGCGCGATGAAGGCCCGATGATCGTCGCCCCCAACCACCCCTGTCTGCTCGATGCTCTTATGGTCCTCTCGCGCCTGCCCAACATGGCCTGCATCATGAAGGTCGATATCGTCGACAACGTCTTTCTCGGCGCCGGCGCCCGCCTGGCCGGCTACATCCGCAACGACGCGCAGCTGAGCATGATCAAGCAAGCCGTGGCCGAGCTGAAAAGGGGCAGCCAGCTGCTGATCTTCCCCGAAGGCACCCGCACCACCCGTTGGCCGGTGAACGTCTGCAAGGGCACCACCGCGCTGATCGCCAGCCGGGCCCAGGTGCCGATCCAGACCGTGTTCATCGAGACCGACTCAGGCTACCTCGGCAAGGGCTGGCCGCTGTTCCGCCGCCCGCCGATGCCGATCACCTATCGCATCCGCCTCGGCCGCCGCTTCGCGCCGCCGGAAAAAGCCGGAACCTTTACCGAGGAACTGGAGCGCTATTTCATCGACGAACTGCGCGATGCCCCGCATTTTCTGCCGCCAGACGCACCGCAGGCCGCCGAGTCTGGTGCGCCCCGTCTGACCTGATGGCACTGGATTTGAATATTTCCGCCAGCCACCTGGTGCTGATCCCCAGCTATAACCCGGGCCCCCAAGTCTACGATACGGTGCGTGCCGCCCGCGCCCGGTGGGCGCCGGTGTGGGTGGTGGTGGATGGCAGCAGCGACGGCACGGCCGCAGGCCTGCAGGAGATGGCGGCGAACGACCCGCAGCTGAAGGTGTGGGTGCTACCCGAAAACGGCGGCAAGGGTGCGGCCGTGCTGCACGGCCTGGATCTCGCAGCGCGGCAGGGTTTTACCCACGCGCTGACCATGGACTCCGACGGCCAGCACCCGGCCGACCTCATCCCGGCCTTCATGGCCGCCTCGCAACAGGCACCCGGCGCGATGGTCCTCGGCAAACCGGTGTTCGATGCCGATGCCCCGGCGCTGCGCGTGCAGGGCCGCAAGATATCCAATGGCTGGGCCAACCTGGAAACGCTGTGGGCGGGCATCGGCGATTCGCTCTACGGCTTTCGTGTCTATCCGATCGAGCCCCTGCGCCAGGTGATGCGCGGCCAGCGCTGGATGCGCCGCTTCGACTTCGATCCCGAGGCCGTGGTGCGCCTGTGCTGGCGCGGCGTGCGCCCGATCAATCTGCCCGCGCCGGTGAAATACCTGCGCGCCGACGAAGGTGGCGTTTCCCACTTCAATTATCTGCGCGACAACACCTTGCTCACCTGGATGCACCTCCGGCTGATGCTGGGTTTCCTGCTGCGCTTGCCGCTTCTTTTGGCGCGACGCCTGAACACTCACCGGTCAAACACCCCATGAAAAACACCCCCGATTCGTCCACGCCAGCGGTGCATGCTCCGCATCCGCCCCTCACCGGCTACTACGCCAGCGAACAGGAGCGGCGCGGTTATGTCGGCAAGCTGTTCGACAACACGGCCTCCGACTACGACCGCATCGACCGTCTGCTGGCGCTGGGCAGCGGCCCCTGGTACCGCAACCAGGCACTGCAGCGGGCCGGGCTCAAACCCGGCATGCGCATCGTCGACATCGGCGTCGGTACCGGCCTGGTGGCGCGCGAAGCCGTCAAGCTGGTGGGCGATCCTGCCCTGGTGGTGGGCGTCGATCCCAGCGCCGGGATGATGGCCTGCGCGAACCTGCCGGGCGTCCAGCTCATCGAGGGGCGGGCGGAAGCGATCCCCTTCCCCGATGCCAGCTTCGACTTCCTCAGCATGGGCTACGCGCTGCGCCACATCGGTGACCTCTCGGCCGCCTTTAGCGAATTCCATCGCGTCCTCAAACCCGGCGGCCGCCTGTGTCTGCTCGAGATCACCAAGCCGGAACGCGCCTGGAGCCAGGCGCTGCTCAAGGTCTACATGCGCGGCGTGGTGCCGGTGCTGGCGCGCCTCATCGGCAGCAGCGCCGAGTCGGCCAAGCTGTGGCGCTACTACTGGGACACCATCGAAGCCTGCGTGCCGCCGAGCGGGGTGATCGCTACGCTGGAGGCTGCCGGTTTTATCGGGGTAAACCGGCATATCGAAAGCCGGGCGCTGTCGATTCTGGGGGAGTATCAGGCGGTCAAACCGGGCTGAGTTGCAGGCTTCTGTCGGCCGCGTCTTTGCGAGCGCAGAGGATTGGCGCGAAGCACGTTGTGAAGTAAATGGTTAAACCTTCGCAAGGCTGAGGACCATTGGCCGGGGGTAGCCCGGCGGCTAGTTACTTTCTTTGTCTCGCCAAAGAAAGTAACCAAAGAAAGGCGACCCCGCCATCCACGAATTCCCGAAAATCGAGCCTGCCGGGTGGGCGGCAAAGAACTCGCCCCGCTTTTGCTAGGTTGATTTAGTTTTTGTGAGCGGGGCTCAGACACCTTTGCCGCTGATCCACCCGACAGACTCAATTTTCGGCGTGGCTGAGAGGGGAAAACAAAACCAGGATGGGGATGACTGGGCGTTTGTGATTACTATTAAAACCTCGCGTCTGGCGCATTACGCATTTTGGCTAATGCGTTCTACTCAGGCTTAAAGTTTGTGGCAATGGCAATTTTGTCGAATTAATTTAGCGCTCATCATCATGTCTATCCCGGCAAACATTGACCTTTTCAATCGCTTTTCGTTGGCGGTCTTCCAGAAGCTCTACCTGAATTTCCCAATCCCAATTGGGCTTGATGTCAGTGACTTAGTAATGTCGGTCACCCCATCCGGCGCAAACTTCGATGAGACCTTTAATTCCTTGCACATGGGCGGAGATGCCATCGATTTTCTAGCCTCTGAAGGATTCCTCGTACACAGCGGTGTTCTGCTGGGCAGAAGCCAGTACATGGAAGTAAGACTCACTATGAAAGGCCTCGCTGTACTTGGGAGCCTTCCCAGCGCGATTGATCGTAAGGAAACACTAATTTCAAAGATTCATGCTGTCGGTAGCAAAGGATTAAAGGATGCAGCTTCTGAGCAAGTACAAGAACTTGCAAGCCAAGCGTTCACCTTTGCGCTCGCATCTGCACCCGCTATCGCAGCTATGCTTCAGCGTGGGTAAGGTGTTGGGCAAGGGGCATCAATATGCGATGGGCATTGCTCCGGATCCGTGTCTTAAAACAAGCACTCAACCCGCACAGTCATTGCCGCCCTGGTTTTGACGTTCTCCCCTCTCAGCCACGCCGAAAATTGAGCCTGCCGGGTGGATCAGCGGCAAAGGTGTTTGAGCTCCGCTCACAATAAACCAATTAAAAACAGCAAAGCGGGGCGAGTTCTTTGCCGCCCACCCGGCAGGCTCGATTTTCGGGAATTCGTGGATGTCGGGGTCGCCTTCTTTTGGTTACTTTTCTTGGCGAGACAAGAAAAGTGACTAGCAGCCGGGCTACCCCCGGCCAACGATCAGTAGCCTTGCGAAGGTTCAACCATTTACTTCGCAACGTGCTTCGCGCCGATCCTCCGACTGGATTGCTTCGCTGCGCTCGCAATGGCGGACGAAGCGCAGCGGATGCGCCTCAATGCCGCCCCGCAACCGCCACCCCCATCTTCGGCAACCACCGCCGCAACCCCGGCGTCGTGATCACCGTGCTGAAAATCGCCATCAGCACCAGCATGGTGAACACCTGCTGCGAGATGACGCCAAGATCAAAACCGACGTTGATGACGATGAGTTCCATCAACGCACGGGTGTTCATCATGATGCCGATCACCTTGCCCTCGTGGTGCGACATGCCGGCCCAGCGCGCGGCGACGTAGCTGGCGCCGAATTTTCCCAGGGTGGCCAGGGTAATCAGCAGCCCGCACCAGCCCCACGCCTCAACCGAATCCAGACCGCCGACGTTGGTGCGCAGCCCGGTGTAGGTGAAGAAAATGGGCAGGAAGAAGACCATGACGAAGTGGCCGATGCGTTCCTTCCAGGCCTCGATGAGTTCGTGCTCGTCGTGCAGGATGACGCCCATCATGAAGCCGCCGAAGATGGCGAAGATGCCGAGCTGGTAGGTGGTCATCGCCGAGATGAAGATGGCGGCGAGCAGGATGCCGAGCAGGTTGTGGGTGAGCTTGCCGCGTCCGGCTTTCTCGCCCACCGGTAGCGGACGGGCCTGGCTGGCACGGATCACGCGCTTCATCAGCGGCCGCACGACGAACCACCAGACCAGGAAAAACACCCCGACCAGCGTCACCTTGAGGGCGAAGGCGGCGGCGCTGAATTCGGCCAGGGTGAGCGCGGTAATGAGCGCGAGCAACAGCCAGCCGATGACGTCATTGATGGCGGCGGCGCTGATGGCGATGACGCCGATGGGCAGGCGGGTGATCCTGAACTCCATCATGATGCGGCCGAGGATGGGCAGGGCGGTGATGGAGAAGGCGGTAGCGATGAACAGCGCCGAGGCGAGCGGGTCGACGCCGGGCGACAGCAGCGGCGCGCTGAGGTAGCCGAAACCGAAGCCGAGCGCGAACGGCGCGACCATGCTGGCGCTGGCGATGAGGGTGACGGCGCGGCGGTTGTTGCGCTCGGTCAGATGGGCGAAGTCGAACTCCAGGCCAATCTGGAACATCAGCAGCACCAGGCCGATCTGCGACAGCATCTGCATCGGCGCGGCGGGCGTCGAATGAAAAACCGTTTGAAAAAGCCCGGGAGCGAGCAGGCCGAACAGCGACGGCCCGAGCAGGATGCCGACGATGATCTCGCCCACCGCGGGCGACTGGCCGATGCGTTGCGCCAGTTCACCGCCGAGGCGGGCGGCCAGCACGATCAGCGTCAGCTGCAGCAGGGTGAAGAACAGCAGCGCCTCGGTCTGATGGACCGCGAGGGCGTGTACGGGCGGGATCAAATCATGCCGCCGTTCACCGAGATGATCTGGCCGCTGATATAGCTCGCCTGCTCCGAGGCGAGGAAGCCGACCAGGTCCGCCACCTCTTGCGGGCGGCCGGCGCGCTTCATCGGCACCATGCCCGCGATGGCCTTGGCGTCGAACACGCCGTCGATCATCTCGGTCTGGATGATGCCCGGCGCCACGGCATTGACCGTCACCCCGCGGCTGGCGAGTTCCAAGGACAGCGACTTGGTGGCGGCGTGCAGCGCCCCTTTGGCGGCGGCGTAGTTGACCTGGCCGCGGTTGCCGGTGATCCCGGCGATGGAGGTGATGTTGACGATGCGCCCCCAGCGGCTGCGGATCATCGCCATCGTCAGCGGCTGGGTGACGTTGAAGAAGCCGGAAAGCGACACGTCGAGCACGCCGTGCCACTGCGCCGCGCTCATGCCGGGGAAGACGGCGTCGTCGTGGATGCCGGCGTTGTTCACCAGCACCTGGATCGGCGTGTCGGCGATGAGTGCTTCGAGTGTGGCGCGGCTGGCGTCGGCGTCGGTGACGTCGAAGGCGATGGCTTCGGCCTGGCCGCCGCCTTGCCTGATTTCATCGGCCAGCGCCTGCGCTTTGGCCAGATTACGGTTGGCGTGGATGTAAACGTAGCAGCCGTCGGCGGCGAGGCGGCGGCAGATCGCCGAGCCAATGCCCCCGCTGCCGCCGGTGACGAGCGCGCGTTTCATGTCAGATTCCCCAGTTTGTCGGCATCCAGCACCACCGCCGCCCGGCCGCTGAGCAGTTCGCGTCCGGCGGCGCTGACGCGAAAGCCGTAAAGAATAGTGTTGCCGTCGCCGGACAGACGCTCCGCCTCGACCTCGAGGTCGGCGGCGATGTCATCCAGCCGCGCGACATGCAGATCGACGCCGCGCACGCTGGCCAGATAGCCAGCGCGCGGCGCACTGTCGGCAGCCGTCAGCAGCGCGCCGTGGGCGGCCATGGCCTGCGCCGCGTACTCGATGCCGCAGGCCGCGCCCAGGCGATTATGGGCGCGCAGCGGGTTGTCGGCTTCGCGGTGGCTTTTCGCCGTGCAGCGGATGCGCTGGGCATCCCACTCGGTGACGACATCGAGCAGGCACATGCTGCCCTGGTGCGGCAGGTGGCCGAGCAGCCAGACGTGGTCTAGCATGGGCAAGGGAAAATCCCCCTCAATCCCCCTTTTTCAAAGGGGGAGGTCGATGCGGTGTGCAGTGGTTCCCCCCTTTGAAAAAGGGGGGCTAGGGGGGATTTGCTTTTAACTTTTCTCACATCCGCCCCTTCACCGCTTCATCTATCGCTGCCAGAACCGCATCCGTTTCCAGCAGCACCTGCCGATTATCAAATCGCAACACCTGCAACCCCAAGCCTGCCAAAGCGGCATCACGAGTCCGATCTTTGGCCTGATGCCCTGTTTCGAAATGCTGGCTGCCATCAAGCTCGACAACCAGCTTCGCTGCCGGGCAGTAAAAATCCACGATGAACGAGAGCAATGGCTTTTGTCGATAGAACTGCACATTCTGTATTTGTTTGCGTCGAATGCGATGCCACAGCGCTTGTTCGGCATCGGTCATGTTGGTTCTGAGCGTGCGCGCCGGTTCTTTCAATAGCTTGCGGTAGGGCTCCATCAATCGCGATGCTCGGGTTCGATCGTTATCGCCAGACTGAGCGGCGCCAGATAGTCCAGCACGACCCGCCCGGCCACTCCGCGCGCCACGGCCTGCAGCAGCGGCAGCCCGCGCGCGCAGGGGATGGCGCGGCGCAGCACTTCGAGTTCGGGCTCGGCCAGTATATCGGGCACGTCATCGGCGAAGCTGAGTTCGATCCGCACCAGCGAGCGCGCGCTGCGTTCAGGCATCAGCGCTAGCGCGATACCGAAGGCGGAAGGAAGCGGGCGCTTGGCGTGCAAGGGGTCGGGGTAGGGCATGTCGTAGGTGACCAGCAGCGTGCCCCAGCCCTCGACCGCGACCTGGGTCAGCGCCTCCAGGAGGCCGGCGCCGAAGCTGCCGTTATGGGCGCACAGCACCGTGGCCGGGGTCATGGCGCCGGAGGCGATGCCCCAGTAACCCGCCGGGGCGTTGTGCACCGAGTTGTGGAAGCGTGTCGGCGAGATGCTTCGGTCGTCGGAGGCCAGCGTCTTGCAGATGGCGTCGCAGTTGTCGTTGTCGGCGCCGGAGGAAGAAAACACCGCGGCCAGTTGCCGGGCATCGAGCTGCCCGGCCGCGACGGCCTCCTGCGCCACGGCCAGCGCGATCTTGATCGCGAGGCCGGTGCGGCGACGCTCGGCAGGCGGCAGCGACTGCGGCGCGGCCACCGTGAGGGGACGCGATTCGTAGGGCGCGGCGCCCGCCAGGATGGGCCGCGCCGTGTGCCAGTTGTCGAGTCCGGGGCCGATCAGGCCGATGCCGTCAAGGTAAGCAGTGAGCTTCATTGCGCTCGCCCCAGGATCAGGCTGCAGTTGGTGCCGCCAAAGCCGAAGGAATTGCTCAGCACCCGGCGTGGCGCGCCCTCGCGGTTGGCGGTCAGGTACTGGATGGGAATGTCCGGGTCGACGCAACGCGTGTTGATTCCGCCTGGCAGAAAACCTTGCTGCAGCGCCAGCGCACTGATGACCGCCTCCAGGCCGCCGGCTGCGCCCAGGGTATGGCCGGTCGCGCCCTTGGTGGAACTGCAGGGCACCTGGTTGCCAAACAGTGTTGCCACTGCCTGGCCCTCGGCGGCATCGTTGCTTGGTGTCGCGGTGCCGTGCAGGTTGATGTAGTCGATATCGGCAGGCTGCAAGCCCGCCGCTTTCAGGGCGGCGGTCATCGCCATGCGCGCACCCAGGCCTTCCGGATGCGGCGACGACATGTGGTGGGCATCGCTCGATTCGCCCGCGCCCAGCAGCAGCACGGCGTCGGCGTCGAGGCTGTCGGCCGGGCGCTGCAGCAGGATGAAGGCCGCCGCCTCGCCGATGGAAAGGCCGCTGCGATCTTTGTCGTAGGGCCGGCAGGGTTCGGCCGCAAGCAGTTCCAGCGAATTGAAGCCGTAGAGGGTGGTCAGGCACAAGGAATCGACGCCGCCGACGATGGCGGCATCGATCAGGCCGGCCGAAATCATCCGCGCGGCCGAGGCGAACACCTTGGCACTCGACGAGCAGGCGGTGGAGACCACCACGGCCGGGCCTTCAAGATTGAAGGCGCTGCGCACGAAGTCGGCCACCGAGTAGGTGTTGTGGGTGGTGCGATAGATGAAGTCGTCCGGCAGGGCGCCGGTTGCCGGATCACGGCGGCGGTAGGCCTGTTCGGTTTGCAGGATGCCGGAGGTGCTGGTGCCGAGCAGCACGCCGACCCGCCGCCGGCCGTAGCGGGCGGCGGCCGCGTCGACCGCGGCATTGAAGCCGTCCTGACGCAGGCCCAGCAGGGCGAGGCGGTTGTTGCGGCATTCGTACTCGGCGAGGCTGGCCGGCAAAGGCGCCTGGTCGAGGCCGGCCACTTCGCCGATATGCGTCGCCAGGTCAGTCACCGTCTCGAAGGCGCAGGGCGCCAGGCCACCTTTTTGCGCACGCAAGGCAGTGAGAGTCGCTTCGAGGCCGTGGCCAAGGCAGCTTGCAGCAGTGAAATGGGAAAGCCAGAGCGAATTCAACAAATCAATCCATCCAGATGTCGTGCATTTTTAATCAATTCCACAAGTCGGTTTCCTTCAAATCCGGCCGGGGGTTAGCGCTGTGTCTGCACGGTGGCGCAATGACAGCCAGGCCGCCACCCCTCCCAGCATCAGGCCGCCCCACACATCGACCGCCACATGCTGGCGGGTGGCAAGGGTGGAATAAATGATACCGATACACCACATCCAGTTGAATAGCCGACTCCACCGCGGTGCGCCGAATCGACGCAGCAGGTGATCCAGCCAGATGCCCGAAAAAAAGGCCGTGGCGACATGCAGCGAAGGGAAGGCGTTGCCTGCGGCATCGACGTCCTTAAGAAAATCCACGCCAGGATACCGGGCCCAGTCGATATCGGCTGCGGGGACCGCGGTGGGCCAGAAGTAAAAAACAATCAGTCCCGCCAGGCAGGTTCCGGCCATCGCCCGGCCATAGCGATAGAGTTCGCGTCGCGTCGCAATCAAGGCCGGGGGCAGGGAAACGTACACCCACAACGAGACATACAGCGACATCGCCCACGGCTGAAAGCCGATTATCCGATCCAGCCAGGTCAAGGGCATCACCGTGGTCGGATAGGCCGGGGTTTTGAGCACGTAGAAATACGCACCGAAAAAGAGGCCGATGAAAAGCGGAATGCCTATGTTTTTCAGATACACATGCTGGATGACGGCCGCTGCAATCTGCCGGTACCAGGACGTGTGCGGACTCTTGTTCAAGGCCTGTTCTCCGAGATGCGGCTGCGCCGACGCGTGCGTTGTGTGCTGTTCATGCAAGGGCGTCCCGCAATCTGACACAACGCAGCCCGGCAGCCGCCGCCGACTCCAGCACGGCGGGCAGCACGTCGAGAATAACCGGAATGCCACGGGCTGAGCGTGCCGCATTGCCATCGTGCATCAGCAAAATAGCGCCCGCCCGAAGACCACGCAATAGCGCATGCTTGACTCGCTCGGCATCACCGATCCGGGTGTCGAACCCCCGTGCCGACCAGCTGGCGAGCGTCAAGCCAAGTCGCGCCAGCACGGGGTCGAGAAAAGGATTGCGCAAGCCGGCAGGGGCGCGAAAAAACACCGGGCGCTGACCGGTAATCTGGCCGAGGGTGCTTTGTGCGGCCTGCAATTCACGCATGAAGCCACGCGGACCCAGCAGGGCAAAATAATGGGAATGGTGCTGGCTGTGGTTTTCCACGGCATGACCACGGCGTACGATTTCCCGGCATACCTCCGGGTAGCGTGCCGCTTTTTCGCCCACGCAGAAAAAGGTGGCGTGTGCGGCATAGCGATCCAGAATATCCAGCACCTGCGGGGTGACGAGGGGATCGGGGCCGTCGTCGATGGTCAGGGCGATTTCATTCCTGGCCGTGGCGGCGGTGGGCAGCCGTGTCCAGTTCGGTCCCAGCCAGTGACTGCGCGGCCACAAGCCGACGGCAGTCAGCAACAGGTGGTTGATGACCACGGCGCCCAAGGCCCAGCGCCATTGCGCGGGGCCGGCGATCACGGCCAGCAACGCCAGACCATGCAGCGCGATGGATGCGCGGATCAACAGGGTGGGCTGCCAGGCTGGGTCACGCATGGCTGGATCCCGCATCGGATTGCCGGGCAAAAATCGCCGCATAAATCAGCGCCAGGATGACGCCCGGTGCGACGGTCACGCCCATCGCCTGCAAGAGGGACACGTTGGAAAACGCAAGCAGGCCAAAACCGGCGACGGTGGTGAGGTTGGCAAACAACATTGAGGCCAGCGTGCGCGGCAAAATGGGTGTGCGCGGATCAGGCCGATCAAAAAACAGGGCGTAATTGGAGCCGACTGCGACCACCAGCAATAAACCCACCAAATGCAAAATAATCATTTGCTGGCCAAACAGGCTTAATCCCGCGGTGACGGTCATGACCGCTGCGGCCAGCGGCGCAATGATGCGCAGCACGCGCAGGGGCGAGCGAAAAACCACGAGCAGCAAGCCGATAATGGCAGCCAGCCCGCCGAGCGACAGCACGATGGCTTCATGCAGGTAGCCGGAATACAGGCGGTCCGACTCGGCTTTCATATCCACAAACAGCACATCGGGCATTGCGCTCAATGCCGCACGAATAGGGTCTGCGTTGATGCTCCCCCCCTCGGGCGCGGTCAGCGGCAACAAGGCACGCCATTGCCCCCGTTGCTGAATGAGCAAGGCATCGACCGCCATCGCCATCGAGGTCTGCTGCAGGTCGCTTGCCTGCAGCAAAGGCTGGCTGCGCGCGACGGTGGCATCCTCCAGAAACGGCGTAAACAGTTGCGATCGTACCGGCAAGCCTTGAACGGCTTGTGCAAGACGGGTTTCCAGCACGGGGCGAGCAGGGAGGCTGTCCTGGCGTGCGCGCTGCGTTGCGGTGCTGGGCAGATAACGGCTGGGGCTTTCGAAGCCGGCAAGTTCGCCTTGTTCGACTTGTGTTTGCAGCAGCGTGGAAACCCGCTCGGCGGCGCGCAATACGGATTCCTGACTCGCACCGGAGACGACGACCAGGTAGCGCACATCCGGCGCGCCCATGTCGGCGCGCAAGCGGGTATCGAGTTCCACATCGGCTTGCGACACCGGACTGAGTGACGCGATGGTGTCATTCCACAAACTGGCGCGGTTAGCGACCACGATGGCGCAGGCCGCCAACAACAATATAGCTGCAGGCCAGCGCAGTGCTGACGCGCGTTGTGCGACACGGGACAGGGTGCGACCGATAGCCGATACATCATGAATACGGAAGTTGGCGGGCAGCAGGGAAGGCAGGACGAAGCGCGTCACCGTTGCGGCCGCGACCAGCCCGGCAATGGCATACAAGCCGAGTTGCGCCAAACCGGGAAAGCCGGACAGCAGCAGCGATGCAAAGCCGGCTATCGAGGTCAGCACACCGAGGCGAATGGTGGGCCAGAAGCGCTCGATCCAGTTTTGATGATCCGCACGGTTCTGTTCCGATTGCACAAACAGGTAGATTGAATAATCCACGGCTTCGCCGATCAGGGCGGTGCCAAATCCCAGGGTGATGCCGTGCACCGCGCCAAAGCCCAGGCTGACCGCCGCAATGCCCGCCAGCGCCCCGCTGATCACGGGCAACAAGCCCAATGCCAGGGCGCTGAAAGATCGATAAACGAGCAACAGCAGCGTGGCGATGAGGGCAAGGCTGATGATGGACAAACGGCTGACCTGGCTCTTGATGGTGTCGCGTGATGTCACCGAAAACACGCCGGGACCGGTCATCACCAGTTGGGCGGACTGGGTCGCGCCGGGGGACTGGTCCAACGCCTGGTCGAACGCCTGCCGGATGGCGGCCATGGCGTGTTGCTGGGCGTCGGTATCGCTTCCTGCGGCACGCGTTTGCAGCAGCATCAAGGCGCGTGTGCCATCGCGCGATGCCCATGCCCCGTCAACCAACTTTGGCTGGGAGCCACTGTTGAGCTGATCGAGCAACTGCACCATTTCGCCGGTCGGGTCACGCGGCAGGATGGACTTGACCAGCAATCCGGCAGGCGAGGCCAGCAGATCGATACTGTCGGCCAGGGCGGCATGCAGACCGTCTGCGCTAAAGCGTGCAGGCGTCACGGCCGGGCTCAGCAGGTAACGGTTGTTGAACAGGAACACACGGTCGCGCTCGGCGTTGACGGGCTCGCCATTATTGACGCTGACAAACGTGCGGTCGGCGCGCAGACGCTGGGCGACTTGCCTGGAAATCCGGGCGCGGGTAGGGGCATCGGCGTCTTCTATGCCAACCAGAATCAGGCGCGAGGCGAGGCCGTCGCTGAGCTGGTCCATGAGCAGCTGCTGCTCGGGCGTGGGGGCACGCGGCAAAAATGCCGACAGGTCGGTGGTGAAATGGGTGCGGCTGATGATGCCGGCACAGGCCAGCAAAAAAATCAGCCATAGCACGATGGCGGTGATGCCACGGCGGCGCGAGTGGATCATCGCTGTGGCGCCGGCTGTTCGATGTTCATCAACGAACGGTCGCCGTCAGCCTGGAGAATCTCGACGCTGCGCACTACGTCCTGGACCCCCTCCATCCGGATGCGCGCGATGACGGCGCCGACCTTGGGGTCGAGGGGAATGAGCACCAGTGCCCAGCGATTATTGTCGCTATCCAGGGCCAGGTGGTAGACCCGTTCCAGGGCCTGACGGTCGCCGGCCAGGGTGGCGCGAATGCTCTCGATCATGCCTGCCACCTCCGGGTAGTCCTTGAGTTGCAGGACGTGCTTGCGCTTGCCGCGTTCAAGCGTGAGGGTGCCGCCGTCGAGCACCATGGTCTCGGGGCGGGGTTTCAGCGTGCGCTTTTCCAGACGGGCCGGCGCGATGAACAGCAGTTCGCCGGACGACTCGACTGGCTGCTCGAGAATGGAAATGAATTTTTTTTCGGTGAAGGTGGCCGCGCCTTGCGGATTCTTTGCCAGGCTCGCCATCAACTGCGCAATGCTCAGCGGCGCGGCCTGCGCGACCGGGCTGAGAATCAACGCCAGCCAGACAAGAGTGGCGAGTCGAAAATAAGAGGGTCGGGTCATAGCTTAGGCGGCATCCTTGTGGCGCCAAAAATCGAAGAAGTTGAACCAGTTGTAGGGGGCGGCGCGGCAATGACGCTCCAGACAGGCGGCGTAGGTTTCTACTGCACTGCGGATGGCGGCATCCCGTCCCGGACGCTCGAGGTCGCTGAAATCGGCCAGCCGCTCGAAATGAACGGCGTAGCGGTTGCCACCCAGATAGAGGCCGCTCATGAACAGCACCGGCCGCTTCAACATGGCAGCCAGGCGCATGGGGCCGAGCGGAAACTCGGCGTCCGCTCCCAGAAAGGGAAGCCGGAGCGTGGGGTCGCCGCTGAGGGTGCGGTCGCTCAGTATGCCGAGCGCCACGCCGTCATCGAGGCTGGATTGTACCCGCAACATCGAGTTGATCTGCCCCAGCGGGATGATCTCCTGCACCGCCGCCGGGTTGATGGCGGCCAGCGCGGCATTGAGCTTGCGGGCGTTTTCCTCGTACATGACCATGACCACCCTGAGGCCGGGCTGTTGGCGGCCGATGGCACGCGCCACCTCGAAGCTGCCCATGTGCGCGCCCATCAGAAAAGCGCCGCGCCCAGCAGCCAGCACCTCATCGATGATGGCCTTGCCGTGTACTTCCACCTGAAACAGGTCGAAGCGATTATTAAGCAGAAAGACGCGGTCATGAATGGTGGAAGCAAAGCTGTGAAAGTGCCGGAACAGGTCGGTGAATTTGGGTTCCCGCTCCAGCGCCCGGCGCAGATAGGTGCGCGAAGCCGTCCTGGCGGCTGGTGAAAAGACCAGAAAATAGAGACTGATACCGGACAGGATGAAACGAGCGGGAGTTCGACCAAGGCGCAGGGAGATCCAGGACATCAGACGCAACATGGCCCCATTGCTGCGCTCCGGACGTTGGACCCACTCCGCTTGCTGCGAGGCCGGGCGCGCACTCTCCGGTGTCGGGGGATTCATGTCTCGAGCACCTGCGAAAAGACAACGGCGCCGCTCGCCACACTGCGATCTCCACAGCGGATCTCGAAGCGGAAGCTGCCCGTGGGCGACGCGGTGGTGTGCAAGGTCAGGGCCTCGCCGGGCTGAACCGGGCTATGGAACTTTGCCGACTTGAGGTGCGCCGGCCCAGGCATGCCCTCCGCCAGGACGTGCAGCGCCGCATCCAGCAGCACGACGCCAGGAAGGATGGGCCGACCGGGGAAATGTCCAGCATAGGCCGGGTGATCGGCGGCGATGGGCAAGGGCAGGACGTGTTCGCTCATGCCGGCATCCCGGGCGTGGTCTGAGCCTGCAGGGTGGCCAGCAGATCCTGGGTGACCTGGCTGGGGAGTTTGCCGGTGGCGTTGCGCGGCAGGGCATCGACGAACAGCAGGGGGCGCGGCAGAAAGACGGGGTCGATGCGCTCGCGCAGGGCCTGGGTCAAGGCAGCCGGGGTAAGACCGGGGGCGACCACCAGGGCGGTGAGACGGTGGATGCTATCCGGGCCGTCCTCGCGGGGCAACAGGAAGACGCCATCCTGCACCCCGGGGATGGTGTTCAACTGATGGTTGAGGTAGGCCAGCGAGGTGCGCTTGCCAGCAATATTGACCTGGTCGGCGTGGCGACCATGCAGCAGAAAGGTGGTCGACGCCAAGCCGTCGCCAATAAGGTCAATGACGTCAGCGAGGCAGGTCGGGCTGTCGATGTGTCCGCCCTCGGCCCACAGTGTCTGGCCTTCGCGGCGCAGACGGACATCCGCCAGGGTGTGCCATTCGAGGCCGGCCGCCGTGCGTCGCGAGGCGAGCTGTCCGGTCTCGGTGCAGCCGTAGATTTCCTGGAGCGATGCGCCAAAACGGGTTTCGGCTTCACGGGCCAGATCTTGCGACAGTGGCGCGGTGGCCGAAAGGATCTGGTCAACCACCGGCAGCGTTGCAGGATCCGTGAGCAGGGCGCGCAGGTGGTAAGGGGTGGTAACCAGCACGCGCGGGCGCGGCAGGCTTTCCAGGGCGGCGCAGATGTCCGCCGGGTAGAAGGGGTGACCGGCATGCAGCGCGGCACCGCTTTGCAGCGGCATCAGCACGGTGGATTCCAGGCCGTACATATGCTGTGGCGGGACGGTGCCGAGGATGGCATGGACGGCGCTGATGCCCAGGCGTTTCGCCTCCGCACGCACGCTGCGCACCACGCTGCCCCAGCGCTTGACATGGGGTGTCGGCACGCCGGTGGAACCGGAAGTGAAGACCAGGGCGATGACCTGCGTGCAATCGATATCCGGGCAATTGATATTGGAAACAGCCACCGGATTGGCTTCGGACATCGGAGGCGATTCGGGGTAGCGGAAAGTGGGCAGCTCAACGCTGCCTCTGTCAGCACCCTGATCGACAATGCAGAAGACATCCGGGGCGATGCGCTGCATTTGCCGGACCATCTCCGGGGTATGGGTGGAGGGCAGCAGGCTGACCCGGTTACTGACTATGCAGGCCGCCAGGGCGACCGCAAAATGGTAGCGGTCGCTGCACAGGTTGAGCACATGCTGCCCCGGCGGCAAATGGCCGGCGACGTGCTCAACCTCGTCCAGAAACTGCCGGGCGCTGATCGGTGTGCTATCGCGCCAGGCCACGACCGCATCGGGTCGGCGATGGGCGATGAGCGGCAGGGTCGACATGGATGGCAAGCAGGCAGCCTAAGGGGCGGGCGGGGAAACACCCGGGCGTGCGGCCGGCGTTTTCCAGTAGGCAAGCACGCCGTCCATGATGCTGTGATTTTTCTGCTGCGGCAGCTTGCGCAGGCGAACCCCGTATTCGACGACAAACATCAGCATGATCAGCGGGAAGGAGAGGAAATTGGCGAAAACCGACCAGACCTCGATGCTGACGAAGAAGAACAGGGCGCTGGAAACCAGACTGATCGCCAGAAAAAACAGCGTCCACGCCAGCGTGACCTGGCGCGAGTAACGGACCTCCTCCAGAGACAGACTGCCGTGTACCATTTCGGCAAAACGGGTGCACAAGGCTTGCCGCCCGCGCGCCAGGGTGCCGCCGAACACGGCGGCCAACATGACATTGGTGCCCACGTGCTGGAGAAAATAGACCCAGCTGAAATTGCGTTCCAGCTCACCCCAGAACCCCCACAGCAGCACGCCCACGACAACACACAGCAGCAACATGGCCGGCCTCATGGGCGAACGCCAGGTCAACCACAGCAGGATGGCCAGAGAAGGCGCCAGGGAAACGGCCACGCCCAGGGATGGGAAAGTGGTGGCCGCCGAAGTGGCTGCGCTGTAATGCGCCAACACGGGATAGCCGATGCACCCGGCGGCGATGACGATCCAGCGGACTGCGCGCATCAGGGTAAAACTCATTTTGTTCTGTTAGCCGCGATGTGCTGGGTCAGGCTGGCGAGGGAACTGAAGATACTGACGTTGTCCGCGTTATCAGACCGTAACTGGAAACCGAAACGCTTGGAAACAACCAGGGCCACTTCCAGAATATCGATGGAATCGAGCCCCAGTCCCTCGCCGTAAAGGGGAGCGTCGGATTGAATCTCTTCCGGACTGATATCGAGATTGAGGGCGGAGACGATTAGACCGGCGACCTCGTTTTGTAATTCATGGTTGGCTTCAGGCATGACAATTTCACAACAATAATGGCTAGGGAGACACGAGGGATTCGAGCCGGTGCTAATTATATTCGGTAAGCGGCCTTATTAAGGCCCAGGTTACCAGGCCGCGAAGAACTTTGCCGAGAAGCATAACGCGACGTTATCTGCTTTAAGGAAACGCTGAATAAATCCTTCGACGAGCTCAGGACGATACGTGGTGAGCTAGTCGAACCACAAAGAAAACCAATTTTTCAGTGGTTCCTTAATCTGACTGTGTCACTAAATTCTGAAACCTGCCTAGAATTCAGAACATCTCCCTTACTGAAGGTGATCTCATGGAAATCGAATCTTCCTGCTCAGGCACATGCGCGCCTTCACCAGTCTGGTTGCCGGCGCGGCGGATTCGGTCACGTTTCAGGTTTTCAGGGGGCTGCAGGCAGCGCCGTATTCAAAACACCAGTTGATATCGCACCCCGGCGCCTTGTCCCAGGCGTTGCAAAAAACCCTGATCGGTTAGCCTTTTCAAGGCGTATTGCACCGTCCGGCGGGGCAGTTGGATTTCGCTCACAATATCGTTCACGCGCAGGCGTTGCTCAGGTCGCGATTTGAATTGCTGCAGCACAGCCGATGCGGTTTCCGACAGCTGTTGCAGGCGCACATAGCGCGCGCGGGTGTGTTCCACGTCGCGCAATGCGCCTTCCAGCATTTTCAGAAAGAACCAGGCCAGCGGTTCATGGCGGTAGCGGGTCGGGTCGGCCTGAAACGTGCCTTGCGATACTTCGTGCAGCACCGCGTAATACTGCGCGCGGTTCTGCTCGATGCGCCGGTCCAGGGCGATATAGGGCATGAGCGCAGCCAGCGGCTCATCGTCCGATTGCAATAGCGCAAGAAGAAACAGCGCGCGGCCGATGCGTCCATTGCCATCCTGAAAAGGATAGATCGCCAGAAAGCGGAAGACGAATTCCGTTGCCACCAGCAGTGGCCAGGGCGATTCATGCCGGCTGGCGTTGTACCACGCGACCAGGTCGGCCATTGCGGTTTCGGTGGCGACGCCGGGCGCTGCGGGGTCGAGTACCGTGCGCACTTCACCGGTGGCATGGTTCTTCGAGATCACCCGGTTGGGCGCGGTTTTGTAGCCGCCGGCATAGGGCAAGGCTTGCGGATAAAACTTGAGGAGGTCATGGTGCAGGCCGCGTATCACTGTCTCGGTAAGCGGACTGAAATCCCGCGCCTGCGTGTAGACCGTTGCCAACACCTCGCGGCAGCCAACTACTTCTTCCACGCTGCGTTCGCGATCCTTGGATAGTTTGTCGAGGATGAAGTCCTTGTGCTGTTCGAAGGCCGTGGTGCGCCCATCGACCGAGAGCGTGGTGTCGACCCATTCCACCTCGGCATCGGTGAGCAGCGCGTTTTCGATCCGCGTCGAGGCGCCTACATTGCTAATCAGGGCGCAGCGATTCAGATAGTGTGCTTCGTCGGCCATGAGCGCGCCCAGCCCGAAAGCGGCATTCACCACCTCGGCTTGCAGCTTTTTGAGGGCTTTTTCGAGCTTTACGCTCGGTTGAAAGGACAGCATGGTTGTCTTCAAGCTATTGTTGAGTAAGTGATTTTCAGGCAATGCGCAACATTGCGCAACTATTGTTTCATGATGGTTGCGCAATGTTGCGCATTGTGACGCGGAGGTCGGCCTGCTTCGATGGGGGCGCGGCGGCAGCCAGCGTGCGCTTCTTACTTCAGCAGCAGGCTCACGCCCTGAACCGCACCCGCTTCTCCACCGTCAACACTTCGCCTGCCGCATCCACCACCGCATACAGCCTGGGTTTCGGGACGCCGCCCCAGGTCGGGCTGGGGGTGGGGCTGTCCAGGTACACCACCTGCGCGCCGTCGAACTGCTTTTCGACCTGGCCGTGGATGAGCAGATCGTTCAGGGCGTCGATGGATATCCCGCGCTGCTTCATGCGGCTGAAGGCGAGGGGGCTGATCTTTCCGAGTTTCATCATGAGGGTTCTCCTGTTTGCCTGCGCGGGCGGGTTGGCATCGCGTCTGGCGTTTTTTGGATTCGGTATTTATACTGTATGCATATACAACTGTACATGCATACAGTATTTAGAGGAAGCCCCATGAAAGAACTAACCCGCCGCCAGGAAGAAATCCTGAACCTGATTCGTGAGTGGATCGAGACCACCGGCTTGCCGCCAACGCGCGTGGAGATTGCGCAGCACTTTGGCTTTAGCTCGCCCAACGCGGCGGAGCAGCACCTCAAGGTGCTGGCGAAAAAGGGTGCGCTGGATCTGGTGCCGGGGACGTCGCGCGGCATCCGGCTCAAGGGCGACGGCGGGGTACCGCTGGTGGGCCAGGTGGCGGCAGGCAGCCCGATCCTGGCGCAGGAAAACATCGAGCGGCACTACCAGTTCGATGCCGCGATGTTTTCGCCGCGCGCGGACTATCTGCTCAAGGTGCGCGGCATGAGCATGAAGGATGCGGGCATCCTGGACGGCGACCTACTCGCGGTGCATCGCAGCGCCGAGGCGAAGGCCGGGCAGGTGGTGGTGGCGCGGATCGGCGACGAGGTCACGGTCAAGCGCTTCCAGCAGCGCGGCCACACCGTGCAGCTCATGCCGGAAAACTCCGACTTCGAGCCCATCGTCGTCGACCTCAATCGCCAGGAGCTGGTGATCGAAGGCATCGCGGTCGGCGTGATCCGCAGCGGCAAGAGTCTGTGAGTGTGCGCTGAAACGGGCGTGCTTGGGCAGCGGCTATACAACGGCGATTTGATCGGGAGGCATCACGATGAGCACAGGGCTGGGTGAGATTGTTCTTTACCGGGCGGCTGATGGTGGGCCGGCGCTGGATGTGCGGCTGGAGCGGGAATCGGTGTGGCTCCCACAAGCTCAGCTTGTCGATTTGTTCCAGCGAGATCAATCCGTTATTTCCAGGCATTTACGCAATGTCTTCAAGGAGGGCGAATTGCCGGTTCCGACAAGCCAGGTTTTTATTGACATCAGGTTAGCAGGTTGAAGTTGTACGATTTAGCAGCCTTAAGTTGCGATTTAGCAGGTTGCTCTGGTTCCTTCATTTGCCGTGGGCAATTCTTGCCGACTTTTTTCCAGTACTTCGCATAATGTATATTATGTAAAATAATAAGTTTGTGCGGGTGGCTCGCTTGCGGCTGGTGGATGCTGACCTGGGCGCATGCGTGCGGCGTGAGACTGTTCCTGATCGAACCCGGCAAGCCCAACCAAAATGCCTATATTATTTCTGTCACACTTGGTCTGTAGGCTATAAGCAATATGCCATGGGGTTGAGCGCCAATATCCGCTTGCTCCCCGTTATCTGTTAAATTTCCTACCAAATAGCGGGTTCACACGACTTTAATGCGGAGAAAAACTGTGCTTTTACCCATAACGATACCCAATCGAAATCGCAACGCTGGCTTTACGCTGCTCGAACTGCTGGTGGTATTGGTGATTCTGGGCTTGTTGGCGGGCTATGTGGCGCCCAAGTATTTTGCCCAGGTGGGCAAGTCGGAAGTGAAAGTGGCGCAGGCGCAGATTGGGGCGCTGGAAAAGGCGCTCGATCAGTACCGTATCGATACCGGGCGCTATCCCAGCAATGAGCAGGGCCTGACTGCGCTGAATGCCAAGCCTGCAGACGAAGCCAAGTGGGATGGTCCCTACCTTAAAAAAACGGTGCCGAACGATCCCTGGGGCAAGCCGTATCAATACAAAATGCCCGGCGAGCATAGCGAAGTGGATATTTATTCATTTGGCCGCGACGGGGCAGCGGGCGGCAGCGACGATAACGCGGATATCGGCAACTGGTAATGCGCTATCGGGTTAAAGCTTTGCGTCCGGGAATGGGCGTCACCGCACTGACGGTGGATGCGCTGGATGAAGCCGAGGCTTCCGCACGGCTGCAACGCGAAGGCGCACAGGTACTCTCGATTACGGCCGAGCGCAGCGGCTGGCTGAGCACCCGGAAAGCCCGCTTTCCGCTATCGCTATTCACCCAGGAACTGATCGCCCTGCTGGATGCCGGCCTGACGTTGAGCGAAGTGCTGGAAACCCTGGCCGAAAAAGAAACCCGCACCGAATCCCGTCAGCTGATTGAACGCCTGCTTGCCACCATGCGTGAAGGCCGCCCCTTCTCGGCAGCACTGACCGCGCAACCAGATGCCTTTCCTCCGCTCTATGCAGCCACAGTCCGCGCGGCGGAAAGCACCGGCGATCTGTCGCCTGCCCTCGCCCGCTATGTGGGCTACCAGAACCAGATCGACACGGTGAAGAAGAAGGTGTTGTCGGCCTCAATTTATCCCTTGTTGCTGATCGGCGTGGGCACATTGGTGATCGGTTTCCTGCTCGGTTACGTGGTACCGCGTTTTGCTGCGGTATATGCCGATGCCGGCCGCGATTTGCCCTGGATGTCGCAGATGCTGCTGGCCTGGGGCGAGGCAGTCGAGCAGCATGGCAAATGGATTTTGCTGGGCGCGGTGGCACTGATTGCCAGTGTGACGATGGCGCTGTCACAACCGGCCACCCGGGCCGCGCTCACCCGGCTGGCATGGCGCACCCCGGCGGTGGGCGAACATTTACGTACCTTTGAACTGGCGCGTTTTTACCGCAGTCTGGGCATGCTGCTCACTGGCGGTATTCCGATTGTGTCGGCGCTCGGCATGGTGTCAGGCCTGCTCTCGGCGCATCTGCGTAGCGGGGCGTCCACAGCGATGGAAGCGATGCGCCGCGGAGAAACCATTTCGGCTGCGTTTGAACGCGGTGAGTTGACTACGCCAGTGGCCGCCCGGCTGCTGCGCGTAGGCGAAAAAAGCGGCCGCATGGGCGAGATGATGGAACGTATCGCCATTTTTCACGACGAGGAAATGGCCCGCTGGGTGGACTGGTTTACCCGCCTGTTTGAGCCGCTGTTGATGATATTTATTGGTTTGACGATCGGTTTGATTGTGGTGCTGCTTTATATGCCGATTTTTGAACTGGCCGGATCGATTCAATGAACGCACCCCACCCTGCCCTCACCTCTGACGCCTTGGCCAGTCTGCGCCAGGAAGCGCGCGCGGCGAGTCAGTCGGTAATGTTGCGGGTGCAGGAAAAGTTCGGCCTGGATGCCGATGCCACGCTGAATCTGCTGGCCGCGCACAGCCATTTACCCGCATTCGACATGGCAGCGCTGAATGCGCTGAGCGTTGATTTCGGCAAGATGCCGTTCAACGAATGCGCCCGGCGGCATTGTCTGGCCGCGCGCGATACCGATGCGCAATTGTGGCTGCTGCTGACCGATCCCTGGGACAGCGCTACGCGCGCCTATGCCGCCCATGTATTGGGCGCACCGTTCAAAACCGGCCTTGCGCATTTTGCCGACCTGTCTGCCCTGCTGGCCCGCCACGAAGAAGGCCTGCGTGCCATGGAGGGAATGGGCGGCGGGGTGCAGGTTGCACAGGATTCCGGCGCCGAGGCCTTGTCGTTTGCCAGCATTGCCGAGGACACCAGCCCGGTGGTGCGGCTGGTGCGCTCGACGCTGTATGACGCGCTGAAAGCGGGTGCCTCCGATATCCACATGGAAACCGATCCGCGTGGCTTGACGGTGAAATACCGCATTGACGGCGTGCTGTCGAACGTGGCCCAGGTACCGGGCGTGGAAGTGGCCGAGCAGGCCGTATCGCGCATCAAGGTGATGGCCGAACTCGATATCGCCGAACGCAGGGTGCCGCAGGATGGCCGCTTCAAGGTGGCGATGCAGGGGCGCGAAGTGGATGTACGGGTGTCGATCATGCCGAGCGTGTTTGGCGAGGATGCGGTGCTGCGTATCCTCGACCGCCAGGCGCTGTCGGAAGAACTTTCCGGCCTCACGCTGGAAGGCTTGGGTTACGCCGGTGTCACCCTGGCGCGCATCCGCAAGCTGGCGGCCGAGCCCTACGGCATGCTGCTGGTGACCGGGCCGACCGGTTCCGGCAAGACCACCACGCTGTACGCGGCGATTTCCGAAATCAATCACGGCCGCGACAAGATCATCACCATCGAAGATCCGGTGGAATACCAGTTGCCGGGCGTGCTGCAGATTCCGGTCAATGAAAAGAAGGGCCTTACCTTCGCGCGCGGACTGCGCTCGATCCTGCGGCATGATCCGGACAAGATCATGGTTGGTGAAATCCGCGATGCCGACACCGCGCAAATCGCGGTGCAGTCGGCACTGACCGGGCATCTGGTGTTTACCACGGTGCATGCCAACAACGTGTTCGATGTCATCGGTCGCTTCATCCACATGGGCGTGGACCCTTACAGCTTTGTCTCGGCACTGAATGGCATCGTTGCGCAGCGTCTGCTGCGGATGAACTGCCCGCAGTGCGCCACGCCGACAACCCCGACTGACGAATTGCTGGAGCTGTCCGGCCTGACTACCGATAAAACACGCGATTTCAAATTCAGCCAGGGCAGCGGCTGCGGCCACTGTCGGGGTACCGGCTACAAGGGCCGCCACGCCATCGCCGAGATCCTGTTGCTGACCGATGAATTGCGCGAACTGATCGTGGCCCGTGCACCCATCGGACAAATCAAGGAAGCCGCCATTCGTGGCGGCACCCACAGCTTGCGCGAGGCCGCTCTCGCGCTGGTGAAATCGGGCGACACCACGCTGGAGGAGATCAACCGTGTCACGCTGGTCGGCTGATTCCCTGCGTATCGCACTCGCTCCGGGCGAAGTGGCCTTGCTGCGGCCACGCGGTGTGCCAACCAGCCGGGAGTTGAACACCGATGAACAGAGCTTGGCCGGCCTGCTGCCCTTGCTGGATGAAGCACTGGCCGATCCAGACTGGCACGCTCGCCGGGTTGAGGTGGTGGTATCGCAGCACTTTGTGCGCCACGTGTTGACGCCGCCACCCGGCAAGGCGCTGCCCCATTCAGAAGAACAGGCTCTGGTGATGAGCACCCTGCACGGTATCTATGGCGACGAGGCTGGACTGTGGCAGGTACAAGTGATGAGCCAGCCCCCGCAATATGGCCTGGTCGGTGCGGCGATGGATGCCTCGTTTGTGCAGCAACTGGATGCGCTGCTGGCCCGTCATGGCTTTCGTGACATCGCGATCCACCCGCTTGCCAGCGTCGCAGCCCGTCATCTACCCAACAACTATGCAGGATGGTGGGTATTGGCCGAACCGGGCTGGCTGAGCCTGTTTGGCGGCACCCACCGGGCCTGGCAACACGTTGCCGCCCAACCGGTGGACACGGATTGGATCGCCGCCCTGCCGGAACTGATCGAGCGCGAAGCCGGCCTGGCCACTTGCACACCGCCTGCCGCCGTGTGGGTACAAGCAGTGGGCACGGGCGCCGTTTCGGCACCTGTTTCCGGACACACACGCTGGCAGGTGCTGCCGCATGACAAGGAGGCCAGTGGCGCGCTGGCCCTGCTGGGACTTTAAGCATGGCACGGCTCGATTTCGATTTTCATGCGCGTCCCGTTCGCCCCGGCAAGCTGGGAATGGGCTTGCTGCTCGCGGGTTTAATCGCCTTGACCTGGGTATGGATGAACTGGCAGGCAGCACGCGCAACCGGGGCCGGCCTGGCCTTGCAGATTGCCGCCATCGAGCAGGCCCGTCCCGCGTCGGCAAGCCGGCCCCACGCACGCACCGACGATGTTGCGCTGGTCACCCAGACCCAGGTCGCAGCGCAACTGCGTTATTCCTGGCAGCCGGCGTTCGAAGCACTCGCCGCCGCCAGCAGCAAACAAATCGCACTGGTTTCGCTCGACGCGGCGCAGGCCAAATCGCAACTGAAACTGGTGGCCGAAGCGCGGCAACTGGCCGATGCCGTTGCATTCATCGATAGGTTGCAGCAACAACCAGGGGTGAAGCGTGCCGAATTGCTGCAGCATGAAATACAGGCTGACGATACGCAAAAACCGGTGCGCTTCAATATCCTGGTTGAATTAAGCGCAGCCGGACCAGGCCCAGCGGAGCACACCCCATGAGCGCATGGCTGTGGCAGCTTCGGCAATGGGCGCGTGTTCTTGGCGTCCCGGGCCTGGTCGGATTGGGTTTGCTGGCCGCCGCGCTGCTCGTGCAGTTGACTCAGGTCGAATCGCTGCAACAGGCGTCCATTGCGCAGCAAACCAGACTGTCGGACCTGCGTCTGGCCGCCACGTCACGCGAGCTTGCTCCCGCTCCGCCGCTCAATCCACTGGCAAGCTTGCCGCCAACGGGCGAAGCCGCGCAACTGATTGGTGAACTGGAACAACTGGCACGCGCACATGAACTGGAACTGCCGCGCGGTCAATATAGCGTGACCCCGCTAAAGGGCACCGCGCTGCAGCACTGGCGGCTGGTGTTGCCCGTTGAAACCGACTATCCAACATTGCACGCCTTTTTGGCAGCGGCGCTGGAGCGCTTACCCAATTTGGCGCTGGATGAACTGAAGCTGAAGCGCGACCGTATTGAATCCGATGAATTGCAGGCCGAACTGCGCCTGAGCCTGTTTGTGGAGGCGACGCCATGAACGAGTCCAGGCGACGCGTATTGCTGTTTCTGGCGCTGGCTGGCGTGGCGGGCTGGTCGGGCTGGCTGGCGATCAACGATTCGGCCACAGACAACACGGACATCGAATTGGCTGAGCCTGTTGCACAGATGCGCACCCATTCAGTCTCCACCCCCGCCACGGCAACAGCCATTACGCCTGCAAAAACCCAGGAAGCCGTCCCCCGGCTGGCGCTCACCCGGACCAATCTGTTTCCCGAACAGACCTGGTACGTCCCGCCATCGCCCCCGCCGCCACCCCGGTATGTACCCCCGCCGCCGCCTCCACCGCCCCAAGCGCCACCGCTGCCCTTCAGTTATATGGGACGCTGGCAGGAGGCGGGCCAGACGACGTATTACCTGACGCGCGGATCGCTGCCGGTCAGCGTGCGCCCCAACCAGGTGCTGGATGGCATGTGGCGACTTGAGCCGGTGTCAGGTGGCTCGCTGAATTTCACCTATTTACCGCTGAACCAGACGCGCAGCCTGCGCACAGGAGAATGAGTTGAAACTCACCCACACTATTGGTCTGACCACCGTATTGCTTGCGATGAATCTGGCTGGCTGTGCCAGCAAGGGTTTGACCGAAGGCCGGGAATTGATTGCCTCCGGACAGGCTGAAGCCGGCATTGCCCGCCTGCGCGCCGGCCTGACCGAAGAACCCGGCAACATCGATCTCAAGATGACGTACCACACCCAGCGCGAGCGCCTCAGCAACGATCTGCTGGCGCAGGCACAACAGGATGTGGATGCCGGACGGTTTGATATTGCCCAGAGCGCGCTGGAAAAAGTGCTCACCATGCATCCGGAAAACCCGCGTGCCAAAACCATGCTGGACAGCCTCGCCACACTGCGCCAACACCAGCAGAACCTGCAGACGGCTAGCCAGGCTTTGGTAAAAGGCCATCCCGAGGAAGCCGAGCAGGCGGCGCGCTTGATACTGGCGCAATCTCCCGGCCATGTCGGCGCGCAGACCTTGCTGCAGCAAATCCAGGCTGATCGCGCGCCCGATGAACTCGGCTCACGCGAGTTGGCTGCGATGTACCGGAAACGCATCACGCTGGAATTCAGGGATGCACCGCTGCGCAATGTGTTCGACATGATTGCGCGGCAGTCGGGACTCAATTTTGTGTTCGACAAGGACGTTCGGCTGGATACAAAAGCCACGCTGTTCGCACGCAATTCGCCGATTTCCGAATCAATCGACATGCTGCTGGCGACGGGACAGCTTGATAAAAAAGTCATCAATACCAACACTCTGCTGATTTATCCCGACCTACCGCAAAAGAAAAGAATCTATCAGGAGCTGATGGTCAAAGGCTTTTACCTGGGCAATGCCGATGCCAAGGCCACCATGGCCATGCTGCGCATGCTGGTCAAGACCAAGGATGTGTATGTCGACGAACGGCTGAATCTGCTGGTGATGCGGGATACCCCCGAGGCCATTCGCCTGGCAGAGAAAATCATCGCCGTGCAGGATCTGGCCGAACCGGAAGTGATGCTCGATGTCGAGATCCTGGAAATCAAGCGTGGGCGTTTCATGGATATGGGGGTGCAGTATCCGAGCCAGTTTTCACTGCTGAACCTGCCGCCTGCCACCTCGTCCGTCATCGGGGCAGGGGGCGTGGTGACCAATACCACCCCCGCCGCTTCCGTGCTCACGGTGGAGAGCCTGCGGCATATCGTTCGCGGCGATATCGCCATCAGTCCTGCGCCTGCCGTGAATCTGCGCAAGGATGACAGCGACGTCAACATCCTGGCCAACCCACGCATCCGGGTGAAAAATCGCGAAAAAGCCAAGATTCATATCGGCGACAAAGTGCCGGTCATCACTTCCAACACCACGGCTACCGGCGTGGTGTCGGAGTCGGTGTCGTATCTCGATGTGGGATTGAAACTGGATGTCGAGCCCAGCGTGATGATGCGCGACGATGTACAGATCAAGGTTGGACTGGAAGTCTCCAACATCGTGCGCGAAATACGCAGTAACAACGGCACCCTCACCTACCAGATCGGCACCCGCAACGCAGGTACCACGCTGCGGCTCAAGGATGGCGAAACGCAAGTGCTGGCCGGGCTGATTTCGGACGAAGACCGCAGCTCAGCCAGCCGCATACCCGGGTTGGGTGATCTTCCCCTACTGGGACGCCTGTTTTCAAACCATCGCGACGAACGCAACAAGACCGAGATCGTGCTGCTGATCACCCCTCGCGTATTGCGCAGCGACGCGACACGCCAGCCTGCCATGACCGAATTCCGTAGCGGGACTGAAAATGCGATTGGTGGCGGGCTGGCCGCTCCCTACATGTCGGCGCCGGAACAAATGCCTTCGGAACCGCCCTTGCCTCAGGCTGCCCCGGCCGAGCCGCCTGAAGAGCCGGCGGCACCTCAGGCGGTTCCCGCCATCCCCGCTCCGCCGGAACCAACCGAATAAACGTCATGTCGTTGCAGCGCCGCGGATTCAGCCTGATTGAATTGATGGTCACGATGGCCATCCTCGCGCTGCTCGCCAGCGTGGCCGTACCCTTTGCGCAACTGACCCAGCAGCGTTACAAGGAAACCGAGCTTCGCGATGCGATGCGAAAGATTCGCACCGCACTCGATGCTTATCGCCAAAGCGTCAAGGAAGGTCGCGTGGACTCGCCGGCCGACAGCAGCGGCTACCCGCCCAGTCTCGATGCCCTGTGGCAAGGCGTGGCCGATAAAACCAAGCCGGACGCGAGCAAGATTTATTTCTTGCGCCGCCTGCCACGCGATCCGTTCTACCCCGACTCGGCGGCCCCGCCCGCCTCAACCTGGGGGCTGCGCAGCTACGCCAGTCCGCCCGATGCTCCGGCAGCGGGACGCGATATTTACGACGTCTATTCGCTCTCCCCTGCCACCGGCCTGAACGGCATTGCGTACCGTGAATGGTGAACCCATTGTGATGAAACGAATCCGACACGGCTTCACGCTGGTTGAACTCATGGTGGTGATGGCCATCATCGCGCTACTGCTGGCGCTGGCGCTGCCGCGTTATTTCAATCACCTGGAAAGCTCGCGCGAAACTATCCTCAAGCAGGATCTCGCCGTGATGCGCGACACTATCGACAAATACCATGGCGACCGCGACCGCTACCCTGACAGTCTCGACGAACTGGTCAGTGCGCGCTATTTGCGCAGCCTACCGGTGGACCCCATTACCGACCGGGCGGATACTTGGGTGGTGGTGGCACCCACCAATGGCGAAGCAGGCAACGTATACGACATCAGGAGTGGCGCGCCCGGAACGGCGCGCGACGGCAGCGCCTATGCTGACTGGTAAACCCGGCCAGCAAGGCTTTACCTATCTGTTCGTACTCATGCTGATCGCGCTCATCGGCATGGGTCTGGCGGCGGCGGGAAGCCTCTGGCGCACTGATGCACAACGCGCCCGCGAAGTCGAACTGCTGTTCGTCGGAGATCAATACCGCCAGGCCATCCGCAGCTACTACGAATTCGACCAGGCACAACCGCGGCTGCCACAGAGCATCGACGAACTGCTGGAAGACCGCCGCCGTCCGGAAATCGTGCGCCACCTGCGCCGTGCCTATCGCGATCCGTTCACCGGCAGCGGGTTTGTGCTCATTCGTGACCCCGACACCCAAGGCATCCTGGGCGTTGTCAGTCAGTCAACAGCCGCCCCCTTTAAAACGGCCGGATTTTTACCTCAAGACAGTGACTTTACTGGCACCACCAGCCATGCTGAATGGCGCTTTGTTTTCAAGCTTCCCGTGATACAAAAATCCCGGAAAAAGCAGACCTCATAAGGTGCGATACAAACAGCTTTTCAACTTGAACGGTTGGCGGTAACTCAAGGTCACCCGCCTGAATGGATCGAATTACGTTTGAAGCGGGCAAAAAAATAGCGGGGAGAAAACTCCCCGCCGAAAGTACTACCGGAGGATAAACCGTTTGCAAGCCATGCCCTTTCAGGCACAGCTCAATTCTGATTATTCTGAATGGAAGTAATGACTTTTGTTGCCGATGAACAACCGTGATATGTGGCCCATTCAGCTCATGCTCACCGTGATATTGATCCGGCACGAATTAAACATGAGCACCGTTCGCCCTGAGCCTGTCGAAGGGCTGTGCTTCGACAGGCTCAGCACGAACGAACTCGCGGATAAATCTGGCCGGATCAATATTTACCCGCTCGTAAGCATCAACCACCTGGGGCTTTGACAAGCTTCTGGTCATCCAGTTTGTCGCGGTATGCTTCCAGCAGGTTTTCCATCTCGACCTTTTTCAGGCCGGTGAAGGGCTCGACCTGCGCCAGCGCATCCTGGCAGGATTTGTCACGATATTTATGCATCATCTCGCGGCCAAGACCATAGAGTTGTCCATTATGACTTTGGCAGATCTTTAAATCCTGCTGTCTGTCGGCCAATTGATTTTCGATCTGCTTCCTGGCGGATTCCGTTTGCGTCAGTGTCTGTGCAGTCGTGCGACGCAAGGTTTCACTGTCAACAAGTTTGGTTTCAGTTTCGCTCAGCTTTAGCTTCAAGGCCTCCATTTCGGCCTGCAGGGTTTTCAACTCGCGCTCCGCCCGGCCACGCGCCGTGCGCTCTCCCGAAAGCTGGCGTTGTGCGGTCCCGAGTTTTTCCACTTCACGCTCGGCGGTTTCCTTGTCAGCCAGGGCAGCTGCTTTTTCCTGCTCGGCCAGCGCTCGCGCTTGCTCGATCTGCTGAACCTGCTGCTGCATCCGACGCAGCATCTGTTTTTCACGGTTGTCGCTGGCCGCCCATACCGGGGTGGCAGCTATCGCGCCAACTACAAGAGATATGGCAAATCGTTTCATTCCAGAGTCCCCACGGGCAATTTTCCAGGTGCGGCGCCAAGCTTCAACAGCAGCCGGGCCATCTCGTGATCGCCGACCGAAAACGCCCACCACAATGGCGGGTGAAATTTCTTGTCGCCCCATTCGAGTGACGCGCCTGCGCGGGCAAGTGCGCGTGCGGCATCGTACTGCCCATTCGCGGCAGCCACGGCCAGCGGCGACAAACCGTCCCGATTGAACAGATGCATGTCCGGCCGGGCTTTGGCCAGCGTATCAATGACCCGGGCATGCCCCATGAGCGCCGCGCCATGCATCGGCGTGTCACCATCGTCGTTCTTGCGGTCGGGGTCAGCGTCTGCACGCAGCAGCATTTCGACCAGTCGCATGTTGCCGTTTTTGGCGGCCAGCCCCAGCGGCGTGTAACCGCGCCCCTTGATATTGGGTACGGCGCCTGCATCGAGCAGGATCTGCGCGAGTTCCAGGTTGTCCAGGCGCACCGCTTCAAGCAGGGGCGCATCGCGCCAGTAATCGCCCATGTTCGGATTTGCACCGGCCTTGAGCAGTGCGCGCACTGCTTCAGTGTCGCCGCGCCGCGTGGCATCCATCAATTTCGCCTCGTCGCCTGCCTGGAAGCGTGGCGGCACGAAATTGCCATCCGCCGCGATCGCCGCGAAACGTTCGGGTAGCGGGCGCAGGCGCGCCTCACGCGGTGGCGTCTCGTTGCTTGCCGGCGCAAGCCAGTCCAGCTCGTTGTTATGCCAAGGCGGCCCTCCCCACGCAGTCGGCGTGAACAGCCACACAAGCAGAAAAAACTTAAAACTTGGCATTGAGATCAAGCTGGAACACATCGATGGCAAGCGGTAACCCGTTGATTTCGTCCGACGACATCCAGCGCGCCGACAGCAAGGTGTTCTTGTAAATGCCGTACTGGCCACCGATCATGAAACCCTTGTGATTGGTGCCGCCGAGGTGAAAGTCCGAATCGGTGAAAGCGTCGAGTACCGCGTCGCGCTCCAGGTAGCGGTAACCGACAAAGGCCTGCCATTCGTGGCGCTCGGTGATCCTGGGGTAGCCGATGGTGAGCCTGGCCTGATAGCCATTGGTTTCGGGATCGATGTTCTGGCCAGTGCGCGTCATAATCTCGGCCTGATCGAAGCCTACGTTGCGCGCCCAGTCGAAACTGCCCATGACGTGAACGGGGTAAAAATCGGCAAAGTCGGCGACCAGCGTCAGGTTGGCGATGCGGTAGTCGGCCGCGAGACCATAAACAGGATCGTCCTGCGTGCTGTTGTTATTGGCGTCGCTATCGATCACGAAAAGCGAATTGCCTTTCTGGCGAAACTGCGGCGCGCTAAGGTCATACTGCCCTGTCGTAGTCGGGGTCAGGTTTCGCACGCCCGAGACATTTTTGTAATGGTAGTAGCCCGCACCCAGCTTGAAGCGTGCGCGTGTCGAGGGTACCCACTCCAGTCCTGCCTGAGCGGCGACCAGCCATTTGTCCCTGGCCGTGACCCCCGATTTTTCCTCAACCTCTTGCAAAGGGAACACACCAGCCGTGATGAAAGGTTTGAATTCGCGCTGCGTCTCCTGCGCGCCCGGCGCATAGCTCATTGCCGCACCCTCGAAATTGACATCGTCATCCCATACCAGATCGGTGGAGAAGAAAGGATTGGGAATGCGTCCGCCCCACAGCGTCAGATCGTCGATCGGGCTGAGTTTGATGAAGGCGCGATCCAGCACCAGGTTGTATTTGTTGCCGGTGTTACCCAGGGTCTGGTTGGTCGATACGGGGTCGGAGGTGTTTCCCGTAGTCATGCGGATACCGGCGTCGACGCCGCCAGTGATGTTGGCATTCAGCCCCAATCGCAAGCGGATACGCTCACGCTGGCGATCTTCCAGCGTGTTGCTGACGTTCTGTCCGATCGCCTGGAAACTGGTTTCCGGCGCGTTGCCCTCGGAAAACAAATCCCCCTGATAGCGCAGCCGGATATCGCCTTCCCACTTCAGCCGGTCAAGCCATTCCGGCACCGCGTTGACGTCGCCCCAGCGTTCCTGCTTGGCTTGTGCCACCACTTCCTGTTTGACCTGCTCGCGGATTTCGCGCTTGACGTGTTCCGGCACGTAAGTCACGCGCACCACGCCCTTGCCGGCCTCGGCTTCGGCGGCTTTGGCCTGCGCGGTTTTCTCGGCTGCCTGCACGCGTGCCTTTTTCAGCATGCCATCGGCGGCTTCCTGCGTCAGCACTTTTTGCTCGACCAGCAACTGGACCAGATTGAGCGTGGTCTCGTACAGTTCCTCGATGCGCGCGCCTGCTTCGTCCGCCAGAGCGTTGCCGGAACACGCTGCAGCCACGGCCATCACCAGCAGTTTTTTTCGTATCATCATCGTTCTCTCGTTCAATCTCAGGCGCGTGAAGTCACGCGTATTTTCACCGGTTGCGGCATGTCGGCGGGGGGCACATCGCGCAATGCGCGCATGCTGTTCAAGGCTTCTTTCAACACCTCGTCGGCGCGCGCGTCGCCGGTGCTGTCGATCAGTGCCGATCGCGCCACCTTGCCGCTGCTGTCGATCCACACCTTCACCATCACCTTGTAGTTCTTGCCCTTGAGCGTCTTGTCACGCGCAAGCGCCTGTTGGAAGGCACTGCTCACCGCCTCGTTCAGCAGCGCGTCGTACCGGCCCCACGGGTTGCCGCCCCCACCGCCACCGATCAGATCGCCCGCCCCTTTCTTGCCGACCAGGCCAAAGCCGTCGCCATCGCCGCTGCCTTCTGCATCCACGCCCAGATCCGCACCGGGCGGCGGCGCATCGGCAGGCTGCGGTTCCTCGGGGGTGGGCTCATCGAGCTTCACCTCCTCCTTCACCTCGGGCTCGGGCGGTTTTTCTTCCGGCGGCTTGGGTGGCGGAGGCGGTGGACGCATCAGGGTGATCTGCTGCAGCTTCATCGGTTTCGACGGCTTGGCCGACTGCAGCACATCCCGCAACCACAGCACGAGCAGCACGGCGACGGCCAGTGCCAGCGCGGCACCGCCCCAGCGCACCCAGGCGGGTTTGCTGTTGTCATCTATCACTCACTTCACCAGCTTCTGGGTGACGAGACCGAGCTGGGTGATGTCGAGCTGACCCAGCAGTTCGAGCACTTCCATCACGCGGCCGTACTCCACCACGGTGTCGCCTTTGACCACCACCGGCAGCTCGGGATTGGCGGCTTTTAACGCGCTGAGCTGGGTACGCAACTCATCCAGGCTCACCGGATAGGTATCGAGAAAAATCTGCCCGCCATCGGTGATGGTGATCGCCTTGGTCTGCGGCTTGGCGAGGCTGGGCGTGTCGCTCGCTTTCGGCAGGTTGACCTTGATGCCCTGCACCGAGGCGGTGGTCATGATGATGAAAATCACCAGCAGTACATAGGCCAGATCCAGCATCGGCACCACATTGATCTGGTCGTATGGCTCGTTGTCATCCTGAATCTGCATCGCGCTCTCCGGTTATTGACTGATTCCGTCGTCGATTCAGCGGCTGTAGTTTTCGGCCATTTTTGTAATCAACTCGTCGTTGAACACACGCATGTCCGAGGTAATCGCCTTGATGCGCGAATTCAGATAGTTGTAGCCAAACAGCGCAGGAATCGCCACGGCCATCCCCGCTGCAGTCGCCATCAACGCTGCTGCGATACCGGGTGCGATCGCCGCCACGTTGACGTCACCGGTAGCGGCGATCACGGCAAAGGTAATCATCACCCCCAGCACCGTACCCAGCAGGCCAATGAACGGTCCGCCGGAAATCGCGATGGTGAGCAGCACCATGAGCTTGTTCATGAGCGTGGTTTCCTTCACCAGTCCGGTGTCCAGACTGGCGCGTATCGCGTCGAGCGACTGCGGCGACAGGTTTTTATCTGCCAGATGCGCGGCATCGGTGTCATTAAAACGATGCGACAGCTCGACTGATGCGACGTGGTAGAGGCGGTACAACGAGGAATGTCTGAACGTGTCCGCCATCCCCTGCGTCTTGTCGATCGCACCCAGGTCGGTCGACAGTTCACGAAATTTGTCCATGAACTGGCGGTTGGCATTGTCCACACGGTTCACATAAATGGCCTTGACGACCATGATCCACAGTGCGATCACCAGCATCACCGCGAGGATGCCAATAGCGATCCAGCCATCGAGCGTCAGCGCGGCAAACAAGGTTCCCCAAATTCCGCCTTCATCGCCTCCTTCGCTGGATTCGTCCGCACCCAGCGACACCAGCGAGCCAGTCGGCCCTTGCGCCGCCTGTACCGCAATCCAGGCCGCGTCGCGCGCGTTACCACTCAGTTGCACTTCATCGAGCTCACCGCTGTAGCCGGCTCCCACGGTCAGTGCCCCGGCAGGTAACGTCGCACCGGGCGCTTCACCTGCCAGCTTGCCGTCGATATAAACCTTGAGCGTATCGGCCACAGTAATTGAGAGGTGATGCCATTTTCCTGCTGTCAGTGGCGCCGACGCAGCGATGCTGGCCGCACCCGCCTGCACATTCAGCACGCCTGCCGCCAGTGCGACGTTCAGCCCGCCCGCCTGAATCAGCACGCCATCGAGCGAGGCAGGCTTGAGCCACATCGCCACAGACATCCCGCCGGCTGCATTGATCGCAGGAAGCGTCAGGCTTTGCGTGCCATTGAATTTTGCCCCACCGTTGGCAAATGATGCCGCCACGCGTTCACCGGTGAACGCCGTCGCGTTGAGTCCGTTCGGCCCGCTGTCAGCCGGATTGCCACCCGCTTCGGCAAAATGGAACACCGCGTTGGCGGCGTCATACGTGGCTTTGGAATCGGACGCAGCAGTGGCCGCCTCGTTGCCGAAATACAGCCAGGCTTCGGTTGTCGCCGCGAGTTTGGGCAGCTTCACCCACACCAGCGCAAGCTGGTTGATGCCGTCCCATTTTTCAATATGGAATTTGAGTTCGGTGGTGTCGTCCCCCGCCACCACGCGCAGGTCACTGCCGTTTTCGTTGGCCGACAGAAAATCGAAATTGCCGGTGTGCAAACGGATCAAAACAGGCGCATCGCTCACCTCGCCTGCGGGATTCGTCAGCGTGATTTTCTTGCGCGCAGTCCAATCCTCGTTCCACCAGGCATGGCTGGTGGCGGAAAACAGAGACATCAACAGGGCAATCGCAAAAACAAGAACGCGCATGGGTATTCGACCAGGACAAATCAACCAAGACAAACCAAGCGGCGGATTATCCGGACGAGCGATGACAGCTTATCGGCACAGGTATGAGCCGAACGGCTCATGTGTCGGCGTACAGCTAGGCCAGCTGCCGCAACGAAAACCCCCGCCTCATAGCGGGGTAAATTCGGCACAGTGATGCTCAAACGTGCAACATGCTGCGGCGTTTTCCCATTCTTCTTACCGGCTCAGCTCAAACTGAATCAATCCCCGTGTCCAACCACCTCGGCGGTAATGAAGGTTGGCTTGAACGATTTCTTCAACTCCTCTGCCGCGCGTGCGGCGTCAGCCAGGTTGCTCGACAGCGCAGCGGTCGCATCGCTCGCCCCACCATCGGCGCTGCTCGCACCGCTGGATGCCGCCGTCACCGCGCTGGTATCGGCCACCGGTGTGCCGGACGAACTGCCTGACACCGAAATGTTGTCCGCCCCCAGCACCACCGCCGCAGCGATGTTGAGGTTGCCTGCGCGGATGCCCGCGTCGCCTGCGTTGACCGTGCCCTTGGGTGCGATCAGATCAACGTCGCCTGCCGCCGTTCCCAGGGCGCCAATGCCGCTGCCAGTAGCCGCACCTTGCAGCACCTGGGTGACGTTACCCTTGCTGTCGACCAGGATCAGCGGCGGCGGTACCGCCGCCGCCGTTTTTTTGCCCTTGCCCGCATCGATGTCGCCTTCGCTCGACCACAACAATACGTCACCGCCGCCCACAGTCAGAATGCGCGACTGGTTGACCAGCACATCACCGCGCGAGAATCCCTTGATGCTGCCTGCTTGCGCCGCGACGATGCCCAGCACATTGCTGCCTGTATCAACGAGCGTCTTCGAGGTATTCGCCAGGCCCACGATCATGTCACCACCTGGCGCAAGCCATTCGATATTGCCGCCGCTTTCGGTCTTGACGCGGCTGGCAAACAGATTGATATCGCCCTGGTAGTTTTTGAAGCTGCCATCCGGGTTTTTCTCATCAATACGAGGGAACACCAATTCAACCGCAGCATAGCCGCGCGCATAATCACCAGCGTAGGGCGAGTCTTCCTTATTGGAGTCGCGCCCGGTTTCGCGCAGGGCGGTAAACAACAGAGTACGCACGCTTTCCTGCTGTGCATCCGCACCCAGCGCATCCACAGCGCGCACCGCCGTCAGCGCATTGTCCGCAGTCAGGCTGGTGTCTCCGGTCAGCCAGCGCGCCTGCCACAGCGTGGCATCGTCGGCTACGCCTGTTTCCAGCCTGGCAAGCAAACGGTCAATCGCGCCTGTGTAATCTACGCCGTTCACGCCCACGCCAGCCGCGATGCGGATATCGGCACCCATGTCCGGCAATGCGGCATTGACGGAATTGCCCCGGCTCACAATGCCACCTGAGGTGCCGAGATCGATATTTCGCCCCGCGATCACGTCCAGCGTGCCCGACCCGCCCAACTGGATATGATCGGCTTCCGTACGTTCAGCGCCTGTTGAGAAAACAATGTCACGCCCCGCCTGTACCTGACTGCGATTGTTGCTGGAATTGACGTGCTGCGCTTCGACGCTCAAGTTCAACACGTCGCGACCCGCCTGCACTACAAAAGCCTTGGGAACATCCAGTCGACTTTCGCTATCCGTTGCTGCCGACCCGCCGACGACATCTCCCTCAACCGCGTAGATGCGCACGGGGTCCGGATCAGTCGTATGCACCGGATCGGGTGCATGAAAAACCGGGTTGGCCTTGTCGCCCCAACCCGTCAAAGGATTGGGGGAGGTCCGGGGATTCGCCGGAAAAAATGCACTCGGTACGCTCGCAGGGTCGCGATCACTCATCACTAGCGCCCCATTCAGGCTGACTGAGTGATGTGCCAGCACTTCCAGCGTGGCGTCTGGCGCGGGAAGCATCACCAGCGCACCGCTCGTCCCGGGGTCTGAAATCGCCACATCGCCCTGGAAGGCAATCAGGCTCAGACTGGCCGGGAGGATATCAAGACCAGAAATCACAGCAGGCGTCCTGCCATCGCTCAGTGGCTTGATAAAGAGCGAAGTGTCCGTGGTAATGGAATCCGTACTATGCAGCCTGGCCGCACCATTCAGACTATGCAGGCTTGCACTGCTTGTATCGGTATAGGTCGAAAAGGCGCTTTCACGCTCCGGCTTGTTCGGCACGTTATAAACCGATTTAGCCGTTGAACTTGATCCTGAACTCGATTGATTGAACAGATGCGGATTGAACACAGCATTGATGTTCACGTCGCCCTGCGCCTGTACCCGGGCAGCACCATCGCCCAGCGCCAGGATGGTGTACACCAATCGACCATCCTTATCAGTCTGGCCGCTATCCACCTTGCCGCCCACCTTCAGCACTACATCGCCGCGGTCGGCGTAATACTGTCCACCCAGCAGGTCGCCGCCGGTTTCCACCCGCACGGTGCCGCCACCGGTTGTCACCAGGGCACTCGCATCCTGCGCCGCCGATCCCATACGTGCCTGCGTCGGCGCAACGGCTGCCACGTTTTCGACGTTGCCACCCGCGTGGATGGTCACGTCGCCGCCACCGAGCGCACCCACCCCCTGTCTGAACTGATCGAAACGCACCCACCAGGCGGGCTGGGTTTGAATCGCGGTCAGTTCACCTGCCGGGTTTGTTTCCGTTGGTGTCTTACGGTACAGATATTGTTGCGTAGCCTCGTCAAGCTGACCTTGGCGGAACAACCAGTTGTTGATCAACTGCGCGGAAGGTTCCCCCACTACATTCCCCATCGCGGCGAGGCTGACATCGCCACCGTCCTGGCTGAACTGGGCAAAATTCACCGCAGCCGAAGTCGGGCCTGGAGGCGTAATGAAACCCGCCACCGGGTCAGCCAGGCGGCCAGCCGTGTAAATCGCTGCCTTGTTGTCGCCGAGCCTGATGTCGTGACCCGACACAATGCGGATATCGCCCGTTCCGCTACGGATCAGCTTGCCCGCAGCCAGCGTGAAGTCCTTGTCACCGGACTTCACCGCCAGCGGATTAACGGCGGTGCTGTCAGCACCCGCGACCAGACGGTAGGACCAGGAATTGCCTGCCAGTACATCCGCTGGCGTAGTGCCACTCTTGAATGACGTGGCGTGGCTGAAGCCATCCGACAAATTGCTGTTGATATTGAGATTTCCCTCCGCGACCAGCGTGAGTACGCCCGCCTCGCCGTTGTCGCGCAAGTCTTTCAGGTTCCAGTCTTCCCCCAGCGTCAGATCGCCAGTCGAATGCACTTCCACGCCCGACAGGACATGAAATGACGGATCGGACGATGTGCCCAGCCGCGTCTTGATAGCGGCGTGGTTGTCTGCAAACGCCGCGTTATCGGCTTTGATCGCACCAAGATCACTTGCGGCCAGAGCAAGGTCGCCCGTGCCACCGTCAATCGTGCCGATTTCGCCCGGGTTGTATACCTTCACTGCTTCGACCGATACCGTGCGCGCGCCGCTGATGCTGCTTTCGAGTGCGCCAATTTTTACATCGGTTGCCGTGCGCGAAACGCGCAACGACACGGTGCCGCCCTGCCCGCCCGCACCGCCGGATGCATCCATGCCTTTTCCAGGATCGCTGGCGGCCAGATTGAGGCTGCCCTGTGCGCTACCGATCTCGATATCGCCGCCATCTTCCAGCGCACCGCTGGAAATCGCCATGAACTTGGCTGTAGCGAGCACGTCCACGTCATTTTTGGCGAACAATTCGATTCGCCCGGCATCCTCGCCCGAGACGTTAAGTGAGCCCGCCACGTTGAGCGTGCCATTGTCGGCGGCGATGTGGATAGCCAGTGCTTTGACGGTGTCGTCCGATGCAATGTTGACGTCGCCGGTGCGTACGCGCAGCGCGCGCTCGCCGTCGAAACCACCCGTGTTGAGCGCGGTGTTAAGCACCGAGAAGCTGGCGAGTGAGCCGGTGTCGATCAGCGCTCGCGCGCCGTCGCCACGCTTTCCATCGGCATCGGCGGACGACGCGCCGCTGACGCTGCCATCGACCACCGTGAAACTGCCGTTGGACGCACGCACGATCAGCGCACCCGCGTCTCCGCCTGCTGCGGCTGACACGTCGACGTTCGACCCCGCTGCGAAATCCACATTACCGCTGTCGCTGACGAATTCCGCCGTGCCGCCCCAACTGGGTTTGCTCACATCAAAAAATTGCACGCTGCGCCCGGCAACATCGACGCGGGCGTTCGCCCCCAGTTTTACATCGCCGCCGGTCGCACTGAGTTTGAAGGTGCCAGAAGGCAGCACCATCTGGCTGTTGAAATCGACTGCACTACCCTGCATTGACCACTTCGCACCCAGCGCCGTCACCGGCGCAAGTACGCGATCTGCCGTGTATTGCGCCACGGTCAGCGCCCCCGAGGCATTGAACGTCTGATTTGCACCGCGCTCGCCGCTGATGCGTGCCACGTTGAACGTCACCGGCGCAGCCACATCGAGCGTGCCTGTCCCCGAGCCTACCAGCTCGTTGGCCGTGACTGTCACCGCCCCGTAGCCCTGGATCGCCTTATCGCCCGCGCCCAGTGTCAGCGTATCGGCTGTCACGGCGAGATTGCCGCTGCCCAGCGTGTCGCCAGGTGTAAATGACGCAGCATTGGCAAGATTGCTGAGGGTGAGGTTTTTTGCGTTGAGCTGCGCGGTCTGGCCGCCATTGGCAATGCCTGCCAGCCCCGCGCCCATCAGGGTCAGATTTTGCACGACTGGCTTGCCATTGGAATCAAGCTGACCTACGCGCACATCGCCATATAGATCGAACGTGGAATAACTGGTGAGCGTCAGCCCCTTCAAGTCGAGTCCATCTAGCTCGGCCTGGCTGTAGACGATTCCCTCGGTGCCAACGGGCGCCGCGCCAAAGTTGATGCGCATCGCGCCAACAGCCAGATTGCCAGCGACCGCTGTGCCTTTTTTATTGAAGGTGGCAGTACCCTTGTATGCATTCACTTTTGTGGCGTCGATCGCAATCGAATCGGCCGCTGTAATCGTACTGCCTGCCTTGCCGATCAGCGTGCCCTGCGAACGATCCGGATTACCGGTACGGGCAAACGTAGCGGTTGTTGCTGCTGCGCGCACCAGCGCGCCGTTGCCCGCCGCTTCATAACGCCCGGCATCGCCCGCTTCACCCTGGGCGTTGATGGCGCTATCGGATTTGAGTGTCAGCGTGTCGTTCGCTGCCAGCAGGATTTCACCGGCGTTCAGCACATGGTCGGCATCATTGGCGATGGTCACCTCGTCTGCGCCCACCGTCAGCGTGGTGGTGTCGCCGCTCACGCTACGCGTGCCACCGATGAAGAGGCTGTCCGCGCCCAGTGCATTGAGTTTATCGGCGTCCAGTATCACAGCATCCGGATCGATCCCGGCTGGTGTGCCACTGGTCACAGCCAGCTTCAGCGCACTGATATCCACCTGCGCGCCGCGCCCGCCCTGCCCGGCCACCAGATTGTAAATGGCATCGAGTTTCAGCGCATCCGCGCCGTTGCCGGTGGTGGCGACTGACAGCAAACCTGCGTCCTGCGGGCGGCTGCCGCTGTCGACAAAAAAGTCCGACGCACGGGTCAGGGTGTATTCGGAACGTGCGCGCACCTGGTCGCGCGTCAGCACCTGAATGCCCTGCCAGTTCGCATCCTTGGGTGCGCCGATTCGCGTATCGGTGACATAGCCCGCTGCGATGCGCACCCCATCCTGGCGGATGTAGGCCTGACCCGGCAGTACATTCTGGATACCGCTGTCGAGCTTGACGGCATACGCACCCGGCAGCAGTGCGTAATGCGCGGGCAGCAAGGAATAGACGCCGTCGGCCAGCCCCGGCACGCCCGACAGATAAACCGCCTCGCCGCTCGCGCGGTCGAACGTTTCCTGGGCGTCACTCGGCGCAAAACCGCCCGTGTAGCCGGGCAGGATGGCGTAGGTATTCTTGTCGGCAAGGATGTCGCGCGAACCGCCGGGGCCGACGGTAAATTCGTACGCCTGTGCATCGCCGCCGCCGCTCAGGTCAATGCGCGCGCCAGGCTGCATGTCCACTTTTGAGGCGCTGGCAAGGATGGATTTTTGTTCCGGGATATCAGCAAGCTCGGTACTCTCCGTTCCAGCCACGCCCAGATCAAATACCCAGGTACGACCGTTTTGCAGTTTACCGAACGGAATCACGCTGTTTGCATCGGCTGCAACCGAGGTCAGACTGCCGCTTTCAAATGTCAGCGTATCGTCGGCGCGCAGATCGATTTTTCCCAGCGGAGCCCAGATATTGCCGCCCTGGACAATATTTTTTGCCGCAACGGTCAGGCTGCCGAACGCAGACCAGGGTTGGTTCGGCGCGTTTGCGCCGCGTGTAAAGCTGACCGTCTTGCCGGGTGCAAGAACGCTGTATTGAACATAGGTGTCAGGTGCCACCACGGCACCATGGAACAGCAGATTAGCGCTGGTCCTGAGCTCGCCGGAAGGGCGCACGTCAATTTCGCGTTGGCCGATTGCCATTTTTTCAGGAAAGCCGCCAGCCAGACGGATTGCTTCCTGACCGTTCAATTCGGCCTGTTCCATCCCCTCGAGCGCGAGTTTGCCCGCCAATTCGATCTGGCGTGCATTGAGGGTCAGTGTTCCGCTTGCTGTCGGGGACGCCCCTTCAGTGTCAGTGAACTCGCTGTCATTCCCCATGCGTATCGCATTGGCCGTCAGTGCAGCATTGCCACCCGCCGTTTCGATGCGCGGCGTTTCAAGGCTGACTTCTCGCAACGGCGTTGCACGCCCCGCGCCCAGATCCAGACCATTTTCCAGCTTGATCGCATCACTGCCGGCAAAGGCCATCCGCTCAAATCCCGCAGCTTCGAGCGCCTGCGTGTCCAGGCGCGTGTTGCCGTTGAAACTGTCCGGAACCGCATCGCCGGGTGCCAGGCCGCCCGTCTGCAGCGCGAGCGTTTGCACCAGGCTCAGCACGCGTTTGCTGGTGGGCGCACCGCTGATCAAGGTGCGATCCCGGGTATCGTTCAGCTTGAAACTGAATACGCCACCCCGGTTGGCGGCACTGCCGGCATGCGCCTCGATGGTGCCGTCGAGCAAGGCGCCTTCGGTCGTGGCGATCGTCACCGACCCGGCATCGCTGCCGACAGTGCGGCCCAGGCCACCGCTTTCATTGGGCACGTCGAGCTGCACCGGCGCGGCGCCCGACACCTTGATGCGCGATCCCGACTCGGTGACAACGTAAGCGCCCTGCCCGCCCAGCGTCACGCTGCCACCATTGATCACCTTGCCCTGGGTCAGGCCACGGCTATCCGTGTAGGTGCGTGCCGCACCGGACGCATCCAGCACGCTGTTCGCCCCCAGCCACACGGTTGCGGACGGATCAAATGGTTCACTTGCGCCGCGGCTGATGGTTGCCGAGATGCTGCCACCCGCCGTCCGCACCTCGCCCAGCAATTCAATCCGGGTGTTGGCGCTGAAGCTGATCTTCGCTTTGTCGTCGGCCAGAATTTGGGCGTTCTCACCCAGGCGGATTGTGCCTTGCCCCGTCGCAGGTGCTGCAAAACTCAGGTTCGCCGCCTGCCGCACCCGGTCATCCTGCTTCACCAGGCGCGAAAAAACGTCGATATCACTACCTGTTGGTTGCAGGGTGTAGCCAGTGAGCAGCTCGCGGCTGATCACTGTCGGGCGCAGCGTCGTGCCATCGGCAATATCGATGCCTTGACTGCCCGTCAGGTTGAAATTGGCAAATCCTCCCTGCTCAAAGAATGCCGCGTCGAGATTCAGGGCCGTTGCATCGGGTACGCCGCCAATCTGGATTTTGCTGGTCTTGATCGTGTAGCTTCCACCCTTGCCGAGCGCGTAGCCACGCACTTCGCCGCCCAGTTGCAAGGCCGTGCCTGCGTCCAGCGTGACGTTACCGCCGTTGCCGTTCCTGATCTTGCCATTGGGCAGGATTTGCCCACCGCCACCGACATCCACCAGGGTGTTTTGCCCAAGCACCACATCACCTTCGGTCTTGAGCGTAATCGAGCCGCCGTTGACCCGAACCGCTTCGCGAGATTGCCCCGCAACGCCCGGCAGATCATTCGTCCAATCGCCGCGCGCCGACAGGTTCACGCCGTCAGCCACGATCACATCCAGCGACAAGGGATTGCTGTTAAAAAGATTCCTGCTGGCTGTCAGCGCAATTGTTCCCGCAGCGGCCTGGATATCGGCCTTGACCGCGATTCCTTCGGCAGTCAAGGCCACGCCGCCGCCTGTCGGTGCACGCAAGGCTTCGCGGACCACGGCGGCCTGGTTGCTGAAGACTTCCAGCTGCGTCACCTTGTCCTTGCCCATCAATGCGGGGTTCAGTACCAAGGTGTCTTTCAGGTCTTGTGCCAATTCGTCGCCAAACTTGAAATCAACCGGCAGCGCAGTACCGCCGCTCGCTATTTCCACGCGCTGGTTCAGCTTGTAGTCGCGGGCGCCAGAAGCATTTTCCGTGAGACTGCCGATCGTCAGGCGCGCACCGGCGGGCGGTAAACCGGCATCCCGCTGCAGCTCACCGCCCGTGGTGCGCCCCTGCACCTCGGCCTGCATCACGACCGCTTTCATGCCGATCACATCCAGCGAGCCCGCAGCCTTGCCTTCGGTGTAGCCGGGGTCGTAGCGATAGCTCTGACCGAGGTCGATCACCTTTTTCACATTCCAGCGCCCGTAATCCTTCACGTAGCGCGTGGCGATCCCGTCGTAACGCGTCTCGGCATTAGCGTCAGCCAGGTCAACCAGCTTGCCGCCGGTTGTCAGCAGCGTGGTTTTCACATTGGCTGCGGTGTACTGCACGCTGCCGCCGGAAAGATCAAATATTGCGCCGCTTTCGAGGATCGTTTCACCCTCCGAAACGAGATTAATGTGGCCGCCCGTGGTGGAGCGCTCAGCTGCCGTGCGCTCCAGTTTCATCTGGTAATTTTCCAGGCTGTCCCTGGCGATGAGAGTAGATTTTCCGGCATCGGCATTCGCCAGTGCGCGGTTGATATCGACATAGACTTTTTCGCCGCGCAACGGGCCTTGCTGGTTGACGGGCGTATCCTTCAGCTCGTCGCCACGCAACTCCACTTCTACGCTATTGCGCGCAGCGGAGACCTGCACGTTTTCCAGGCCGGCCACGTTGATGCGCGCACCACTGGCAATGTGGATGCGTGCGGTATCGGAAGCAGCCTTTCCGGCCTGCAGCAGGACAAGCGGATCATTGGGCTTGTCGACCGCCATGAACTCAACCTCGGCCGCAGGCGCATCGATCACCGCGCCGCCTGCCATGCGAATGTCCTGTCCCAGCACCTTCACTTGCGACGTTTTCGCCAATCCTGCGCCGGTCGTGCCGTCCAGTCCGGCCGTACTATCGGCAACCTCCGGCAAAATCTCGGTGCGGCTGTTTTCGCCCAGCAGCACCCGGCCTGCCCGCGCCGAACTGATATTCGCCTGTGAACCCGGGATGGGAATGGTTGACGTCGCCTTCGTGTCCTTTGCCAGCAAATACACCGAGCCGTTGGCAATCACCGAGGTGGTGGCGCGCGCAATACCCAGCTGGTTCACCGCATAGCCCACCATGGTGACGTTGCCGCGCGGGGTGGAAAGTTCACCCAGGTTGGTCACGTGCCCCAGCTTGTCTTCTGCCGTGTTGGTCAGGCTCACCGCCTGACCGTCGAGCACGCCATTTTTTACATCAGGATTGGCTGTCTCAAAATCAGCGAGTCCGGCCGGACTATCCACCTCCACCAGCAGACCGCGCACATTGTCATCCTCGCCCGCAGCCGAACGCAGATACACCTTGCTACCCGCTGCCGCAATCACCTGGCCGTCGGCCGCCTTGACCGTGCCCTTGTTGACCACGGTGGGCGCAATCAGCATCACCCGGCCCTGCGTGCCCGCCGTAATCTGCGCCCCTTCGAACACCTTGATAAAGCCGTTCGCCTCGCTGCCATCCAGCGCTTTTTCAAACTGTGGCGCGCCCGTGCCCGGCAAAAAATTATCGAGAAAACTGTCCTGCATGTTAAGCGTCGAGGCCGTGAAGCTGTTCGTGTTTACCTGCGACCCGCCCATGAAGGCGATGCCGTTGCTATTGACCAGGATGATGTTGGCCTTTTGTCCGGCGGCCTGCGAGATGCTGCCTGCAATCACGCTGGGGTTGATGTCATGGATGCGGTTAAGCGAAGTGAAATTGGCACCTTGCACCAGATTGTTAGTGGCGAGGCTGTCGACCTGCTGAAACTGCACGTTATATCCGGCGCTGACGTTGAAGCTCAGCCAGTTGAGAATCGACTTGTTGCCGACCTGGTTGACCAAAGCCTGGTTGCCATTGACCTGGTATGCGGCCTGCCCGGCCGTAACGAAATTGGGGATCACTCCGCCCGCGCTGGGTACCGGCAGCTCAGCCTGAACCGCCCCCGCCAGCAACAGGCCGGCTAGCGCCAGGGCCGAACCGCTCGCCGCCCTACCCTGGCTGGATTTACCAGAACGCCGCGCGGTTTCCGCCACCGGCACCATCATGCCTGTAGTCGTGTTGAAAACCAGCTGATAACGGTTTCGATTCATGGTGTTCTCCTGGTGTCGGCAGGCCGCCTGAAATGCCGGCCGACTGCTTGCCTAATTTGATTTTCGAATTTGTTTGTTGGTTACAGCGAATATGAGTTGTTCGACTCATACCTCTCGCCGATTCCCCATTACCGCCTACCACTCATATCCCAGCCGGAAGTGCGCACGGCTATCGCCGCGTTCGGTGTGGCCCAGCGCCTTCAGTGCCACGGCCCAGTCCAACCCGACGGATACACCACGCCAGCCATTCAGGCGCAGTCCCAGACCTGCACCCGCCAGGTTGAATTGCTCATACTGTCCGGGGAGTGCTTCGCGCACATTCACAAAACCGCCGTCGACGAATGCGAGAAGATGCAGGTCGTCAAACGATTCGGTCAATTTCCTGGCATAGTTTGGCGAGCGTGCTTCTAGACTCAGCGACACGCCGTTTTCGCCCAGGGCTGCGGATTCCAGATAGCCGCGTACCGTGTCGACACCGCCGATGGCGAACTGCTCGTTGGAGATCAGTGGCTGCGCGGCGATCTGCCAGCCGCCCCGTACCTGAGCAGCCCAGCCGGTCGGCCAGGTTTCTTCGTGCGAAAAGCTTCCACGCAGAAAGCTGTAATCCGGCCGCCCCTTGTAGCGCTTGTCGGCGAACTCCTGCTCGTCAGCGACCAGTCCGCGCAGATGGAAATTGAATGCCACGCCGACTTTGGTGCTGCGCCCTTCCTCCAACCAGGTGCCGTCCCAGCCCAGCGTGAACGGCAGATAAGTAATCGGCGTGTTGAAATCGCCGCCGCCGATGAGCGCCACCGACTGGTCGAAATCCTTGTAGTCCACCCCCAGGGTGGCGGTATGGAAGAAGCCTTCGCTGCGGCTGCGCAGCGGCAGGATGTAGCGCGCCCCGAAAATCACGCCATTACCAACCACGTTGAGCGTACCGACCGCCGCCACGTCGGAATCCGATTTCACACCGTACAGCGCCAGGTAGTTGCCGGAGGCCAGCGGCCAGGTATAGCTGGCGGAAAGCACCTTGCTTTCATTGGTATTCTCCGGCGCGGTCTGCAGCGTAATGCCCAGACCATGCTGCTTCTGCCACAGGTTGTCCCAGCGCAGGCTGGCGCTGAGGCGCGTGCGCGTGGTGTCCTGGCTGTAACGGTCGTTGACTTCTACATTGCCATGCAGCGGAAGCTGATCCCGCACCTTGAGGTCGACCTCGACCGTGCCCGGCGTCTTGCCAGGGCGCAGCACTGGCGTGATCTTGCGGTCGCCGCTGCGGTTCAGCGCCGCCAGTTCCTTTTGCATCTGGTTGAAATTCGGTACCGTTCCTTCGGCCAGTTCTGGCGCGGCCGCCCGGATTTCACCCAGGCTGAAATAGCGCGATTCGACCACGCGCAGCCGGTCCACCGGCGCCTCGGTCACCGCGAGCTTCACCACACCGCCGTCCACCTTCTGCTGCGGAATGCTCACCAGCACGGTGAGATAGCCCGCGCCGTGATACGCCTTTTCCAGCGCCTCGCGCGCGTTTTCCACATCGGCAAGGGTTTTCTGTTCGCCGAGATACGGGTACACCGCCTGCTCAACAAGGGTGACCGGCAACAGCGTTGTACCTTCCACCCGGTATTCGAATACATCAAACGTGGCCTCATGCGCTGGCGCTGCAGGCGTCAGGTTGGCTGATGCTGCGGACGCGGGTTCTGGCGCCGCATCGGCCGCCATGACCGGCGAGACCACCCCCAACCAAGCTAAAAACATGCACCCAAGCGGACGAGACAAATCCATCATGAAAATCCTGGTCATCCAGTAACACACCAGGCTTCACCGCCAGGGAAACGCTGACTGTTCCGGTCAGTGCTTCCCTGGCGAAAAAACCAGCCAACATAAAACGAAAAGCCCCCTGCTTGCGCAGGGGGTGGGAATGCGCGCCGGACGGCCTGCTCCGGCGCGGAATCAAACCCGTTGATTTAGAACGTCTGCACGCCCATCGAGCAGCTGTTGCCGCCACGCGAAGCGCGCGACACCGGGGACACACCGTAGTCGAAGGTGTAACCGTTCGAGGTCAGTGCAGCCAGGCCGGGCAACGGGATGCTGACGATCGCAGCAGGATCGCCCATCTTGTTGCTGAAGTAGTTCATCAGGTTGGTTTCGAGGCTGGTGTAACCGGTCTTGCGGCGGTTGAAGCTCGCCTCGGCCCAGTAGAAGTCATAGTCGCCGGCCACGAAGTTGGCCACGCTCGGATACACCTGGCCGATCTTCACGTAATGCCACTTGTCCTGCACGCCGTCGTTGTCGTCGGAACCGGACGTCTTGGAACCGGTATCGCCGCTCTGACGCTCGGTGCCCATGATGGCGATCGCCATCTCGCCCTGGTAATACGCCTGGGTCAGACAGGTATCGACGCCTTCCTGCTGGCCGTGTTCCACCACGGTGTAGGCATCTGTTTCACCCAGGAAAGCCTTGTTGCTGTCGTTGAGCGCGGTGTCGTCAATCAGATAGGTAGACAAGTTGGTTGCACCGCCATAGGTCGGGCTGGTGCCGCAGGGCTGTGCCATCACCGTGGCTTCGAAGGACGCCAGCGTGCCGGAACCAGTGGCGCGGCGGCAGATCTTGACTGCAGTGGTGTTGGCACCGACATCATCCCAGCTGGGCTGGTTGGGGTGGTTTTCAGCCGAGCGGTTGCTGTCGGCCACGAGCGCATCGGTCACTGCAGCCCAGTCGGTGGTGGCGCCAGAGAAGGCACCACGCACGAATGAGGCGGGCAGGCTGGGGGCATTGGCGGGATCGAAGGTCGTGGCGTTAACATCGCTCAGATTCTGCGCGGCCTGCAGCTGGCGATACACGTTATCCGACACAGCCATACCGAACACCTGCGCAACTACACCCGCATTGTTCAGGTTGGTGTAATCGGCAGCAGCCGTGGACACCAGCTTCGGCTCAACGTCGGACAGGCCAGCGGTGGGGACGGCGGTGGTGAAACCGCAGCCTGTGTAGTGAGTGCGGTTGGTGACCACGGGATCGGTCGTATTGGCGGTACAGGTGGTGGTGGCCACGGTCACGCCGGTACTGTTGTTGACCGGCTTCACGCCCTGGCTGGAACCGCCCTGTTCTTTGTTGATGACAAGAGTATCGCCGGCGTTTACGCCAGCGATGTTGAGGCCGGTCTTGGCGATACACTGGTAGCGAACGGCAGGCTTGGCGCCGCCGGCAGTGCTGTAGGTGCTGGAAGCAACCGACGTGTTACACATGTCCAGCGCGGTTTTTTCGAACGACTTGTTCAGTGCGGTAGCACCCGACATGGTGAAGGTGACGGTCGCGGCGGAGGCTGAGCCAGCGGCCACAATGGCGGCGGCGAGTGCAATTTGATGCAGTTTCATGGTCAATTCCTTTAAATAATCATTAGCGAATTAACCCCCGCTGTGCAGCGGGGGTGGAGTGTGATTTAAGCGGTGCGACGGCGCGCCATGAAGCCAACCAGGCCGAGACCGGCCAGCATCATGCCGTAGGTCGAAGCCTCAGGAACCGTCGAGACGGTCAGGTCGCCATTGGCGGCCAACGTGAAGCTGGTAGCGCCATTGGCGTTGCCGTAGGCCACGGCCAGCGCTTCAGCCGTGTTGCTGCTGCCACTGCGGGTCAGGTAGTAAAAGCCCATGCTGTCGCCGACGTTGCCGACGGTGCTGAAATCAGGCGTTTTGCCGGAGAAATTGGTGCTGTGAACCGCAGCGCTGATTGCGAAAGCATTCGAGGACGTATCGCTGACGATGATCTCGGTGCCCGCGCCCATCGCGGCAATGGCGGCGTCCCAGTAGATGTCCTGGTTGGTCACGGCATTATTGAACTCGGTGTTGTTAGTGGAGACGCCGCTGGCAGCGATGTCGCTCACCAGATTGCTGGCCGAAGTGGTCAGGATGCGACGCTGATCGGCAGCAGACGTGCCATTCGAATCCAGCGCGGTCACGTCCCACTTCAGACCAGCGATCGTTGCTGCGTCCATGCCGGCGGTGAAAGTGCTCCACAGCGCGCCGGTGGCCCAGGTCTGGTTCAGGCTGGACAGTGTATCGACGTTGGTGCTGAAGCCGCCGGTGGCGCGGTTTGCGGTACCGAAATCGTTCATCGCGACTTCCAGCGAACGGGTGTAGGAACGGCCTACACCACCGTTGTAGCTAGCGTCCAACACGGTCAAAAGCAGGAAAGCATTGCCAGTGGACACGTCGTTGGCAACGGTGATAGCGCTGGCGGAGCCAGCAACGGACAGCAGCGCGGCGGCGACCAGAGTATTCAGTTTGAAGTTCATGTAGTGCTCCTCTTTATAAAATGAAAAAAGACCCAGAAAGTTGTAGTGCTTTCCGCCCCCCGTGGGGAAGGCCTACCGAACCAAGCGCCAGGCCAACCGGAAATAGAGCCCGCATGACAGCGGACACGAACACTTTAGGGATCGTGGATGACATGCAATGAGGAGAAAGAGGGGTGAAAACTGAGCCGGTCGGCTCATGCCGGGAACCTGGCGGAAACGGAATGAAGCTTACGCGCTGAGTTCTTCCCGGGTGCCCTGTGCGCGCAGCAAGCCCAGCGCAATGCCCTTGGCAACAGCCTGTCCGCGGGTGCGGACAACCAGTTTTTTCATCGCGTGGCGCAAGTGATTCTTAACAGTGAGCATCGACAAACCCAGAATGTCGGCGATTTCATCGTTGGTCTTGCCGTCTCGCACCCAGGTCAAAACTTCGATTTCACGTGCGGTGATCAGTCCGGACGGGCGCTTGCTTTGCGTGTGGGTACGCGCTTCGTGAGCAAGCACGCGCGCCAGCGTGGCGAGCAGGTGCGGCAGCAGGATATCCAGGTAGAGCGCAAGACGCCCATCGAACGGCGCCCGCACGCGCGAAAAGCTGGCGTAACCCTTGACCTGCCCATTGATCCAGCCCATGCCATGAAACGCGACATTCTTGAGTTCCAGGTCGGCAAGCCGGGCATTCCAGCCGCCTGACTCGTCGGGATGGGCAGCAATCAGACGAGGTTCGCCGCAGATTTGCCATTCCTGCGATAACTGGCTGAGCAGGCCATCTCCAGGGTGGATGACCCGGTTGAAATGATCATCCTTGAAGTAACGACAGGCGGTAAAACGCTCGTGCAACAGATAGCCGCTATCGTCCGCCAGACCACACAGCAGGATTTCATGCGGGATGAGCGACTGTAACGGACCATGCACCCAACTGAAAAAATGCTGGCGCTGCATCACCCGGCGCGAGGCCATCAAGATGCGGGCCAAATGGCCGCTTTCTTCGTCGCTCAGTTCGTTTTCGTTATGCATGGCTTCCCTTATGGGGACCCGAGCATAGGCACGTGTGATGACAGTGGCGTGACACAGATTCAGGTTGCAAGTTGCAAGTATCAAGTTGCAAGGGGTTCACGGTAGGGATGGGGCCGTTTGCTTTGCTTGCATCTTGCCCTTCACACTTCCGTAACAGTTCCCGCCTATCGTCAGTTACTCCCCATTCCCCCGCCCCCTATATGAGCCACGAAGAATTGCGCCAGCATCTGGAACGCATCCTGGAAAACACGCAGCTGATGACCTTGTTGCAGCCGATACTTGATCTGGTTGAAGGGCGCGTAATGGGCTACGAAGCCTTGTCACGCGGGCCTTCAAACAGCCCGCTGCATGGCCCACAGGCATTGTTTCATGTGGCCGCGCAGAACGGATTGCTGACCCAACTCGACTGGGCCTGCGTGCGCATGGCACTCAAGACGTTCGCGCAGATGAATCTGGCCGGGCGGCTGTTTGTAAACCTGTCACCGGGCAGTCTTCTGGATCAGGCGTTCGCGCCGGAGGCATTACTTGCTGCGTTGGCCGATGTCGGGATGACCACCAATCAGTTGATGATCGAAATCACCGAAAATGCGACCGCACTCGATTACGGCGACCTGCGGCAAGCCGTGTCCAAACTGCGTGCAGCAGGGATCGAAGTGGCCATTGACGATCTCGGTGAAGGGTTTTCAAGTCTGCGCCTGTGGTCTGAACTGAAGCCAGCCTTCGTCAAAATCGACAAGCATTTCATCGACGGCATCCATCAGGACCCACACAAGGTTCAGTTTGTTCGCTCGATCAAGTTGCTGGCCGAGGGAGCCCACTCCTGCGTGATAGCCGAAGGGGTGGAAACCCTCTCCGAACTGGCTGTCCTGAAAGACCTCGGGATCCGGTTTGCACAGGGCTATCTGATCGGACGTCCCTCGCCAGTGCCGGTCAGACTGCCGTCGAGCGAAATACTGACATGCCTGCAATCCGGCAGGGTCAGCGTGTTTCCTGTACCACCGGGCCGCGACAGCATGCATCTGTCAGCCCGCAAGCTGGTCATGTCCGCACCGGCCGTTACATCGCGAACAGCCAGTGAGGATGTGCTCGAACTGATGATGCAATATCCCGAACTTCATGCGGTACCGGTTGTAAACAACGGGATTCCTGTTGGAATCATTCACCGCCCTGCTCTGCTTGCCCGATTTATCGGACTTTATGGTCGTGAACTCCATGGCAAAAAACCCTGTTCCGATTTAATGGATTCCAATCCGCTGATTGTCGACAAGGCAACCCACATGGCCGAACTATCGGAACTGGTGGTACAAAAAGGCAAGACAGCCTTCACCCAGGGCTTCGTCGTTACATCCGAGGGGCGCTACCTGGGTATTGGGTCAGGTTTTGACCTGATGCGCGAAGTGACCGAAATGCAGATTGTTGCCGCACGCTATGCCAATCCGCTAAGCGGTCTGCCCGGTAATGTGCCGATCCAGGAGCATATGGAACGCCTGCTGACCAATGAACAAACCTTCGTCACCGCCTATTTCGATCTCGATCAGTTCAAACCCTACAACGATGTATATGGTTTCCGTCGCGGCGATGACATGATTCAGTTGCTGGCGCGTATCCTGCGCGAAAGCTGCAACGCAGAACTCGATTTTGTCGGCCACATTGGCGGCGACGATTTCGTAATTTTGTTTCAAAGCCTGGACTGGGAAATCCGCTGCCACGGCATACTGGCACGCTTCGATCGTGAGTGCACCGCCCTGTTCAACTCCGAGCACGTTGCCGCTGGCGGCTACCGCAGCGAGGATCGGCGCGGTGTCATGGCCTTTCATCCCCTGGTGTCACTTTCCATTGGCGCCGTGCTGGCACACCCCACTCATTTCCATCACTACCAGGAAGTGGCACGTGCCGCCACCGAGGCCAAAAACATGGCCAAACGTATCGACGGCAGCAGTCTGTTCATCGATCAACGCCAAATGCCATTTGGGCGAACACTGGCAATTGAAGAAACCAGGCCAGTACAGGACTGCGCTTGAGTTACCCGCCCGTTGTGCGGGGCTATGGCTGGATGTTTTCGCTTCAAGCCTGGTCGCTTGAAGCGTGACGTCCCGCCAGACCAAAGTTTGTCCCAACACAACGCATTCAATACATGCGGCGCTTGAAACGCCCAAGCTTCAGGCCAACCAGACCAAGTCCCGACACCAGCGACATCCACCCTTTAGGTTCGGGAACCGAAACGGCCTGCAGGATGCCCCCATGATTTCCGCCTGACGTGTCCATCACGTTACCCGATACCACGAACTTGTAATCAAGTGCTGATGACAGGTAAGCGAAAACAGAAACCGTGTAATCAGTCAGCGTGGTCTGGAAATCGCTGACGATTGTGTTGTTCAGATTGTTCTTGAAAGCGGTCGTGAAACTTTCAATAACAAACGTTGGCCCGGAAGACTGCGGAATATCAAGGTCGCTTGGGCCGACAGCAGAAGCTGTCGCCATGAATACCGCCATCACCAGGCCAAGTAGAACTTGAATGTGAAACATGTGGCTCTCCGAAATAAAGCTGGCAAGCAGCTACATCAAAACTGAAACGCGTGAAATGACTGGTAACCGGCTGTCCGCATGTACAACGCTTCTCCCAAAGCCATGCAGACCCAGGTGTTTCCGATCCCGCCTCGCGTCGGGTGTGGTGTTTGCAGTACGGACTGGAGTTTTGCGTAACGATGTTGCAAACACAGTTGCCTGGAACGCGCCCGGCATGGCACGTTTGGGCCAGCACGCTCGCCGCTATTGATCCGGCCAGAGTTATCCGCGAGTTCGTTCGTGCTGAGCCCTTCGGCTCGCTCAGGACAGGCCTGTCGAAGCACAGCCCTTCGATCGTTCGACAGGCTCACGATCAGGGCGAACGGTAGTCATGTTTAATTCGTGCCGGATCAATAGTCTGGAATGGCTGGTTTCGCCCCGGCTGTCATCAAGGTCTCACATTGAAGCGCGAGGATGAGCGTCAGACCAACGATAACGATGGAGAGACGCTGTGGATATGCAAAATAAAGCCCTGGAAGCCCAGGCCGATCTGCTGGCCGAGGACGCACTACACGAACTGGGGAATGCGCTGCCAGACGGACCTGACGAATATGCCAAGCAATGTGATTTCGCCGGTTGTTACCCGTGGCTGGCGGAGGTCATATGTGCGCGTCCTCACGATGCCGTGATTCACTCTGCCCTGTATGGCAACGAGGTGGCCGAAGAAGGACTGGATGCATGCGGCTGATTCGTCAACGCCTGAATCCGTTAGGGAGGCGCTGATTTATTCGTCTCACCGACGAAAGTGGAATCAATCAGCGTCTCCTTAGCCCGGGTCACACCGCCGGTCAGAACAAATTGTGCGTGGATGGCCGGGATGCCACGGTAGGAGAAAGCACCAAAAAAAGACCCGCCGTGAGGCGGGCCAAGGATGCGCGTGAACGCATTCGTGAAAACTCTCTTCCAGGGAGACACTGAACAAGCCCACGACGTCATTCCGGCGAACACCGGAATCCAGCCAAATCAAGCATCTGGACCCCGGCGTTCGCCGGGGTGACGACTTGTTCAGTGTCTCCCCAGGATTGCCCTGATGGGCAATCCTGGGGAGAGTTCATGTCATCAAGCCAGCAGCCTAATACGACATTATTGGTATCGTCGATGACGGCATGATTTATTTCGACACGGCACGGCGACGCGCGACGGCGAAGCCCACCAGTCCCAAGCCCGCCAGCATCATGGCGTAGGTTTCAGCTTCGGGCACGGCCTGAACGTACAAACCAGACGAACTCAGCAAGTTCGCCCCATCGGGCAGTACCATGCTGTTGCCCAGGGATTTCAAGGTGAAATCAGCCACGCCGCCGTTTGCGGCATTGGCATTGAGCATGGCTGTCAATTGGAAAGGCTTGTCATAGGCAAAGGTGAATTCGCCTTCAATATCCTGCGACAGCATTGTTTTGCCCTTGCCCGACAGGCTGGAAGTCTGGCTGAACAGGGTCTGATTCTGATCGGCCTCACCGCAAGTGCTGTACCAGGAATAACAATACGCACCGGTTGCATAGCCAATGTTCAGGCTGTAGCCCGCCATTCCGTTTTTACCCGCCGTCATCATGCCATCCAGCACGGAAGTGAAGCTGGCCGTACCCAGACCTGTGCCTCCGGAAATCACGAACCAGTCATTCCAGCTTGAAGTGGCGCTGGCAGAACTGCTGCCAGTGCCATTGCCCGTCACCATCCGAGTTTCCACGTGAGCCTTGGCCTGGCCATTTTTTACCTGTGCATCCGCACGGTAGCCGTAGCCTTTGCGGTTCAGATCCAGTTCCACCATCGAGCCATCCGGACTGGAATCGTTTTCGCTGAAATTCCCGTAACTCGTGCCAAGGCTGTAGTACAAGCTTCCACTCACGCTGGCCGAAGCGGATGCTGCATTCAGTGAGCCAGTGGACGACTGGATGGGAGCCGGTTGATTGATGCCATAGGTAAGCAGCGGCCCGATGCCGGCACTGGGGCTCTGCAAACTGATCGAACCTGGGACTCTCAAATCGGCAAAATTTCCATTGCCGGCGGTGATCGTCACGCTCGCCTGAGCACTAACGCTAGCCAGTGCAAGCCCTGCCAGGAGAAAAGATTGACGGACACCTGTTTGTTTTGCTGCTTTCACGCGATTCATGGATTGCTCCTAATAAGTTGTCATGGGGTTGTGTTGAAGATCTGGATAAAGTCATCCAGGCCATTTCCGCAAATTTCCAGCCAAAATTTTCAAAACCGTTCAGTCTTGTTGCTGACTGTAAAACCAGTTCGCTGGACGCAAGAACGCCAGAAAAACAAGGCTCAGCGCATACCGGATGGTTCTGCAAAAAAAACACGCAGCGCCGTAACGGCGTGCGCATGAGACATCGCTGGGCTGTCGCTCAGCGAAACAGAAATGGATGGGGCATGGGAGATACCCCATCCTGGCGCCAAAACACCAACGCCCACTGCTATTCACGCGCACTGCTTATTTCTTTATTTTTCAGCGAGTCGGAATGTGGTGCATCTGTGTGCACCTCCATCCCGCCGCTGTCTTAAACTGCCTTTTTATAACCAACCATTAATTGCCTTGCGGCTCTTCTCCTGCCTTCTTCCCCGACAAACAAAAGGGGAAAAAACCGGCTCAAACGCACGACAAGACGGAATCTGCAATAGAAAATGCGGCGCAGCACCGTTTCGGCGTGCGCATGAGGGATCGTCGAAAAAACCAACGAATACAGGATGTGGCGAGCTCCATAATCGAGCTTGCCAAGGCATCAAAAATTACCGATGCCAACTGCTTTTCACGCGCACTATTTATTGCTTTATTTGGTACAACCTGTTTCATCACGACGCCTCGAATCTATTGTTCGAGTGCTTTCCGTGACTGTATGAAATTTTATCGAGGGAATATTTCAGGGCTTCGTGTTGAATCGCACGCACTAATGAGCTCATTGGCTCATGCCACGGCGGGTGATGGATAGGCAAAGCCTGGCGCAATCAACATGCTCCAGCTTTCGCATCAGACGATTCACCTTCTTGCCAGGAAAGGGGAAACAAAAAAACCCCTGCCAACATGGCAGGGGTTTTAGCGTGAAGGATTAACGATCTTCACATATCAGTCACCGTGATGATCATCGTGCTCATGATCGCCTTTACGTTGCTTGGTAATTGCCATGGTCTTGTCGTTGCCGGTGCCGGAATGCTGCACGTTGACGAACAGCGTGCGCGGATCCTTGCCGAAATAAATCCCGGTACCCTCGGCCGGCTTGTCCTTCAACGAAGCGAACAGATGCACGCCATCCTTGTAGCCATCGTCATTGGCATCATTCGAGCGCGGATCGTAGACCCAGATATCGCTGAAATCATTGTCTTCCACCATCCACAACTTTCCGTCTGGGCCATTGGCCAGATTGTCTACCTTGGCAAAGCCAGTGGTAGCGGTTGAATGGTTTTCGAACGGCGTGTTCTTGCCGGAGGCCACAACGTATTTGGCGGAAGGCTGTTCGCCCAGTTCAACAGCCAGCACCGCGCCCACGTTGTAACCCGCAGCGTTCTTGCCGCTGGTGTTGGCTGCGTTGTCGACGTCTTCGCAGGTCAGCGCCACGTACAGGGTGCTGTCGATGCGCTCGAGGTCTTCGGGGCGGCAGAATTCGGTGGCGCCGACAGCGCGGGCAGCGACGTTTGCACGGATCTGGGCCTGCGTCATGTCGAGTGCAACCCATTCAGCGGCACCGGTCTTGGCGCCGCCCATCACGCGCAGCGCATACAACTGGCCGCTGGAGAGGTCACCGTAGTTGGTCGGCACGAACTTGTAGATCGCGCCCTTGCGGTCTTCATCGATGACGTAGACATTGCCTTCGGCATCAGTCTCAATGCCTTCATGGGCCAGTGCACCCAGCATCGGACGCACGGTCACACTTTCAGCAGAGGTCGGATCGCGACGATCCAGCTTGAGTTCATACACCAGGCCGCTGGTCGCGTTAGGGGCATCCGGATCGGGACGGGCGCTGGTGCCTGCTTCTTCAGCAAACAGAATGGTCTGCCATGGGGTCCAGACGATACCGTCCAGTGCTTCCCAGTCGGCACGGCCAACGACTTCCTTGGCGATACCGGTCTTCAGATCGACCACAGACACGGCGCCGCCGCTGCCGCCATCAAGGCGCAGTGAGTTGCCGTCGGTGCCGATAGCGCCGCCGCGGACTTCATGCGTGCGATACAGGTAACGGCCGGCGTGCTTGCCAGTCTCGTTGACAGTGTTCATGTCGTTCCAGTCGTGGGCGACATAAATGTCCAGGTTGCTCTCGTCGGAGACAATGGACTGGACGTAGCCCTGTGGAATCACGTAGGGTGTTACCGCAATATCAGCATCATTTTCCATGCCGTAAGCGGAACCGGCGATGGGATTGAACGACATGGGGCCGTTCATGATGGAATCCGCGTGGACATTGGCCGTAAAAGCCGCGACCAGGGACAGGGCAAGCGTGGATATTTTCATTAAAAACTCTCCTGAAACTATATGTGATTGGCAAAGGCAGTAGCGGCATGGATATGCCGCACGTCGCATTGTTCTCAGGATGTGTTTCCAGGATGTGATGGTTTTGTGAAGTTTGATCGAGGTCAGGGGCTGTCCGGGAATTCAAGACGTGATTGCACGTATTCATTCAATCGGAATGGCATACGCTCAACACTGTCTTAATAAAACGCACACCCTGTCTGGAAAGGAAAGTACCTGCCAGATCAGATGTGAGTTTCAGTACGCCTCCAGCAGGCCTTGTCGAAAACCCAGGCAATAACTATTTAGCGTTTTTGGATGGACGCCCGGTTTTGATCACTTCAAGCCGTCGAACCGCAGCGACTACCGAGGCATCACTCAATTCCGCCAGACTTGCGACAGCTGCGCGCAGGATCTCGCTTTTTTTTGCCGCCAGGCCAATATTCAGACACCGTTTTTTAAGCGTCGCAATAAGTGCATATTCCACATCAGGCATCGTAAAGCTGTCGCGAACCAGTTTGGCTTTCTTGACCTTGGCCGGCTTGCCTTTCTTATTGTCCTTCGCAACAAAAGGCTCTGGCTGGTGCACGACTTTTACTGGAACTGATTTCTTGGCTACCGGAGTGCGAGCAACAGTTTTCCTGACCACAGTTGCCGTGGCCTTGGCGGGAACCGGCGTCCGTCTGCCAGCCGGTTTTGCGGTAGCGGTCACCGCAGCGCTGGCCACTTTTGTACGTGCGGCGGGCTTGGCGGAGGCCGGTTTTTTTCTGATGGCAGCGGTAGTGCTTTTCGCGGATTTTGCAGGTGTGGATCTAACGGGGGGTTTGGTGCCAACGGCCATAACTAATCTCCAATTCCGGTTAAACAAGATAAACAGTATATGCAGTTAATTACGACATTCAAGCACCCGCCTAAGTGACGTGTCCGTAAATCACGAATAACAATCAGCTCGCATCTTGTAACAATTATTTAACACGACAGTTATATCCTTTTTTGATAAAAAATCGGGTTCACATAGAACAATGCAACCTCCATCTTTATATCTCAATAGCGCCACGACCCGGCTCGCTCGACTTAATAGATGCGGCTCGCAGCACCATCATTCCGGCTGGTTCAAACGAAATCCGGAAAGATGAAATGTCAAAGAATTACGACGTCCATAAGAATCTAAGGGTTAGTTAAGATGCGAAGAATTCCTACCGAAGAAAATCTCGAACAAGCCAGGCTTTTGACTAATGATGAAACCGAACGATTGTTGTCGAGAATGCGGGCAAAGCTTATGCGCAGATTGGAAGACAAGAAACTTAGCGCAGTGGAAGCTGCGGCAATACAGCTTGAGATAGAGAATGAAGAGCTAAACGAATGGCGAGAGAAGATGCTTGAAATAAGGAAAAAATCGAAGACCAGGTAGCCTGGTTTTCATTGGGTCGGGTATCAAATCCCTGATGCTATCCAAGTGTAAAGAAACGAACAGAGACGATGCTTTCCCTGACAGCAATTCAGGGAGAGGTCTGTAGCTCGTCGCTTGCGTCCATGCTTCGCGCTCTGCCCAGCATTGGGAAGCAAAAATGGGAGATGTTCAAGAACTGCCTGTGTGCCGCACTAAAGCGTGGGGTGTGGCGGAGAGGGTGGGATTCGAACCCACGGTGAACTTGCGCTCACGCCTGATTTCGAGTCAGGTACATTCGACCACTCTGCCACCTCTCCGGGACGCGCATTGTAACCGAGTCGCGCGGTTTGCTGGACGAAAATTTCACTCTCGTTCAGACTGTGGCCATGCTCCGCATCAAAACAATGGGATTCATCGGAAAGCTGGCTGTGCTGGTGCTGGGTGTGGCGCTGGTAGCCTGTGGCCGCCCTGCTCCCCCACCCGAGAAGTCCGGCAAATTGCTGGTGGGAACCCGTAACAGTCCGGCCACGTATTTCATCACCAGCAGCGGCGAGGCTGCCGGATTCGAGCATGATTTACTTGTGGATTTCGGCAAGTCCCAAAACTGGTCGATTGAATGGACAGAAAAAAATCGCCCGGAAGCGCTGCTGGAACTGCTCGACACCCATCAAATCCACCTGGCGGCGGCTGCCTTGCCACAGGCTGTAGTCAAGGATCATCACCTGATCTCCGGGCCGGTGCTCTTCGAAACACCGGTACACATCGTGGTCCGTGCCGCAGACAAAGCGCCCCGTAATATTGGCGCGTTGTCGGGCAAGAAGGTGGCACTGATTATTGGTTCGGGTCATACCCCTATGTTGATCCGCTTGAAGCGCAAGCACCCTGGCCTGTCCTGGGAGGCATTGGAGAATGTCTGGCCCGAGGAGCTGCTGGCGCAACTGAAGATAGGCAAGTACGACGCAGTGGTCATCAACGGCATGGACTTCGACTCGATGCGCAACTTCTATCCCAGCCTGACGGTTGCATTTGATATTGGCGACACGCAAAAAATCGTGTGGGCATTACCCAGGCGCAGCACGTATGCGGTACGCAATGCACTGGCGCGCTTTATTGAAAAATCACGCAAGGATGGCACGCTCAAGCGCATTTATGAACGCTATTTCGGCCACGTCAAGCGCCTGGACAATACCGACATCCTTGGCATTTTGCAGCGGCGGCCGCAGCGACTGCCCGATTTGCGCCGCCATTTTCGCGAAGCGCAAACGCTCACCGGGATCGACTGGCGTCTGCTGGCCGCGATCGGCTATCAGGAGTCGCAATGGAATGCGCTCGCGACCTCACCCACAGGTGTGCGCGGCTTGATGATGCTGACCGGGCAAACGGCTGACCGCATGGGGGTGAACAATCGTCTCGACCCACGCCAGAGCATTCTGGGTGGTGCCCGTTATTTGGCGCTGATGAAGGAAACCCTGCCGGCCCGCATTGTCGAACCCGACCGCACCTGGCTTGCGCTGGCTGCCTACAACCAGGGACAAGGTCACATGGAAGACGCGCGCCGTATAGCGCAGGCTCGCGGCGGCAATCCGGATAGCTGGGCCGACGTGAAGGAAGCCCTGCCGCATCTGGGTCGGGGGACGTACGCCAAGGTCACAAAATACGGCTACGCACGCGGCAACGAGGCGCTGCTTTTTGCCGAAAACATCCGTGGTTATTACGATATTTTGCTGCGGCTGGAACCTGAATACGCTCCACTGATCAATCTGGGGGGAATCAAGGAAGCCCTGTTTGGCGAGCCGAGCTAGCCACTGAGCCAACCCAGGTGATCAAGCAGCCGACAGGCGCTCCACTCCACCCATCCAGGGCCGCAATGCCTCAGGCACCGTCACGCTGCCATCAGCATTCTGGTAGTTTTCCAGAATCGCCACCAACGTCCGTCCCACGGCCAGGCCCGACCCATTCAGCGTATGCAGCAGTTCCGGCTTGCCCTGCCCTACACGGAAACGTGCTTGCATACGGCGCGACTGGAAAGCCTCGAAATTCGAGCATGAAGAAATCTCGCGGTAAGTATTCTGCGCTGGCAGCCACACTTCCAGGTCGTAGGTCTTGGCCGCGGAAAACCCCATGTCACCACTGCACAGAGCCATTTTGCGATACGGCAGGCCGAGCTTTTGCAGAATCGTCTCGGCGTGTGTCACCAGGCTTTCCAGCGCGGCATAGGAATCCTCTGGCTTCACCATCTGCACCAGCTCCACCTTGTCGAACTGGTGCTGGCGAATCATGCCGCGCGTGTCGCGCCCGTAGGAACCCGCTTCCGAACGAAAGCACGGCGTATGCGCCACAAACTTCAGTGGCAGCGCTTCGACGGCGACGATCTCGTCGCGCAGCAGGTTGGTCACCGGCACTTCGGCGGTGGGGATTAGATACAGCTTCTCCGCATCTGCGCCAGCCTGATTGGCATAGCGCGGCACATGGAACAGGTCTTCCTCGAACTTGGGCAATTGCCCTGTGCCGCGCATCGAATCGGCATTCACCAGATACGGCACATACACCTCGGTATAGCCATGCTCGCCCGTATGCAGGTCGAGCATGAACTGCGCCAAGGCTCGGTGCAGTCGCGCCAGCCCGCCGCGCATGACCGAAAAACGGCTGCCGGTGATTTTCACCGCAGCGGCAAAGTCGAGTTGTCCCAAGCTTTCGCCAATATCCACGTGGTCGCGCACTTCAAAATCAAAGGTCTTTGGCGTGCCCCAGCGACTCACTTCCACATTGGCGGTTTCGTCCTTGCCCACCGCCACCGACTCATGCGGCAGGTTGGGCACGCCCATCAGGAAATCGTTGATCTCGGATTGCAGGGCAGCCAGCCGCTCTTCCATCTGCTTGAGTTCATCGCCCAGTCCCGCCACCTCGGCCATCACCGCCGTGGTGTCCTCGCCCTTGCCTTTCATCATGCCAATCTGTTTCGACATGCTGTTGCGGTGGCTCTGCGCCTCCTGGGTGCGGGTCTGGATGGTCTTGCGCTCGGCTTCCAGCACGTCGAAACGCGCCGCGTCGAATTGAAAACCGCGTGCAGCCAGGCGTTCGGCGACCAGGGTGGCGTCTTTGCGCAGGAGTTGAATATCAAGCATGGGAGATGACAGGCAGTATGTTGAAGAAAGTGAAGAAAGGATTGTCCATGATCACGCCGGCTATTGCTATCAGATGCCGGCTACGTCGGTGGGTTCGTTCAGCAACCAGGCTGGAATGTCACGCTGACCATGCAGCACGCGCCAGACATCAATGCTGTCTGCCAGTTCGGCATAGAAAACCAGATAGGGGTAGTTTTTCAAGGGCCAGCTTCGCAAACCGGGAAGATTCAGTTCATGTGCGTATCGCGTTGAGCCGGTGGCCGGGTGGCGGGCAATGTGCGCGTACGCGTGTTCGAGTGCATCAATCAAACCCAGCGCGGCCTGCGGTGCGTTTTCACTCAGGTACCAGGCAATGGCCTCATCCACATCCCGGTTTGCACGTGCACGCGGGATGACGGGTTTGATTGTCACTTGTTGTGTCCGCTGATGCGGCGACGAAGCCCCTCAAAATAGGATGCGTCTGCCGGACCGGCCGGTTCGGAAGCTGCACCTTCAAGCAGCAATCCACGCAGATGCTGGCGCTCCTGATCCTTGCGGATCAGTTCACGCACATATTCGCTGCTGGTGCCGTAACCCCGCTGCGTGACCTGTTCGTCAACGTAGGTCTTGAGGGTATCCGGCAGGGAGATATTCATCGTGCTCATGACCGGATGCTAGGCACTTTGGCAAAATTTGGCAAGATGGTCGAATAAGGAAACGCTGAGCAAGTTGACTTGCTGTGTGGTTCGACAAGCTCACCACGAACGTAATCAACCATTTGCCGTTCGTCCTGAGCTCGTCGAAGGACTTGCTCAGCGTTTCCTTAATCCTACCCCGTAATCAGGCCGCTTCAACCATCCCCACCGCTTCATCCACATCCACCGCGACGACGCGCGACACGCCCGGCTCCTGCATGGTGACGCCGGCCAGGTGCTGGGCCATTTCCATGGTGACGCGGTTGTGGGTGATGAACAGGAACTGGGTGTGCTCGGACATAGCCTTGACCAGTTTGCAGTAGCGTTCGGTGTTGGCGTCGTCGAGCGGGGCGTCGACTTCGTCGAGCAGGCAGAACGGCGCCGGGTTGAGCTTGAACATGGCGAACACCAGCGACAGCGCGGTGAGGGTTTTTTCGCCGCCGGACAGCAGGTGAATCGAGGCGTTTTTCTTGCCGGGGGGCTGGGCAAAAACCTGCACGCCAGAGTCGAGCAGTTCCTCACCGGTGAGAATCAACCGCGCCTGGCCGCCGCCGAACAGTCGTGGAAACAACTCGCCCATGTGCTGGTTGACGGTGTCGAAGGTGGCCTTGAGACGTGCGCGTGATTCCTGATCAATCTGGTGGATCGCGTCTTCCAGGGTGGTGACGGCTTCCAGCAGGTCGGCGCATTGCGCGGCCAGATATTCGGAGCGCTCCTGCGCCTGGGTGAGTTCGTCGAGCGCGGCGAGGTTGACCGCGCCGAGCGCGGCGATTTCATTTTGCAGGCGGGTGATCTGCGCCTGCAGCTGGGCGGGCTTGGGGCTTTCGGCCAGGCCGGATTCGAGCACGCCCTCATCGGCTTCGGCTTCGCGCAGCTGCAGTTCAAACTGCGACTGCGTCAGCATCGCTTCCTGATCCTTGAGTTTGAGCTGCTCGATGATGCGGCGCAGCGGATCGAGCCCCTGTTCGCAGCCGAGCCGCGCTTCGTCGTGGCTGCGCAACTGGGCGGTCAGGCCTTCCAGGGCATCGCGCGCGGCGGCCAATGCAGCCTCGCAGGTGGTGCGGGTTTCCAGTGCTTTCTGCAATTCAACATCCAGCGCGTCGGCCGGCAGGCGGGCCAGTTCGTCACGTGCCTGCGCCAGGCGCGTTTCGTCGGCCGTGATTTCCTGATCGATCCGTTCCAGGGTTTCGCTCAGTTCCTTGATCTTGTTGGTGCAGGTGGTGAGCGCAAAGCCCGCTTCCTGATGGCGGCGTTCGGCGGCACGCTGCAGTTCGCGCGCTTCGAATACCGCCCGGTCAGCCTGATCGCGCTTCTGGCGGGCGGCGTACAAGGCGTCGCGTGCCTCATCAGCCTGGGCGCGGTATTCCTTGAGACGGGTTTCCACGGCTTCGAGGGTGGCGCGCTCGGATTCTATTTGATGGGTGACTTCTTCCAGTTCCTGGGTGATTTGCGTGGCCCGGCTGTGCACTCGCTCTACCGCCTGCTGCAAACGCAGCAATTCCATTTGCGCGGTGTGGTGGCGGCTTTGCATCTGTCCGGTTTGCGCACGCAGCGCCTGGATCTCGCGCTGGCGCTCCATGTAGCTTTGTTGCGTTTCGGCGTAGGCGGCTTCAAGTTGCGTGACCTCGTCGCGCAGTTGAATGGCATCGGCAGCCAGTTTTTCCAGTTCGCGGCCGCGTGCGAGGATGCCTTCCACTGCCGTGTGCGGGCCGTGAAAGGTGACGCTGTGGCGACTGAACACATGACCTTGCGGCGTGACCACGCATTCGCCGGGCTGAAGGCTGGCACGACGCACTTGCGCTGCCTCGACCTCATCGGCCCAGTACACGCCGCCCAGCCAGTCGGTGAGCGCGGCGTGGGCAGCGGCATCGTCGCTGTCGATCTTGCTGGCGAGCAATTCGGCAGCGGGTGCGGCACCATCGCCCTGCCCGCTCCACACCGTGAGCCGGGCCGGCGGTGCATCACTGAACCAGGCGGACGGGGCATCGGCCAATACGGCTTGCAGGCGCTCGCGCAGGATCGCTTCGACCGCGGCTTCCCAGCCGCTGGCGACACGCAGCTTTTCCCACAGGCGGGGAGCACTATCCAGCCCGCGCTGGCGCAACCAGCCGCCCAGCTTTTCGTCGGCTTTCAGGCTCTCCTGCAGCTTTTTCAATGCGGCGAGTTCGGCTTCGGTCTGGTGCAGGGCCTTGCGCGCGGCTTCGAGTTCGCGGGTGTGTTGGGCACGGGCAGCGTCCAGCACGGGTAATGCGGTTTCAGCCTCCTTGAGACCGGTTTGAGCGGTAGCCAGGGTCTGCGCCAGTTCATCAAGTTCAAGCTGTTTTGTCGACAGGCCAACGGAATCAGGACGCGGTAATTGCGCCTGTTCCTGAGCGAGCCGGCGCTGGCGGGCATCCAGTTGCTCGATCTGGCGCCTGGTGTGGCCAAGGCTGTTTTCATCGACTTGGCGCGCCTGTTCGCCTTGCGACACTACGCGCTGCGCGTCGCCTACGCCCTGCTGGGCTTCGCGCAATGCGGCTTCTTTCTGCGGCAGGGTGCTGTCGGTGGCCTGGCGTGCCGAGGCTTCGGCTTCTTCCAGGACCGCCTCCAGGCCTGGCTGTTGCGCGGTGACTTCGACCAGGGCTTCATGAGTGCTGGTGCGGCGCGTCTGCTGAGACTCCACGCGCGTGACCAGATCCTGCTGCTGGCGATAGAGCCGTTCGCGGGTGGCGTTCTGGTGCGCCATGGTCTGCTCAATGCGGGCGACTTCGGACTGCGCCTGGTAATACGCCGCCTGCACGGTATTCAGCGTGTCTTGCCCGGCAAACTGGGTCTGGCGCGCGGTTTCCAGTTGCGACTCGATGTGGCGCAGCCGGGCGGTTTCGGCTTCGAGCTTGTTCTGCGCTTCGGTCAGGTCCTTGTCGATGCGCGCCCGCTGCTGGGCGGCATCGTGCTTGCGCGCAAACCAGAGCTGGTGCTGCGAAAACGTCATGTCAGCCTGCAGGCTGCGGTAGCGCTGCGCCACTTCGGCCTGCGCGGTGAGCTTTTCAACCTGGGCCTTGAGTTCGCGCTGAATGTCCTCGACGCGATTCATGTTGCCGCGTGCATCGCGCAGTCGCGCTTCGGTTTCCTTGCGGCGCTCCTTGTATTTGGATACGCCCGCGGCCTCTTCCAGATAGCCGCGCAGTTCCTCCGGCTTGGCCTCGATCAGCCGCGAGATCATGCCCTGCTCGATGATGGCGTAGGCACGCGCGCCGACACCGGTCCCGAGGAACAGGTCGGCGACATCACGCCGCCGTACCCGCAGGTTATTGATGTGGTAAGTCGAGTCGCCGCTGCGGTCGAGCACGCGCTTGACCGAAATTTCGGCGTATTGCGACCACTGTCCGGCGGCACGTCCCAGTTCATTGTTGAACGCTAGTTCTACCGATGCACGCGAGGCGGGCTTGCGGGTGCCCGAGCCATTGAAGATCACGTCCTGCATCGACTCGCCGCGCAAATGCTTGGCCGACGATTCGCCCAGCACCCAGCGCACCGCATCGATGACGTTGGATTTGCCACAGCCGTTCGGACCCACTACGCCAGTCAGCTGCGCAGGGACGGGAATCACGGTGGGATCAACGAAACTCTTGAAACCGGCAAGTTTGATATGGGTTAGACGCACAACGCAGGGACCTAGGCTTTTATAATGATGTGTCCGAACGCCCCGTAGGGGCTTTTTTGTGCCGCCATTCTACACCGAGCTTTTTATGTCCTCCACGCCTGCCAAAACCCTCGAAACCTTCCCCAACCCTAAAGTTGGACGTGACTTTCATATTCACATGGAAGTCCCTGAATTTACGTGCCTTTGCCCCAAGACTGGGCAGCCGGACTTTGCCACGCTGATCCTCGACTATATCCCCGACCAGTCCTGCGTCGAGCTCAAGAGCCTGAAACTCTACATGTGGAGCTTCCGCGAGGAAGGCCATTTCCATGAGGACGTCACCAACCGCATTCTGGATGACTTGGTCAACGTAACCAAGCCGCGTTTCATGCGGCTCACCGCCAAGTTCTACGTACGCGGCGGCATCTTCACCAATGTGGTGGCCGAACATCGCAAGGAAGGCTGGCAGCCAGCGCCGCGTGTCGACCTGACACAGTTCGAGCACCAGTCGAATACACGCGGATAATTCATTGTTTTATCTGGGGATCGACTTCGGCACATCGGGCGCACGCAGCTGCGTCATCGACGCCGAAGGCGCAGTCCTGGCTGAAGACACGCGAGACTTCGGCACGCTGGAAGAATACGAACGCGCTGATATCTGGCGCGAAGCCCTGTGGGATTTGATCGCCGCCCTGCCGCACGCCATTCGCTCACAATTATCGGGTATCGCACTCGACGGCACCTCCGGCACCGTGATCGCCTGCGACGAAGCCCTGGCGCCGCGTCATCCACCGCTACTCTATAACGATGACCGCGCTGTGGATGAAGCCCGGCTCATTGCAGGCCTCGCCTCGCCGGGCCACCCCGCTGCGGCAGTCACATCAGGGCTGGCCAAAGTGCTGTGGCTGAAAAAGTGGCTTGGCCTTGCCGGCTCGCGGATTTACCTCAATCAGGCCGACTGGCTATCGGGCCTGCTCACCGAACAGCCGGGATTTGCCGATTATCACAACGCCCTCAAAATGGGGCTCGACCTCAACACACTCGCCTGGCCGGACTGGGTGCATCATCTGGCGGATACCCGCACGCTGCCCAAGCCCGTTGCGCCCGGCAGCCCGCTCGCCACGTTGTCCCGCGTCCGCGCACGTTACCTGGGCGTCAACTCCGGCTGCCAGGTGCATGCAGGCACGACTGATTCCATCGCCGCATTTTTAGCCGCTGGCGTGACCCAAAGCGGTGATGCCGTCACCTCGCTCGGCAGTACGCTGGTGCTCAAACTCCTGTCGGATACCCGTGTGGAATCGACCGAATACGGCATTTACAGTCACTGGTTTGGAAAACGCTGGCTGGCAGGTGGCGCCAGCAATGCAGGCGGTGCAGCGCTCAAGCAGTTTTTTGACGACCGTACGCTGGCCGTACTCAGCGAAAAAATCGATTCCGGTATTGCCAGCCCGCTTGATTATTGGCCGCTGCCGCGCCCCGGCGAACGTTTCCCGGTCAACAATCCCACCCTCGCCCCACGCCTCTCGCCACGCCCGGCTGATGACGTGGAATTCCTGCATGGCCTGCTGGAAAGCCTCGGCCGCATCGAAGCACGCGGCTATGGCCTGCTGGCTGAACTCGGCGCCTCGCCTGTGAGTCGGGTCGAAACCGCCGGCGGTGGTGCACAAAACCCCGTCTGGACGCGCATCCGCCAGCGGCTGCTTGGGATGCCGGTGAGCCGTGCCGCCCATACCGAAGCGGCCTATGGGGCGGCATTGCTGGCCCGGGACGGGACACAACGCTTCAAACAGGCGTCGTCCTACGACTAAAGTTGTATATCAATCGTTAACTCCATGGCCTATGGTGATTTTATTCACCGCGTCGCGGACACCATAATTCAATACCAATAAACCCTGTCTCATCCCGCGGCAAGAACAAGGGGAGACAACAACATGAAAATTCACAATCACCTGCTCGTGCGGGATGATGGACAGGCGGCACGCTACGCTGCCAGCCCCAATACCGGGGGCGTAATTTCCCCGCGTTTCCTGATCCTTCACTACACCGCCAGCAGCAGTGCGGCGAGCACGGTGGCCTGGTTCCAGAACCGCGAATCGCGTGTATCGGCCCACCTGGTGATCGCACGTGACGGCACCGCCACCCAGCTAGTGCCCTTCAATCGTGAAGCCTGGCACGCGGGCCGCTCAAGCTGGGGCAGCCTGACCGGTCTCAATCGCACCAGCATCGGCATCGAGCTCGACAATGCCGGCCGTCTGATTCGCAGCGGCGGAAAATGGGTCTCGCCGCTCACCCGCCGCAGTTATCCCGACAGTGAAGTCACTGTCGCCACGCACAAAAACGATCCGTCCGGTACCCCGCCTTGCGGCTGGCATGCGTATACGCCCGAGCAGATTGAAGCGACGCTGGCGTGCGGCCTGGCACTGGTCAAGCAATACGCGCTGGCGGACGTGCTCGGCCATGAAGACATCGCACCCGGTCGCAAGTGCGACCCCGGGCCGGACTTTCCGATGGATTCGGTCCGGTCGCGCCTGCAGGGACGTGGGGATGATCATCCCGAACGCTATCGCACCACGGGTCGGCTGTTTGTGCGGAGTGGCGCCGGCCCCGAATTTCCGTCGTTGCCGGGCACGCCGGTGCCGCTGGGCACCGAAGTGGAGGTGCTGGCCAAGCAGGGGCTGTGGTGGCAAGTCGATGTGGTCGGCGAGGTCAACGGCGTGATGGACATCGTCGGCTGGTGCCACAGCAAGTATCTGAAGGCAGTGGATGGCTGACGCGCCAACCTCATTCGACTGGGGTCACGTTCTCGCCAAGGAACGCGACACCATCCGCGAACCCGATGGTCGTCACGACGGCCCCAACCGGCCGCTGACCGGGCTGGCTTTTTCCGGGGGCGGCATCCGCAGCGCCACCTTTAATCTGGGGGTCACCCAGGCGCTGGCCGAACTCAAGCTGCTGCGGCAATTCGATTACCTGTCATGTGTGTCGGGCGGCGGTTATATCGGTGGCTGGCTGTCGGCCTTCATCCATCTCAAGTGCAATGGCCGGGTTGAAGACGCCGAGGACAAACTCAAGACCGGCGGCGAGGAAGCCTCTGCGGTACGCTTCCTGCGCAGCTACAGCAATTACCTCACGCCCCAGGCCAGCTTCTTTTCTGCCGATACGCTGACCGCAGTGGCTACCTATCTGCGCAACCTGTATCTCAACCTCGTCCTGCTGATACTGGCGCTGGGCGGGCTGCTTTTGCTGCCGCGTCTGCTGGTGTGGGGGGTGCGCTGGCTGGTGGGATGGGAAGGCGGGCAAGCGGCAGAAAACGCCAGCCTGCTGCCGCTGTTCGGTGGCGGCATAGTCTGCATTTTTATCGCCATGCTGTTCATCGGACTCAATCTCGGCGGGCGGGCTGCATTCAAAAACCGCCCGTTCTACAGCCGCCAAAGCGGCGTACTGACGCTAATCGTGCTGCCCGCCATGCTGTCTGCCTGGTTGATCGGCTATGGATTTTATGTGGCGGCTGAACAGATCACCGCCATTTCCCTGCTGGCCTGGGTCGTCTGGGGCATGCTGGTTTATGTGCCGCCGTGGCTGGTGGGTTGGGCTATTGGCCGCTATCTCAGCCGTGACAATCCGGGCCGACTGCCGTTGCCGCCGGGCAAGGCATTTGAAATGACGCTGTACGCCTTGCTGGCAGGCGCATTGGGCGGCTTGCTGCTGGCCGCCTTTGCCGAAATCACGCAATGGATTCCGCGTGGCAAGCACAGCTACAGCGGATCGTGGATCGCGTCGGCCTTGTCCACCGCCCTGCTGCTGAAATTCTATTCGTTCACCGTGGTGGGGCACATCGGACTGATGGGGCGCTATTTTTCGCACGATTCGCGCGAATGGTGGGCGCGTCTTGGTGGTTGGGTACTGCTGGCCTCGCTGGTATGGGCCGCGCTGTTCACCGTGGTCTATATTGCCCCTTCCTTTTTTAGCTGGGCGCACCAGACGGTCATTGCCGCCGGGGGGGCAACCTGGGTGCTATCGACTGCGGCCGGCGTGATGCTGGGGCGCAGTGCAAAAACGGCAGACGAGCCGCGGAAATCGTGGCGTGATCTGGCCGCTCAAGCCATGCCCTACATCTTCATCGTCGGCCTGCTGGGCCTGTTGTCCCTGGGCCTGCATCAGTTGTTGATATTGCCGGCATTTTGCAGTGCATGCGACCAGCAGGCCTTTGAGGCCACTCCCTCCACTCCGTTCATGCAGGTGCTGTATGAGGAAGCCTCCAACTTCCAGCGTCCCGATATCGCGTGGGTGGCCATCCTGTGTATCGGCAGCCTGATTGCGGCCACGGCGCTGGCCGCGCGCATCGACGTCAACCTGTTCTCGATCTATCACTTTTATCGTCAGCGTCTGGTGCGCTGTTATCTGGGCGCATCCCGCTGCAAGCTGCGCTCGCCGCACCCTTTCACCGGATTCGACCCGCGCGACGATCTCAAACTGGCTGACCTGTGCCGTGAGGTGGAAGGCAAACCCCAATGCCAGCGGCCCTACCCCATCCACAACACGGCGATGAACCTGGTGGCCGGCAAGCAACTCGCCTGGCAACAACGCCGCGCCGCCGCATTCGCCTTCACCCCGATGGCCTCCGGCTACAGCTTCACCCTGCCGGATGAAAAAGGCCTGGTGCTCAGCCATTACCGCCCCACCTCGCAATACATGCAAGGGGTGTGGATGGGGTCGGCCATGGCGATTTCCGGTGCGGCGGCCTGCCCCAACATGGGCTACCACAGCTCGCCCGCGCTCACCTTCCTGATGACGGTGTTCAACGTCCGCCTCGGCCACTGGAGCCCCAACCCGGCGGACGAATCCCACTGGACCAAACACGACCCACCTTTTGGCGGCACCTATCTATTGAAGGAGTTGTTCGGCAAAACCCAGCATGACTCGCCCTTTGTCTATCTGTCCGACGGCGGCCACTTCGAAAATCTCGGTATCTACGAACTGGTGCGGCGGCGCTGCGCGACCATCGTCGCGGTCGATGCGGGTGAAGACGGCAATAGCCGGTTCGAGGATCTCGGCAACGCCATCCGCAAGTGTTATGCCGATTTCGGCGTGGTCATCGACATTCACGCCGAAGATTTGAAAAGCGGCTATTCCGCCGTTGGTCGCATCATCTATCCGGATGCGCCGCCGGCCACGCTGATCTATATCAAACCCTGTCTGATCGGCACCGAGCCTGCCGACCTGCTCAACTACAAGTGCACCCATCCGGGGTTTCCGCACCAATCCACCGCCGACCAGTGGTTCGATGAATCGCAATTCGAGAGCTACCGCAAGCTGGGCCACTGGATTGCGCGTGCTGTGCTGGAGGGCCCGCAAAAAGAGGCGCAGGAACGTCAGAGTACGGCAGGCGACACGGCGCCGGATCTGTCATGGACCTGCGACATCATCCAGGAACAGCACGGTTCAGTCGCTTGAATGGCTGGCCGCGTTGACTATGGTCAAGAACGAACACTCAGCCTGAACTTGTCCAGGGACTGATTCAGCGCGTCCCAAACACATCAAACTGATAACCGGGAGACCTGCATGCCCATCAAATCCGTATCGCGCTCCACCCCTCGCCCGCTCAAATCCAGCGCCGAAAAGACCACCGGCAAACGGCTTGATGCCTTTCCCGATCGTATCGACCTGCGCGACTGGTACTACCAGCCCGCGCTGATTTCCTTGCCAGACTCGCTGGTGAGTTGTCCGCTGATCAAGCCGGCGATGATTCTCGACCAGGGCAGCGAAGGTGCCTGCACCGGCTTTGCCCTTGGCGCGGTGGTGAACTATTTACGCGCCAAACAAAATCAGAAAGCGCTGGTCAGCCCGCGCATGCTGTACGAACTGGCGCGGCGCTACGACGAATGGCCGGGCGAAGCCTACGATGGTTCATCGGCGCGCGGGGCGATCAAGGGATGGGTCAAGCATGGCGTATGTCTGCGTTCGGCGTGGCAAGACGATCAGCATGGCATGACGCACATGAGCGACGCCATCATCCAGCAGGCGATGGCGACGCCAGGCGGCGCGTATTACCGCATCCGCCCCTACAACGTGCGCGACATGCATACCGCGCTCAACGAAACCGGCATTCTCTACGCCACGCTGATGGTGCATTCGGGCTGGGCCAGCCCGGGTGGCAACAAGGGCGACAAGCCGGTGCCGGTGAGCTATGTGCACCGGGGCCGCAAGACCACGCTCAAACTGCCGGTGATCAAGCGCAGCGGCAGCTCAGACGGGGGGCACGCCATCGCCGTTGTGGGCTACACCCCGCAGGGTTTTATCATCCAGAATTCATGGGGGCCAGGCTGGGGCGCAGGCGGCTTTGCGCTGCTGCCCTATGAAGATTTTCTGATGCACGCCACCGACGTCTGGGTGGCGCAGCTCGGCGTGCCGGTAACCATGGACCTGTGGGCCGACGATAAATCTATCGACACCTCCGGCCTGCAACGCACCAGCCGCACCATCCCGCTGTCCGAGATCCGGCCCTACGTTATCGACGTGGCCAACAATGGCGAACTGTCGGATTCCGGCGAGTACTGGACCACCGAGTCAGACATCGAGCGCCTGTTCTGCGAAACCATTCCCGCCAAGACACGCGGCTGGAAGAAACGCCGCATCCTGCTGTACCTGCACGGCGGGCTCAATAACGAATCCGACTCAGCCAAGCGCATCATCGCCATGCGCGACGTCATGCTGGAAAACGAAATCTATCCCCTGCACATCATGTGGGAGAGCGGATTTCTTTCCAGCGTCGCGGGGATGTTCAAGGACCTGTTCACCGAGGCCGACAAGCTCGCCGGCGGCGGTTTTATGGAAAATCTGACCGAGGCCCGCGACCGGGTGCTTGAACTCACGCTCGCCCGCGCAGGCCACCGTCTATGGGGTGAAATGAAGGAAAACGCCCGGCTGGCATCCGACCATCCGCACAACATCGGCGCCATCCAGCTTGTCGCAAGCTACGTCGAACTGGCCAAAAAGAAATTGGCCAGCCACGACAAGACCGGCTGGGAGCTGCACATCGTCGGCCATTCGGCGGGCAGCATCTTCGCCGCCCACGCCATGCCCCTGCTGTCGGGCCTGGGCATTCCGCTCAAAAGTGTGCAGTTCCTCGCTCCCGCCATCCGCACCGACACCTTCAAGCAACTGCTGCTGCCTGGTCTGGAAGCGGGGCACATCCCGTTGCCAAGCCTGTATATGCTGTCGGACAAGCTGGAACGCGACGACAGCGTGGGGCCCTATGGGAAATCCCTGCTCTACCTCGTGTCCAACGCCTTCGAAGGCATGCGCGAGGTGCCGATACTGGGGATGAAGGCCTGTATCGACGCCGACAAGACGCTCGCCAAGCTGTTTGATGGAAGCGTCGACGGCCGCCCCGCGCTGGTGGTCTCCGAGGGCATCCCGATCGATCCGGCCCAAGAAGCTGCCGCCATCAAGCTGGGCGCCTCCGTCAGCCACAGCCACGGCGGCTTCGACAACGACTGCGCCACGATGAACTCGGTGCTTACCCGCGTTCTGGGCAGTGCACCCAAGCGACCGTTCACGTCGCGTGACCTGAAATACTGATCCCACGCAGCCGCGTACCGCGCGCAGCGTTCAACCCCAAGGAGACAGGCATCATGAATAGCCACACCATCATTCACCGGTCATACCCGGCGGTCATGTTGCTTGCGTTGGGCCTGGCCGGCCCCGTCGCCCTCGCACAAACCTCGATTCCCGAGCCGGCGCTGACGCAGACTTTCGATGATGCGCAGCTCAAGTGGGGGCCTTGTCCGGCGTTCTTGCCCAAAGGGTGTGCGATCGCCGTCCTTCACGGCGACCCGGCGCAAGACAACCTCGACGTGTTTTTCAAAGTGCCTGCCAGATCGACCATCCCACTGCATTGGCATACCTCCGCAGAGCGCATGGTGCTGGTTGCCGGCGAGCTTCATGTCACCTATGACGGGCAGAAGACGGCCATCCTCAGGCCGGGAACCTATGGATACGGCCCGGCCAAACGAACCCACGATGGCTATTGCGCCAGCAGCGAGCCGTGTGTCCTCTTCATTGCGTTCGAATCGCCGTTAGACGCCGTGCCGGTTGTGAATGCCAGCGGGAACGCAGCGAAGTAGCACCCCGAAAAACATCAGCCTGACGGGTAGAAAAATTCAGACTTGAACTGACAGCATGTGTCGGACTTGCTTTGTTCGGCAGGCTCAAATCGACCGAGGCTGTGTGGAAACGCAAATCCCACTGTCTTCGACAGCATCGTGTAAATCTT
>JASJPE010000003.1:9063-49567 GCA_031426895.1 Thiobacillus sp. | reverse complement strand
CGAAGGCGGCCGCACCGTCGGTGCCGGCGTTGTAGCCAAGATCGAAGAGTAAACACAACTATGACAAACCAGAAAATCCGCATCCGCCTGAAGGCGTTTGACTACAAACTGATCGACCAGTCAGCGCTCGAAATCGTGGAAACGGCCAAGCGTACTGGTGCCGTGGTCAAGGGCCCGGTGCCGTTGCCTACTTCGATTGAGCGTTTTGACGTGCTGCGCTCGCCGCATGTCAACAAGACTTCGCGTGACCAGTTTGAGATTCGTACCCATCGCCGTTTGATGGATATCATGGATCCGACTGACAAAACGGTTGATGCATTGATGAAGCTGGATTTGCCGGCTGGTGTTGACGTCGAAATCAAGTTGTAAAAATTGAGGGGCGCAGGTATACTGCCGCCCCTTCAGCAGTATCAATAGTCGCCGGTCAATTGTAATCGGCACCTACAAACCTTGCGGGCAGCTTCGGTTGTTTGCTTGAGATAGGACATACAAAAATGAGTATCGGGCTCGTTGGCCGCAAGGTCGGCATGACCCGCATTTTCACCGAGAATGGCGCGTCCATTCCGGTGACTGTGCTGGAAATGTCAAACAATCGTGTGACGCAAGTGCGCACGTCAGAAAATGACGGTTATTCCGCTGTGCAGGTTGCCTATGGCGCCCGCCGCAATAGCCGTGTCACCAAAGCGCAAGCAGGCCACTTTGCCAAAGCAGGTGTGGATGCGGCCGAGTTGATGCGCGAGTTTCGTGTGTCGGCAGATGTGGCTGCTCAATATCAGGCTGGCACAGCGGTTTCTGTCGAAGTCTTTACCGCTGGTCAGAAGGTGGATGTCACCGGTGTGACGCAGGGCAAGGGCTTTGCGGGCACCATCAAGCGCCATCACTTCAAGTCCCAGGGCGATTCGCACGGTAACTCGCGTTCGCACAATGTGCCGGGCTCGATTGGTATGAACCAGGATCCGGGCCGTGTTTTTCCAGGCAAGCGGATGTCGGGCCATATGGGTGCGGTTACCTGTACCAAGCAGAATCTCGAAGTGGTGCGTGTCGATGTTGAGCGTGGATTGGTCCTGTTAAAGGGTGCCGTTCCCGGCTCCAGGGGTGGTCATGTCGTGGTGCGCCCGGCAGTGAAGGGGGGTGCCTAATGGATTTATCCGTTATTAACGATCAGGGTCAGCAAGTAACCAGTCTTGCCGCATCGGATGAGACGTTCGGTCGCGAATACAACGAAGCGCTAGTGCATCAGTTGGTGACTGCATTCCAGGCCAATGCACGTAGTGGTAATCGTGCGCAGCAGACTCGTGCTGAAGTGACGGCCTCCACGCATAAGCCGTGGCGCCAAAAGGGCACCGGCCGTGCACGGGCAGGCCGTACTTCCAGCCCGATCTGGCGCGGAGGTGGTCATGCGCATCCGAGCAAGCCGAACGAGAACTTTACGCACAAGGTCAACCGTAAAATGTATCGTGCTGGCCTGGCGACCATTCTGTCGCAGCTGGCGCGGGACGGTAAGCTCAAGGTTGTTGAGAGTCTGGGTATTGACTCTCCAAAAACCAAGGTGCTTGCAGGCAAGCTGAAATCGATGGGGTATGGCAAAGTCATGATCATTGCTGACAGTGTGGATGACAACCTCTGGTTGTCATCGCGTAACCTGCCAAACGTCTATGTAGTCGAGCCGCATCAGGCTGATCCGTGGAGTCTGGTCAAGTTCGGTAACGTGCTGATCACCAAGGCGGCGATCAAGCAGTTTGAGGAGATGGTGTGATGGGCGAGATCAGTCAAGAGCGGATACTCAAAGTCATTCTCGCGCCGGTGGTTTCTGAAAAGAGCACGCGCATTGCTGACAAGCTGAACCAGGTTGTGTTTCGTGTATTGCGCGACGCGACCAAGCAAGAAATTGGTGCTGCAGTTGCCAACCTGTTCAAGGTTGAAGTGACGGGCGTCCGGGTACTGAACGTCAAGGGCAAGGTCAAACGCTCCGGTCGTGTCACGGGTCGCCGTGACAACTGGAAGAAGGCGTATGTCACCCTCAAGCCGGGTCAGGACATCGACTTCACGTCCGGTCAGTAAGGGAGAACATCATGGCATTGATTAAAGTCAAACCCACATCAGCCGGCCGCCGTGCGGTCGTCAAGGTTGTTACGCCTGGCTTGCATAAAGGCAAGCCGGTTGCAGCGCTGCTGGAGCCCCAAAAGCGTGGTTCCGGCCGTAACAATAACGGTCATATTACGGTGCGTCACAAAGGTGGCGGACACAAGCAGCATTACCGGGTGGTGGATTTCCGCCGCAACAAAGATGGTATTCCGGCAAAGGTTGAGCGGATTGAGTATGACCCCAACCGTTCGGCGCATTTGGCGTTGCTGTGTTACGCCGATGGCGAGCGTCGCTACATCATCGCACCGCGTGGTATTGCAGCAGGTGCGCAATTGTTGAATGGTATCGAAGCCCCGATCAAACCGGGTAACTGTCTGCCGCTGCGCAGCATCCCGGTTGGCAGCACGGTGCATTGCGTTGAAATGATGCCTGGCAAGGGTGCGCAAATCGCCCGTTCCGCCGGCACTTCGGTTCAGTTGCTGGCACGTGAAGGCAGCTACGCTCAGTTGCGACTGCGTTCGGGTGAGATTCGCAAGGTGCACGTCGATTGTCGTGCGACGCTGGGTGAGGCTGGTAACGAAGAGCATAGCCTGCGTTCGATTGGCAAGGCTGGTGCAAATCGCTGGCGTGGTATTCGCCCGACTGTTCGCGGTGTGGTGATGAATCCTTGTGATCACCCGCACGGTGGTGGTGAAGGTCGTACTGCGGCGGGCCGTCATCCGGTCAGCCCGTGGGGTACACCGACCAAAGGCTATCGTACTCGCAGCAACAAGCGCACCTCCAACATGATCGTCCGCCGCCGTCAAGCGCGCTGATTGAGGTAGAAAGATATGGCACGTTCAATTAAAAAAGGCCCGTTCGTAGATGGGCATTTACTGAAAAGAATTGAAGCTGTTCGCAGCTCCAATGACAAGCGCCCGGTCAAGACCTGGTCGCGTCGTTCCACTGTGCTGCCCGATTTCATCGGTCTGACGATTGCTGTGCATAACGGCCGTCAGCATGTGCCAGTGTTCGTGACCGAGAATATGGTTGGTCACAAACTGGGTGAGTTTTCCCTGACGCGTACCTTCAAGGGCCACGTTGCGGATAAGAAAGCGAAGAAATAAGGAGCGCGTGATGGAAGTTTCTGCGATTTTGCGTGGTACGCGCTTGTCTGCACAGAAGGGCCGCCTGGTTGCTGACCAGATTCGTGGTCTGCGTGTCGAAAAAGCGTTGAATATTCTGGCCTTCAGCCCCAAAAAGGGCGCGGAGATTATTAAGAAAGTGCTTGAGTCGGCAATCGCCAATGCTGAGCACAATGAAGGCGCCGACATCGATGCCCTGAAGGTCAAGACGATCTATCTGGACCAGGGCTCGGTTCTGAAGCGCTTTACTGCACGCGCCAAAGGCCGCGGCAACCGTATTAGCAAGCCGACGTGTCACATCACTGTGACGGTTGGGGATTAAGGAAGCGGCATGGGACAAAAAATACATCCGATTGGGTTCCGTCTTGGTGTTCAGCGTATCTGGACAGCAAAGTGGTATGGCTCAAACCGCAATTTCGCCAGCACGCTGCTTGAAGATATCAAGGTGCGCGATTATCTGAAAAAGAAACTCGCCCATGCGTCGGTGTCCAAGGTTCTGATCGAGCGCCCGGCAAAAAATGCCCGCATCACGATTTTTAGCGGTCGCCCCGGGGTTGTCATTGGTAAAAAAGGCGAAGACATCGAAGTGCTGCGTAGTGAGCTTGCGCGCCTGATGTCGGTTCCGGTGCATGTCAACATTGAAGAAGTGCGCAAGCCTGAAACTGATGCCCAAATCATCGCCGACGGCATTGCGCAACAGTTGGAAAAGCGCGTGATGTTCCGCCGTGCCATGAAGCGCTCCATGCAAAATGCCATGCGCCTGGGGGCGCAGGGCATCAAGATCATGAGCTCGGGTCGTTTGAATGGAGCCGAGATCGCACGTACTGAATGGTATCGCGAAGGTCGCGTGCCACTTCACACGCTGCGTGCTGAAATCGATTATGGTTTTTCGGAAGCGAAAACCACCTACGGCATCATTGGCATCAAGGTTTGGGTTTACAAGGGTGATGCGCTGAACCGTAGCGAGCAGCCTGCAGCCGCAGAACAGGAAAAGCGCGGCAAGAAATCAGGAGTGAAACATGCTGCAGCCAGCTAGAAGAAAATTCCGCAAGGAGCAGAAAGGCCGTAATACGGGCCTGGCAACTCGCGGCGCCAACGTGAGTTTTGGTGATTTTGGTTTGAAGGCGATTGGTCGAGGTCGTCTGACCGCACGTCAGATTGAAGCGGCACGCCGTGCCATGACTCGCCACATCAAGCGCGGTGGTCGTATCTGGATACGCATCTTCCCGGATAAGCCGATTTCCCGTAAGCCTAACGAAGTCCGTATGGGTAATGGTAAAGGTGCGCCGGAATACTACGTGGCTGAAATTCAGCCAGGTAAGGTTTTGTACGAGATGGATGGCGTGAATGAGGAATTGGCGCGAGAGGCTTTCCGTTTGGCCGCCGCCAAATTGCCGATCGCTACGACGTTCGTTACCCGCATGATCGGGAGCTAAGTGATGAATACAAAAGAAATGCGCGGCAAGGATGCCGCAGAATTGAAGCAGGAACTTGAGTCCCTGTTGCGTGCCCACTTTGCGTTGCGTATGCAGGTGGCCACTCAGCAGTCAACTAAAACAGCTGACTTGGGCAAGCTCCGCCGTGATATTGCCCGTGTCAAAACGATTATGCGCGAGAAGGCGAGTCAAGCATGAGTGAAGTTAAGAAGATGGTCCGCACGCTGACTGGGCGCGTGGTGAGCGACAAGATGAACAAGACTGTTACTGTTTTGGTTGAGCGTCGCGTCAAGCACCCACTTATTGGGAAAGTCATTCGGCTGTCCAAAAAGTATCATGCACACGATGAAAACAATGAGTTTCATGAGGGTGATATGGTTCAGATTGAAGAGTCACGGAAATTGTCACGCACAAAAGCGTGGGCAGTGACCAAATTGATTGAGAATGCACGCGTATAACGCTTGCATGAAGAACAAAGACTCGGTATAGTGCCGGGTTTTCCGGTTGATGTGCCGGTTGGTTTGAGTCCGGTTCGTTAACTCTAGTATCCCGCTAAATGTGGGTTTCTCCCGAACGGGTTCCAAAACTGGCCGCCAGTGTGGTGGATAAAGTTGGAGGCAATTAAATGATTCAGATGCAGTCCGTATTGGACGTGGCAGACAACACCGGTGCACGCTCGGTTATGTGCATCAAGGTGCTGGGTGGCAGTCATCGCCGCTATGCAAGTGTGGGCGACATCATTAAAGTCACCATTAAAGATGCCGCTCCACGTGGCCGGGTGAAAAAAGGTGATGTGTATAACGCGGTTGTGGTCCGCACCGCAAAAGGTGTACGCCGCCCGGATGGCTCGCTGGTGCGCTTTGATGGCAACGCGGCTGTCCTGCTTAACAACAAGCTAGAGCCGATCGGCACCCGTATTTTTGGGCCGGTTACCCGTGAGTTGCGTAACGAGAAGTTCATGAAGATCGTCTCGCTTGCGCCCGAGGTTCTGTGAGAGGTAATCATGGCACGTATTCGTAAAAGCGATCAGGTGATCGTATTAACCGGTAAAGACAAGGGCAAGCGCGGCACTGTGCTGCGTGTGCTTGACAATGACCATTTGCTTATTGAGGGTGTGAATCGGGTTAAGAAACATCAAAAACCCAATCCCATGCGTAATATGCAGGGCGGTATTGTCGAAAAAGAGATGCCGATCCAGGCTTCGAATGTCGCATTATTTAATGTGGGCACACAGAAGGCTGATCGCGTAGGTTCCAAGGTGCTGGAGGACGGCCGCAAAGTGCGCGTGTATAAGTCCAATGGCGAAATGGTCGACGCACAGGGGTAATCATGGCGCGTTTTCAAGAGTTTTATCGTGAGACGGTGGTGCCAAAGCTGGTTGAACAGTTTGGTTACAAGTCCGTCATGGAAGTCCCCCGTATTCAGAAGATCACCCTGAACATGGGTGTGGGTGAAGCGGTGGCTGATAAGAAGGTCATGGATCACGCGGTTTCGGATATGCAGAAGATTGCTGGCCAGAAGCCTGTCGTGACCAAGTCCAAAAAGTCTATCGCTGGTTTCAAAATCCGTGACGATTATCCGGTTGGTTGCATGGTGACGCTACGTCGTACGCAGATGTACGAATTCCTGGACCGTTTGGTTTCAGTGGCGATGCCTCGTATCCGTGACTTCCGGGGTGTATCGGGGAAATCCTTTGATGGTCGTGGTAACTACAACATGGGTATCAAGGAACAGATTATTTTTCCTGAGATCGAATACGACAAGATTGATGCGTTGCGTGGAATGAATATCACCTTCACCACCACCGCCAAGACTGACGATGAAGCGCGAGCTCTGCTTGCTTCCTTCAATTTCCCGTTTAAGAATTGAGGTAGGCATGGCTAAGTTATCCTTGATTAATCGTGAAGAAAAGCGCGCACGCATGGTGAAAAAATTCGCCGCGAAACGTGCTGAACTCAAAGCTGCGATTTCCAATGTGCAAACCAGTGATGAAGATCGTATGGCAGCGTACAAGACATTGCAGGAACTGCCACGCGATTCCAGTCCGGTTCGTCAGCGTAATCGCTGCCAGCTAACAGGACGTCCGCGTGGTGTGTTCAGCAAATTTGGCTTGGGACGTAGCAAGCTGCGTGAGTATGCGATGCGGGGTGAAATCCCGGGCATCGTCAAGGCAAGCTGGTAAGGGGGAGACGATATGAGTATGAGTGATCCCATTGCGGACATGCTGACCCGCATTCGTAATGCGCAAATGGTTGAAAAAGGCGCTGTCACGATGCCTTCTTCCAAGGTCAAAGTGGCTATTGCCAAGGTGCTGAAGGATGAGGGGTATATTGAGAGTTTTGCCATTCGTGGCGAGGCTGGCAAGCCCGAGCTTGAATTGGAGCTTAAGTACTACGCAGGTCGCCCGGTTATCGAGCGCATTGAGCGAGTGAGCAAGCCTGGTTTGCGTGTCTATAAAGGTGCAGAAGATCTGCCGCGTGTGATGAATGGACTGGGCGTTGCCATTGTGTCCACCTCAAGCGGAGTGATGACTGATCGCCATGCGCGCGCCAAAGGCGTGGGTGGTGAAGTCCTGTGCGTGGTTGCGTAAGAAGGAGCGGATATGTCACGTGTAGCGAATAATCCTATTACGTTGCCAAAAGGCGTCGAGGTTACGCTGGGTAAAGCGATCTCGGTTAAAGGCCCGCTGGGTTTGTTGAATCAGGCAATGTCAAGCGATGTAGCGGTTGCCCTAAATGACGGTGTAATGACTTTTGTGCCGACAAGCGGGAGCATCCAGTCAAACGCCATGGCTGGAACCATGCGTGCACTGGTTAATAATATGGTGCAGGGAGTTACCAAGGGTTTTGAGAAGAAGCTGTTGCTGGTAGGCGTCGGTTATCGTGCTCAGGCTCAGGGTGATGCACTTAACTTGACCTTGGGTTTCTCTCACCCGGTGGTGCACAAGATGCCCGCTGGTATCAAGGTGGAAACTCCCACACAAACCGAAATCTTGATCAAAGGTGTCGATCGCCAATCCGTTGGTCAGGTTGCCGCTGATGTGCGTTCATATCGTCCTCCAGAGCCTTACAAAGGCAAAGGCGTTCGTTATAGCGACGAAGTTGTGATCAAGAAAGAGACCAAGAAGAAGTAAGGCTTAAGGACAGATAATGAACACTAAGCAATCACGGATTCGCAGAGCGCGCAAAACCCGCGCCAAAATCGCGGCCGTCAAGGCGATTCGCCTGGCAGTGCTCCGCACAAATAGCCATATCTATGCGCAGATTATTTCTGCGGACGGAGGCACGGTTATAACCAGTGCTTCGTCCAACGATAAAGACTTGCGCGTTGAACTGGGCAACGGTGGAAATGTGGCCGCTGCAGTGGCGGTAGGCAAGCGGCTGGCTGAAAAAGCCAAAGGCTTGGGAATTGAAAAAGTGGCTTTCGACCGAGCTGGCTTCAAGTTTCATGGGCGTGTAAAAGCCCTGGCTGAAGCGGCCCGCGAAGGCGGTTTGGTATTTTAACGAGGCAGAATCAAGATGGCCCGTACAGCACCTACAAGTAACGAAGAGCGCGGCGACGGCTTGCGTGAGAAGATGATTTCGATCAACCGTGTCACCAAAGTGGTGAAGGGTGGTCGGATCATGGGCTTTGCAGCCCTGACCGTGGTTGGCGATGGAGATGGTGGTATCGGCATGGGCAAGGGCAAGTCCCGCGAAGTGCCGGTTGCCGTACAGAAAGCCATGGAAGAAGCGCGCCGTAAACTGGTTAAAATCAGTCTGAAAAGTGGCACCTTCCACCATACGGTGATAGGACAGCATGGCGCGTCACGCGTGTTGATTCAGCCGGCTTCTGAAGGTACCGGGATTATCGCCGGCGGCGCTATGCGTGCCGTGTTTGAAGTCATGGGTGTGCAGAATGTTCTGGCCAAGTGTCTGGGTTCTACCAACCCTTACAACGTCGTGCGTGCGACGATTGATGGCTTGCTGAAAATGTCCACACCGTCTGACATTGCGGCCAAGCGCGGCAAGTCTGTCGAAGACGTCACGGGGTAAATTATGAGCGAGCAGAAAAAAATCAAGGTGACGCTGGTCAAAAGCCTGATTGGCACCAAGGCACCGCATCGTGCCTGTGTGCGGGGTTTGGGTTTGCGTCGTATGCACCATACGGTTGAAGTGCTGGATACGCCGGAAAATCGTGGAATGATGACCAAGGTCGCCTATCTGCTGAAGTGCGAGGCTTAAATGGAACTTAATACTATTAAACCGGCTGATGGCGCAAAGAAAAACAAGCGTCGTGTGGGTCGTGGCATTGGCTCGGGTCTGGGTAAAACTTCTGGACGCGGCCATAAGGGACAAAAATCCCGTTCGGGTGGTTACATCAAAGTGGGCTTTGAGGGCGGCCAGATGCCAATGCATCGCCGTTTGCCGAAGCGTGGCTTTGTGTCGTTGACCAAGGCTGATACAGCGCACGTTCGGCTCTATGAGTTGGCCGCTATTGCTGCGGATGAGATCGATATTCTGGTTTTGAAGCAGGCAGGAATCGTAAAAGCTTCAGCCAGGTCGGCTAAAGTTTTTCTTTCCGGTGAACTCGGTAAGGCGGTCAAGTTACGCGGTGTCGCAGTAACTAAAGGTGCACGCGCTGCTATTGAAGCGGCTGGCGGCACCATCGCCGACTAAGTTTGCGGGGAACGCATTTTGGCCGCGCCTAAAACCGGGTTGAACAAATTTGGCGACCTCAAGCGCCGCCTGCTTTTTTTGCTGGGCGCTTTGATTGTTTACCGGATTGGGACTTTTATTCCGGTACCCGGAATTGATCCTTTGGTTCTGGATGAATTGTTCAAGTCCCAGTCGGGTGGCATTTTGGGCATGTTTAACATGTTCTCAGGTGGCGCGCTATCGCGCTTCAGCCTGTTTGCTCTGGGAATCATGCCGTATATTTCGGCGTCGATCATTGTTCAATTGATGACGACAGTTTCACCGAAACTCGAGGCCCTTAAAAAGGAAGGCGAGTCAGGCCGCCGAAAAATTACGCAATATACCCGTTACGGAACGTTGTTCCTCGCGGTGTTCCAGGCTTTGGGTATATCCATTGCGCTGGAGTCGCAAGCTGGTTTGGTTTTGGATCCAGGTGTTGCATTTCGCATCATTTCGGTTTCGTCCCTGACTGCAGGCACGATGTTCTTGATGTGGTTGGGTGAACAGATTACCGAGCGCGGTTTGGGTAATGGCATCTCGATTATTATCTTTGCCGGTATCGCGGCAGGTTTACCTCATGCGATTGGCGGCACGCTTGAATTGACGCGCACGGGTGCATTTTCAATACCGCTCGTGCTGATGTTGTTTGTTGCAGTGATATTGGTTACGGCTTTGGTTGTGTTCGTTGAACGCGGTCAGCGCAAGATACTGGTGAATTATGCCAAGCGCCAGGTTGGGAAGATGGTTGTGGGCGGTCAGAGTTCGCATTTGCCGCTTAAGCTGAACATGGCAGGGGTGATTCCTCCCATTTTTGCTTCGAGCATTATCCTTTTTCCTGCAACTTTGGCTGGATGGTTTGGAAGTGGCAATAACATGGGCTGGCTGAAGGATATCGGCTCGACGCTGGCTCCCGGTCAACCGGTTTATGTTTTGTTGTATGCGCTGGCGATTATTTTCTTTTGTTTTTTCTATACGGCCCTTGTGTTCAATCCCAAGGAGACGGCAGACAATCTGAAAAAGAGTGGAGCCTTCGTTCCTGGTATTCGACCTGGCGAGCAGACCGCCCGTTATATAGACAAGATTCTGACCCGGCTAACACTGGTGGGTGCGCTTTACATTACTTTGGTTTGCTTGTTGCCTGAGTTTCTGATTTTGAAGTGGAATGTGCCATTTTATTTTGGTGGCACGTCGTTGTTGATTATTGTTGTTGTGACCATGGATTTCATGGCGCAGGTTCAAGCTTATGTCATGTCTCATCAGTATGAGGGCATGCTTAAGAAGGCGAATTTCAAGAATGGCTTAATGGGGCGTTGATGTCTAAGGAAGATGTCATCCAGATGCAGGGTGAAGTTGTGGAAAACCTGCCCAACGCAACATTTCGCGTGAAATTGGAAAATGGACATGTGCTGTTGGGTCATATTTCGGGAAAAATGCGCATGCACTACATTCGCATCCTTCCTGGCGACAAAGTAACAGTTGAGCTTACCCCGTATGATCTGACCCGAGGTCGGATCGTTTTCAGGGCGAAATGAATTTGATCGTCAGCTTGCTGGCGGTGAGTAAATGGAGAAAACCATGAGAGTACAGGCTTCAGTCAAGAAAATGTGCCGTAAGTGCAAGGTTGTCCGCCGCAAGGGTGTTGTGCGCGTGATTTGTGATGACCCTCGCCACAAGCAGCGCCAGGGTTAATCTGGTATAGCGTTAAGTTTGAATTCGAGCCAACCTGAAGCAAGGTTGGTATGTTACAATGTTTTGTTTTGCGTTTGGGGCTCTGCGAATGGCTCGTATTGCTGGGGTTAATATCCCGAATCACCAACACACGGTTATTGCGTTAACCGCTATTTACGGCATCGGAAGAACGAGATCCGCCAAGATTTGTGAGGCTGTGGGCATTGCCCAGGCTGCAAAAATCAAGGATCTGTCCGAGACTGATATGGAGCGTTTGCGCGAAGGCGTGGCCCAATTCACGGTTGAGGGCGACCTGCGCCGTGAAATTACCATGAACATCAAGCGCTTGATGGATTTGGGCTGCTATCGCGGCTTCCGCCATCGCAAGGGCTTGCCGGTACGGGGTCAACGTACCCGTACAAACGCGCGCACCCGTAAGGGGCCGCGCAAGGCCATCAGGAAATAAAGGTTAATCATGGCAACGAAAACAGCAACGCGCGTCCGCAAAAAGGTCAAGAAGAATGTCGCAGAAGGAATTGCGCATATTCATGCCTCTTTTAACAACACCATTGTGACGATTACCGACAGGCAGGGTAATGCTCTGTCTTGGGCGACCGCCGGTGGTGCGGGTTTTAAAGGTTCTCGTAAATCCACGCCGTTTGCGGCGCAGGTTGCAGCTGAAAATGCTGGAAAAATGGCGCAGGAATATGGCGTCAAGAATCTGGAAGTGCGTATCAAGGGCCCGGGCCCGGGTCGTGAATCCACTGTGCGGGCGCTGAATGCGCTGGGTTTCAAGATTGTTGCGATTTCGGATGTCACTCCGATCCCGCACAACGGTTGCCGCCCCTCCAAAAAGCGTCGTATCTAAATTCTAGGGTAAATCATGGCTCGTAATCTTGACCCCAAATGCCGTCAGTGTCGTCGTGAAGGCGAAAAGCTCTTCCTGAAGGGCGAAAAATGTTTCACTGACAAATGTGCAATTGAACGTCGGCCGTATGCGCCGGGTCAGCATGGCCAGAAGAGCGGTGCTCGTTTGTCTGGCTACGGCATCCAGTTGCGCGAAAAGCAAAAAATCCGTCGTATCTACGGTGTGTTGGAAGGCCAGTTTCGTTTGACATACAAGCGTGCAGACAGTCGCAAGGGCGTGACGGGTGAAAACCTGCTGTCGATGCTCGAGTCGCGCCTGGATTCGGTTTGCTATCGTATGGGCTTTGGCGCATCGCGCACCGAAGCTCGCCAGATTCTGCGCCACAACGGTATTACGGTAAACGGCCGCCGCGTCAATATCCCGTCTTATCAGGTTCGTGCGGGCGATGTGGTCGAAGTATCCGAAAAGGCCAAGGCTCATCTACGCGTTAAAGCGGCAGCTGAAGCTGCGGCATCACGTGGCTACCCCGAGTGGGTCGAGGTGGATGCCAAGGCGCTCAAGGGAACGTACAAGGCAGCACCGCAACGCTCCGAACTGCCGTCGACCATCAATGAATCGCTGGTCGTCGAACTGTACTCTAAATAAGCTGGGTCAGTCTTAAGGAATCGCACTCTATGCCAAGCGCTACGGAATTTCTCAAGCCGCGTATTGTGGAGGTTGATCGTGCCTCCCCGCTGCATGCCAAAGTCATCATGGAGCCCTTCGAGCGTGGCTATGGTCATACGCTCGGAAATGCACTGCGTCGTATTTTGCTGTCTTCCATGGTGGGCTATGCGCCAACCGAAGTCAGCATCAGTGGTGTTGTTCACGAATACTCTACCATCGAGGGTGTACAGGAAGATGTCGTTGACATCCTGCTGAACCTCAAAGGCATCGCTTTCAAGATGCATGGCAAGTCAGAGGCTGTCCTGAAAGTATCCAAATCGGGTGAAGGCATTGTGACCGCCGGTGATATCGAAATCGGCCACGATATGGAGATTTTGAATCCGGATCACGTGATTGCGCATCTGACCAAGGGTGGCAAACTGGACATGGAAATCAAGGTTGAAAGTGGCCGTGGTTACCAGCCCGCTACTTCGCGCAAGGTTTCGGACGAAACGCGTACGGTGGGTTCGATTTTGATCGACGCATCGTTCAGCCCGGTTCGCCGTGTAGCGTATTCAGTTGAAAGCGCACGCGTTGAGCAGCGTACAGATCTGGATCGTCTGGTCATCGATATCGAAACCAATGGCGTGGTTGAGCCGGAAGAGGCTGTGCGTACTGCCGCCCGTATTCTGGTGAACCATTTGTCCGTGTTTGCGGATCTGGAAGGCACGCCAGCCGAATCCGAGTCGCCACGTTCACCGCAGGTTGATCCATTGTTGCTGCGCCCGGTTGATGATCTTGAACTGACCGTACGCTCGGCTAACTGTCTGAAAGCCGAGAACATTTATTTCATTGGCGATCTGATTCAGCGATCTGAATCGGAGTTGCTGCGCACCCCGAACCTGGGCCGCAAGTCACTGAACGAAATCAAGGATGTACTGGCTTCCAAGAGCCTGTCACTGGGAATGAAACTCGAAAACTGGCCGCCGGCTGGTCTTGAGCGCCCCTGAATCATTTAACTAACATCACAATAAAGTGCGGGTCGCCATGGCTGGCGGCCTAGCCCAAGAATACTGAATTAAAGGAATTAGCCATGCGTCATCGTCAATCAAATCGTAAACTCAATCGCACCACCAGCCATCGCCTGGCCATGTTCCGTAACATGACCAACTCGCTGTTGAAGCATGAAGTGATCAAGACCACCCTTCCCAAGGCTAAAGATCTGCGCCGCTTTGTTGAGCCGCTGATCACCCTGGGTAAAGAGCCGAGCCTGGCCAATCATCGTCTGGCATTCGATCGTCTGCGTGACCGTGATACGGTCGTCAAGTTGTTTGGCGAATTGGGCCCGCGTTACAAGACCCGTCCCGGTGGCTATTTGCGTATTCTGAAGTTCGGTTTCCGCAAAGGGGATAATGCACCGATGGCGCTGGTTGAACTGGTTGACCGCCCTGATACCGATACCGTTCCTGTTGATGCTGAGTAAACTTTCCGTATCTGCATGAATTAAAGAAGCCGGGTACTTCCCGGCTTTTTTGTGTGCGTTGGTTTTGTATGGGTGGCGATGTTGAGTTGAGCTTACGCGGCTGCCTTGCCGGGAACGGCCGCTGTCGGGCATAGTGCATTTCCCTTTCCGGCGAGGAGCCGCTTGTGATCGTGCTTTTCACTGATTTCGGTTTGTCTGACCCGTATGTGGGACAGGTCAAGGCCCGCATTGCGGCACGCGCGCCCTGCCAGACGGTGGTGGACTTGCTGCATGAGGTCCCGGATTTCAATGCCCATGCCGGAGCACACCTGCTGGCTGCATTTTCGCCTACGTTTCCACCCGGTTGTGTGTTTCTGGCTGTGGTGGACCCGGGTGTTGGCACACCACGCGATGCTGTGGTCGTGTCTGCAGGCGGCCATTGGTTTGTCGGTCCGGACAACGGGCTGCTGTCAGTGGTGGCAGCGCGGCATGCAGATGCCAAATTGTGGCGCATTACCTGGCAGCCCGATACCCTGTCGGCGACGTTTCATGGGCGTGATCTGTTCGCCTTGATCGCTGCTGATATCGCCCGGGACGAATTTCCGGAAGCCCAATTAGCCGAAATCCCGAAGCTCAATGTTGAATTCGATGCGGGGGATCTAGCGCGGGTGGTGTACATCGATCATTACGGCAATGTCTGGACTGGCGTGCGTGGTGCCGGCAAGGATGCACGAGTCAGCGCTGCAGGCGAGTTATTCAAACACAGTGAAAGCTACGGCTTTGTCGGGAAGGGTGAGGGTTTTTGGTACGTCAACAGCGTGGGCTTGCTGGAGTTGGCGGTGAACCGGGGTAGTGCTGCGGCCGTATTTGGTTTGAAGGTGGGGGATCCGGTTCAGGTGCAGCGTTTGAATTAAGCCTGTACCAACTCGCTGACAGCGCGCTAGTACGACAACCCATCAGTTTGCGTATATGCCGAGACGCGCATCCGCGCGCCGAGTGCGCGAAGCGAACCGCAGCCATAGTCGTTCTATGGCGAGGATGAGCGACAAAGCAATCGGCGATGCGGGGCGCGTCGAACATAGCGAAACTTATGGGTTGTCGTACTAGTTAGGGCAGGCCGACCAACAGTGCCCGATAATCGTTCACATTGGTTCGGGTCGGGCCCGTCGACACCAGATCGCCCAGCGCGGCAAAAAATCCATGGCTGTCATGTGCCGCCAATCTTGCAACTGCGTTCAAATCCTGCACCTGTGCACGCGTAAGCGTGTCTGGACAGATCATCGCGCCCGCATTGTCCTCGCTGCCATCGATGCCGTCGGTATCGCATGCAATCGCCCAGGCGGGGGTGTTTCCCAATGCCAATGCCAGTGCCAGCAAATATTCGGTATTCCGGCCTCCACGACCATGTTGTGGCCGTAGCGTGACGGTGGTTTCGCCACCGGATATCAAGGCCAGTGGTTTTTGATCACTGAGGGCATGCACCAAGGCTGCATGCTGACGGGCCACTGCCTGTGCGTCGCCAGTTACGCTGTCTGACAGCACGATGGCTGGAATTCCCTGTTGCTCGAAATAGCGGGCTGCCGCCTGCAGACTGGCTTGTGCTGTTGCAATGACGCGGTTTTCCATTCGCGAAAAGCAGGGGTCGCCCGGGCTCGGGGTATCGGGAATCTGCTCCGTAGCACAGGCTTCCAAATGGCGTTTGATTCCTGTCGGCAATTGAATCTGAAATTGCTGCAATCGTTCAAGCGCGTCGGCACAGCTGGTCGGATCGGGGGCACAGGGACCGGATGCGATGTAAGCAGGATCATCGCCGACTACATCGGAAATGATCAGCGCCAATCCGTGTGCACCCTGTGCTGCCTGCGCCATGCGTCCACCCGATAGTCGCGTAAGGTGTTTGCGCACGGTGTTGATGTCGTGGATGGTGGCGCCGGCATGCAACAGGGCTTTGGTGGCCTGACGCAACTCCTTCAGCGTCACACCCTCCACAGGGGCGGCGAGCAGACTGGAGCCTCCACCTGAAATCAGCGCCAGCAGCAAATCATCCGGGCCGAGTTGGCTGACCATACTCAACATACGCAAGGCGGCTGCTTCGCCACGCCCGTCAGGTAGCGGATGGCTGGCCTCGACCACTTCGATTCGGCGCGTGGGCAGGCCGTGTTGACAGCGGGTGACCACCAGGCCGGATAAGGGCGCGTCAGCCGGCCAATGGGCCTCGACGGCAGCGGCCATGCTGGCGGCTGCTTTGCCGCCGCCGACAACGAGGGTGCGGCCACGTGGTGGCACAGGCAAATGGGGTGGCAAAATATGGGCAGGATCGGCTGCCGCGATGGCGACGTGAAACGATTCCAGTAACAGCCGGCGTGCGCCGCGCCCTTGTGAATGCATATAATCCCCCGGGTTGCAGGTGTGTTTGATTGAGCGGAGTGGGCGCGGTTTGGCGAGCCATTCCAATAGGTTGCAAAACGAATTGAAGGCTTATTGATGTCATTCTCCGTGCCCCGTCTTTCCCCCGGACGCAAACGCCTGGCCTGGGTAGCTGTCATCGTACTCGGCGCAGCTGCGATCTGGATGATGGTTCAAGGTGACAAGGATAACGGCGCGCGTCCAAAACCTGCCGCCAACGCAGATAAAACGACCCATGCCAAGTCCGCGTTGACCGTCACCGCCATCACGCCGCGGTCGGTTGAGTGGCCGCAGCTGCTGATGACCAATGGCAACATCGCCGCCTGGCAGGAAGCGGTGATCAGCACTGAAATCGGCAACCTGCGTTTGATCGATGTTCGGGTGAATGTTGGTGATCAGGTGCAAAAAGGTCAAGTGCTGGCACGCATATCAAATGACACCATTGCCGCCGATTTGGCGCAGACCCGGGCGGCGGTAGCCGAGGCGGAAGCGATGTTGGCTGACGCCAGGGCCAACGGTGATCGCGCGCGGCAGTTTCAAATAACCGGTTTCATGAGCGCCCAACAGGTCAGCCAGTATCTAACGGCTGAGAAGACGGCTTTTGCCCGCTTGAATGCCGCGCGCGCCAGAATGCGGGCCGATCAATTGCGCCTGGCGCAAACGTTGGTGCGCGCGCCGGACGGCGGGGTGATTTCTGCCCGCACCGCCACGATCGGCTCGCTGGCACAACCGGGACAAGAGTTGTTTCGGTTGATCCGCGGCAGCCGGCTCGAATGGCGGGCAGAAGTCAGCGCAGCCGATCTTGGCAGGCTGAAGCCGGGGATGGTGGCCACGTTGATCACACCCGACGGCAAGCGTGTGCAAGGCCGGGTACGCATGGTTGCGCCCACAGTCGATCCACAGACACTTAACGGTCTGGTCTACGTTGATTTGCCTGTTGCTGAAACAGGCAATAGCGTGCGTGCGGGCACCTTTGCGCGCGGCGAGTTTGCGCTGGGCCACGCGCGCGTGATGAGCTTGCCGCAATCCGCGGTGGTGATGCGTGATGGCTTCTCCTACGTGTTCAGGCTGGATGGCGTAAACACGCCTGAGCAAACCAGCGTGGCTCAAATCAAGGTGCAGCCAGGGCAGCGGCGGGGTGATCAAATCGAAATTGTCAGCGGGCTGGAGCCTGATGCGCGCGTGGTAGCGAGCGGCGCAGGCTTTCTGGCCGATGGCGACTCGGTGCGGGTCGTAACCGCCCCGGCTGCATCCGTTCAGTAACGACCGTGGCTCACTTGCAGTTGGAATCCACATCATGAACGTCTCATCCTGGTCCATCAAAAACCCGATCCCGGCTGTATTGCTGTTCATCATGCTGACGCTGGCCGGCCTGATGGCGTTCAAGGCGATGAAAATCCAGCAATTCCCGGATATCGATTTGCCGACAGTGACGGTCTCTGCCACGTTGCCGGGAGCGGCGCCGGCCCAGATGGAAACCGAGGTCGCACGCAAGATCGAAAACGCAGTCGCCACGCTGCAAGGCATCAAGCATATTTACACCAAGGTGCAGGACGGCACCGCCACCATCACGGTTGAATTCCGCCTGGAAAAACCCACGCAGGAGGCGGTGGATGAGGTTCGCGATGCGGTATCGCGCATCCGTTCCGACTTGCCTGCCGACCTGCGCGATCCGGTGATTTCGAAAATGAATCTGGCGGGTGCGCCAATTCTGACTTACACCGTCGCCTCCAGCCGGATGGACGACGAAGCGCTGTCCTGGTTTGTCGATAACAGCCTCACCAAGCGCATCCTCAGTGTGCGCGGGGTCGGTGCGGTCTCGCGCGTGGGGGGCGTCAGCCGCGAGGTGAGCGTGGAACTCGACCCGGCGCGTCTGCTGGCGTTAAACGCCAGTGCAGCGGATATTTCACGCCAATTGCGGCAGATTCAGCAGGAAGCCTCCGGCGGCCGCGCCGACATGGGCGGCGCGGAGCAATCGGTGCGCACGATTGCCACAGTCGCTTCGGCCGACGAACTGGCGCGTATGGATATCGTGCTGTCTGATGGCCGACAGGTGCGGCTCGATCAGGTGGCCAGCGTCACCGACAGCGTGGCCGAACAGCGCTCCGCCGCGTTGCTCAATGGCAAGCCGGTGGTCGGTTTCGAGATTGTGCGCAGCCGGGGCGCGGGCGAAGTCGATGTGGCTGACGGCGTGCGCGCTGAACTGGCCCGAATTCAAGCCGACCATCCGGATATCACTATTACCGAGGCGTTTAATTTCGTTGACCCGGTGCAGGAAAATTTTAAGGGTTCGATGACGCTACTGTTCGAAGGCGGCCTCCTCGCGGTGCTGGTGGTCTGGATTTTCTTGCGGGACTGGCGCGCCACGCTGGTGTCGGCCACCGCCCTGCCGCTGTCGATGATTCCGGCTTTTGCCGTGATGCACCTGATGGGTTTCACCCTCAATGTGGTCACCTTGCTGTCCTTGTCGCTGGTGGTTGGCGTGCTGGTGGACGATGCCATTGTCGAGATCGAGAACATCATGCGCCATCTGCGCATGGGCAAAACGCCCTATCAGGCGGCGATGGAAGCCGCCGACGAGATCGGCATGGCGGTGATCGCCACCACCTTTACGTTGATAGCGGTGTTTTTGCCGACTGCGTTCATGAGCGGCGTGCCGGGCAAGTTCTTTGTACAGTTTGGCTGGAGTGCGGCGATTGCGGTGTTTTTCTCGCTGGTGGTGGCGCGCATGCTCACCCCCATGATGGCGGCCTATATTCTGAAACCACCGAAGCCGGGACATGCCGAGCCGTTCTGGATGGGGGGATATCTGAAGTGGGTCGCATGGTGCCTGCGGCATCGTGTGATTACCCTGCTTGCGACGGCTGGCTTCTTTTTTGGTTCGTTCGCGCTGGTGCCGTTATTGCCAACCGGCTTTATTCCGCCGGATGACTTGTCGCAAACCCAGGTCTATCTATCGCTGCCGCCGGGCAGCACCTACGCCGACACGCTGGCGGCGGCGGAACAGGCGCGCGCAATCGTGCAAAAAAATCCGCACGTCAAAATGGTCTACACCGCAGTCGGCGGCGGGGCTGCGGGTTCGGATCCCTTCATGCCGCGCGGCGCATCCGAGGTACGCAAGGCCACGCTCACCATCAACATGACGCCGCGCGCGCAACGTGGCGGCATCAAGAAACAGACGGTTGAACGCGAATTGCGCGACGCGCTCACGGCGCTTCCCGGTGCGCGGGTCAATGTCGGATTCGGCGGCTCCAGCGAGAAATATGTGCTGGTGCTGGCCAGTGAAAATGGCCAGGCACTGGCCGAGCATGCACGCAAGGTCGAGCGTGAGTTGCGCACGATTCCCGGCATTGGCAACGTCACCACCAGCGCCAGCCTGGTGCGCCCCGAACTGGTGGTGCGTCCCGATTTCGCCAAAGCTGCCGCCCTCGGCGTCACCGCTGCCTCGATTGCCGACACGCTGCGCATCGCCACCGCCGGTGATTACGATCAAGGTCTGGCCAAGCTCAATCTGGCGCAGCGGCAAGTGCCGATCGTCGTCAAGCTGCCGCCTGGCGCGCGCCAGGACATGGCCTTGCTGGAACGCATGACCGTACCCGGTACCCACGGCCCGGTGATGATCGGCAACGTCGCCTCGCTCAGCATCGACAGCGGACCAGCCGAAATCGATCGCTACGACCGGCAACGCAACGTCAACTTTGAAATCGAGCTGAACCAGCAGCCATTGGGCTTGGTGGAAAACCAGGCCATGGCGCTGCCCAGCATTCAAAACCTGCCGCCCGGCGTGACGCAGACCACGATCGGCGATGCCGAGGCGATGAACGAGCTGTTCGCCAGTTTTGGCCTGGCCATGTTGACCGGCGTGCTATGCATTTACATCGTGCTGGTGCTGCTGTTCAAGGGGTTTGTGCAGCCGGTGACCATTCTGACCGCGCTGGTGTTGTCGATTCCCGGCGCCTTCCTGGCGCTGTTCATCACCCATACCGCACTGTCGATGCCGTCGATGATCGGGCTGGTGATGCTGATGGGGATTGCCACCAAAAACTCCATCCTGTTGATTGACTATGTGATCCTGGCGCGCCGCGACCATGGCCTGAACCGTTGGGACGCTCTGCTGGATGCTTGCCGCAAACGTGCCAGGCCGATTGTGATGACCACCGTGGCGATGGGTGCAGGCATGCTGCCGATCGCCATTGGCATCGGCACCGACCCGAGCTTTCGTGCGCCTATGGCCATCGTCGTCATTGGCGGGTTGATCACTTCAACCTTCCTTAGCCTGTTGGTCATCCCGGTCGTGTTCACTTTTGTGGATGACCTGATTGGTTGGGGGCGGCGCTTTTTCCATCCTGCGCAGAAATCATCGGCAGGTTTATAGGCGCCAATAAAAACGGCCAGGCGAACCTGGCCGTTTGCACTGCCTGGCGCGGAATTACTTCGCGGCGGCGTCTTTGGCCTTGTCGGCCACACCCTGCGCTGCGTCGGCGGTGTCCTGGGCGGCTTTGGCAGCCGCATCCATCGTGGCCTCACCGGTTGCGGTAGCAGCAGCACCTGCCGCTTCGGCAGAGGCACCGGCTGCATCAGCAGCAGAACCTGCAGCGTCGGCGGCGGAATCCGCGGCAGCGCCGGCGGCTTCCTGAGCCTGTTCCATGGCGGGGGCAGCGGCTTCTTCAGCTTTTTGGCAGGCGGTGAGTGCAAGGGCAGCGAAAAGTGCGGCGAGTAGTTTGGAATTCATGTGGATCTCCCTGATGTAGATTTAAAGTAAAGGTTGCGGGTCTGGCAACCCGCAACCTGTATTAGTAACGCCAAAATAGCCTGAGAACAACCCTTCAGAACATTTTTTACAAATCAGCGACTTAGAAGCATTCGTCTGCTTGCAGATAGCGCCACTGACCCGGCGGCAGATCGCCCAGCCGCACACGGCCGATACGCACACGCTTCAGGCCTACTACTTTTAACCCGACCAGTTCGCACATGCGACGAATCTGGCGCTTGCGGCCTTCCTTCAGGATGAAACGCAACTGGTCGGCATTTTGCCAACTGACCTTTGCCGGCCGCAATTTCCGGCCATCGAGCGAGAGCCCATGGTTCAGGCGTGCGAGGTCCTTTTCGTCGAGTCGTCCGGCCACGCGCACCAGATATTCCTTCTCGACATCAGAGTCTTCGCCTATCAGTTGTTTGGCGATGCGTCCATCCTGCGTCAGTACCAGCAGGCCGGTCGAGTCGATATCGAGCCGGCCGGCCGGTGCCAACCCTTTCAGGTGCGACGGATGGAACGCCTGGGTGGCGCGCCCATCCTGCCATTGCGTCTCGGGGCGGATCAGCACGACGGCAGGTTGATAACCCGGCTCCGGCTGGCCCGACACATAGCCAATGGGTTTGTGCAGCAGGATGGTGGCGCGTTGCTGTTGCTGCTGGTTGGCTGCCGTGTCCAGCCGGATGGTGCAGGCCGGATCGACCTTGGTGCCGAGTTCACTCACCCGCTTGCCATCGACAAATACCAGCCCGCGCTCGATATAACTGTCCGCTTCGCGGCGCGAACACAGCCCGCGCTCGGACATGAGTTTGGATAGGCGGATGGGATCGGTCATGTTCAATGACGTGACAGCACGGGTTGCAGATATTTACCGGTGTGGCTGGCTGGATTGTCGGCCACGGCCTCTGGCGTGCCTTCGGCGATGATTAGGCCGCCCCCCGCACCGCCTTCGGGTCCAAGGTCGATCAGCCAGTCGGCGGTCTTGATCACATCCAGATTATGTTCGATGACAACCACGCTGTTGCCGGCATCAGCCAGGCGTTGCAGCACTTTCATCAACAGATCGATATCGGCGAAGTGCAGTCCGGTGGTCGGCTCGTCGAGAATGTAGAGGGTGCGGCCGGTATCGCGCTTGGACAGTTCGAGTGACAATTTGACGCGTTGCGCTTCGCCGCCTGATAGCGTGGTGGCGGATTGACCAAGGCGGATATAGCCGAGGCCTACATCCATCAGCGTTTGCAGTTTGCGTTTGACGACGGGGACAGCGTCGAAAAATTCGGCTGCTGCCTCGATGGTCATTTCCAGCACATCGCGAATGGTCTTGCCCTTGTAGTGCACTTCCAGGGTTTCGCGGTTGTAGCGGGCGCTGTGACACACATCGCATGGCACGTAGATGTCAGGCAGAAAATGCATCTCGACCTTGATGACTCCATCTCCCTGGCAGGCTTCGCAGCGGCCGCCTTTGACGTTGAACGAAAATCGGCCCGGTCCGTAGCCGCGCGTACGTGCCTCGGGTACGCCGGCAAACAACTCACGGATCGGCGTAAACAGCCCGGTGTAGGTCGCCGGGTTGGAGCGCGGGGTGCGGCCGATGGGGCTTTGGTCGACGCTGATCACCTTGTCGAAGAACTCCAGGCCGTGGATTTCTGCATGTGGCGCGGGCTCGGCTGACGAGCCGTACAAATGGCGCGCGGTCGCGGCGTACAAGGTGTCGTTGATGAGCGTGGATTTGCCCGAGCCCGACACGCCGGTGATGCAGACGAACAGGCCGAGCGGTAAATTGAGTGTGACGTTTTGCAGGTTGTTGCCGCTGGCACCAGTCAGGACCAGGTGCCGCTCGGGGTCCGGCACACGGCGTTTCTTCGGGATGGCAATCGAGCGACGGCCTGACAGATACTGGCCGGTGAGCGAGTGTTCGCTCATGCGGATTTCTTCCGGCGTGCCTTCGGCCACGATCTCGCCGCCATGCACGCCGGCGCCGGGGCCCATGTCGACCACGTAATCGGCGGCGCGAATGGCATCCTCGTCGTGCTCGACCACCAGCACCGAGTTGCCGATATCGCGCAGATGTTTCAGCGTGGCCAGCAGGCGATCATTGTCGCGCTGGTGCAGGCCGATCGACGGTTCGTCGAGCACGTACATCACGCCGGTGAGTCCCGAGCCGATCTGGCTGGCGAGGCGGATGCGCTGCGACTCACCGCCGGAGAGCGTGTCGGCGGAACGATCGAGCGACAGGTAGTCGAGTCCGACGTTGTTGAGGAAACCGACGCGGGCGATGATTTCCTTGACGATCTTGTCGGCGATCTGGGCGCGGTGACCGTCGAGCGTGAGCGTCTGGAAAAACGCCAGCGCCTGCTTCAGCGGCATCGCGCTGACCTTGAAGATCGGGACGTCGCCGACCATGACGTGACGCGCTTCTTCGCGCAACCGGGTGCCTTCGCAGGCAGGGCAGGCCTTGTTATTCTGGTACTTGGCGAGTTCTTCGCGTACCGCCATCGAATCCGACTCGTGGTAGCGACGGGACATGTTGGCCAACACGCCCTCGAACGGGTAGCTTTTGGTGGTGAATCCACCGCGCGGCGCCAGCGTCTGGAAGGCAATGGCTTCGCGGCCAGAGCCATTGAGCAGCACATCGTGTATGCGTTCGGGCAGCGATTCCCAGGGCGTGTCGAGGTCAAAGCCGTAATGCATCGCCAGGCTTTGCATCATCATGAAGAAGAACTGATTGCGTTTGTCCCAGCCCTTGATCGCGCCGCTTGCCAGCGACAGATGCGGGAAAGCCACCACCCGTGCCGGATCGAAAAAGGTGATTTGGCCGAGACCGTCGCAGGTGGGGCAGGCGCCCATCGGATTGTTGAACGAGAACAGGCGCGGCTCCAGTTCGGGCAATGCGTAGCTGCAAATCGGGCAGGCGAACTTGGCAGAAAACAGGTGTTCCTTCTCTGTATCCATTTCCACTGCCAGCGCGCGGCCATCGGCATGACGCAGCGCGGTCTCGAAGCTTTCGGCCAGGCGCTGCTTGGCGTCGGCGCGCACCTTCAGGCGATCCACCACTACTTCGATGGTGTGCTTCTTGTTCTTGTCGAGCTTGGGGACGGCGTCGATCTCATGCACCTTGCCATCGACCCGCACCCGCACGAAACCCTGCGCACGCAGTTCGGCAAAGAGTTCGAGGTTTTCACCTTTGCGCCCCACAATCAGCGGCGCCATGATCATCAACTTGGTGTCTTCCGGCAGCGCCAGCACCGCATCGACCATTTGCGATACCGTCTGCGCAGCCAGCGTGATGCCGTGTTCCGGGCACTGTGGATCGCCAACGCGGGCATACAGCAGGCGCAGGTAATCGTGGATCTCGGTGACCGTGCCGACCGTCGAGCGCGGGTTATGGCTGGTGGCTTTCTGCTCGATGGAAATCGCCGGACTCAAGCCTTCGATCAGATCGACATCGGGTTTCTCCATCAGCTGCAGAAACTGCCGCGCATAGGCCGACAAGGATTCGACGTAGCGTCGCTGGCCTTCGGCATAGAGCGTATCGAACGCCAGCGATGATTTGCCTGAGCCAGACAGTCCCGTGATCACCACCAGCTTGTTGCGTGGCAGGTCGAGATTGATGTTTTTCAGGTTGTGGGTGCGGGCGCCACGGATGCGGATAAATTCCATTGATTGACGGCTATCGGTTAGGGCGGCGAGCGTAATTCGCAACCTGCTAATATAACGGACTTCCCGCATTCGTCTAACCCCGTTAGTTCATCTCGCAGTGGCCCACATCGACTTGTCTGAAAGCATGACCCACGCCGAAAAGCGCGCCACATCGGGTCTGGCGGCCATTTTTGGCCTGCGAATGCTGGGCATGTTCCTGATCCTGCCGGTGTTCGCGCTGTATGCGGAACACTTGCCAGGCGGCGACAATCACACCCTGGTTGGCCTTGCGCTCGGCATGTACGGCCTGACCCAGGCCATCTTCATGATCCCCTTCGGCATGGCGTCCGACCGCATGGGGCGCAAGAAGGTCATCATCTTCGGGCTCATCATCTTTGCCATCGGCAGCTTTGTGGCGGCCACCGCCACGGATATTTACTGGACAATTTTCGGCCGCGCGCTGCAGGGGGCGGGGGCGGTGTCTGCCGCTGTCACCGCCATGCTGGCCGACCTCACCCGCGAAGAGCACCGCACCAAGGCGATGGCGATGATCGGCTCCACCATCGGTGTCGCCTTTGCGGTGTCGCTGGTGGCCGGGCCTGCACTCAATCGCGTCATTGGCGTGCCGGGCATTTTTGCCCTGACCGGCATACTGGCGCTGGCCGCCATCTGGGTCGTCAGGGCATGGGTGCCCGATCCGGCGGATAGCCACTTCCATGCGGATGCGCAGGCCAACCCGGCGCGATTGAAAGATGTGCTGCGCAACGGCCAGTTGCTGCGGCTCAATTTCGGAATTTTTGCCCTGCACGCCGCGCAGATGGCGATGTTTGTCGTGGTGCCGGTGGCGCTTAAAAACAGCGGCCTGGCGCCCGACCACCACTGGGCGGTGTATCTCCCGGTGCTGCTGGGTTCATTCGCCTTGATGGTTCCCGCCCTGATTTATGGCGAAAAGCGCGGCCAGATGAAGCCGGTATTTGTCGGGGCCGTGACGCTGATGCTGTTGGCCCAGATTGGGCTGGCGGTGGGCATCGAATATTTATGGGGCATCGTCTGGGCGCTGTTTTTCTATTTCGTTGCGTTCAACCTGCTGGAAGCCAGCCTGCCTTCGCTGATTTCCAAGCTGGCCCCGGCATCCGCCAAAGGCACGGCGATGGGCGTGTACAACACCGCCCAGGCGCTGGGACTGTTTTTTGGCGGGGTGTTCGGCGGCTGGCTGGCGCAGCACTATGGTTTTCACGTGGTATTCATATTCTGCGTGGTGTTGATGGCGATCTGGCTGCTGGTTTCTATTTCGATGACGCCGCCGCCCGCGATCAAGACCCGGATGTTTAATGTGGGCGTGATGCCGGAGGACCAGGCCACGCTGCTGAAAGGACAACTGGCTGGCCTGGCCGGTGTGGTCGAAGCCGTGGTGCTCGCCGAAGAAGGCGTGGCCATGCTCAAAGTCAGCATCAAGGGGTGGGACGAAGCGGGCGCACGCAGTCTGCTTGAAACTGCAACGGCCTGACGGTCCGGCGGCGGGCCTGATAGAATCCGCAACACTTCACGCGCAAGCAATTCAATTTTAATTCGGGGGAAAACATGGCATCCGTCAACAAAGTCATTCTGGTCGGCAACCTGGGGCGCGACCCCGAAATGCGCTATCTGCCCAGCGGAGAAGCCGTCGCCAACCTCGCGATTGCCACCACCGACAAATACAAGGACAAGTCCGGTCAGATGGTCGAGCAGACCGAATGGCACCGTGTCAGCTTCTTTGGCCGCACGGCTGAAGTGTGTGGGCAGTACCTGAAAAAGGGCGGCCAGGTTTACGTCGAGGGTTCCATCCGCACCCGCAAATACACCGACAAGGAAGGCATCGAGAAGTACGCTACCGAGATTCGCGGTGATCGCATGCAAATGCTGGGCGGGCGTAGCGGTGGCGGCATGGCCGATATGGATGAGGGTGGATACGACCAGTCGCCCCAGCCCCAGCGCAGCCAGCCGAGCAAGGCCCCGGCGGCTGCGCAGCGCCCCGCCAGCAGCGGGTTTGACGACATGGACGATGACATCCCGTTTTAATTGGCACGGTCGTGGGCCGTTCCTTCCCACGAATTCATGAATTCATATCAATAATACGGAGAAGACCCGGTGCGCATGCGCGCTGGCATGCGGTGAACAGCAATCCACAAACAAGCCTGGGTGTGTTGGGATGGACGCTCTTGTTGAGCGGTGGCCTGACATGCCCCAACCTGGCGGGGGCTGCGATTACCGAATCCGATTTTCTCGATGAGTTGCCGGTTGTGTTGTCGCCGATGCGCCTGAGCCAGCCGCTGGCCGATTCACCCTCCGCGGTCACGGTGATCGATCGCGACATGATCCGGGCGTCGGGCGTGACGCAACTGATCGACGTATTTCGGCTGGTACCCGGGTTTTCGGTGGCGCAACAGGATGGACATATCGGCACCTTGACGTATCACGGCCTGGGCGATGGCTATTCTCGCCGGTTCCAGGTGCTGATTGATGGGCGCTCGGTTTACAGCCCAGATTTTGGCCAGGTCTATTGGCGCAATCTGCCGATTTCCCTGGAAGACATCGATCGTATCGAAGTGATACGCGGGCCGGCTGCAGCCAGTTATGGCGCCAATGCCTTCATGGGCGTCATCAACATCCTCACGCAATCGCATGAAGGCGGTAAGCGCATCGGCATCATGGCGGGCTCTGGCGGGCATGGCTATCGCGAGTTGAGTGCACGGGTCGGTGCGGCGAGCGAAGCCGGGAGTTGGCGCCTGTCGGTGGGACAACGTGCTGATGATTACTACGCCAATGTGGCAGATGACGTACGGGATCGTTATCTGGATGGGCGCGGCGACTGGAGCATGACGGGCGCGGATACGCTGAGCGTCATGGGCGGCATGGCGCATTCCCGGTTGGATGACGACGCCGTGGCAGGGCAAACCTTTCCGGTGAATGTGCATTCTGCGTATGGGCAGATAAGCTGGCGGCACGTGCATCATGCCAATGTGGAAACCCGTCTGGCGTACGATCTGACACGGCAAACCTACGGCGATGATCTGGATTTGGGCGGGACACCCCCCCCGATCGATCTGGGGTTTTCGACCCTTCGCCAAAACCTGTCTGCCGGATGGAAAGGGGTTTTGGGTTCGAGTGTGCGCGCCGCGCTGGGAACGGAATACCGCCTGGACGAAGTGCGGTCGCGCTTTTACTACGATCAGGCATCATCGATCCAGGAGCATTCCTGGCGTGTGTACGGCAATGGTGAATTCCGTCTTGCCCCGCAATGGCTGGTGAACGCCGGTGCCATGTGGGAATCGACCCATGCCGGCCGGCGCGATTTTTCTCCCAGGCTGACAGTGCATTTTCAGCCGCGTCCGACCCAGTCATTCCGGATCGGATACAACCTGGGTTACCGCGTGCCGACCTATTACGAATTGTTTGGGCAAAATGCGGCGGATTTTGGTTTTGGGCTTGATACCCTGTTGATCCAGCCCGATTCCCTGAAATCCGAGCGCGTCATTTCGCGCGACATAGGGTGGTGGCAGGCCTGGCCAACAGCAGGCGTCACGCTCGACATGCGGGCGTTTTACGACACTTACACTAACCTGATCGACTTTGCTGAAGTGCCTGTTGCCGATGGCCAGGATAATCTTGCCTACCAGTTTTTCAACGCGGGCAATGCCACTTTGAAAGGCGTTGAGTTTGAGCTTGAATGGAAGCCCGCGGCCAGAACCCGTATCCGGTTTGCGCCCGCCTGGGTACGTATTCAATCCGTCAATCCGGCTTGGCGTGATTCTGCGCCACCCTATGCTTTCAGCCTGTTGGCGGAACATGGGTTTAACCAGAACTGGTGGTTAAGCAGCACCTGGAATAAAAGCGCGGCGTTAAGCTGGCTGGGCGGAGGTGGCCGGGTCGGAGGCTCAAACCGCCTGGACCTGCGCCTTGCCTGGCGCGGCAAGCAGTCTGGCGTACCGCTTGAAGCGGCTGTCATTGGCCGCCATCTTCTTGGGGGGAATGCGGAGTTTGTTGCGTCCCGCGAAACCGAACGCCAGGTCTTGTTGCAATTCCGTGCCGGCTTTTAAGTTGGCAGCGTTGGCCTCTGCGTTGGAAATGGAGGGGAAGAGTGCTACTCATTAACGTTCAGAATCCTTGTTCCTGGACAAACAGGCTTGCCTCGGAAACGTGCGCGGGTTTGCGTGTGTGCAGTGCGCTTCTGCTTGGCCTGTTCTCGTTGCCCGCCGGGGCTGCTTTATCCGAGATGGATTTCCTCGACGACCTGCCTGTTGTCTTGTCAGTATCGCGACTGTCGCAACCAGTGAGTGATGCACCCGCTGCCGTCACTGTTATCGACCATGACATGATTCGTGCGTCCGGATTTCGGGATATTCCCGATTTGTTGCGTCTGGTGCCGGGTTTTTCGGTGGCCTATACGCGTGACAACACCTGGGCAGCGGGCTATCACGGACTGGCCGATGCGTATTCCCGGCGTTTTCAGGTGCTGGTGGATGGCCGTTCGATTTACAGCCCCCATTACGGGGCGGTGAATTGGACCGATTTGCCGCTAGCCATCGAGGATATCGAGCGCATCGAGGTGGTGCGAGGCCCCAATGCCGCCATTCATGGCGCCAATGCTTTTGCGGCAGTGATCAACATCATTACCAAAACAGCGGCGCAGGTGCCGGGCGATTCCGTGTCGCTGCAACTGGGTGAGCAAGGCATGCGCGGAGCGACGGTTCGGCACGGCGGCGGCGATGCGGGCTTGCGTTATCGGCTGACCGCCTCCGCCCAGCAACGGGATCGCTTCGAGAATGATGTAGCGGACAAACCACTCGTCAGCCGGGATAACGGACATTATTTTGAAGCCAGTACAACGGTTTTCGTCAACGGCCGCATGGATAAGCAGCTGTCTGCACAGTCTGATCTGATGGTGCAGTTCGGTTTGTCGCGCGGGGAGTGGGATGCGGGCAGGCGCGTGGATGACTGGGTGAACAATTACCGCTCCCTGCTCGAGCCGCTCAAACAGGACTCGGGTGCGTTGTATCTTCAGCTCGCTTATCACAAGGTGGAGTCTGCCCAGCGTGAATGGCGGGTGCAGGCTTATCACGCTCAAAACAGTTTCGATGCGGATGTAAGGGCTGACCTGACCCCTACAGTCAAAGCCTGCTGCGTGGTGGCGGTGGATCAATATTTGCTGCAGACACGCAGCAACATCGAGCTGCAGGTGAATGAGCAGTGGTTGCCCAATTTGCGCACCGTGTGGGGGGGCGAAATCCGCCAGGAAACGGTCAAGAGCCCCCAGAATTACAACTCCAACAAGACTTTTCGCGGTGAACTCGCACGTGCGTTCGGCAATCTTGAATGGCGGCCCACCGAGCGCGTCCTGCTGCAAGGCGGCGCCATGCTGGAGCACCATTACTTTACGGGCACCGACATCTCGCCACGCCTGGCAGCCAGTTTCACGCTTGCGCCCGGACACATTGTCCGGCTGGGCGTATCGAGCGCCTATCGTTCGCCGACTTTTTTCGAGGAAGAGGGCAATCGGATCTTCCAGCTTGAGTCAGGGGGATTGGCCGATGTGTATACCGTGCCGTCTGATGGCCTGAAACCCGAGCACATCGTGTCGCGGGAGATTGCCTATGTGGGCTATTGGCGCCCAGCCAAACTCGAATTCGATGTGCGTCTGTTCCAGGACAGGATTGATAATTTTATCGGCGAACAGAAAGCCGATTACGTTGCCGACCCCGGCACGATCATCAGCGGCAATGAATTCAAGTACGAAAACCTGGGGGTCGTCCGATCGCATGGCGGTGAATTCCAGCTGCGCTGGCGGCCAACCCGCGAACTGGATGTGAGTGCGCACTACGCGCGGGTGTTTGTGACGGCAGCCACTAGCCGGGGAAACTTTAACGAAGACATTCCTCAATCGGCCCCACGCAACAACTGGGGCTTGCTCGCCCGTTATCAATTGAATCACGGCTGGGAAACGAGCCTGGGCGTCTGGCGCACCGATGCGGTGAAATGGTTGTCCGAAGGGGATATCACACAGGCTTACAACCGGATTGACGCGCGTCTGTCGCGGCACTGGAAATGGCAGGGCAACGAGGTGGAAGCAGCCGTGGTCGCCCAGAACCTGGGCAAGGATTACCAGGAGTTTCGCGACACCAATGTTTTCAGCCGTCGTATCTACGGCAGCCTGAGCCTGGCCTGGTAGCGACACGCTCTTGAAACCGGGCGAGTTGCCGCCAGATAAAGTATGTACACCCGGTCCTGTTGGGCGCTTGCTCCCGGCTCTTTGGGGTCTTGTGCCCGTCGTTTGGGTACTTGTGCCCAGCTCTTTGGGTACTTGTGCCCGTCGTTTGGGTATAATCCCGCAACTTATTGATTGTCGGAGAATTTAATGCCGATTTACGCTTATAAATGTGGGTCCTGCGGCTTTGCCGAGGACGAAATGCAAAAAGTGGCCGATGCGCCGCTGACGGTATGTCCGTCGTGCGGCAAGGCTGATTATGCCAAGCAGGTGACGGCGCCCGGGTTTGCGCTGAAAGGAAGCGGCTGGTACGCCACCGATTTCAAGGGTGGCAGCGCCAAGCCTGCTGAAGCCAAAACCGAGGCGCCGTCTCCTGCCTGCGGCACCGGTGCGTGCCCGGCGTGTAACTGACAGGATCATTGCCAATCAGGAAGCGGGCGGTGCAAGCCGCCCGCTTCTTTGTTTTTGATTGAATGGCGCTGCCTCTCACTCTCACGAATTGCTCATGAAACGTTATTTCATTACCGGACTGCTGATCTGGGTGCCGCTGGGGATCACCTTGTGGGTGCTCGATCTGTTGATCGGCACCATGGATCAGACGCTTACGGTCCTGCCCCTCGAATGGCAGCCCAAAGCCTGGCTGGGGATGCGCATACCTGGTTTGGGGGTGATTCTGACGCTGCTGGTGATCGTGCTTACCGGCATGTTCGGCGCCAACTTCTTCGGCCAGAAGATCGTCGACTTCTGGGAGCGCCAGCTCACCCGGATTCCGGTGGTCAAATCCATCTATGGCAGCGTCAAGCAGGTCTCCGATACGTTGCTGTCGGGCAACGGCCATGCGTTTCGCAAGGTGTTGCTGGTGCGCTACCCGCATCCGCAGGCGTGGTCGATGGCTTTTCAGACCAATTTGCCGGATGAGGTGGTGCACGTGCTATCGGACGAGTATGTGGCGGTGTTTATTCCCACTGCGCCGAGCCCGGTCAACGGATTTTATTTTTTTGTGAAAAAGAGCGAGGTCATCGAACTGAATGTATCGGTTGACCGCGCGTTGAAATACATCGTCTCGATGGGTGTCGCTTCAGGTGAAGTGCGCCACGGAACTCAATAGGCCAGTATTTAATTCAGGCCAGGCTTTCAATTAGGAAATAGAGCATGCGTACTCATTACTGCGGCGCCGTGAGCGCTGCCGATATAGGCAACACCGTGACCTTGTGTGGCTGGGCGCACCGTCGGCGCGACCACGGCGGCGTGATTTTTATCGACCTGCGCGACCGCGAAGGCATGATGCAGGTGGTGATCGATCCCGATACCCCTGCCGCGTTCAAGCTGGCCGAAGAAGTGCGCTCCGAGTTCGTGCTGAAGATCGAGGGCCTGGTGCGTGCGCGCCCCGCCGGCACCGAGAATCCCAACATGCCCACCGGCATGGTCGAAATGCTGACCAAAAACCTGGAAGTGCTGAACCCTTCGCTGACGCCGCCGTTCCAGATCGACGACGACAACATCAACGAAAATATTCGCCTGCAGTACCGCTACCTCGACCTGCGCCGTGAGCCGATGCAGAAGAACATGCGCTTGCGTTATCGCGTCTCCAAAATCATGCGCGACTACCTTGATGCCAATGGCTTCATGGAAATCGAGACACCGATGCTGACGCGCTCCACCCCGGAAGGCGCGCGCGATTATCTGGTGCCTTCGCGCGTGCACGACGGCATGTTTTACGCACTGCCGCAGTCGCCGCAGCTGTTCAAGCAGTTGCTGATGGTGGCGGGCTACGACCGTTATTTCCAGCTCACCAAGTGCTTCCGCGACGAAGACCTGCGCGCCGACCGCCAGCCCGAATTTACCCAGGTCGACCTGGAAACTTCGTTCCTTGGCGAAGAGGAAATCATGGGTCTGGTCGAGGGCATGATCCGCGACATGATGAAGCGCGCGCAGGATACCGACCTGCCCGCCGTGTTCCCGCGCATGACCTACGCTGAGGCGATCAACCGCTACGGTTCCGATAAGCCCGACATGCGGGTGACGCTGGAAATTGTCGACGTCGGCGATGCGATGAGGGACGTCGCCTTCAAGGTTTTCTCCGGTCCGGCCAACGATCCCAAGGGTCGGGTTGCCGCACTGCGCATCCCGGGCGGCGCATCACTCAGCCGCAGTGAAATCGACGGCTACACTGAGTTCGTCAAGATCTATGGTGCCAAGGGCCTGGCCTACATCAAGGTCAACGACGTGGCACAGTTGAATGAAACCGGCCTGCAGTCGCCCATCGTCAAGAACCTCTCCGAAGACGCGCTGCGTGCAGTGATGGAGCGCTCCGGCGCGCAGAACGGCGATCTGATCTTCTTTGGCGCCGACCGCGCCAAGGTAGTAAACGACGCCCTTGGCGCGCTGCGCCTCAAGATTGGCCATGAGAAAAATCATCTTGATGGCCGTGCCTGGGCGCCGCTATGGGTGGTCGATTTCCCCATGTTTGAGTTTAACGAGGACGAAAACCGCTGGGACGCGCTGCATCATCCCTTTACCGCGCCGAAGGACGGCCATGAAGAATGGCTGGCTACTGATCCGGGCAAGTGCCTGTCCAAGGCCTACGATATGGTGCTGAACGGCTGGGAGGTCGGCGGCGGCTCGGTTCGTATCCATAAAGAAGCGGTGCAGGGGAAGGTATTCGCTGCACTGAACATCGGCGAGGAGGAGCGCCGCGAAAAATTCGGCTTCCTGCTCGATGCCCTGCAGTACGGCGCACCGCCGCACGGTGGCCTGGCGTTTGGTCTGGACCGTCTGGTGACGCTGATGACCGGCGCCGAGTCGATCCGCGATGTGATCGCTTTCCCCAAAACCCAGCGCGCCTCCTGCCTGATGACCAATGCGCCCAACGTGGTGGACGACAAACAGCTGCGCGAATTGCACATCCGCTTGCGCAACACGGCGGCTCCGGACAAGGCGGCTTAACACCTTTTTTATCCGCGAATACCCGAAGGGCATAAAGGACGCGAAGGGGCGCGAAGAAAACCTTGACTACATTGTCATTGCGAACGTAGTGAAGCAATCCAGAAGCGCCGCGGGACGGATACTGGGGCTTCGCTCCGCTCGCCATGACGGGTAAGGGGATGGTTTTGTTTTTCTTCGTGTCTCTTCGCGTCCTTCGCGGACAAAGGATTTTGAAATGAATTTTGCCGACACCCTGAAAACCCTGCCCGAGTTCGCGGGCGAGAAACTGGTGCTGACCGACGCCGCCGGTGCCGAAGTGGCCTCGATTGCCAATGCACCCGGCACCGCCGGATCGTTCCGCGTGTATGCCCATCTCGCCCGGCAATACGGCGTGATCCACGCCGAGGCGGCTGCCGAAGGCCTGGCGATTTTTGCTGAACACACCGAAGACGCGACGCTTCACCCCGGCAAGCATCCCAACATCGACCGCCTGATCGCCATCATGACGACAGGCGCTCCGCTGGGTGCCTGCATCATTTGATTGCGCACAAGCTCCCTGTTTCAGTACTGGTCGTGATCTACACGGTTGACGGCCAGGTGTTGTTGATGGAGCGCGCCGATGCCCCCGGCTTGTGGCAGTCGGTCACCGGCTCGCAGGACGCGGGCGAAACCCTGAAACAGACCGCCATCCGTGAAGTGCGCGAGGAAACCGGACTCGACACCAGCCGGTTCGAACTGACGCCCTGGAACATCGAAACCCGCTTTGAAATTTATGCGCGCTGGCGTCACCGCTACGCGCCAGGCGTGACGCACAACACCGAGCATGTGTTTGGCCTGCGTTTGCCTGCGCAAGTGCCGATCAAACTGGCGCCGCCCGAACACCTGCAATACGTGTGGCTGTCGCCAGAAGAGGCCGCCGGGCGCTGTTTTTCGCCCAGCAATGCAGCGGCCATTCGCCTGCTGGCCACACGCTTATAATGAGCGGATGACTTCTCCGCTGCATATCGCCAGTTACAACATCCATAAAGGCTTGTCGCAATTCAACCGGCGGCTGACCGTGCACGAGTTGCGCGACCGCCTCGGCACGCTGGGCACCGATATCGTCTTTTTGCAGGAAGTGCAGGGCAGCCATAGCCAGCGTGCCAGCCGTTTTCCGCACTGGCCGGGCCGGCCGCAGCACGAATTTCTGGCGGGGCACGTCTACACCGACTTCGCCTACGGCAAGAACTGCATTTACGACACCGGCCATCACGGCAACGCCATCCTGTCGCGTTTCAAAATTCTGTCATGGGAAAACGAGGACATTTCCGCTCATTCTTACGAGAGCCGCGGCATGCTCCACTGTGAAATTGAAGTGCCCGGCGTTGCTACGCCGGTGCATTGCATCAATGTCCATCTCGGGCTGACCGAGCGCGGCCGCAAGCGTCAGCTGGCGATGATTGTTTCCCGTATACGTGCCATGGTGCCGGATGATGCCCCCCTGATTCTGGCGGGCGACTTCAATGACTGGCTGGTGCGTGCCGGGCGCTATTTCGAGGACGAACTGGGCATGTCCGAGGTGTTCGAAACCCATCATGGCAAGGCGGCACGCAGCTACCCGTCCTTCCTGCCTATGTTTCAGCTTGATCGGATCTATGTGCGGCGCTTCAACATCCATGCCGCGCATGTGCATACCGGTAATGCCTGGCACCGGATTTCAGACCACGCTGCGCTGACAGCCAAACTCAGCCTGGCCTGATGCCGCGCACCTGCTGAAATAAAGGCCTCCACGCTTTGATAGGCTCATCCCTATGAAAGATCGACTGCGTCAATCGCACTTTCGCGGTAGCGGCCCGGTTGCGGGGAATTGCCTGCGCTTGCTGCAAAGTGGGACTGAGTTTTTTCCCGCGCTCGTTGGTGCAATCGATTCCGCGCAGATCGAAATCCATCTCGAAACCTATATTTTCAACGCCGACCCCAGTGCCGAGGCGGTGCGGGATGCGCTGAGTCGCGCCGCACAGCGCGGCGTTCGCGTGCGATTGATGATCGATGGCGTCGGCTCGCGTGATTTTCCGGCCACCTGGTTGAAATTGCTGGAGGCTGACGGCGTCAGCGTGCTGGTCTACCGTCCGATAGTAAGCGGCTGGCTTTCCAATCCGCGCAGCCTGCGGCGGCTGCATCGCAAATTGGTGGTGATCGACGCACGCATCGCCTTTATCGGCGGCATGAACCTCATGGATGACTATGTCCCTATCCATTTCGATGCTCCGCGGCTGGATTTCAGTGTCGAAATTCAGGGCCCCCTGCTTGCCAGCATCCATCAAAGCGTGCGTCGGTTGTGGCGGCTGGTGGCCTTGTCGCAGTTGCAGGCAGGCGAGGACAAAACCATGCTTGAGCCTGCCTGGCCGACCGATGGCCATGTGCGTGCCGCCTTTGTGGTGCGTGACAATTTTGCGCATCGCCGCGACATCGAGCGTGCGTATCTGGTTGCGCTGGCGCGGGCGCGTGATGACATCCTGATCGCCAGCGCCTATTTCCTGCCCGGCTACCGGTTCCGGCGTTTGCTGAAAAAGGCCGCGGCACGCGGCGTGCGCGTGCAATTGCTGGTGCAGGGCCACACCGATCATCCTTTTTTTCAGGCCGCCTCGCGCGCCCTGTATCGCGATCTGCTCACCGCCGGCGTGGCCATATATGAATACAGAATGAGCGAACTGCACGCCAAGGTCGCCGTAGTCGATAGCCACTGGGCCACCGTAGGCTCCAGCAATATCGACCCTTTCAGCCTGCTGATGGCGCGCGAGGCGAATGTGGTGGTGGAGGATGCTGCGTTTTCGCATGATCTGCGGCAGCGTCTGCAACAGGCCATCGATCAGTCACAAGCGCTGGCCCCGGCCGACTGGCAACGCCGCGGCTGGGTACGCCGCACCTTGTCGTGGCTGGCGTATGGCGGCGTGCGCCTGATGGTGGGGATGGCAGGTGGCGGGCGCTGGGTGTGAACGGATATTCCCGTCCCGCTTTATTCTTCCGTAGCGCGTGATATCATTTTCTGGAAATGTATATCATTTTGTTTTTCAGGAAAGGAATCAAGCGATGGCCCGCATCCTTATTACGCTGGACGACCAGGCAAAAGCCTGGCTCGCCAGTCAGGCCAAAGCCGAGCGCGTTTCCATGAACGAAATTGTCCGCCGCGCCGTAGACCGTTTGCGTGCCGAGCATGATCGCACGCAGGCCCTGGCACAGGGCCTGCAACGGACAGCCGGGATATGGAAGCATGGCGACGGCATGGAGTGGCAAAACCGGCTGCGTGACGAATGGGCGGACCGATGAATCGTCTGCTTGATTCCGTCATTCTGATTGATCATTTCAACGGGGTGGCGTCAGCTACCGACTACCTGATGCAATGGGCGCCCGACTGCGCGATCTCCGCCATTACCCGTGCCGAGGTGCTGACCGGTTTCGACGAAGCTGACTGGGCGCCCCCCATGGCCCTGCTCGCGCATTACCCGGTACTTGCAGTGGATGCCGCCGTGGCCGACGAAGCTGCGCGTTTGCGCAGGCAATACCGCTGGAAATTGCCCGATGCCCTGCAAGCTGCGTTTGCCGTATTGCATGGGTTGCGACTGGTTACCCGAAACACCCGCGACTTCCCGCCCGGCACCTTCGGTTTCGTCGAAATCCCGTACCAGCTTGCGCCACCGCAGTAGCGTCCGCCATCGCGCCATCCGGGTTTTGGGTGTCGGTGTAACCGAAATTTCAGTCTCATTTTGACGTGCTATGCTGCGCATGTATACAACGTCATACAGGAGTTGATCATGGCCACGGCAGTGCTGACATTACGCGTTCCCGAAGAAATCAAGGCAAAGCTCGACAAGCTTGCGCAATCCACACATCGTTCCAGGTCCTATCTGGCAGAAGAAGCTATCGCGCGGTACATTGATCTGGAAGCCTGGCAAATCGGTGAAATCGAGCAGGCGATTCAGGAAGCCGACCGGGGCGAATTCGCACCCCCCTCCGAACTTGCGGACCTGCTGAAAAAATATGCAGGTTAAATGGCTGCGGCGTGCATTGCACAGCCTGGAACAGGAGGCATCCTATATCGCGCAAGATAATCCGCAGGCTGCGGCTGGGCTAATTGCGGAAGCCAACGAGACCACGCAACTTCTGACCCGGCATCCCGACATGGGGCGCCCCGGGCGCGTACCGGGAACGCGTGAACTTGTGCTGTCCCGTTTCCCCTACATCATCCCCTATCGAGTCAAGGAGCAACGGGTAGAGATACTTCGCGTGCTTCATACATCGCGAAAATGGCCGCCTTCCGAGGTTGCACGATAACGAGGCCTCTCAATAGTGATAGCCTGCTGCTGCGCCCCGGCCCAGAGCGCCCGTTTGGCTTGCGCGCCAAATCGCTTGCCTATACGGTATCCCCTGCGCACAATTAGATATATGGACGCTCAACGTTTTACCCAGCGACAACACGAATTCCTGCATGCGGCCAGCCGCCTGCGGGAGGCTGTCAGCCAGCAGGGTGGGGACATCCTGCGCGATGCCACCATCCAGCGTTTTGAATTCACCTTTGAAGCTGCCTGGAAAACGCTGCAACTTTTTTTGCTGCATCAGGGATTCGAGGCGACTGGTCCGCGCCAGGTGCTGAAACAGGCTTTTGCCTTTGGCCTCATTCAAACGCCCGATGAAGCCGATGTGTGGCTGGCCATGCTGGAAGACCGCAACCTCACCACGCACACCTACCGTGAAGACCTGGCTGAAACGATTGCTGCCCATATTCGTGCGGACTATGCCGTGCGTCTGGTTGATCTGGCCGAACGCCTGGCAACCCTCAAGCTCGACTAAAGCCAATGCTGCAACTGCGTGAAAAAGATCGTCAGGCGCTTAAAGCCGCTTTGGGGCAATTCCCGGAAATTCGTCATGCCTGGATATTTGGCTCGCGTGCAACCGGGCAAGCCCGGCGCGCCTCCGACATTGACCTGGCCATCGAAGCGCCCGACCTCAGCCCCGCACGCTGGCATGCCCTGCAAGAAGCGCTTGAACAGGCGCCGGTCATTTACAACCTGGATGTGGTGCGTCTTGATGCCTTGCAGGATCAGGATTTGAAACAAGCCATCCTGAGCCAACGGGTTCTTGTGGCGTAACGCGTACCTTGTTGTGCATGTGCAACAAAACAACACTTTCCCCCCTGTTTAACGGAAAAAACAACAACTCTGCTTGTCGGCGGGGGTGGAGTCTGGATAATCGATTCCGTCCCTAACGCATTTTTACGTGCAGGACAGCTCTGCAGAGCTTCAAACAGAAACTGGTTCTGAATAACTGGTTTGATTATTTTTCTTTATTGGAGAAAGTTATGAAAAAAACCCTGATCGCACTGGCAGTTGCTGGCGTTGTCGCCGCTCCCGCTGCTTTTGCTGCTACTTCCAACGTCGACATCTACGGCGTGATGTCCTTTTCGGTTGACCGTGCCAACACCGACGACAGCACCGTCGACGACACCGACATGGTGACCGGCCGTGACAACGTTTCCCGTATTGGCTTCAAAGGCTCCGAAGATCTGGGTGGCGGTCTGTCCGCGATTTGGCAGATTGAAAGCCAGCTCAGCAGCAGCAATGCTAACGCCGCCGGCGATATTGCTAACCGCAATACCTTCGTTGGCCTGAAGTCCGCTTCCATGGGCACCCTGCTCATGGGTCGTCACGACACTCCGTACAAGCTGGGCACCGTCAAGCTGGATCCGTTTGCTGACACCGCGGGTGACTACAACGCCATCATCGGCCGTTCTTCCACCGCTTCCGCTAGCGGCCTGTTTGACCTGCGCGCTGACGAGACCGTGGCTTACATCAGCCCCACTTTCTCCGGCTTCCACGCTGCTGTCGCCTACGTGCAGGTCAAGAACGTTGAAGCCGCTGCTACGGATGATGTGAGCGCTTTGTCCATGGTCGGTATATACGATAATGGCCCGCTGTTCGCTTCGCTGGCTTACGAAAAGCATAGCGGCGGCGTGTACGGCTCTTCTACCGTTGACACCATCAGCGCCTGGAAAGCGGGCTTGGGCTACAGCTTCGGCAACGCCAAGATCGGCGCTGTGTACGAGAACATCAACGGTGGTGACACCAACGGCGCAACTGTTGGCGGCGAAGCCAACGATCGCTCGGCTTACTACCTGTCTGGTCAGTACAACATGGGCGCTATCGCTCTGAAGGCTGCTTACGGCCGTGCTGGTGACAGCAATGGTTCCGCGGTTGCTGGTGTTGATAATGACGACGGTGCCAAGTTCTACGCCCTGGGCGCAGACTACAGCCTGTCCAAGCGCACCACCGTGTATGGCGTGTACACCAAGCTGAAGCAGAACGACACCACCGCTACCGCTATCGGCGGCGGCTATGATCTGACCCCTTATGCATCCACTGCAATCGGTAACGATCCTTCCGTCTTCTCGGTTGGCGTGAAGCACACTTTCTAATTCAACGCCGGGTTCGCCCGGTTTGAACGATGAAGTTAAAAAGGGCTCCTTCGGGAGCCCTTTTTTATGGGGGTAAATGGGTGAATAAATGGGTGAATAAATGGGTGAATAAATGGGTGAATAAATGG
>JASJPE010000003.1:0-8963 GCA_031426895.1 Thiobacillus sp. | reverse complement strand
TAAATGGGTGAATAAATGGGTGAATAAATGGGTGAATAAATGGGTGAATAAATGGTGAATAAATGGTGAATAAATGGTGAATGGGGGAATAAATAAATGGGGTCAGACACCATTTCTCCATGGATTGAAAGAAATATCGGCTGTGGGCTGGGCAGGATGGCAAGACGCTGGTGCGCTACGATAACGAGAGGGGCAAGGGCAGGGGGCGGTGGTCCGCTATAACCTGGCATATATCAACCATCAATTGCATCATGGCGATAGCGGACGGGTGCTGGGCTATGACAATCAGCATGGATTTCACCACCGGCATTATTTTGGTGTGGTTGAAGCTGTCGATTTTGTCGGTTTCGAGGATATCGAAAATCGGTTCGAGAGTGACTGGCTGGCGTTGAGGAAAAAGTCATGAACAAACTTATTGTTAAGACAGCGACGGAAATTGATTTTTTTCGGCGAGGGAAGAAAATTGCAAAGCGTGCGGACCAGGGCAGGCGTTTGCCCGAGGAACGGGTGATCAGCTTTGAGGACCCGGCTGAGGTGCTGGGCTTGCTGACCCAGGGACGGCTGGCGCTGTTCAGGGCGGTGAAAGAGGAGCCTGCTTCAATAACGGCACTGGCGACCCGATTGCATCGTGATCGCAGCGCGGTGAAAAGGGATGTGAGTGTGCTGGAAAATGCGGGGCTTGTGAGCGTGGAAACGTGCAACCATCCTGGGCACGGCAGAATGAAGGAAGTCCGGGTGCTAGCTGAGCATTTTGTGCTGGAGGCGCGCGTGGCGTGAAAAATGGTGACCCCATTTTTTCCTATCGGCCGTCGCAAGGGTCGACAAGGTAAGAATCCGTGGCCGCGCAGGGGACCTGATGCCATCGCGGTGGCCGACGAAAAAAGACCCGCAAAGCTTTTCAGCTTGCGGGCCTCGAATCAGGAAGCGGAAGTACCGACGCTTGTTGGCCGGTTATCAACGGTTAATGTAACGGCTAGCCTTCCACCACTTCGAAGCCATGCGTGATCTCGGCGACCTTGCCGAGCATGATGCTGGCCGAGCAGTATTTCTCGGCAGATAGATGCACCGCCTGTTCAACCCGCTTGGAGTCGAGCGCTTTGCCGGTGACGGTGAAGTGGACGTGGATTTTGGTGAATACCTTGGGGTCGGTATCGGCGCGCTCGGCTGAGAGGTCGGCGACGCAGTCGGTCACGTGCTGGCGGCCTTTGCGCAGGATGTGGACGACATCGAAGGCCGAGCAGCCGCCCAGCCCCAGCAGCAGCATTTCCATTGGCCGTACGCCGAGATTCTTGCCGCCGGATTCGGGTGCGCCATCCATCACCACGCTATGGCCGGATTCGCTCTGACCGACAAAACTGACGCCTTCGATAAGTTTGACGCGGGCTTTCATGTGGTTCCTTACCTAAAAATGGACTTCGATCGTTCGACAGTTCACGATCAGTCCGAACGGTTTGTGGGCTGGAAATTCGAGCGGAGTTTGTACCACAAAATCCCCAGCCATTCGTGCAGGGCAAAAGTGCTGTCACGTAGCCCGGCAGGAGTGGGGAGCACGTCAAGAATTGAATCAAGTCGCGTACTGGAAAACTGGATGCCGGCCGGGATCACGCTGAGGCCTTGCGCTTCAAACAAAGGCACGGCGCGTCGCAGGTGCCAGGCATGGGTGATCAACACGATGCGCTTGCCATGTTGTTCTTTTAAAAGGGGGGCGGATAAGCGGGCGTTATCCCAGGTGGTGAGCGCCGCGCCTTCGACCCAGCGGGTGGGGGCCTTGTATTCGCTTTGCAGGACGTGTTTCATGATGTGGCCTTCACTCAGCGTGCCGCCGCCGGGTTTGCCTCCGGTAACCAGAATGGGCAATCCGCTGGTGCGGTGCAGATGGGCCGCGTAGCGCAGGCGCTCCAGGCTGATGCCATTGAGGGTGTCGCTGCCATATTCTGCCGCCGCGAGGCGCCGCCCGCCGCCGAGTACGACGATGGCGTCTGCTGTGCGCAGTGCGGCCGGGTTGGCGGGGGAACTGATCTCCAGGGTTTTGAGTAACAGCCCGCTAATCCAGGGAGTAGACAGTGCATAAAGTGCAGTAGTGGAAAGCAGGATCAGAGACATGGCCAGGCGGGGACGACGACGGTTAAGGATGAGCCCGGCGACCAGCAGCAGTATCAGTAATAGCGGGGGCAATAGTGCGGCGGCGATCAGGTTGGTGGTGAGCCAGGCAATCATGGCGGGAATTGTATGTCAGCGCGATACGGGATTTGCATACAGTGTTTGACTTTGCCCTGAGGGGGCGGTTAAAATGCCCGGCTTTCCGAGTTAAAGTCCTCTGTGCAGAGGTTGATCATGAAAACCTTTTCCGCTAAAACGCATGAAGTCAAACGCGACTGGTTCGTGGTTGACGCTGATAACAAAATCCTGGGTCGCCTGGCTTCCGAGATTGCACGCCGCCTGCGCGGCAAGCATAAGCCCGAGTTTACGCCCCACGTCGATACCGGCGACTACATTGTCGTGGTCAACGCGGGCAAGATGCGCGTGACCGGCAACAAGGACACCGACAAAATCTATTATCGCCACTCCGGTTACCCGGGCGGCATTTATGAAACGACTTTCGGCAAAATGCAGGAACGTTTCCCCGGCCGTGCGCTGGAAAAAGCAGTCAAGGGCATGCTACCCAAAGGCCCGCTTGGCTACGCCATGATCAAGAAAATGAAAATCTATGCGGGCGCGGATCATCCGCACGAGGCTCAACAGCCACAGCCCCTGGAAGTTAACGCTTAAATTTAAGGTCACAACATGATCGGTAATTACAACTACGGTACGGGGCGTCGCAAGTCTTCAGTTGCGCGCGTGTTCATGAAAGCAGGCAGCGGCAAGATCGTTGTCAACGACAAGCCGGTGGATGAATATTTCTCTCGCGAAACCGGCCGCATGATCGTGCGTCAGCCGCTGGTGTTGACGGACAACCTGACCCGCTTTGACATCATGGTCAACGTGGCCGGTGGTGGCGAGTCTGGTCAGGCAGGTGCCGTGCGCCACGGCATTACCCGTGCACTGATCGAACTGGATGCCGAGATGAAGCCCACGCTGAAAGCCGCGGGTCTGGTGACTCGCGATGCGCGCGAAGTCGAACGGAAAAAAGTCGGCTTCCACAAGGCACGTCGCCGGAAGCAGTTCTCCAAGCGCTGATTTTATTGGGATCAGTGTATTGGGCCAGCTGTTTGCTGCGCCAAAAAAGCCGTCCTGTCAGGGCGGCTTTTTTTCGCCCGTCATGGGGTGTGTTTTACAATAAGGTTCATTCTCTGCAGGAAATCACAGCATGATCAAAGTCGGTATTGTGGGCGGCACCGGGTACACCGGAGTCGAATTGCTGCGTCTGTTGGCGCGTCATCCGCAGGTGGAGCTGAAAGCCATCACCTCGCGCAAGGAAGCCGGAATGCCGGTGGCCGACATGTTCCCCAATTTGCGTGGGCATGTGGCATTGGCGTTCTCCACCCCGGAAGACGCCGGGCTGGAACACTGCGATGTAGTGTTTTTTGCCACCCCCAATGGCGTGGCGATGCAGCAGACCCGCGCTTTGCTCGACGCGGGCGTCAAGGTGATCGACCTGGCGGCTGATTTTCGTATCAAGGATGTGTCGGTATGGGAGCAGTGGTACAAAATGGAACACGCCTGCCCCGATCTGGTAGCCGAAGCGGTGTATGGCTTGCCCGAGATCAACCGCGCGGCGATCAAAGGCGCACGGCTGATCGCTAACCCGGGGTGCTATCCCACGGCGGTACAACTGGGCTTTTTGCCCTTGCTTGAAGCCGGCGTGGTGGAGACTGGTTTTCTGGTGGCAGATGCAAAGTCGGGTGTTTCTGGCGGGGGGCGCAAGCCGGAAACCCATATTCTGTTTGCTGAAGCGGCGGATAACTTTAAGGCCTACGCGGTGGGCGGCCATCGCCACTGGCCGGAAATCAAGCAGGGGCTGGAAATATTTGCGGGTCAGCCGGTGGGCTTTACCTTCGTGCCGCATCTGACGCCGTTGATTCGCGGGATTCACGCTACCTTGTATGCCAAAATCAGCGCGGATATCGACCTGCAAAACCTGTTCGAGAAGCGTTATGCGGGCGAAGCCTTTGTCGACGTGATGCCCGCTGGCGCGCATCCTGAAACCCGTTCGGTGCGTGGCGCAAATATGTGCCGCATTGCCGTGCACCGCCCGCAGGGGAGCGATACCGTGGTGGTGCTGTCGGTGATCGATAACCTGGTCAAAGGCGCGGCGGGGCAGGCGGTGCAGAACATGAATATCCTGTTCGATCTGCCTGAAGAGTTGGCATTGACCGATGTGGGGATGTTGCCGTAGTCACGGCGGAACTCCGTTGTTTAAACAGGGTCTTTACTTGACGTTGAGCGGGTGATGCGGATAATTACCCTACATATTTTCAAGGAGCACCACTATGAATGCAGCAACCGAAATGGAAGCCCCGCTGATCTTCACCGAGAGCGCGGCCAGCAAAGTCAAAAGCCTGATCGATGAGGAAGGCAACCCGGATCTGAAACTGCGCGTATTCGTGTCGGGCGGCGGATGTTCCGGTTTTCAGTACGGCTTCACCTTTGATGAGACACAAAATGCCGACGACACCGTGATGGTGAAAAACGGCGTGAGTCTGTTGGTCGATTCGATGAGCTTCCAGTATCTGGTGGGTGCCGAGATCGATTATTCAGAAGGCCTGGAAGGCGCGCAGTTCGTGATCAAGAATCCGAATGCCACCACCACGTGTGGTTGTGGTTCATCGTTCTCAGCTTAAGCACTATTTGTTAGCATCAAAAAAAGCGGCTTCGGCCGCTTTTTTATTTATTAACGCGGTCTTGGGCCGCGTTTTGTATTGGGAGCGGGTGATCAAGCCTGGTAAATCGCGCCCAGGATACGTGTGCCCCGTGCGCCGGTTACGGATGGCAGATTACTAGGCGTCTGGTGCAGAGTTTGTCGTGCCAGCCAGGCAAAGGCGAGGGCTTCCATCCAGTCGGGATCGATCCCAAGTTCGGCCGTGGTCGTCACTCGCACATCCGGCAAGTGTGTGGCGATCCGTTGCATCAGGAGACCGTTGTGTGCGCCGCCGCCGCAGACATAGAGTTCCTGTGGGTTGCTGCATTCGCGGTTCACGGCATCGCACAGGCTCATGGCGGTGAGTTCGAGCAGGGTGGCCTGCACGTCAGCAGGAGCGGGAGCGGGCTTGAATTGGGCAAGTGCTGCATCCAGCCAGGCCAGGTTGAATTCCTCGCGGCCAGCACTTTTGGGTGGGGGCTGTTGCAGATAAGGGTGTTTTGCCAGCACGGCCAGCAGGTTGGTGTCGATGGTTCCGCTGGCTGCCCAGGCACCATCGCGGTCGTAATGTGCGCCTTGGTGTCGTTGTATCCATGCATCGAGCAACATATTGCCAGGGCCGGTGTCCCAGCCGCGCACAGTGCCGTTTACGGGTAAGTCGGTGATGTTGGAGATGCCGCCAATGTTGGCGATGACGCGGTGCGTCTTGGGATGCTGCAGTACCTGGGCGTGGAAGGCGGGAACCAGCGGCGCGCCTTGGCCGCCTGCTGCGATGTCACGGCTGCGGAAATCGGAGACGACTGCAATGCCAGTGAGTTCGGCAAGCAGGGCGGCATTGACTATCTGTAGTGTGTAGCCATCAGCAGGGCGGTGGCGCAGGGTTTGCCCATGGCAGCCAATCGCACGCACGGTATTGGGCGCCACGTCATCGAGCAGGTGGTTGACCGCATCGGCGTATAGATGCGCCAGTTCGTTGGCGGCACAGGCGGCAAGGTGAATTTCGTTGGGTTGCGGCGTGTGCAATGCCAGCAACTGGGCGCGCAGGGTGTCTGCGTAGGGCAGGTAGTGGGTATGGAGAAGCCGGGGCTGGCCTGTGGGGCCTATTTCGGCGAGGACCGCATCGACACCATCCAGACTGGTGCCGGACATGAGACCGACATAATGTTCGGTCTCATGTGTCGGGACTGCACTCAATCGAGAGCGGCTAGATTGGTGCCGCGCAGCAAGGCCAGTTTGTCAGACCAGCTTGTAGTCTGTTGCATAAATTGCGCGCGTTGTGCCACGGCCAGCGGAGGAGACCCCGGCAGCTTGATGGCCATGGGGTTTTGCGGGCGGCCTGCAATACGCACTTCATAGTGCAGATGCGGTCCGGTCGATGCCCCAGTTGTGCCGACAAAGGCTACAACCTGTCCCTGGTTGATGGTACGACCTGGACGAATGCCGGAAGCAAACGCACTCAAGTGAGCGTAGTAGGTTTCGAACCCGTTGTAGTGTCTCAGGACCAAAAGGTTGCCATAGCCACCTTTCCGTCCGGCGAAAGCAACGGTGGCATCACCAGTGGCTTTAACCCGGGTGCCTGTTGGGGCGCCGAAGTCGACACCGGTATGAGCACGGTGAAAGCCATAGATGGGATGCTTGCGGGAATTGGTAAAACTGGAGGTGACGCGGGAGAATTCGAGCGGTGAACGCAGGAAGCCTTTTTTCAGCGATTCGCCTTCGGGTGTGTAATAGTCTTCGCGGCCGGATGCGTCGCGGAACAGAACAGCGCGGTAGGGTTTCCCGGCATTGACGAATTCAGCGGCCAGTAACTGATCAGCGGAAACAGGTTCGCCGTTGCGGTAGTTCACCGTATAGATGACAGAGAATGTGTCGCCACGGCGCAGGTCTTCACGGAAGTCCAGGCTGGTGGAGAAGGTTTCAGCCATCTGGTTGGCAATTTTGTCGGGGATACCCGCACTGTCGGTTGCACCATACAAAGACGACAAAATGCGGCCAGAGCGCATGACTACACGAGTTTCAAGCACTTCGCTGCTATCGGCTGCGACATAGCTGTCACCTTGCCGGCGAATGGTCAGCGCAGGCGCGTCGCTACGCTCAAATTGGATAGACAGTAATTGACCGTCTTGTGTCGTTGTGGCCTGGATGCGCTTGCCACTACGAATGCTGGATGATAATTGGCGTACCGCATCGGTAGTCAGCAAGCCCTGGATTTCCAGGGCGTCAATATTGAGTCGTGCCAACGCACTGGATAGCGTATCACCAGACTGAATGACGCTTTCGCGTTCGAATGTGGTGTTTGCGTTCGCACTGGCCAGTACAGGCAGAGCGATGCTTTCGGTGATGGTTTCCGGGGTAATGTCGAGCGTGTTAGTGTCCGGCGCCAAGCCGAAGGCAGCAACCACGCCAAAAAGCGGCAGGCTGGAGAGCGCAACCAGAGTGCGCAGGCTGAAGCGGCGTTCTGCTCTGGTCATGCGATGGGTTAAGATTCTCAGTTTGGTGAGCGGCATAGACCGTTTCCCTTCTGTAATTGAGCCGAGAGTTTAACACAAGTGCCCATCGGCTAATTTGTTCAATTCAAACAGCGGCTTGTGTGCGCTGAATGAAGCGGTATCCATTGTTTACGGTCAAGTTTGAGCAAACTTGACCTGTCGCAGAGAGGAATTTGATGCAGGACGTGTTGCGAGAAATAAAAAGGGGAGCCGACGAACTGCTGGTTGAATCCGAGTTGATCGAGAAGCTGAAAACCGGGCGTCCATTACGAATCAAGGCGGGCTTCGATCCAACGGCGCCTGATTTGCACCTTGGGCACACCGTGTTGCTGAATAAATTACGTCAGTTCCAGTTATTGGGGCACCAGGTGGTTTTCCTGATCGGGGATTTTACCGGAATGATCGGCGACCCAACCGGCAAAAACACTACACGGCCACCTTTGACGCGCGAGGCGGTCGCTGAAAATGCCAAAACCTATCAGGAGCAGGTGTTCAAGATTCTCGATCCGGCCTTGACCGAGGTGCGCTTCAATTCTGAATGGATGGAGGGCTTGGGATCGGTGGGCATGATTCGCCTGGCTGCGACACATACCGTGGCGCGCATGCTGGAACGGGACGACTTCCACAAGCGTTATACCAGCCAGCAGCCGATCGCGATTCACGAATTCCTGTATCCCTTGATCCAGGGATATGACTCGGTCGCACTGAAAGCAGATGTTGAACTGGGCGGCACTGACCAGAAATTCAACCTGCTGATGGGGCGCGAGATGCAAAAGCATTATGGGCAGCCCCCGCAGAGCATTCTGACCATGCCCTTGCTGGAGGGTACGGATGGCGTGAACAAGATGTCGAAGTCGCTCGGCAACTACATCGGCATCAATGAGCCACCCCAGGAGATTTTCGGCAAGCTGATGTCGATCTCCGACGAGTTGATGTGGCGCTATATTCAACTGCTGTCATTCGAGTCGCTCCAGACGATTGAGGGCTGGAAGCAGCAAGTAGCCGATGGGGCCAATCCCCGCAATATCAAGGTGGGGTTTGCGCAGGAAATCGTCACCCGCTTTCATGGCGCGGCGGCGGCAACTCAGGCGCTGGCCGATTTCGAGGCGCGCTTCCAGAAGGGTGCGTTGCCGAATGAAATGCCGGAAATCAGCCTGCCGGGTATCGAGGGCGTGTTGCTGGTGACCCAGTTATTGAAGCAGGCCGGCCTGGTGGCGAGCACCTCGGATGCCATGCGCCAGATCGCCGGAGGCGGGGTGCGTCTGGATGGTGAACGCGTGGCCGATAAAGGCGTGGCGGTCCCTGTGGGGGCGACCGTGGTGGCCCAAGTGGGCAAACGTAAATTCGCGCGTGTCACAATTATTTAAAATTAATTGGCCGAAAGTGTTGACGGAAGTTTTTTGCTCTGTAGAATGCGCCCTTCTCGAGACGCAGCGAGATCGGCAATAAGCTGAACAGGCTGCTAATCGATTGATCTTTAACAATTTACAGCCGATAGGTGTGGGTGTTGTTGCGGTAGTTATTCTGGCTTTGGCTGGGATGACAACTAGCATAAATGCTCACACTTGAATTGAAGTTAATTCATTTTGAGTTGAGCGAAGCAGTATTGAAGTAATAGCAGAGATTAAACTGAAGAGTTTGATCCTGGCTCAGATTGAACGCTGGCGGAATGCTTT
>JASJPE010000002.1:0-188667 GCA_031426895.1 Thiobacillus sp. | reverse complement strand
CTGACATCCTGCTCCCAAAGCAGGCGCGCTACCGGGCTGCGCTACACCCCGAAATCCTATTTATGCACAACTGCTGCATTTCGGAGAAGCGAGACTATACATGGGCAAAGTGGGTGTGGTCAATTTTAGCTTGAGTAAAAGGGTCAGTTTCCGGGAAAATCGTGTTTTTGCTTCAGGACGGTCTTGATGAGCGCACGTATTCTCGACGGTAAGGCCATGGCCGACACCATTCTTGCAGTGATCCACGACAAGGTGGCTGAGCGCGAGGTGCAGGGCAAACGTCGTCCTGGTCTGGCGGTGATTCTAGTGGGGGACGATGCGGCTTCTGCCGTGTATGTACGCAACAAGAAGCGTGCGTGCGAGCGTGCCGGGGTGACCAGTGTGGCGTACGACCTGCCCAGTTCAACGACACAGGATCAGGTACTGGCGTTGATCGCCACGCTGAACGACGATCCGGGTATCGACGGCATTCTGGTGCAGTTGCCGTTGCCGGCGCATATCGATACCGAGACGGTGATCGAGTGCATACGCCCGGACAAGGATGTCGATGGTTTTCATCCCTACAACATCGGCCGGTTGGCGGTCAAAATGCCGACGCTCCGGCCCTCCACGCCGCGCGGCATCATGACGCTTCTGCGTGCCACGGGAGAGGAGCTGCGCGGCAAGAATGCGGTGATGGTGGGGGCATCGAACATCGTCGGCCGGCCGATGAGCCTGGAATTGCTGCTGGCGGGCTGCACGATTACGGTGTGCCACAGCGCCACACGCGATCTGGAAAGCTTTGTACGTTCAGCCGAGGTGCTGGTGGTGGGCGTTGGCCGGCCGCGGATGATACCGGGCGACTGGATACGCGAAGACGCAATCGTGATTGATGTTGGCATCAACCGGCTGCCAGATGGCAAACTGGTCGGCGATGTCGATTTTGAACCGGCGGCTGAACGCGCCAGCTGGATCACCCCGGTGCCGGGTGGGGTGGGCCCGATGACGGTGGCGACCCTGCTGGAAAATACGCTTGAAGCCGCGCAGATGCACAATCCCTGAATGGGTTTTTTATCCGCGAAGGACGCGAAGAAACACGAAGGGAAAAGCAGGTTTTCTTCGCGGAACTTTGCGTCCTTCGCGGATAAATTCAGTTCGCGTGCAGTGCCCTGAGGTAGGCGATGTCGACGAACGGCTGGTTGAGGTCGGCACCGGCGAGACGCCGGTTGGGCGTGCCGGGTTCGCCGAGGTCGGACAGCACAACCATCGCGCCGGTGAAATCGTGATCCAGCGTGTAATCGTTGACGGTGACCAGCGTTTTCAGGCCCGCGCCCAGACTCGCGCGCAAACCGTTCTCCGAATCCTCGAAAGCCAGGCAATCGGCCGGATTCAATCCCATTTTCTCCAGCGCGTAATGATAAATGTCTGGCGCAGGTTTTTTGGCCGGCACGATATCGCCTGCCGCAATAACCTCAAACCAGTCCTGAGTGCCTGAACCCAGACTGTGTTCCAGCAGCACCGTGACATTTTCCGGGGTGGTGGTGGTGGCTATTGCCAGCCGCAGACCATCCGCACGCGCTTCGTTCAGCAAACGCTTGACCCCAGGCCGCATCGGGATACCCCCCTGGGCGGCAAGCGCCATATAGTGGCGGGTCTTGGCTTTGTGCAGCTCGGCCACCAGATCGTCAAAATTATCCGGCTTTCTATAGTCTGGTCGAAAGTGGTCGATATAGTATTTCATCCGCTCCTTGCCACCGGTAACTGCGAGCAGTTTGCCGTAGAGTGCGACATCCCAATGCCAGTCTAGGCCGGCATCCTTGAAGGCCTGGTTGAATGCGGGGCGGTGTCCATCACGTTCAGTATCGGCCAGGGTGCCGTCGACGTCGAATAACAGGGCGAGTAGGGTCATATGGGTTGCGGCAGTTAAGCGATTCTGATATTAAGTCGGGTCGGGTTTTCCCCGGAATCAATTGAAAACTGAATATTCGAAGAGAACGAAATGGCTGAAACTTTGATGCGCTTCGAGCCTTACAAGGCAAAAAAAGGCGAAGAATACATGAATGCGAAACAGCTCGGGCATTTTCGCAAAATGCTCGAGGCCTGGAAAGCCGAGTTGTCGCAGGATATCGATACCACCCTGCATTCGATGCAGGATGAGCAAACCGTATTCGCCGATCCCAATGACCGCGCCACGCAGGAATCGGACATGGCGCTGGAGTTGCGCAACCGTGATCGCGAGCGCAAGCTGATCAAGAAAATCACCGAAACCATCGCCAAGATTGATGCCGAGGATTATGGTTATTGCGAATCCTGTGGTGTTGAAATCGGCCTGAATCGCCTGCAGGCACGTCCCACGGCAACGATGTGCATCGACTGCAAAACGCTCGAGGAAATTCGCGAGCGCCAGGTCGCCAAATAAAGAAGGGGTGTCAGTTTGCTCAATGGGCTGACGCATCAGATTTCCGATTATTTCAGACCGAAAAATGAGCCTGTGCCATGATAAACACTGACGAATTTGACCGCTATTACAATGGGCTGCTCTATAGCGTGATGCGCTGGGATCAACTGACGGCCTTTTGGGAAAAGCTGGATGCTGATGCAGGCTGGTATCTCTATGCGGTAGGCCAGAATGTTCCGGATGAGCCATCCACCTCGGACAAAGTGCAGCAATTCACGCGTGAACTGGATGAATTGTTGCGACGTGAGCATCACGAAGATTATTGCGCGATTGTCTACGCAGATAATCTGGACGCCCCCAACTTTATCAAGATATATGATCCCAACCATCTTGGTAGCTCATGTGGTTCGAGCTCGATGAAATCTTCTGTACTGCCGGGCTGGGTGATGAGCCGAACACCACCACGGGAGCTTGAAATGTTGGGCGTGGTGACGGGGCAGCGCAAACGCTGGTGGCAGACCTTTCTCGGTAGTTCAGCATAAAAAAACCGCGCCCGAGAGCGCGGTTTTTTGTGCCCAGAAGAATTACTTCTTGGCAGGTGCGGCAGCCGTTGCCGGAGCAGCAGGTGCGGCAGCCGTTGCCGGAGCAGCAGCAGCCGTTGCCGGAGCAGCAGGTGCAGCAGCCGTTGCCGGAGCAGCAGGTGCAGCTTTGGCAGCGTTCTTGTTGGCCTTGGCATCCTTGGGTGCAGCGGCAGGCTTTTCAGCAGCGGTCGCGGCGACGGCAGCAGGTGCTGCGGCGGCAGCGGGGGCCTTGGCAGCATCAGCAGCAATAGCGGACATGCTGAAAGCGCCAACAATCGTTGCGGCGACCAGGGAAGACATCAGTTTGCTCATTTATTTCTCCAGAGTATTCATGAGTTGGACATGCAATCGCGAATTGCAACTGCATGCCAGGCACTATGCGGTGCCATGCTTACATGAACCTTACAAGTTCAATTTTCATCAATGCTGATTTTCGAGATTTCGATGGGTCTGGATTGACTGGCTTTATGTCAGACTTCACGCATGAAAATTTTGCTCGTAGAGGATGACGTCACCTTGGGGGAGGCCGTTATGCTGGCTATCCGGCAGGCGGGTTTTGCGGCCGACTGGACGCGTGATGGGGTGCAGGCTGATAGCGCCCTGTCAGGCTATGCCTACGATGCCGTGCTGCTGGATTTGGGCTTGCCGCGACGAGAGGGGCTGGAGGTTCTGCGTAATTTGCGCAATCGTGGCGCAACTATACCGGTGATGATTCTGACTGCACGTGATTCGGTGGGGGATCGGGTGCGGGGGTTGGATGCCGGGGCGGATGATTACTTGCTCAAGCCCTTTGCGCTGGATGAATTGCTGGCACGATTACGGGCATTGCTGCGGCGGGCGCATGGCTTGGCTGATACCCGGATTCGCGCAGGACGCCTGGATTTTGACAGCATCAAGCGCCAGGCCAGTGTGGACGGAGCACCGCTGGAATTGTCTGCCCGTGAGGTTGAGGTGCTCGAAATCCTGCTGAATCATGGTGGCCGCGTCACCGCCAAGGAAGCGATCACAGACCGTTTGACCGGTTGGGGGGATGGCGTGGGAGGCAATGCGGTGGAAGTTTATATTCATCGTTTGCGGCGCAAACTGGAGGGCTCAGGCGTATTGATTCGCACGTTGCGTGGCTTGGGGTATGTGCTGGAAGTTGAACGTTGAATAATCGAATGCGAAAGAGCCTGCGCCGGCAGTTGATTGTGCGCATGCTGTTGATGCTGCTGCCGCTGTTTATCCTGCTGTGGGCCATTGCCTACTTTTCCAGCCAGTATTTTATCAACGAGACCTTCGATCGTTCGCTGGCACGTCGAACTTATGCGTTGGCAGACAGAGTTGAAGTGTTGCATGGGAAAGTGTATGTCGACATTCCGGTTGCGGCGCGCGCGGTGCTGGCTTTTGACCAGGAAGATCTGCTGTTTCACCGTGTGCTGGATCCGCTGGGCCGGGTAATCGAAGGGGAAGCCGACATGCCTCCGCTGCCCGGGAAGATCGGTATCAAGCCGGGTCAGTTGCTTGTTTACGATGGGATCAAGGAAGGCGAGAACGTTCGGGTGGCGGCTTTTGCGCTGTCGCTTCGGGGCACCAGTGCGAGCGGCACAGTGCTGATCCAAGTGGGGGAAACCCTGTCGCGCCGATTGGCCATGGCTGATCGCGCCACGTTGGCCATCGTGGTCCCGATGTTACTGATGACGCTGGCCGCTGCAGCGGCCATCGCTTATGGCGTGGGTCGAGGGCTTGACCCCCTGAGCCGGCTGCGCGACCGTTTGTCCGCCCGAAAAGCGTTCGATCTGAGACCGGTTCCGCTGGAGGGTGCCCCTGCGGAATTACGCCCGTTTTTGGATGAAATCAATTCGCTATTGCAGCGTCTGGCAGAAGCGGTCGAGGCGCAGTCACGTTTTGTGGCGAATGCCGCGCATCAACTACGCACGCCCATCGCGGGGATCCGTGCGCAGGCCGAAGCGGCTCTGGTTACTGCGCGTCCTGAAGATGCGCAGCACGCCTTGGCGCGCATTGCGAAATCGACCCAGACCATGGGCGATCTGGTTCAGAAGTTGCTCATTCTGGCGCGCGTGGATGCCGCAGAAAACACCTTGTGCTTGCAGCGGCTGGATGGGGTTGAACTGGTGAGGGAGATGGCGCGTGAGTGGGCGCCCCAGGCGTTGGCAAAAGGCGTGGAAATAGGATTTGAAGCAAGGGGTGACGATGCAGTCGTGATGGGGGATGCCCAATTGTTGCAGGAGATGCTGGCCAATCTGATTGACAATGCCTTGCGCTATGGCGGCACACAGATCATGTTGACGGTACGTGGTACGGAGCAGGGTTCGACGTGGCAGGTGGCTGACAATGGCCCCGGGATACTCGAGTCGCAACGTGTCGCTGTATTTGCGCCATTTTGCCGGCTGTCAGGTGGCGTGGATGGGGCAGGACTTGGGTTAACGATTGTGCAGCGTATCGCACAGTTGCATGGTGCGGGCGTGAGCTTGCATGCCGGGGAAAATGGGGAAGGGCTGGTTGCAGGTATCAGTTTCCCGTGCCCTTGGCGTGACGCACCCACGCAATAAAAAACCGCGCCAAATAGCGCGGTTTTTTATTGCAGTACTGATCAGGCTTAGCCAGCGTTCTCAGGCGTTTCGCTGTCGGCGGCAACCGGTGCAGGGGCGGGTGCCTCCAGCAAGGCCTTCATCGACAGACGCAGGCGGCCTTTTTCGTCGGCTTCCAGAATCTTCACCTTCACGACCTGGCCTTCTTTCAGGTAGTCGCCAATGGTGTTGACGCGCTCATGGGCGATCTGCGAAATGTGCAGCAGGCCGTCGCGGCCTGGCAGCACGTTGACGATCGCGCCGAAATCCAGCAGTTTGATAACGGGGCCTTCATAGACCTTGCCCACTTCAACTTCGGCGGTAATCTCTTCGATGCGCTTTTTCGCCAGTTCGCCGGCTTCGATGCTGGTACAGGCGATTTTGACGCTACCGTCTTCCTGGATGTCGATCTGGGTGCCGGTTTCTTCGGTTAATGCGCGGATGACGGCGCCGCCTTTGCCGATGACGTCGCGGATTTTTTCCGGATTGATTTTCATCGCGATGATGCGCGGTGCGTAGGCCGACATTTCATGCGCGCCGGACGACACTGACGCTTTCATGATTTCAAGAATGTGCAGGCGGCCTTCCTTGGCCTGCTTCAGCGCGGCGTCCATGATTTCTGCCGTGATGCCCTGGATCTTGATGTCCATCTGTAGCGCGGTGACACCTTTTTCGGTGCCCGCAACTTTAAAATCCATATCGCCGAGGTGATCTTCGTCGCCGAGGATGTCTGTTAGTACAGCGAACTTGCCGCCTTCCTTGATCAGACCCATGGCGATACCGGCAACGTGCGCTTTCAGCGGTGCGCCTGCATCCATCAGCGACAGGCAGCCGCCGCACACTGAAGCCATCGACGATGAGCCGTTTGATTCGGTGATTTCCGACACCACACGCATGGTGTAGCCGAATTCTTCTTTACTCGGCAGCACGGCCATCAGCGCGCGTTTGGCCAGGCGGCCGTGACCGACTTCGCGGCGCTTGGGTGCGCCGACGCGGCCAGTTTCGCCAGTGGCGTAGGGTGGCATGTTGTATTGCATCATGAAGCGGTCGGAGTAGGAGCCTTCGAGCGCGTCGATGGTTTGTTCGTCGCGCCCGGTGCCGAGCGTGGTGATGACCAGCGCCTGGGTTTCGCCACGGGTGAACAGGGCCGAGCCGTGGGTGCGCGGCAATACGCCGGTGCGGATGGTGATCGGGCGCACGGTGCGGGTGTCGCGGCCGTCGATACGTGGCTGGCCGGACAGGATGCGGTTACGCACCACGCTGGCCTCCAGGCGGTGGAAGGAGTCCTTGACGTGGTTCTGCGCGACGGTGTCCATGTCGGCAGAGATCAGCTCGGCGAAGGCCTTGCTGCGCACGTCGTCGACTGCGGTCATGCGCGCCTGTTTCTGCTTGATGTTGTAAGCCTGCTGCAGGCCGTCTTCGGCCAGCGTCTTCAGGCGTTCCACCATCGCTGCATCTTCGGCCGGAGCCTGCCAGTCCCATGCATCCGCACCGGCTTCGTCAGCCAGTTCGTTGATCGCATTGATGACGGCGCGCATTTGGGTGTGGCCGAATACCACCGCACCCAGCATGATGTCTTCCGGCAATTCCATCGCTTCGGATTCGACCATCAGCACAGCGGATTCAGTACCTGCGACGACCAGGTCGAGCGCTGAATTTTTCAATTCGGAATGGGTCGGGTTCAGCACGTACTCGCCGTTGATGAAACCAACGCGTGCTGCGCCCACCGGGCCGTCAAACGGCAGGCCGGACAGCGATAGCGCGGCGGAAGCACCGATCAGCGCGGGAATGTCGGCGCTGACTTCGGGATTGGACGACATCACGGTGGCGATGATCTGCACTTCGTTGAAAAAGCCTTCCGGGAACAGCGGGCGGATCGGGCGATCGATCAGACGGCAAATCAGAATTTCACCATCGGACGCGCGGCTTTCGCGTTTGAGGAAACCGCCGGGGATGCGACCGGCAGCGTAGGTTTTTTCCTGGTAGTCAACGGTCAGCGGGAAGAAGTCCTGGCCGGGCTTGACGTCGGTTTTGGCGACGACGGTGACCAGTACCACGGTGTCCTCAATGCTGACGAGTACGGCGCCGCCTGCCTGGCGGGCGATTTCGCCGGTTTCCAGCGTGACCTGTTGGCGACCGTAGGTGAAAGTTTTTTTGATAGCGCTCACACGAGTTCCTTTCAAAGCAAAAACGCCCCGCGAGTGCGGGGCGTGGGGAAATTCAGGGTGTAACCAGGCCTATCCACTGCTCTGATACAGGCAGTTCTGAACCAGCCAGTGCCGGCGCAGCAACCAAAATGCAGCCAGCAGGGTTCAGGATCATCAGAGTGGCCAGGCTGAAATTACTTACGCAGACCGAGGCGCTCGATCAGGGTTTTGTAGCCTTCGAGGTGGGTACGCTTGAGGTAGTCCAGCAGCTTGCGGCGACGGCTTACCATTTTCAGCAGACCACGACGTGAGTGGTGATCCTTCATGTTGGCCTTGAAGTGGCCGGTCAGGTCGTTGATACGGGCCGTCAGCAGGGCAACCTGCACTTCGGGGGAGCCGGTGTCGGCGGCGGCGCGTTGGTAATTCTGGACGATCTCAGCTTTTTGAGCGACGGTAACAGCCATGGTGTACTCCTTCTAAATCGCGTGGCCTGCGGCTGTGCGGGACACGTTCGGGGGAAACCGCGTATTTTACGCGGAAAGAGTGGTTTGACTCAAGTTTGTTGTGTGGCGATCAATCGCTGCGGGACCAGCAGGCCGACGTCTGCATGAGCCAGACCGAGAAAGCGGTTCGCGGTCGTGTACATGCGCATCAGTCCTGAATGGGGTCCTGAATAGCTCACGCTGCGACCCTGACACAGGGCCGTGGCATCGATGTCATCAAGTTGCAGGAGGGGTAGATGTGCAACCAGGCAATCCGCCGGTTGTAGCCAGGATTGACGCTGATCGGCTTCGAGTGCGTCCAGATCGGTCAGAGAGTGGGCCTGTTTCAGGCTGAATCCGCCTGCGGCGGTACGCGTCAATGCAGTGAGGTGTGCACCGCAACCCAGCGCAGCACCGATGTCCTGCGCCAGGGTGCGGATATAGGTGCCGGCCGTGCATTGCACATCCAGCACTACGCGCGGCGGTGCGCATTCAACCAGTTCCAGCGAGCGGATGGTGACCTTGCGCGGTGGTCGCTCGATTTCGATTCCGGCGCGTGCGTATTCGTAGAGTGGCCGGCCTTGATGCTTGAGTGCTGAATGCATGGGCGGAATCTGCTCGATTTCTCCCCTGAAGCGGGGCAGCACGGCCAGGATGTCGTCACGGTTGACATTCACCTCGCGGGTGTCGAGCACATCGCCTTCAGGATCGCCAGTCGTGGTGGTGGTGCCGAGCTGCATGACAGCACGGTAGTGCTTGTCTGCTTCGAGCAAATAGGCTGAAAACTTGGTAGCTTCACCGAAACACAGCGGCAGCAGGCCGTCGGCGAATGGGTCGAGGGTGCCGGTGTGCCCGGCCTTTTTGGCGTTGAGTAACCACTTGGCTTTTTGCAGAGCGGCGTTGGAGGTAATGCCAACCGGCTTGTTCAGCAGCAGCACGCCATCGATGGGCTGGCGGGGAGGCAACCTAGAAACCGTAGTTGGACGCGCCCGATGGTGCGTCTGGGCGGGTGACTGCAGCGAAGCGAGGAGGCGGCAGGCCGGGGCCTGCAACGACGAGCGAGAGCGGAGTCGTTGCCGCTTTAGCGGCTTTACGAATCCGGCCTACCCCTTGCGGGTACAAAGGCAGGCGCGCGGCCAGGCGTATCAGCGGGTGCGTAGCGGACTTAATCTGATGGTGAATATGATCGAAGGCGAAAAAGCCAATATTCATGCGGAATGCCATACGTTTATAAGCGGTCAACTACGGTTTTTAGGTTCACTCGTCTTTCGGGTGTTTGGCGTCTTCGGCGATCGCGGATTCGATCAGTTGCGTGAGCGCCATGCCGTACTCGACTGACTTGTCGTATACAAAACTGAGTTTGGGCACCACGCGCAGTTGCATGCGGTGCGACAGTTGTGAGCGCAAAAAACCGCTGGCACGTTGCAGGCCCAGCAGGCAAGCATCGTGTTCAGGCTGACCGCCGAGCGTGGTGAAGAAGATCTTGGCAAATTCCATGTCACGGTTGACCTCCACCTCGGTGATGGTCAGCATGCCGACGCGCGGATCCTTCACTTCCTGCCGGATCAATTCCGGCAGTTCGCGTTGAATCTGGTCTGCGACACGGCGCGCGCGCGGGAAATCCTTAGGCATTACAGCGAACGTGCCACTTCCACGATCTCAAACACTTCCAGTTGATCGCCTTCCTGAATGTCGTTGAAATTCTTCAGCGAAAGGCCGCATTCCAGGTTGGATTTGACCTCTTTGACGTCGTCCTTGAAACGCTTGAGCGAATCGAGCTCACCTTGATGGATGACGACGTTGTTGCGTATCAGGCGCACGCCTGCATTGCGTTTGATCACGCCATCCAGCACGTAGCAGCCTGCAATGGTGCCGATCTTGGAAATCACAAACACCTGACGGATTTCCACGGTACCAATGACGGTTTCCCTCTTCTCGGGTACCAACATGCCGGAGAGCGCGGATTTCACCTCATCCACTGCTTCGTAGATGATGTTGTAATAGCGCAGGTCCACGCCGTTGGACTCGGCCAGCTTGCGGGCTGAGGCATCGGCCCGTACGTTGAAACCGATCAGCACGGCCTTGGAAGCAAGCGCCAGGTTGACGTCAGACTCGGTAATGGCACCCACGCCGCTGTGGATGATGTTGACCTTGACCTCGTCGGTGGACAGCTTGCCCAGCGCATGCGCCAGACCTTCGTAAGAGCCCTGCATGTCGGCCTTGAGGATGATGGGCAGATGCTGCACTTCGCCCTCGCCCATTTGATCGAACATCGACTCCAGCTTGGCCGCCTGCTTTTTCGCCAGTTGCACCTCGCGGAACTTGCCTTGACGGAACAGCGCAATTTCACGTGCTTTACGTTCGTCCGGCAGCACCATCATGTCTTCACCGGCGCGTGGTACGTCGGACAGACCCTGGATTTCAACCGGGATGGATGGGCCTGCTTCGGTGACCATATTTCCCGCTTCGTCGAGCATGGCGCGAACGCGACCGAAGACCTGACCAGCCAGCACCATGTCGCCACGACGCAGGGTGCCAGATTGCACCAGTAGCGTGGTGACCGGGCCTTTGCCCTTATCCAGACGCGCTTCGATGACGATGCCCTTGGCCGGACCTTCGGTATGTGCCTGCAATTCCAGCACTTCGGCCTGCAACAGAATGGCATCCAGCAGGCCATCGATATTGGTATTGGCCTTGGCCGATACTTCGATGAACTGGGTATCGCCACCCCATTCTTCCGGGGTTACGCCTTGCGCCACCAGTTCCTGGCGAATGCGCTCGGGGCTGGCTTCGGGTTTGTCAATCTTGTTCACGGCCACCACCAGCGGTACGCCGGCAGCCTTGGCATGGTGGATGGCTTCAATGGTTTGCGGCATCACGCCGTCGTCTGCTGCAACAACCAGCACGACGATGTCGGTCGCTTTGGCGCCGCGTGCGCGCATGGCAGTGAACGCTTCGTGACCCGGGGTGTCGAGGAAGGTAATGACGCCTTTTTCAGTTTCGACGTGATATGCCCCGATATGCTGGGTAATGCCACCGGCTTCGCCACTGGCCACACGGGTGCGGCGGATGGTGTCGAGCAGCGAGGTTTTACCGTGATCGACGTGTCCCATCACCGTGACGACTGGCGGGCGTGCACGCAAGACCAGTTCGCCGGTAAAGCCGGTATCGATAAGGAAGGCTTCCGGCGTATCCAGCGCTGCCGGTTTGCCGATGTGGCCCATTTCTTCGACCAGAATGATAGCGGTTTCCTGGTCCAGCACCTGGTTGATCGTCACCATGCTGCCGAGCTTCATCAGCGCCTTGATGACCTCAGCGGCCTTGACCGACATCTTGTGAGCCAGCTCGGCTACGGTGATGGTTTCGGGCACCAATACTTCGCGCACGACCGGCTCGGTCGGTGCGACGAAGGTGGTTTCCTCATTGCTACTGGATCGGGATTTACCCTTGCGGCCACGCCAACCTGTGTCAGGTGTCGCACCGCCGCGCGTCTTGAGTCCGCCTTTACGCTTCGCAGCATCGTCTTTCCAGCTGTCTGCTTTTTTGGCTGGCTTTTTATCGCCTTTGGCGCCAGCAGGTTTGTCTGGTTTGTGCAGCGTTTTTTCGGTGGGTGCGGTGGGTGCGGCGGGCGCAGCAGCTTTCTCAGCTGCCGCCAGTTTGGTTGCTTCGCGCGCAGCTTCCGCCTGCTTGCGTAAGGCTTCGCGTTCGGTGCGGGCCTTGGCATCCGCAGCCTGGCGTTCCTGCAGCGCCTGGCCACGGCGCTTTTCTTCTTCGCGCGCCTTGACTTCGGCTTCGTCCAGAATGGAGGCTTTTTTGATACGGGTCGTTTTCTTGACGGCCGCGGCAGGTTTCTCTTCTGGCTCTGCGGTTGCTTCAAGAGCGGCAGGAGGGACTTCAGCCGTGGCCACAGCCTCGACCGCAACCGGTTCGGCTGCAGCGGGCTCGACTTCGACTTCAGTTTTGGCCTGAACCGGTTCGGGCGCAGCGATTTCAGCAACCGGCTCGACCACGGGCGTTTCAACAACGGGTTCAACCACGACAGGGGCCTGCTCCTCGACCAGAGGGGCGGCTTGCACTTCCTGTGTGGGCTCTGCAGCAGCCTGGGCATCCGTTGCCAGCGTAGCGGCATCGCGCTTGACATAGGTGCGCGACTTACGCGTTTCCACCTGAATTGTGCGGGATTTTCCGGTGCTGTCCGTTTTTCGGATTTCACCGGTCTGCTTGCGCGTGATGGTGATTTTGGTTTTGCCGGGCTCGGTTGCGCCGCCATGCATCTTGCGCAGATAGTCGAGCAAGTGCGCCTTGTCCGCTTCGGTGACCGGATCGACGACATCATTTTTGCTGACACCCGCCGCCTTCAACTGTTCAAGCAACAGTTGTGGCGGGAGTTTCAGCTCTAGTGCAAATTGTTCAACGTTCATGCAATCCTCGTGGCGTATCAGCCTTGGGCGAACCAGGGCGCGCGAGCGGCCATGATCAGTTGTTCGGCGCGTTCGGTTTCCATGGTGGCGATGTCGGTCAGCTCATCCGCTGCCAACTCGGCCAGGTCTTCAGTGGTGTGGATGCCTTTGCTGGCAAGCAGACGGGCCGTTTCTGCATCCATGCCCTCAAGTGACAGCAAGTCACCCGCGGAAGCCTCAACTTGCTCCTCGCCCACAATGGCGGCGGTCAGCAGTGCGTTGCGGGCGCGGTTGCGCAGTTCGTTGACCAGGTCTTCGTCGAAGGCCTCGATCTCGAGCATTTCGTTCAGCGGGACGTACGCGACTTCTTCCAGTGTCGAGAAACCTTCGTCGACCAGAATCTGGGCGACTTCCTCGTCTACATCGAGTTTCTCGATGAACAGGGCGAGGGTATTGCCGCTCTCGGCCGACTGCTTTTCTTCGGCCGCCTCGCGCGACATGATATTCAGGTCCCATCCGGTCAGTTCAGATGCCAGACGCACGTTCTGACCACCGCGGCCGATGGCCATCGCCAGTTGCTCTTCGTCCACCACCACATCCATGCTGTGCTTGTCTTCGTCCACGACGATGGAGCTCACTTCGGCGGGCGCCAGCGCGTTGATCACGTACTGTGCAGGCTCAGCCGACCAGTGGATGATGTCGACGCGCTCACCGGCCAGTTCGTTGGTCACTGAAGTGACGCGTGAACCGCGCAGGCCGATGCAGGTACCGATGGGGTCGATGCGGGGATCGTGTGACACGACTGCGATCTTGGCACGCAGACCGGGGTCACGAGCGGCTGCCTTGATTTCGAGCAGGCCTTCCTCGATTTCCGGCACTTCCAGCTCGAACAGCTTCATGATGAATTCAGGTGCCGTGCGCGACAGCACCACCTGTGGGCCACGGGCACCACGGTCGATGCGCAGCAGGTAAGCCCGCACACGGTCGCCAACCCGCAGGTTTTCACGCGGGATCATCTGGTCGCGGTGCAGGAAACCTTCGACGCGACCCGACTCGATAATCGCGTTACCGCGGTCAATGCGTTTCACTACGCCATTGACCAGATGTTCCTTGCGATCAAGGAAGTCGCTGATGATCTGTTCGCGCTCGGCGTCGCGGATTTTTTGCAGAATGACCTGTTTGGCAGCCTGTGCGCCAATGCGGCCAAACTCGATATTTTCCAGCGGCTCTTCGATGTAGTCGCCGATTTCGATATCGGGGATTTTGTCCTGGGCGTCGATGAGCAGAATCTGGTAGCCCTCGGACTCCAGTTCAGCTTCAGTCACAACCAGCCAGCGGCGGAAGGATTCGTATTCACCGGTTTCGCGATCAATCGATACGCGCACGTCCGATTCTTCTTTGAAGCGCTTCTTGGTGGCGGAAGCGAGGGCCTGCTCCAGGGCGTCGAACACGACTTCCTTGTCCACGCTCTTTTCGCGTGCCAGCGCATCGGCCAACATCAATATTTCACGGCTCATATTTCCTCCAGCGCTCGCTTCTTAAACCATGGGTTTGAGGCGAGCAACATCCACATTTCTCAAATCAATCGATACTTCCGAACCATCGACGATCAACTTTACCGTTTCACCTTCCAGGCCGACCAACTGACCACTCAGGCGCCGCCGGTTATCCATTGGCACACGTAACTTCAGTGTTACTGGCTCACCCGCAAAGCGGACGTAGTCCTGCGGTTTGACCAGCGGGCGATCAAGTCCCGGCGAGGACACTTCCAGCCTGTCGTAGTCGATGTTTTCGACCGTAAACAGATGGGTCAGGTGATTGCTCACCGTGACGCAGTCTTCAACCATGATGCCGCCCGGCTTATCGATGAAAATCCGGATCAGCCCACGACCGGCGCGCTCAAGCATGACCAACTCGTAACCGAGTCCGGCAAGCACAGGTTCCAGGCGGGTGGGTAAATCCATCATCGCAATTCCATCGTTGTGCTGCCGCGCTAAAAATCGTCAATAACGAAGCGCTGAACCGCACAAATAAAAAATGGGCGAACCGCCCACTGTTAATAATAAAGCGCCGGAATTATACCACTCCGGTTTATAGACTGACAGGAATAGTGGTGCCCGGAACCGGAATCGAACCGGTACGCCATTTCTGGCGAGGGATTTTAAGTCCCTTGTGTCTACCAGTTTCACCATCCGGGCGAAGCGGGCAGCTGATGCTTAATCTGGAGGCGCGAGCCGGAGTCGAACCGACCTACACGGATTTGCAATCCGGTGCATAACCGCTTTGCTATCGCGCCGTAGCGGTAAACCACATAAACGAAAAGGGGAAAACGTCCGGACTGCGCCATCTGTTTTCCCCGGAATGCTGGAGCGGGAAAGGAGGTTCGAACTCCCGACCTCGACCTTGGCAAGGTCGCGCTCTACCAGCTGAGCTATTCCCGCGTTGAAGGCTGCGCATTATGGAGAAACAGCTTTTTTATGTCAACAGTTTCAAGAAGATTTTTGCAATGCGCGTGAGGCCATCATGAGGTAATACGCCATGGATACCAGGGTCAGCAACGCGGCAATCCAGATCAGCCATGTGCCGAAGGCCGCAATGGGCAGATTGGCAACGGGGTTGAAGTAGAGCAGTAGCACGATAGCAATCATTTGAGCCGCGGTTTTGAGCTTGCCGACAAAAGATACCGCCACACTCGCTGATTTTCCTGCCTTGGCCATCCATTCGCGCAGGGCGGAAATCGTGATTTCACGGCCAATGATGATGAGCCCGATCAGTGGCGCGACTCGGTCCAGATCAATCAACACGATCAAGGCTGCGGCAACCATCAACTTGTCAGCCACCGGATCGAGGAATGCGCCGAAGGCCGAAGTTTGCCCCAGTTTGCGTGCCAGCCAGCCGTCAAGCCAGTCGGTCAGCGCAGCCACGCCAAAGAATGCAGCAGCCAGCAGGTTGGCTTCGCGTGGCGTCACCCAGCCATCGGGCAGGTAGAACACGCCCACCATCAGCGGGATGAACAGAATGCGCAGCCAAGTGAGCAGGTTGGGGAGATTGAGGGGCATTAATGCAAAGCGTAATAAAGGGTTTCCGCCAATTCTCGGCTGATACCGTTGACTGTGGCAAGCGCATCGATGCCGGCGTCGCGTACGCCTTGCAGGCCGCCGAAGTGCTCGAGCAACTGTTTGCGGCGCTTGGGGCCGATTCCGGGGATATTTTCGAGGGTCGATTGCACGCGCGCCTTACCGCGTTTGGCGCGGTGACCGGTGATGGCGAAGCGATGGGCCTCATCGCGCACCTGCTGGATCAAATGGAAGCCAGGGTGGTCTTTCGCCAGCTTCAGTTCGCGGCCGTCGGCAAAGATCAGTGTTTCCAGCCCGGGCTTACGGGCTTCGCCCTTGGCAACACCGAGCAGCAGCACTGCGCCCAATCCGAGTTCGGTCATCGCATCGACCGCCATCGAGATTTGCCCTTTGCCACCGTCGATCAGCAGCAGGTCGGGCAGCACGCCATTTTCTTCCACGCTTTTGTGGAAGCGCTTGATCAGTGCGGCGTGCATGGCAGCGTAGTCGTCGCCTGGCGTAATGCCGCTGATGTTATAGCGGCGGTAGTCGGATTTTTTCAGATCATCGCCTTCGTACACCACGCATGAAGCGACGGTCGCTTCGCCCATGGTGTGCGAAATATCGAAACATTCGATACGGTTGAGTTGCGGCAGGTCAAGTGTGTTGCGCAGCGCAGCCAGCCGTTGCGACTGGTTGGTGCGATCGGCGCTGCGGCGCTCGGCCGACAGGCGCGCGTTGGCCTGCGCCATGCCGATCCAGATCTTGCGTTCGCCGGTGACGCGGTGCAACAGGCTGATTTTTTTCTGCGCATGTTCGCTCAACAGCGCTTCCAGCGCGTCGGTCTCGATGGCTTCACTGATCAGGATGCGTGCCGGGATCGGGTGATCCAGGTAATGTTGGCCGATAAACGCTTCCAGTGCTTCGGCCAGCGTAGCGCCTTCACCATGCTGCGGAAAGAAACTGCGGTCGCCAAGATGCCGTCCGCCGCGAATCATGGTGAGGTTGACGGCAATCACGCCAGCCACCTCGGCTACGGCCACCACGTCGGCATCGGCTTCACTGCCGGTGGTGTCGACGAACTGTTTCTCGCGCAGCGTGGCCAGCATGCGCAGGCGATCGCGCAGCAGCGTGGCGGTTTCAAAGTCGAGGGCGGCCGCGGCAGCGTTCATCTGTTCGGTGATATGAGCGATCAGTTCGGTGGCCTCGCCCCGGAGCAGTTGGGCCGATTCGCTGACATCGCGCGCATAGGCTTCCGGCGTGATGCGTTGGACGCAAGGCGCAGTGCAGCGTTTGATCTGGTGTAACAAACAGGGCCGTGAACGGTTGGCGTAGACCGTGTCTTCGCAGGTGCGCAACTGAAAAACCTTCTGCAGCAGTTGAATGCTTTCGCGCACCGCGTATGCGTTTGGATAGGGCCCGAACGCCTGGTCCTTCTTTTTGGGCGTGCCGCGAAAATAGGCCAGACGGGGAAAGCGGTGTCCGGTCAGCAGTAGATAGGGATAGGACTTGTCGTCGCGAAACAGGATGTTGAAGCGTGGCTTCAAGCTTTTGATGAGGTTGTTTTCCAGCAGCAGGGCTTCGGCCTCGGTGCGCGTCACGGTGGTGTCGATGTGGTCGACACTTTTTAGCATCAGGTGGATGCGCGGGCTCTGGTCGGTTTTCTGGAAATAGCTGGAGACACGTTTCTTCAGGTCTTTAGCCTTGCCGACATAGAGCACAGCACCCGCCACATCGACCATGCGGTAGACGCCGGGCAGGGTGGGCAGCGAGGCGAGGAATTCCTTGTCGACGCTCACACTAAAAATCTGTTATCCGCGAATACCCTGAAGGGCATAAAGGACGCGAAGACGCGCGAAGTAAGACCTTAAAGATTTTCTTCGCGTCCCTTCGCGTCCTTCGCGGACAAAAAAAATCATTCCTCATCAAGCAATTTGCCGGCAATTGCCCAGTTCTCGTCGGGCAACTCTTCAAACGCGATATAGGTATATGACGCCGGCTTACCGGCGTGGCGCTCCAGCGTGGCGGTGATTTCCGCGGCGACTTTCTGCTTCTGTTCGCGGGTGAGCTTGCCGGCGAGTTTGATGGTGACGACGGGCATGATCAGTCCTCGGCTTGAATCTTTGTGAACACTGCGGCAAACATTTCGGGGGTAAGACGGCGCGTCTGGGTATTGTAGCGGGAGCAATGATAGCTGCTGACCAGGCGACGGCCATCGGGCAGACGGTAATCGCTGGCGTGGCCAAAGGGGTAATCCTTGAGTTTCAAGCCGTATGCGCGCAACACAGCCTGATGCGCGATCTGGCCCAGCGCCAGGATGCTGGCATTTGTTGGTAGCCCGGCCAGTTCCGCGGCGAGAAAGTGGTTGCACTCGCGGATTTCGCCCGGCTCGGGTTTGTTGGCGGGCGGCAGGCATTTAACTGCATTGGTGATGCGGCAACCGATAAGTTGCAAGCCGTCGTCGACGGACACGGATTCGGGTGCGCTGGCATAGCCAAACTGGTGCAGGGTTTGATACAGCAGGATGCCTGCCGTATCACCGGTGAAGGGGCGACCACTGCGGTTGGCGCCGTGCATGCCGGGCGCGAGGCCGACGATTAGAAGCTTGGGGTGCGGGTCGCCAAACGCCGGCACCGGCCGGGCATGGTATGCAGGATAGCGTGTGTGGATATCATCCAGAAACGTGGCGAGGCGTGGGCAGGCGCGGCAGTCAGGGTCGAAATTCATGGTGTCGTCAGGGTGCTGCAGTTTCTTTTGGGTCAGTCACGAAGCCGATGCGGGTGAGTCCGGCCCGGGTGGCGTCCGACATCACGCGGATCACATGTTTGTAGGCCAGTTCGCCATCGGCACGAATGTGGATTTCCGGCTGCGGCGACTGTTGTGCGGCCGCAGTCATCCGGGCATTCCAGGCAGCTGCTTCCACCGGGTCGGCATTCCAGAAGACCGCGCCATCGGCCTGGATCGAGAGATTGATCGTTTCCGGCCTGGGTGGGCTGGGGGTGCTTGATGCCTGTGGCAGGTCAACCTTGATCGCATGGGTCAGTAGCGGTGCGGTAATGATGAATATCACCAGCAGCACCAGCATCACATCGATCAGTGGAATCATGTTGATTTCCGCCATGTCCTGCGAACGTGTGCTTGAGTTGAGTCCGCCGAAAGCCATCAGGCGCTCCTGACCGACTGGATGGAAACGGCTGGTTTGCCCCCTGTTTCCTGTGTTCGCACGCCCGTTGACATGAAGGCAAACAGGTCATGCGCAAAACCGTCGAGTTCATTCAGCATCAGACGGTTTGAACGGTTGAAGAAATTGTAGGCAAGCACGGCCGGAATCGCGACGGCCAGACCCAGCGCCGTCATGATGAGTGCCTCGCCCACCGGCCCCGCCACCTGATCGAGGCTGCCCGAGCCGCTCATGCCGATGTTGACCAGCGCATGGTAAATGCCCCACACCGTGCCAAACAAGCCAATGAAAGGCGCGCTGGAGGCGATTGAGGCGAGCATGGTGTGGCCATGCTCCAGTCGGGCGGTGTCCTGGTCGATGGCACGGCGAATGGCGCGAGTGAGAAACTCGTCCGCCGAACCGGATTCGATCAGGCGCTGGCCGGTCTTGTTGCGGTATTGCTCGGCTGCGTTGAGGCCTATTTGCGTGAGATGCGAAAACGGATCGTGCACACCCGCATTCCTGATGTGGTCGGCCACTGATTCGAGACCGGGCGCATTCCAGAAATTATCCAGAAACACACGGGCACTCCGGCGCATGCGCTGGTTGGTGATGGATTTGCTGGCGATCAGATACCAGGTGATGACCGACATGGTCAGCATCACGATGAGCAGAAAAAGTGCCAGTGCATCGGCCTGCGCCAGAAAATGGGTCATGCCCAGTTGAACGGGCGTGTTGGGGGTGTCCATGCTTAACTCCTTAAATTGAATTGTATCGGCACGATGACCCAGCTCGAAATCGGTTGATTGCCCTGACGGGCGGGCACGAACCGCCAGCGCCTGACGGTTTGCAGGGCCGATTGATCGAGGCGTGGGTAGCCGCTGCCGCGGTGGATTTCGATTTGCTGAACATTGCCGTTGGAATCGACTGATACCCGGAGCTGGACTTCACCTTCTTCGCCCATGCGTCGCGATACGCTGGGGTAGGGCGGTTTGGGGTTGTCCAGATAATCCGCATTGAAGCGCGGTTGGGTTACCGGCAAAGGCGGCGCGGGCCTGGGCGCTTCGACCGGTGCGGGTGTGGGCGCCGGCTGAGGTTCAACCCGAACGGGCTCGGCTCGGGGTGCCTCAACCGGCTCGGGGCGACGGGTTTCCTCTATCGGTGCGGGCCGTGGTGTAGACGTCTGGATCCGGGGTGTCGGAACAGGTTTGATCTTCGGCGGTCGCGGTACAACGGGCCTGGGTTGAACTGGCGTGGGCTCGGGTTGCGCCACGGGGGACTCGATCAGGCGAACGTATAGAGGCACAGCCGGAATGATTGGCTGGACTTCCCTGGGGATATTCAGGATCAGTACCAATACCATCACGTGGGCCAGAATCACGCCTGCGAGCACACCCGGCGAGAGGTGTGGAGAGAGCCGTGGGCCAGACAAAAGTGCGTACTTAAAGGATGGCAAAGCAGGATTCATCGCGTTGGCTGGCATGAGCCATTATCTGTCGCATCATGGCATTTTCCTGTGTTTTGGGAATATCCGGATGAGGATTTCGGTATAGCCTTTGTCCATGTCACGCACGCGCACGTCTTTGGGGGTGCCGGGCGGGCCGGTGAAGGCGACGCCAGGCAGCCGCCGCAGATAGTCGCCAAGGGGTATCGTGGTCGGTGCGCGCCGACCACGATGACACACGTCAGAACTTGTAGCTTGCGCCGACTTCGACATTACGCTCGACACCGGGGAAAATGCCGTCCGGGTTACGGCTGGCGATGTATTTCTTGTCGGTCAGGTTGCGCACCGTGCCGAACACGCTGAGCTGCTTGTCAATGGCATAGCGCACGTTGAGATCGAGCGTGGTGTAGGCGGGAATCTCGCCCCGGCGGCCGTCTGCGCTCTGTGCCACGGTGTTTTCCGGATCGACGAACTGGCTCGATACGTGGTACGCGCCCAGGCTGGTGCGGAGGCCGCCGGTCGCGTAGCTCACGGCGAGATTAGCCGTCAGCTCCGGCGCATAGGGCAGGCGGTTGCCGTTGCGGTCGATGCCGCCGACGATTTTCGTGCTGTTGAATTTCGCAGTCGGCACCCAGGTGGCGTTGGCGTCCACGCCCCAGCCCGCGCCGAGGTCGTAACCGATCGCGCCTTCCAGCCCCTGGTTCAGGGTTGCGCCGGCGTTGGTCACGGTGGCGCCGACACCGCCCGATTCGGACTGCGGAATGATCTGGTTGGAAAAATCCATGTGGAAGGCGGTGGCTTCGTAGCTCAGGCGCTGCGCCGTTCCGCGCACACCGATTTCGAAGTTGTTCGAGCGCTCGGCGTCCAGCTGCTGATCGACGCCGGCGCCGCTGATGGCGGTGGCGACCATCGCCGGCGAAAAGCCCTTGAACGCCCCCGCGAACAGCTGCGTTTGTGGTGCGAGCTGCCAGGTCGCGCCGATGCCGGGCATCACTTCGGTGTTGCTCGATTCGCCGGAAAGACCCGTCAGCTCATTCTTGCGGCTCTGGTCGTAGGTTTCGATGCGCAGGCCGGGCGTGACCGCGACGCGCTCGTTGAGGATGAAACGGTTCTGGCCGTAAAAGGCGATCCCTTGCGCTTTCTGGGTGTCATCTTCGGTCAGGTCGCCGGAACGCGCGTTGGGGTCGGTCTTGGAGCGGACCTTCTGATTGTTCAGCTTATCGCTGTGCAGACGAATCCCGATTTCAGCTTCGTTCTTGATGCCAAAACCGTCGTAATTGATGTGCAGGCGGCTGTCCAGGCCCATCATTTCGAAGGTGCGATTGTTGCCGTTCATGCAGTAGGCGCTGCCGTCGCAGGGGACGAAAGTGGTGCCATCGGCGCTGCGAGCTTGCACCTCCCTGCGCCAATAATCGCGCGTCAACTGGCTCCAATACAGCAAGGTATTGAGCTTGACGGCGTCGTTGATCTGCCACTCATGGTTGATGTCGAACGAATTGCGGTCGGTCAGGAAATAGTCGTTCGGTGCCGGGTTCTTGGTCGGGTCGTCGCGGAATTCGTTGGGGCGCAGGCCGACGTAGGAGGTATTGATGTCGTTGTCGTAGTGGGTGAATTTGACGCCGACCCACTGGTTGTCGCCGAGGGCCATGCCGCCTTTGACCATGAGGTCGGTCATGTCGAACGCGTTGTGGCGGAAGCCGTCGCCTTCGGCCTTGACCAGGCTGATGCCGCCGAGGGCTTCGCCCGACGGCGCGGTGCCGCCGGCATCGAGGCCGATCAGGCGGTAGCCGTGCGAGCCGGCCTTGGCGGTCACTTTCGCGCCCTGTTCGGGATCTTTGGTCTGATAGTTGATGACGCCGCCGATGGTGGTGGGGCCGTAGCGCAGGCCGGCCGCGCCCTTCAGCACTTCGATGCTTTGCATGCGCTCGATGCGCGGGCTGTAGTAAGACTCGTTGGCGAGGAACAGGCCGGGCGCGACGGGCACGCCGTCTTCCAGTACCAGCAATTTCTGGCTGCGATTGGGGTTGAGGCCGCGCATCCCGATGTTGGGGATGAAGCCGTAGCCTTCTTCCTCGCGTACCACGATGCCCGGAACGGACTTCAGCGCATCCTGTGTCGAAAGCGGTTGCGTCAGCGCCAGTTCTTCCTGGGTGATGATCGCGACTGAGCCGGGCAGCTTGGCAATGGCCTCACCGCCTTCGCCGACCACATCGATGCGCGGCAGCTCAACCTCGGCGGCCAGCACCTGAGCCGGAAAACTCAGGGCGAGCGCCACAGCCAGGGCCAGTTTTGTTTTGGGAATGACCTTCGTTGCGCCATGTTGCTTGATGCTGCGGGTGATGCTGTTCATTCAAGGCTCCTTGCGTCAGAAAAATTGGCTGGCTGGCGCAAGGCGTGCGATTGGCTGGCGGGGGTGGGTAAACGGATATTTTCGTGGGGTGATGCTTTTTATTGCGCGTCGCGCGGATCGGTGACGAAGCCGAGCCGGGTGAGTCCGGCGCGCGCAGCGTCGGCCATGATCTGCGCGACGTGCTTGTAGACGAGGTTGCCGTCAGCGTCTGCGGGGGGGTGACAGGCTCGGGCGCGTCGGGCGCAAGCAACAGCTGGCCCGGCAACCCGGCGTGCGCGAGCGTAACCCCGGCCATAGCGGTGCGTGAGGTACGTGGGGACATGTTGTTCACCAGACGAAAAATTGCTGGTACCAGGCCCACAGGGGCAGCGCGGCGGCCAGGGCGACACCGGCCGCTGCGGCCCAGCGCCGCCCGCCGTCCGCCGTCAGACGCCAGGCCAGGCTGACGGACCAGAGGCCTGCCAGGGCCAGCAGCGTGAGCCGGACCGGTGCGGCCCAAGCCAGCACGATGCCCTCGCCGAACAGCTGGCCGGTGGTGAGCAGGGAGAGCCCGACGAACACGCTGGCCCCGGCGAAGGGAATCAGGGTCATGGCCAGGCGGGTCCAGTGCGTTCCCGCGAGGGCGGCGGCGGCCCGCAGGCAGAACCAGATCCAGCCGCCGACGACCAGCGCGGTGGCCCCGATGTAGGCCAGGAGCAAGCCGCCATCCAGCCAGGTGAAGGCATCGTTCAGTTCCGGGTAGTGGGTGAACAGCCACCACAGGCCGGGGGTGTCCAGCGCCCACCCGAGTTCCCGCTCGATCAGCCATTCGGCCGCCACCTGCTTGGCGGCGATGAACCAGGGGCTGGCGCTCCACTGGAACGCGCCGAGGGCGACGCCCAGCATGCCGAAGGCGAGCAGGCGTGCGGGCCAGCGATCCTGCGGCTCGGCCTTCGGGCTGGCATCCGGCAGGCGCAGGATTTCCCGTTCCGGCGAGCGCAATGCCAATTGCACCGCGCCGCGCTGCCCGGCGCACTGGCCGCACATGTGGCAGGCGGCGGCGGACTGCATGCGGCGGATATCGATCAGCGGCGCGCAGCGCACCGGCGCACCGGGTTCCCCGGCGCCGTCCCAGGCAGCCCGGTCCACCGCGAAGTGCAGCGGAGCGATGCGGGCCAGCAGGCCGAAGACGCCGGACACCGGGCACAGGTGGCGGCACCACACCCGCTTGTTCTTGCCATACAGCAGGCCGACGGCGATCGCGGCCAGTGTCGAGCCGCCCAGGATCAGCAGGGCTGGCTTGGGATATTCGTAGACGCTGGTCATCTGGCCGAACACCGTGGTCAGCACGAAAGCGACGAACGGCCAGCCGGCCCACTTCAGCCAGCGCGGCACCGGGCGGCCGAGGCCGAATTTCGAGCTCCATTCGGTCAGCGCCCCTTCCGGGCAGAACAGGCCGCACCAGACCCGGCCCAGGGTCATCATCGACAGGATGACGAAGGGCCACCAGATGCCCCAGAACAGGAACTGGGCGAAGCGGGTGAGGTTGTCGAGGATGTGGTCGCCCTCGCCGGGCAGCGGCAGGAAGGCGGGCCAGGCCACCACCACCGCGTAGAACAGCACCACCGCCCATTGCAGACCGAGGATGCTGCTCCGGTGCCGGCGCAACCAGAGGCCCAGGCGGGCCAGACGGTCGCCCGCGCTGGTGCCGCCTGCCGGTCGGCAAGCCGGGCCGCAGGCGCTCATCGTCGCCCTCCCGGCCTGGCCCGCAACGCCAGGGCGAAGGCCAGCCCCCACCACAGCGCCAGCGCCAGGTAGCTGAGTCCGGCGGGCTGGGCGCGCCAGCCGGTGAAGGCGGCGATGAGGCTGCCGGCGCGGCTGCTGTCATCCAGCAGGAAAGCGGCATCCCATAAGGGGTCGACCAGCGCCGGTAACACCTCCAGGCCGATGAGCTTGTCGAGACCATCCACCAGCAAGGCGCCGCCCAGCAGCAGCAACAGGATTTCCGTTGCGCGGAAGAACAGCCGCCAGGAGAACCAGCGCGCGCCGCGCACCAGCACGGCATAGGCCGCCAGCGCCAGCAGGAAGCCGGCAACGCCGCCGGCCAGCAGGTCGGCACCGCTGTCGTTGCTGGCGGCGCCGTACAGGAAGATTACCGTCTCGGCGCCCTCGCGGCCGACGGCGATGGCGGCCAGCAGCGCCATGCCGGCCCAGTGCGCGCGCTCGGCGGTGGCGGATAGGCCGGCCTCCAGCTCGCGCTTGAGGCCGGCGCCGTGGCGGCGCATCCACACGACCATCTGGAAGATCAGCGCAGCGGCGACCAGCGGCATGAGCGCCTGGAACCACTCCAGCGTGGTGTCGTCGGCCCAGGCCTGGATGCCCAGCAAGGTGAGCGCCAGCAGCACGGCCAGCGCCAGCCCGGCGCCGACGCCGCCCCACAGCCAGCGCAGGGCGCGGCGACGCTGGTCGAGCAGCAAATCGGACTGGGCCGCGAGCCAGCCGTGCAGGATGCCGACGACCAGCATGGCCTCGATGGTTTCGCGCCAGACGATGAAGGCGGCGTTACCCATGATTTACCCTCCCTGAAACCAGGCGCCATAGGGCACTCGGGGAGAACAAGGCCGGGCAGGCTGCGGTAGCGCCGGTGAGTTGGGATGGGCTCATGGCGGGTTCCTTTATTGCGCGACGATGCGGCCCTTGGCCGTATCGGGATGGAATTCGTCGAAGAAGTCGTATGCGCCCGGTTTCAGCGGGGCGATGACGATGAAGGACTGGGCGCCGGGGGCCAGCACCTTTTCCTTTCTGAGTTGCAGGCTTTCGAACTCGATGGGTTCGCGCCCCTCGTTCCGGATGACAATCTTGAAGCGCACCCCGGCGGGAACCGCCAGGGTGGCAGGCGTCAGCCGCCCGTCCTTCGCCACCACCGTATAGGTGGGCAGATCGGCGTGGGCCGCGCCGGCATACAGGGCGGCGGCGAGGAGGAGCGGGCGGATGAGCCGGAGTCGCATGAGGTCTGTCTCAGAACGTGACCTGGGCGCGCAGGCCCAGGATATGGGCGTCGTCTGCGCTGCTGTCGGCACCGGCGCGGCGGATGAACTGATAATCCGGGGACAGTTCGAACTGCGGGTTCACGCGCCAGCGGTAGTACAACTCGGCGAGTTGCTCGGCGCCGGAGAGAGCAGGATTGGCGGTCTTGTGGCTGTCCGAGGCGGCGAGCCAGCCCACGGCCAGGCCGACGCCGTCGGCACCGCGATCCCAGTAGTTGCCGGAGAACTCCGCGCCCAGGGTAAGCGCTTGGTCGAAGGCCGGGTTGCCCTGCGCACCGTGGCCGTAGCGTCCCCACAGGGTGATGCCGTCGCCCACGCGCTGGTCGGCGGAAATGCCCCAGCCGCTCTGCGCCTCCAGGGTGACGCCGTCGTGGTGCATGGCGCGGCCGTTGCGCCAGGCATAGACACGGTAGTTGCCGGCGAGTCCGCCGAAGAAGCGCTGCGCGGTCTCTGCCTGGAGGATGACGAAGGGCTGCTGCAGACTGTCGCTGAAGGCCGAGCCTGTGTCGGAGCCGAACACACCGAGGGATACGCCCCAACCCAAGGGGGCCTGGGTGTCGTCGAAATAGGCCAGCCGCACGCCGGGGGTGAAGCCGTAGGCGTCCACGCCGGCGGCGCCGCCGGCGTCCAGCAGCGGGTTGTGCACGAAGGCCAGATTCATGAAGCGCACCGTCTCGTCATCGGCAGCGGCGTTCTGGTCGAAAAACAGGAACGGGTCGATCTTGCCGAAGTTGAGCTCCAGGCGCTGCCGGCTTTGGTCCAGGGGTTTCTCGTCCAGCGGCACCGAAAGCTGGTACCAGGCCTGGGCCAGGATAGGCGAGGCGTCGTCGGGCAGGGTTGCGCCGATCTGGAAGGCGGTGGCGTTGGGTACCGAGAACATCGGGTTGAGGCTGGCAAGGCCATTGCCCTGGCCCATGCGGAAGTGGAAGAACAGGCTACCCTCGCTGTTGCCCAGGCTGCCGCCGGGCAGACTCACCTGGGCGTCGCCGCGCCAGGACAACTGGTCTTCCGCGTCGCCCGTGGCGGTGGCGCCGCCGTCGGCGTGCTGCGCCACGGTGGTGAAGGACACGCCGGCGGCGATGCCCTCCAGGGACTCCACCATGCGTGCCTGCTTCTGCATGCCCAGGGCCTGGAATTCCACGGCCTTCAGGCGCGTGGCGATCTCCGGCTCATCCTGGGACAGGCGGTCGTTGGCCACGGCCTCTTCCAACTTGGCATTGGCGCTTTCCAACTGCTTCACCCGGGTTTCCAGCGCGGCGGCGGGCGGGGCGGCCAGCTGCCGCTCCAGCTCGGTGTTGCGCGCCTCCAGGCGGGCGAGGCGGTCCTGCATCTGTTGCATGGCCTGGGCCAGTTCGACGGGCAATTCGGCCGCACCGGCGCTCGCGCTGCCGGCCAGCGCCATGGCCAGGACGAGGGGTTTCAAGTGGCGCATCAGTAACCTCCCCGCTTGCCGATGCCGGCGAAGGTGAAGTCCCATTCCACGGTGAACCGCTTGAACCAGGGTCGCACGCCGGTGAGCCGGTCGGTGTGGCGGTGGAAGTGGTGGCCGGCGTGGTTGCCTTCGTCGTTGGGCGGCAGCACGGTGAACTTGACGCGGTACTTGCCGGGTCCCATCAACTTGACGTTGTCGCCGTAGTGCGGGCCGTCGCTGGCCACCATGGGCAGGAAGTCGCCCTTGATGCAATCGCCGCCCTGCTTGCAGACTTCGTACTTCACCAGCAGGTAGGGGATCCAGTCGCCCTCGGCGAAGCCGTTGGGGTTGTTGCCCAGGGCGCGGATATCGGCCTCCAGGTGTACGTCCGCCTGGTTGGCGGGCAGCATCTGATGGTCCATCACGGATTCCATCTCCACCGGCTGTAGATAAACGCCGGCGATTTCCATGCCGCTACGCTGCTGCGGGGCGCCGATGGGGTATTCCGCTGCCAGGGCAGTGGTGGACAGGCTGGCGGCAAGGGCCAGGGCGGCGAGGGGGTGAACGATAGCCATGAACTTCTCCTTCTCAGTTAGAGCCAATGAAAAAAATGCGTTGGCTGGCTACTGGGGCGGAGAGCCCGTTGGCTTGCTAAACCCCGGACGGGCCGGGTTGTTTCGTCGGGACCGGCTTGCGGGTTGGACGCAATCGATAACGTTTGCGGGCGTGCTTGATCGGCAGCACCAGCCGATTCCGGAAAACCCCCGCGTCACCGATAAGTGCCGACTGGCAGCACGGCTTTCCATCCATCTGAGGTGCTTCGACCCTGCGGGCAAGCTTGTTGCAGCCGGTTTGCGGTGGCGGTGTATCAGCCACCGCGTGGCGGCGATGACGATGTCGGGGGTGTCGTGAGATTACGGTGTGGGCATGCCAGTCTCCTTGGGTTTAAGTGGCTGGCTGGCGCTTTATGCGTTGGCGGGCGGGTGATGCGGTGCAGACTTATTTGGTAAGAATCAGTTTGCCGTTCTTGGTAATGCGCAGGCGATAGTGTTCACCATTGTGGCTGATCAGGATTTCCTGGCTGCCCTGAAATAAATAGTCCGTCGGGATGATGCCCGGCAGAAAAGTTCGTGCGCCGGACTCGGCCGGAGAATGGACGGATGAAGGTGTTTGCGTTTGCATGGCATGGGCGTCTGGTTCGGCTTGATCGGGTTTCATTCATACTGTTGCGTGTTTGTTTGGTGAATGATAACCATTCTCATTAATGTGTCAAGCGGTGGCGGCAAATATTTGCAAAAGGGGGCGGATGGAGTCCTCCAGAACCGCGGGCATGGCGGATGTGCGCTGGTTCAGCGCGGAGCGCAGGGGCAGCCGATTAGCCAAGCCCGTGAGGGACGGGGCGAACGATCCGCGTCTGGCCTCCTGCGCTTTACCCTTGCGAGCCTCCTGCGCGAGGGGGCCAGTCGCCGCGCAGCAGCGGTTGTGCGGCCAGCGCCTCGGGTTGCAGCGTGACGTGGCGGATGCCATGTTGCGTGTCCATCAGCCGGCGTGCGGCGGCGAGGATGCCCGGCCAGTCGGCCAGGCTGCGGATTTCCAGGTGGGCCGACAGCGCGATGGTGCCGGACGACAGGGTCCACACGTGCAGGTCATGCACCCGCAGCACGCCGTCGAGCCTGGCCAGATCCTGGCCGATGGTGTCGAGCCGGAGATTGAGCGGCACGCCCTCCATCAGCACGTGCATGACCTCGCGCAGCAGGCGCAGCGCCGAAACCAGAATCAGCGTCGCCACCAGCAGGGACAGCAGCGGGTCAATCGGGGTCCAGCCGGTGGTGACGATGACGATGCCGGCAGCAATCGCCGCCACCGAGCCGAGCGCGTCGCCCAGCACATGCAGCAGCGCGGCGCGGCTGTTGAGCGTGTGTTCGCCACGATTCAATACCCAGGCGACGGCGAGATTGATCGCGAGGCCGATCATCGCGACGCCGATGACGGTGCTGCCGGCAATGTCGCGCGGGGTACCGAAGCGGTCGATGGCCTCGTGCACGATGAAGCCGATCAACACCAGCATCAGCAGGCTGTTGAACAGGGCGGCCATCACTTCGGCGCGCACCAGGCCGTAGGAATGCCGCATGCTGGGCGGACGCCGCGCCAGCCAGGCCGCAGCGGCAGCCAGCCCCAGCGCGGAGCTGTCGGTGAGCATGTGGGCGGCGTCGGCCAGCAGCGCGAGCGAGCCTGACCACCAGCCGGCCACAGCCTCGATCCCGGCGAAGGCCAGCGTCAGCAACAGGGCAATGACCAGCGTACGCCCCTGCCCTGTATGGTGATGATGGTGGCCGTGTTCGTGGCCACCGTGATCATGCTCAGGAACGGCCACAGTAATCCGTCGGGTCGATCTGCAGGTTGAGTTCGGCGGAATCCTGTCCCAATCCGGCGATGTGATGCAGCGCATTGGCGTAGCGTGCCGACTCGCGCAGTTGGGTCATGGTCGGCGGATGCGGGTGGCCGTGCATGCGCGCCAGCCGGGCGCGGGCGGGCGCGGGCCAGTCCACTTTCAGGTTGGCCAGCACCTCGTCGGCCAGGTCGGGCCGGTTGCATACCAGTGCCATGTCGCAGCCCGCATTGAGTGCTGCAGCGACGCGTCCCACCACGCCACCTGCCACGCTGGCGGCTTCCATGCAGAGATCGTCGCTGAAAATTGTGCCGTCAAATTGCAGTTGCTGGCGCAGCAGCTTTTGCAGCCATATTTTTGAAAACCCGGCAGGCTGCGCGTCAACCTGCGGATAAATCACGTGTGCCGGCATGATCGCCGCAAGTCCGGCCTCGATCATCAGACGGAATGGCACCAGATCGGCGATGGCGATAGCGGCAAGGGTGCGCTCGTCCACCGGGATGGCGACGTGCGAATCGGCCACCACAAAGCCGTGTCCGGGAAAATGCTTGCCGCAGGCAGCCATGCCCGCATCCTTCATCCCCAGCATCACGGCTTGTCCCAGTTCGAACACCGCGTGCGGGTCGGCATGGAACGAACGGTTGCCGATCACCGAAGATGCGCCGTAATCCAGGTCGAGCACCGGAGCAAAGCTGAAGTCGATACCGTGTGCGCGCAGCTCGCTGGCCAGCACGTAGCCGGTTTCGCGCGCCAGATGTCTGGCCTGCTGCGGATGGGCATTCCAGATTTCACCAAAGGTACGCATTGGCGGCAGTCGGGTGAACCCTTCGCGAAAGCGCTGTACCCGGCCGCCTTCATGATCGACCCCGATCAGCAGGGGCGCGGGCTTGAGCGCATGGATTTCGGTGGTCAATGCCGCCAGTTGCGCGGGATCCTGGTAATTGCGGCTGAACAGGATCACGCCGCCGACAAGCGGGTGGCTGAGACGGCGGCGGTCGTCATCGGTGAGTTCAGTGCCCGCAACATCGAGCATCAAGGGGCCCAGCGTCATGGTTGCTCCATTTTGAAGTGTGGCGTCACGATGGATTCTCCGCCGGGGGAAGGGGGGAACCGGATTGCTCCAGCACAACAAACGCCAGCACCAGGTCGCCCTCGTCCGACAGGGAAACATGCTGCGCCGTGATGCCGCGCGCCACCAGCCAACTCGCGAGTTCGGGCGCGCATTCGATCAAGGGCTTGCCGTGCACATCGCGCAGCACCGCAATGTTGCGTAGCGTGACCGGCGCGCGCAGCCCGGTTCCTGTCGCCTTGGCGAAGGCCTCCTTGGCCGCAAAGCATTTGGCCAGAAAGCGCGCCGGGTCGCGGCTGGCGTAATATCCCGCGTGCTCGGCGGGGGCGAGGATGCGGTCGGCATAATGCTCGCCAAAGCGCGCGAGGCCACTGCGAATGCGCCCGGCGTCCAGCAGATCGGTACCGATGCCGTGGATCACAACGTCACCTTTACCGGCAAACCGGCCGCACGGATTTTCTCGGCAAAAGCATTCAGCCATTCGATGGGCAGTGCCGACAGACGGCTGGCCTGCGGTTGCATCGACGGGCGCGCCAGTCCATACAGCAATACCCCTTGCACCGGAATCTTCTGCGCACGAATGCGGGCCGCCACGGCCAGGTAGGCCTGTTGTTCGGCCTCGGCTGGTGGCGCACCATCCACCGCGAGTACACAGGTTTGTAGCCAGGTCGGGCACAGGGAGGCGGCGACGGCCAGCCGCTCGAATTGTTTGTCTGGTGAAATCCGGGTCTGGTTGATTGCGCGCATGCCGCTGGCGGTGGCTCGGTCGAATTTGAACCAGACTTCGCCGTTCAAGGCGGCCATTTTTTTCAGACCCTCCTGCACGCGCGGCCGGTCAGCCAGACTGCCATTGGTGATCAGCACCAGCTTGGCTGTTTTTCTTTCAGGATTGCCTTCGGGGCCGACCAGGCCGAAGTCCGCCATCACCCGGCCGATCAGCTCGATGATTTGCGGAAAGGCCCTGGCGCTGGTCGGCTCGCCGTTACCCGACAGCGCAATGTCGTTCAGATGCCGGGCTTCTGCCGGTACCCGCGTTTGCATGAAGTCGCCCCGGAGGATGTCGGTGAGCATCGCGCGCAGCTCGGCCTCCAAACGCACCAGATCAATCTCGGGTGCCGTGCCGCGCACCAGGTCCGGCACCTGGCAATACACGCACGCCCAGTTGCAGGCATTGTTGGGATTGAGGTTGACCCCCACCGACACGCCGCCCGCTCGACGCGAGACCACAGGATAGACATAGGTCATCCCCACGGTGTCGCGGTTATGATCTTCCGGGGTGAGTAATGCAGGTTTTTTGATGATGCGCTCGCTTTAAGCAGCTTTTCTGCCGTCACCCGCCTCGTAAGGCTGGATCAGCACATCGGCTGGCAGGCCAAGACCGGATGACAGATGGCGGATCATCTCCAGCGACAGTGGCCGCACACGATTGAGGATTTCCGCCACGCGTGCCCGGCTTCCAATATAAGGTTCCATATCCTTGCGGGTCAGTCCGCGTGCCTCCATTACGTGCAGCAGGAAAGCGACGGGATCGGGATCAGGGATGGGATGATGCCGGGCCTCGTAGTTCTGAATCAGCAGGCTGAGTACTTCCAGCCGGTCGGCCTCGGGGCTTTTTTCCGGGGCATCCCACAGCGCCTCGGCTTCGGTCAGCGCCATTTTGTATTCTGCCTTGGTGCGTATCGGTTTCAGTTCCATCGTACGGCCTTTCATATCGTGCCGGCGTCTATGCGGTCATATTCCGCGTGGGTAACCACAGTGCCGCCGCTAGGGTATGGGTGAGGGTATGCGCGGCGTGTACGTGATCTACAAATCAGGGGCTTCCCCGATATCTTGGGTGCTGTTCCAACCCTTAACCTGTTCCGCACGAGACTGAATGGCACCAGCTAAAGCATTTGCAGCAACCGATGGCCACATGGTTCCTTGAAGAGAGCCGTAGGTTTTTTCCCTCCAATCCATTGTGACTTTCATCCATGCGAAGTGATTTTTTCTTAGCCAAGACGCGGAACCAGCACTTCGTGCATCCGACATGGCTATCCTCATCGCGTCCGCCAGTTCCTGTCGCGCTGCCTGCACTTCCGTTCCGGCATGTTGGTTCATTTCATAGGTTGTGAGTGGAAGGTTCTGATACACGGTAGCCCATAGAACAGCGTCTACAGCTTGAATCCATCGGTCAACTGCTCCAAACAACTGGCCACATTTATCGGCGCTGACCGAGACATTCGGTGCTGCTTCGTGGGCAAATATATGGCGCAAGCGGAATGTCTCTGCGAGGTCGCTTAATAGCTGGTCAATGTCAGCGACAAGCCTTTTTGGTGTCGCCGCTTCATTGCGAAGGTCATAGGGGTCAATTGCCTCGGCCAAGGCATCCTTCATATCGCACGCAAGCAAAGTTTCTAGCCATGAGAGTAAGTCTGTGACTGAGTTGCAAGGCGCACTATGTGCAACTAACTCGCCGAAGGTGGCAGTCTTACCGCTCAGCCAAGTGAGCGCATCTTTCATTGAAAACTTTTCAGTAACGTTCTCGGCAGCCCGGGTCATATATTCGTCTCCGGAGTCAACGATTGAAATGATCGTTCCTCGGTGAAACGTTTGAAGTGCTGCGATAGCGGCAGTAACAACATGTCGATGAATTTCATCGTCATCGGTCGTGCCAATCAGCTTCTTCAGTTTTCTAAGGCGCGCATGTACGTCGAAGGACATCGTGTCCCACTGTTTGAGGATGAGCCGAGAGCGAACTTCCTCAATTTCTTGGTGAGCGTTGCCGAGTCTGCGAGTTGCCATTCCACTCCCTTATTGGCTATGCGGTTAGCTGGCGCGCTAAAAATACGCTAAACGGCTTGCTCTGTTTACGCTGCGAAGCCAGTTTAAGATGGCGAGAACGCACGTAAGTCATTGTTTGTATTGGCGGAAGCGGTGAGATTCGAACTCACGGAGGACTCACATCCTCGCCGGTTTTCAAGACCGGTGCCTTAAACCACTCGGCCACGCTTCCACGGCGGGCATTGTAGCGGGTTCGCTCTATTTTGTCCGGGGTCGGGCGGGCGTTTGGGATGCCGGGCGGCATTGTCGCGGCTTCGTCATCAGGTGTCGGATTTTCGATACCCAAGCTGGCAGCATGGTTTCGCCTGCGAAGTAAATTTCAGTAAAACCAAGGTCTTGAAATCGACGCTGGAGCGGGCGGGCTTGGCATGGATGGTGCTGGTCTATGAGCACCCGATCCTGGACCACACCACCATGACAGAACTGTTTGAAATGCTGAGTGCCATTACCCGCCGCAGAAAAGCTGAAGTGGGATCGCCCTTCGCATCGATCAAGGCAGCCGATAAATGGCTGAAAACCCTGTCGTCGGAATCGGACTATGACGCGCACCATGCCCTGGTCGAAGGGTTGGAGCGCTTCAATGCAGAGAACGAAGCGGCCACGTTGAACCGCATGAAAGCCCTGATGAAGCTGGAAGAGGTCGGCTTGCCGTTGCAGATGCGCATCGTTGAACAGTATGTGCGCAACCAGGCGGCATTTCGTCTGGCGCGGCAGGCGCTGTGGCGTGAATCCTGGGTATTCTGGTCGCTGCTGGCCGAGGCCTGGCTGAGCATGCTGAAACAGGCGTATCGCAACCCGGCGAGTAGTGAACTTAAACCTTATGCAGCAGAAATTGCCACCCGTGCAATTCGGTATGCCGGCCTGGTCATGCGCTGGGATTATCACCAGGCACGTAATCCGGTCGCGTCCGCCTGGCGACGGGTACACAAGATTTACCGCTTGATCGAGCGTGATGGTTTTGCAACCGAGGCAGTGAAGATCCATACACGTTCCACCCACTGCGCGCGTGAATATTCGCTGGTGGTGCTGATGGGGTTGGTGCATCCACTTGGCTATCGGGCACAGGAAATCGAAACCATCGCGCAGATGATTGATGACTATGAGCCCTTGCCGTTGCCTGAAACCGTGCCGCAACGCGAAGTGCATACGCACATGGTTGACCTGTCGCTGAGTGAGGGCGCCAGCGTGCTGGAAGATGAGTGGGTGCAGGGCCGCCGGCTGCGTTACTTTGCCTTGGGTCCACTGGTTGAACACCTCAAGTCGCTGGATCAATCCTCGGGCGTGGAAGCAGACAACGGGTTGACCCGTCAGGTGGCGAGTCTGATCGAGCGCGGCGGGATTCGTCGCAATCGCCAGCGCACCAATCGCTTCGGTCGCGTGTGGGTGGCGGCAGGAATGGGAAATATTCTGTCAGCGCTGATCCATCCTGATACAGCCAGAGAGCGTCCGGCCCTGGAGCCGTGGATGCTGCGTGACGAGAGTCCGGAAGGCATGGGTTTCGCGCTGCCGGATGAGCCGAAATTTCCGCATGGCCATCTGGTGGCCGTGAGCTGGGATCCTGCAGAAAATGTCTGGCAATTGCTGGCGTTACGCTGGAACCGTCAGGAAGACGGCCAGCACCTGGTTGGGATGCAGCGCTTGTCACGCCACCCCAAGCGGGTTGAAGTTTATTTTGAGGCAGATGTACCAGGCGCGGTGAAGGAAAAAACCTGGGCCGTGTTTCTGCCGATGAGCCAGACCGATCAAGGTGTCAGCAATCTGCTGATTCCACGTACCCACTATCAATTAGGCGCGCCCCTGATGCTGAGCGATGGCGATATGCTTTATCGCTTGCGGTTGGGCGAGGTGCAGGAAAGCCACGAGGGCTGGTTGCGGGTGGGGATGGACGTACTCGGGCGGGAACAGCTCGCAGAAGCCGCCTGAATCCCTTTTCCGTGCTGATACTAACGCGGGCGGATATCCCCGAAATGAAAATCGAATGATCCGGTGCGCCGGTCGCTGAAGTATTGTTCCAGCGTGGCGCGCACCGTGCGGAACGCGATTTCATCCCAGGGGATTTCCGCTTCGGTAAATAACCGGGCTTCGAGCGATTCGATGCCAGGCTGAAAATCCAGATCGAGCAGCCGGGCGCGGAACAGGAAATAGACCTGATTGATGTGCGGCAGGTTATATAAAGTGTAGAGCTTGCCCACTTCAATGCGCGCGCCGGCTTCCTCCCAGGTCTCACGTGCCGCGCCTTCCAGCGTGGTTTCACCGTTTTCCATGAAACCCGCCGGCAGGGTCCACAGCCCGTATCTGGGTTCGATGGCACGGCGGCACAGCAGCACCTTGTCTTCCCATTCGGGAATGCAGCCGACGACCATTTTTGGATTCTGATAATGGATGGTGCCGCAGTCCGGGCACACATGGCGCGGCAGATGATCGCCGTCCGGCACACGTACGGCCACTGCACTGCCACATTCACTGCAATAGTTCATGTTCATCCAATCTGCTGTTATGCCGCACGGTAACAAAATCTCCTTGTTGTGATCAAGGCTGAAACGGCAGGGAATGAGTGGCTACCTGAATTGAGCGATCACCAGGGCCAACTTCTTTTGGGTTTCACCCAAACGCGCGAGCGATTATCATTTGGGTTCATCTATCGTTGTTCTGATTTGCCCATGCGTCCTTCCCATATTGAAACCATCCTCGACCGCGAGTTTGAAAGCGCTGCCGACGGCCACCACACCCCGGTGATGCTGTGGGGCCCGCCGGGCGTCGGAAAATCGCAGATCGTTGCCAAGATCGCGCAGCAGCATGGCGTGCCGTTGATCGATATCCGGCTGTCGCAAATGGAACCGACTGACCTGCGCGGCATTCCGTTTCGCAATGGCCAGCTGGTTGAATGGTCGATTCCCTCGGTGCTGCCGGATGCCGAGCGTCATGGTCCATCAGGCATCCTGTTTCTGGATGAAATCACCTCGGCACCGCCCACCGTTTCGGCGGCTGCTTATCAATTGATTCTGGACCGCCGGCTGGGTGAGTACACCGTGCCGGAAGGCTGGGTGATTTTTGCTGCGGGTAACCGTCAGGGCGATCGTGGTGTGACCTACGCGATGCCGGCGCCACTGGCCAACCGCTTTACGCACTATGAAGTGGAAGTGAATCTCGATGACTGGGTGGACTGGGCGCATACCGAAAATATTGATCCGCGCGTGATCGCCTTTTTGCGCTTCCGCCCCGATCTGCTGTTCAGCTTCGATCCGGCACACACCCCGATTGCTTTTCCCAGCCCGCGTTCGTGGGAATACGCCCACCGCGCCCTGCAAAAATTCGACAAGACGGATCTGCTGGCCGATTCGCTGATGGCGTGTGTTGGCCAATCAGCCGGACTGGAGCTGAAAACCTTTGTCGACAACATGGCGCAGATGCCGGACCTCGACGCCATCATCAACGGTGCCGATGCCGGCGTGCCAGAGGGTATCGACCTGCAGTACGGCGTCGCTGCGGCCTTGGTACGCAAGGCCTTGCAGGCCGCCGATACAGGTAATGCGGCGACGGTGTACGGCAATATTCTCAAGTATGCACAGCGTTTTCCGCAGCGCGAAATGGGCGTCATGCTGGTGTCCGATTTGCACCGCGCCGTGGGCCGGCCGCTGTTTGCTGTGCCGGGGTTTACCGAGTGGGCCAACAGCATTACAGACTTGGTCCTGTATGAACATTAATGTCGATGACTGACCAGCCCGACGCCGCGCTTCAACCCATCCTCACCAAGCTTGCCGCTGCGCGCACCCGCCTCATCATGGAGCGTCCGTTTCTCGGCGCGCTGGTGATGCACCTGCCGCTGAAAGTCGGTGGTGAATGGTGTACGACTACCGGCACCGATGCGCAGGCCTTCTACTTTAATCCCAGGTTTGTCGACAATCTGTCGCTGGCGCAGACGCAGTTCATTCTGGCGCACGAGGCGATGCACTGCGCCATGGGCCATCCCCATCGCCGCAACCATCGCGTCAAGCGGCGCTGGGATGTGGCCTGCGATCACGCCGTGAATCTGATGCTGATCGAGGAAGGCCTGAAGCCGCCGCTGCATGGCATCCTCGCCGATCAGAATTTCATGACTTTGTCGGCGGAAGAAATCTACCCGCTGATTCCCGAAGACACGCCGGAAGAGTCGTTCGATCAGCATTTGTTCGACAGCGACAATGAATCGGGTAGCAGCCCGGATGAAAATGAGCGTCAGGACGACCCGGATGCGGGCGAGTCGGGCGGTCAGGGCAAGGAAGGCCAGAGCGAAGCCGAAGAGCAGCAGGGCAGCGGCAGCCAGGCCTCGCAAAAACCCAACGAGTTGTCGCAGGCCGAGCGCGAGGAACTGTCCGAGCAGTGGAAGAACCGCCTCGCCGCTGCCGCGCAGGCCGCGCGTCAGGCCGGCAAGCTGTCGCAGTCGATGATGCGCTGGGTCGATGGGCTGCTGGCCCCAAGCTTGCCGTGGCGTGCGTTGCTGGCCCGTTTTTTCGCCGTCAACCAGCGCGACGATTATTCATGGCGCCGGCCGTCTCGGCGCGAAGGCGATGCGCTGCTGCCGCGCCTGTCGAGCGAGGGGCTGGAAGTGGTGGCCGCGATCGACACCAGCGGTTCGATCAGCGACGACGAATTGCGTCAATTCGTGACTGAACTCGATGCATTGAAAGGGCAGGTGCGCGCGCGCGTCACCCTGCTGGCCTGCGACAACCATGTGGCAGAAAACGCACCGTGGGAATTCGAACCGTGGGACACCATGCAGCTTCCCACCGACATGGAAGGCGGGGGCGGGACCGATTTCCGGCCGGTGTTCGACTGGGTCGAACAGGAAAACCGCAGCCCCAACATGCTGGTGTATTTCACCGACGCCGAAGGCGATTTTCCCAAGCTGCCGCCGAATTACCCGGTGATTTGGCTGGTCAAGGGCAAAGGCGTGGTGCCCTGGGGTGAGCGGGTGCAACTTAATTGAGCGCAGCAGATACATGAATCCAGATGATGTGACTCCAGCTCCATTGAGTCCGGCCGATTCCCGGACCAGCCGGGTGCGCAGCTTTTTATTCGAGCAGCTTGACATACGGGGTGCCTGGGTACAGTTGGGCACCGACTGGCGCGAGATGATCGCTGGCCGTCATTACGCCGAACCTGTTCTCGAATTGCTGGGCCAACTGGCGGTGGTGACCACGCTGGTCACGGCCAATCTCAAGCAGGCGGGACGGCTGACTTTTCAACTACGCGGCGATGGCGCGGTGTCGCTGCTGGTGATGGATTGCGACGAGCAGTTGCGCCTGCGCGGCATGGCACGCGCGACATCAGATGCAGTGGCAGGCGATGTGCCCACCCTGCTGGGTGAGGGTGCCATGACGCTGACCCTGGATGTGGCGGGCATGCCCCAGCCCTATCAGAGCCATGTGCCATTGCAGGGTGACACCCTGTCCGCCGTGTTCGAGCATTACCTCGAACAATCTGAACAAACGCCCACCCGGCTGTGGCTGGCAGCCAACCATGAGACGGCAGCCGGACTGTTTTTGCAGGTTTTGCCGGGCGCCGCCCTGCGTGATGCCGACGGCTGGAACCGGTTGCAGATCCTGGCCGGCACGGTGCGCGCAGACGAATTGCTTGGGTTGGGCTCAATCAAACTGATCGAACGCCTGTTCCCGGAAGAAGACGTGCGTGTATACGATCCACGTCCCGTGACGTACCACTGCCCGTATGATCTGGCTAAAATCCATGCCATGCTGGTCAGCGTAGGGCAGGAAGAATGCGCGTCCATCATCGCCGAACAGGGCGAGATACGGGTGCACGACGACATCTGCAATCATGAATATGTGCTGGACGCGGCGGCTGTGACCGCGCTTTTTGCTCCGATCGGCACCCGTCAATGAGAGGATAGGCAATGCGTACAGGCTGGATGCTATTGAGTTTACTCACGCTGTCGGCAAGCGTATTTGCCGAAGACGGACGCTACCAGGCTTTGCCCTTGTCTGGTGCCGAAGGCAGTAAAACAGGCGCGCGCGCGTTTATTCTGGATACCCGTGATGGCCATGTCTGGATATGGAGCGAGAACGAGCTCATCACCGCGCCGGATGGCCGCCGCCGTTATGGCGCAGGCTTTATCTATCAGGGCAAACTGCGCCCCGGCAGCCAGCCAGGCGAAATGATCGAACACCAGGCCAAGTAAAAATCGTCCTGTCAGATTGAATCCGGCCAGAATAATGATGGGCCAAAATTAAACCCGGACCGGATGCAACCCGATAAGCCTGTATTGAATTGAAATCAAATCGTGCGCATTCCTCCGAATTGACCCGAGAACCCCATGCAGCCAGAGAATAGCCCGCCAGCATCAACGCCTCGTCCTGTTCCCCAGAAAGTTCGTCTGGGTGATTTGCTGGTTGAGCAAAAAGTCATTTCCAGTTCCGATCTGGAGATTGCGCTGGCCATGCAGAAAAAAAGCGGGCGTCGGCTGGGGCGCGTCATCGTCGAAAGCGGAATGGCGGGTGAAAACGATATTGCCCAGGCGCTGGCGCGGCAATTAACGTTGCCGTTTGTCGATCTGCGGAAATTCAACCCGGATGCCGCTGTTCTGCAATTGTTGCCGGAAACCCAGGCCCGGCGTTTCCGGGCCATTCCGTTGGCGCGCCGGGACGGAAACATTTTTGTCGGCATGGCCGACCCCACCGATCTGTCCGCTTACGATGAAGTGGCACGGCTGCTGAATGAGGAAATTCAGCTGGCCGTGGTTTCCGAAGGCGACCTGCTGGCAGCCATTGATCGGCTCTATCGCCGCACCGACGACATCTCCGGCCTCACCGAAGAACTCGCGCGTGACATGGGCGAGAGCGAGGGCAGCATTATCGGCCTGGAAGCGCTGGGCGAAGGTCAGGCCGATGCGCCGGTGGTGCGACTGCTGCAAACGCTGTTTGAAGATGCCCTGCAGGTGAATGCATCCGACATGCACATCGAGCCGCAGGAAAAACAGCTGGTGATTCGTTTCCGCATCGATGGCGTTTTGCACCCGCAAACCGAGGCCGATCTCAAGATTGCACCCGCGCTGGCCTTGCGGCTGAAGATCGTCTCCGGGCTGGATATTTCCGAGAAACGTCTGCCTCAGGATGGCCGTTTTGCAGTCAAGGTTCGTGGCCGTACCGTCGATGTGCGTTTGTCCACCATGCCTACGCAATACGGTGAATCCGTGGTGATGCGGTTGCTGAGTCAGGGCGACAAGCCGCACACGATCGATAACCTGGGCATGGCACCGGACATGCTGGAACAGTTTCGTGCCATTCTGCACCGTCCCAACGGCCTGGTACTGGTCACCGGCCCCACCGGCAGCGGCAAGACCACCACGCTTTATGCCGCGCTGCATGAGCTGAACGACCCGGGTACCAAGATCATCACCGTTGAAGACCCGGTGGAATACCGCTTGCCCGGTGTCAACCAGGTGCAGGCCAACGACAAGATCGACCTCACTTTTTCCCGCGTGTTGCGCGCCATTTTGCGTCAGGATCCGGACGTGATTCTGGTGGGCGAGATGCGCGATCCCGAAACGGCGCAAATCGCGCTTCGGGCTGCCATGACCGGCCACCTGGTGTTGTCCACCCTGCACACCAATGACGCGGCTTCGACCCCGGTGCGCCTGCTCGATATGGGGGTGCCTGCCTTCATGGTGGCCACCTCGGTTCAGGGGGTGCTCGCCCAGCGGCTGATGCGCAAAGTATGCAGTCACTGCAAGGCGCCGCATACGCCTACTCCACAGGAACAGGTGTGGCTCAGCCGGGCCCAAGCCGACTCACAGGCCGAGTCCCCCTACATTCAGGGCGCCGGCTGCGACCGTTGCCTGGGTACCGGCTATTCCGGGCGGCGCGCGATTCACGAATTGCTCGAAATCAACGCGGCCCTGGCGGAAAACCTGGCGCACAACGAGCCCGCCCGGTTTGTCCAGGCCGCCCGTGCAGCCATGGCCGGCCGCACCTTGCGTGATCATGCCATCGCGCTGGCGCGTGAGGGGGTGACCACCCTGGCCGAAGCCATGCGGGTCAGCGCTCAGGATGAGGCCAGCTGATGCCGCGCTTCAACTACGTGGGCCGCACCGCCAGCGGCGAAAAAACGCAGGGCATTCTGGACGCGGACAGTGCGACCGACTGTGCCAGCAGCTTGCTGAAAAGCAACATTACGCCCACCAGCATTCGTGAAACCGGTCAGACGGAACGGCGCGATGCTAAAAACGTGGGGATGGATTTGTTCGCCCCCGGCATCAAGCCCATCGATATCCAGTTGTTTTCGCGCCAGCTCTATACCCTGATGCGCTCGGGCGTGCCTATTTTGCGGTCGCTCAACGGCTTGATCGAGTCGGCAACCAGTGTCGCGCTTGCCCGGGTGATTCGCTCGCTCAAGGAATCGCTCGAAGCCGGTCGCGACCTGTCGTCCGCCATGCGGCAGCATCCCGAAGCGTTTTCGCCTTTTTATGTCGCCATGGTGCGGGTCGGCGAGGCGACCGGGCGGCTGGACGAAATCTTCCTGCAGATGTTCAACCATATGGAGTTCGAGCGTGAAACCCGCTCCCGCATCAAGGAAGCCCTGCGTTATCCGAGCTTCGTCCTGATTGCCATGGTGGTCGCGGTCACCATCATCAACGTGTTCGTCATCCCGGCTTTCGCCAAGGTGTATGCCGGCATGGGCGCCGAGTTGCCGCTGATGACCAAGATCCTCATGGAAAGCTCACGTCTGACCATTGCTTATGGTTGGCACCTGCTGGCCGTGGTGGTGCTGGCGGTGTTCACTTTCCGGGTATGGAGTGCGTCCGGAAGTGGGCGTCTTGCCTGGGACCGCTTCAAGATGCGGATTCCGCTTACCGGCACCATTGTGCTGAAAAGCACGCTGGCCCGCTTTGCGCGCACCCTGTCGCTTTCGCTTAAAAGCGGGATTCCGGCCGCACAGGCGCTCTCGGTGGTGGCCGAAGTCACCGACAACGCCTGGGTGGCCTCGCGTGTCGAACAGATGCGCAACGGCATCGAGCGCGGCGAATCGGTGCTGCGCACCGCGCAGACAGCCGCCGTGTTCAACCCCGTGGTGCTGCAAATGATCGCCGTGGGCGAAGAAACCGGCAGCATCGACGAACTCATGCAGGAGGTGGCCGACATGTACGAGCGCGAGGTGGACTACGAAATCAAGACGCTCTCCGCCCGCATCGAGCCGCTCATCATCGTCGCCATGGGCGGCATCGTGCTGGTGCTGGCATTGGGCGTGTTTTTGCCGATGTGGGACATGGGCAAGCACGCCATCAAGTAATTTTCAGCTTTTTGGCCGCAAAGCCTGTCTGGTACTCAAGTTGGAATGATTTTTGCCGAAATACAGATCATGGGTCGCCGAGCAGGGCGGCATATGCGGCAAATATCATTCCAATAAGTGAGAGAGCGAAATGAAATCAACACAACACGGCTTTACCATGATCGAGCTGATCGTCGTCATCGTCATCCTCGGCATTCTGTCGGCAGTGGCCCTGCCGCGCTTTACCAACATCCAGCGCGATGCGCGCATCGCCAAGCTCAACGCCGCACGCGGCGCGGTGCAGGCAGCGTCGGGAATGATCCACGGCACGGTACTGGTGCGGGGTAGCGTGCCGGATGCGGCGCCTTGCCCGGTGAATTTGGGTTTTGGTGGCGCCACATCTAACAACACAACCAACGTGTGTACCGAAAATGGCCGGGTTCGAGTTCTTAACGGTTATCCCACAGCAAACTCCCAGGGCATAGTCGATGCGGCTGGTTTGACGTCGGCTTTCCCCGCCACCGCTGCAGCACTGGCAGCAGAAGGTTATCAACTCGCTGGCGGCGGAGCTGTTGCCGGATCTGCACTGACGATTCGTGTTACCGGCGGTAGCAACGCGCTAACCTGTTTCTTCAGATACACGGCACCCGCTGTGGCAGGTGCCGCACCGCTGGTCGGCGCGCTCACCCCCGTCAGCGCTGAAGGCAATACAACGGGTTGCTAATCCTGTGCAATGATGGCCTCAGGCTTCATTCATAACCGCCGCACTTGCGGCGGTTTTACCATGGTGGAACTGATCCTGGTGATGGTCATCGCCGGCATTCTTGCCGCGGTGGCTATTCCGCGTTTAATGGGCAGAAGTAGCTTTGACACGCGCGGCTTCACCGACCAACTGGCCTCCACGGTGCGCTTTGCGCAAAAACTCGCTGTTTCCCAGCGTACCCCTGTTTTTGTCCAGTTCACTGCCAGCGATGCCACGCTGTGCTATGTGGCGGCAGCGCCATGCGCAGTGGCTGACCAGGCGCCGGGGCCTGGCGGGGAGAAGCCCTATACCGTCACCGCACCGAATGGCCTGACGATAGTCGCAGTTCCGGCGCTCCAGTTTGATGCCAGCGGTGGCACCTCTACTCTGGTGGCGCAGCTGGATATTCAGGTGAATGGGGCGGGGGCCTACCATGTGCTGGTGGAGCAGGAAACTGGGTTCGTCCATGATTAACCGCATGCTTGAACAGCGTGGCCTCAGCATGATCGAACTGATGGTGTTCATCGTGGTGGTGGGCGTGGCGGTGACCGGCGTGTTGTCGGTCTATAGCTCGGTTACCCGTACGAGCGTGGATCCCCTGGTGCGAAAGCAGGCCATGGTGGTGGCCGAGGCGCTGCTGGACGAAGTGCTGTCCAAGCCCTATACCTATTGCGATCCGGATGATGCACAGGCCGATACCGCGACCAGTTCTGCCATTGGTCCCACTGGGTGTGCGACGACGCCTGAAGGCATGGGGGCGGAAGGAGGAGTGGAAGACCGCTATTCCAACGTCACGCCTTACGATAACGTCAACGATTACAACAGCTTTCCCGTGATGGTTGGTATCAACGATCTGACGAATGCGCCGATTGCAGGCCTGGCGGCCTATACCGCATCGGTCCAGGTTCAGGATGCCGGGGCTTTTAACGGCATTCCTGCAGGCGAAACCCTGCGGGTGACGGTAACGGTCACCGGCCCGGGTAACCACACCATCAGCCTTTCCGGCTACCGCACACGCTATGCGCCCACCTTGTAAACATGCCGGCTTTTCGCTGATCGAGATGATTATTGTCATCTCGATCACCGCGATCGTGGGCGCGATGGTGGCGACTTTTTTGCGTATTCCGATAGACAGTTACGTTGCCCAGGATCGCCGTGCACGCCTGGCCGATGCGGCCGACACTGCACTGCGCCGGATGGGGCAGGATATCCGGCTGGGCTTGCCGAACAGTGTGCGCGTGACGATGGTGGGCACCACGACGTATCTGGAATTCCTCATCACCCGAACGGGAGGGCGTTACCGTGCCGAAGGGGGGGGCGATATTCTCGATTTCACCGTGGCAGACAACAGTTTTGATGTGCTGGGGCCGCCCCCCACCATGCAGGCGGGTGACCTGATCGCGGTGTACAACCTTGGGATCTTAGGGGCCGATGCCTGGGAGAGCGGTGCGGGCAGTACGCTCGCGACGTTTACCGGCATTGCGGGTTCGACCATTTCGATCGCACCCAAACAGTTTCCGCTGGCTTCGCCGGGAAACCGCTTCCAGGTGGTGGAGGGGCCGGTGACCTATGTGTGTACGCCTGACCCGGTTAACCCCGGCCTGGGTATGCTGACGCGCTATTGGGGGTACGCCATTACTGCGGTTCAGCCCACAATCGCCACGTTCCCCGCCGGCACGCCGCAGGCACTGCTGGCCCGGCAGGTGGAGGCCTGCACGATCACCTATCAGCCGGGCATTACCGAACGGGGTGGACTGGTCAGCATGACGCTTGATCTGACGATAGCGGGGGAAACCGTGCGTTTGCACAGCACTTCTCAAGTGAGCAATCAGCCATGAAGACCGCAGGCATCAAGCGCCGGCCTTCCGCCGAATCGGGATTCGTCTTGCCGAGCGCGATTTTTCTGGTGGTGATTCTGGCTGCGCTCGGCGGATACATGGTGACGCTGTCGCGCACCAGCCATATGAGCGGTGCATTGGATATCCAGGGGGCGCGTGCCTATCAGGCGGCGCGTGCGGGGATGGAGTGGGCAGCCTGGCAGGTGGTCAATCTCCCTCCAGTCGCTTTGCCTAATCCTGTGCCCACACCATGTCCCCTACCTTTTCCTAGTTCATTTACGCCCACGGGCACGCTTGCCGCATTTACGGTGAACGTCACATGTATTCGCACTGCTCATGATGATGGGGGGTCGTTGGTTGAGGTCTACCAGGTCACGTCCACCGCGACGTCGGGCGTGCCATTCAGCGTGGATTATGTCGATCGGCAGATTCAGGGGAGCTTTTCAAAATGAAAAGTATGAAAACGAGTAGCCTTCCTTCTGTGCATCAAACACTTGGTCGCTTGAGGTTTGGCCAGCTGGTTTTTCTCGTGCTTGCTGGTGCACTTTTGTTTGCCTGGGCAGCGGATCAAGCCCATGCGGCAACTTACTCAAACGCGGCGGCGCCCTACAGCTGGATCAACCCTTCTGCCCATACGCGGGCAGCCTGGACAAATGGCGCTTCATGCAGTTCGGGCTATGTTGGCGCTGCAGTCGACGATGACATCACGGCCCAGCTTCCCCTGGGCTTCACCTTCAATTTTGGCGGCGTGAACTATACGCAGGCGCAGATCATGAGCAATGGCCGCCTGCAATTCAATAATGGCTTTTGCGGTTATGGAACCCAGACAGTCGGGCCGCCGCCAACTTATCCCTACGCATATCCCAACGCCAGCGTTGTCAGAACCATGCGTATTTATGGCGCCGATCTGGATCCGACATCGAGCGGGGCTGCTGGGGTGTGTCCAGCGGCAACCTGTTATGTGAGTTACGCGACCGAGGGAAGTGCGCCCAATCGCCGCTTTGTGGCGACCTGGGTGAACGTCCCGGAATGGGGCGCGTCAGCACGGACAGGAAGTTTCAACCTGCAGGTTGTACTCGAAGAAACCACCAACGAATTTGTTTATCAGTTTGGCACGAGCAACCACCCCACCGGGGGTAGCGCTCAAATTGGCTGGGAGCTCACGACGACAGACTATGACGTGTGGTCCACGCCGGTCGTGCCCCCTGCAAATTCGGCGGTTCGCTTTTTCATCCCTGCTCCTGTCGCCGAATTCCGCATGGACGAGGCGAGCTGGAGCGGCGCGGGAAGCGTGATCAACAGCACCGGCGGCGGCACCAACGGTTCACCCGTGGGGGCGGCGCAGACCGTGCCTGCAGGCCGGATATGCTACGGGGGCAATATCCCGTCCAATACTGCAACCGGCACGATAGACGCGATTAACACAGGCTACGATGTGGACAGTCAAATCGGCAGTAGCGGCACCATTACCTTCTGGTACAAGAGCAATGGCGCATGGAGCGGGGGAGGGAGCAAGGACGTTCAACTGCTGGATGCAACCGTCGCCAGCAATCGCTGGTTTTATCTCGCCCGTCAGAACGGAAACGGCAAGCTGAGTTTCAACCTGACGGATAACGCCAATAATAATTTTCAGGTTACTACGGGTAATAACGCGTTTTTAGCCAATGCCTGGGTGCACGTCGGTGTGACCTGGAAGTTGACGCCGGTTGCCGCCAACAACCGTTTGCAAATATTTATCAACGGCGCGCTATCCCAGTCCGTCGCCGTGGGCACGACCCAACCTTTGTCCACCGCCATTGGCAGCCTTTTTGTTGGTGATAACCGCAGTGCCTTTGTCACCAATCCCGGTACCGGCAATTCGGTGGATGGCGTGATTGATGAGGTCCGGCTGTACAACAGTGAGGTGACGAATGCCGTGATTTTGCGCGATTACACGGCGGCCCGTGCCTGTGCGCCGGCCGCCGCAGTGCCTGCGGGTTTCAATGCGTTCGAATCATCCACTGCGGCTGGCAGCGTGACCGGTGTGATCAAGACCAAGGTGGCCTCAAGTGCTTTTGGCCTCGATGTTGTCGCCCTCAAGACAGGAGGGACAGCAATCGAAACCGCGTTCGCCGGCAATGTAAAGCTGGAGCTCGTCGATGCATCGGCGGGTGGCAGTTGCGGGGCATACACCCTTATCCGCAATCTTGGAACGCTCACTTACGCAGCGGCGGATCAAGGCCGCAAGACGCTGGCAGGTATCAACGAGCCCAACGCCTGGCCGAATACCCGTGTCCGCATGACGTATCCGGCAACGGGAGTGCCAACGATTACTGCCTGTTCAACCGATAACTTTGCGATTCGCCCGGCAAGTTTCGGCAGTGCGGCCGCGAGCGATCTTACAAGCACCACTGCAGGGGCGGCACGCACACTTGCCAACAGTGCCGTGACCGGCGGGAATGTGCACAAGGCGGGGCAACCCTTCCAGATTGCAGCAACGGCGCGCAATGCGGTCGGTACGACTACAAGCAACTATGCCGGCACCCCCATACCCACTGTGGTGGCATGCGTTTTACCCGGTTCGGGTTGTGTTCTGGGCACACTGGCGGCAGGTACCTGGTCGGCTGCTTCAGGCGTTGCAACGACCAGCAACGCAAGTTATTCGGAAGTGGGCGCCTTTTCCATGAAACTGGTGGATAGCACCTTTGCCGCCGTGGACTCGGCGGATGGCTCCACCGCGATCGAAAAGAATATTGAATCAGCCGTGTTCAATGTTGGCCGCTTCGTGCCCGATCATTTTGATCTGGTGCCCGTTAGCATCCCTGTGTTCAAGACCTTCAACGATACGGCCTGCCCCACGCGTTCGTTTACCTATGTGGGGCAGCCAGTTCAATATGTCACCGTGCCTCAAGCCTCGATCACGGCTAAAAATGTGATGGGTGGCACAACGCTCAATTACGCGGGAAGCTTGTGGAAACTCGTGGGGACGGCCGGATTTTTCCCCGTGTATTCTGACCCTGTCGGCACCCCGGACGGGGTTTTGGGCACACCTGCGGTGACGGATACGGGGAGCGGGACGGGGCTGCTGGCTGTCGATGCAGCAGAAACCTTTTTCTTCAAGCGAACCACGCCAATCATGCCGTTTATGGCGGATATCTCGCTCACGCTCAGTATTGGCGACATGGCAGAGAATGCCGTTGCCGGTAACGGTACGATCGATACGCTCGTGCCGGCGGTATTTTCAAGCATTGCCTTTGATGCGGGCAACCAGATCCGGTTTGGACGGCTGGTTTTATCCAATGCACATGGCTCGGAAGTATTGAGTTTGCCGGTGCCTGCCGAAACGCAATTCTGGAACGGTGCGGGATTTACCCGCAATACGGCGGATTTCTGCACTCAGCTAACCGCCGCCAATGTGGGTCTAGCCAATTGGCAGCGAAACCTCAATGCCTGCGAAACATCGGTTTCGCTGTCGGGGCGGTTCAATGCGGGCCGGGGCAATCTGAAGCTTTCCGCCCCAGGTGCAAACAACACGGGTAGCGTCGACCTGACAATGAATCTGGCAGCGGCGGGGGCCGGCAGCACTTGTCCGGTGGGTACGGTGACAGGCGCTGATAAAGCATGGTTGCAGGGGAAGGGGAGTGGCGCGGCGTATGACCAGAATCCGGTGGCGCGAGGCAGTTTTGGTTTGTATCGCGGCAACAAACCATTGATCTATATACGCGAGATGTATTGAAACCCTTTGACAACAACAACTTATTTATTTAGTTTAAGGAAAACATTAAGGTTCAATACATGCGGTTTTTTCGACGACCAACCGAACATGGCCTCACCGCTTATTTGCGCCTTCCGGGCCGCATAGCTTACGCACGCGTTGATCGCCGGGTGGCAGTGCCCAAGCTGCTGGCCGTGGGGATGGTGCCGGTCAAGGGCGAAAACTGGAGCGATGCTCTGAGCGAGTTGCAAGACAAGGGTCCGGCCAGTCTGGTGTTGAGCCCGTCGGTCTACAAGATGCGCATGCTCGACGCACCGAATGTGCCTGCAGACGAACTCCGATCCGCGGTGCGCTGGCAAGTTCAGGACATGCTTGATTTCCACCCGGACGATGGCACGGTGGACATACTGGAAGTGCCCCATCCAGAGCATTTGAGTCATGCCCGCCAGATATTTGCTGTAGCAGCTCAAAACAGCCTGCTGGCTGAGGAAACGGCCTATGCGGTCAAGGCAGGACTTAATCTCGCCATTATCGACATCATTGAAACGGCACAACGTAACCTGGCCGCCCGACTGGAAAAACCTGGCCGCGCGCTGGCCACGTTTTCTTTTATTGAAACAGGCAGCCTGCTGACACTGACGCTGGATGGTGAGTTGTGCATGGTGCGCTCGCTGGGCGTGACCCAGTCGCATCTGGACGGCGAGGGCATGGACAGCGTGATCGAACGTTTGACGCTGGAGTTTCAGCGCACGCTGGATCATTTTGACCGCCAGTTTGGCGGGATCCCGGTTGATCGCCTGCTGCTGATTCCCATGGAAAAAGTTGATGGTTTGCGTGATGGGCTTGCCGGGAATCTGGCTTTGCCGGTCGAGGTGATGGATCTTGGCCATGCGCTCGATATATCTGCGATTCCCAATGTGGGTGGGTTGCCCACGCCGTGTTTCCATGCCATCGGCGCGGCGCTGCGCAAGGAAGACACCAAGCCATGAGCCAACAGATCAATCTGGCCAATCCGCAGCTGCTTAAAAAGCGCTACGCGTTGGGCTTGCGTGAAATGCTCATGGCGCTGGGCGTGGTGTTGGTGGGTGCACTCGGATGGGCGGGATTGCTGCACTACCAGGCTGGCACGCTGGAGACGCAGGCCGGGCAACAGGAGGCGCTGCAAGCCAGTGCGCAACAGGAACTGGACGAATTGAATGTCGCAGCGAGCCGGGGCGTGAATCTGGCGCTGACCAATCAGGTCAAGCAGGTGCAGAGCCAGGTGGCGCAACGGGAAGCCTTGCTGGCCGCAATCAGTGGCACGCTTGAGCAGACTTCGGTGGGTTTCTCGCCACGCTTGCGTGCGTTGGCAATGAGCGCCACGGAAGGCGTGTGGCTGAACGGTTTCAATATGTCGATGAACCATATCGAACTCAAGGGATCGGCGTTCAATGCCGGGTTGCTGACCACGTATATTGAACAGCTGGGTAAGCAGGCTCCCTTTGCGGGGGTCAAATTTTCTGGAATGACTGCCGCTATGGCAAAAACCGGCAAAGTGGATAACAGTAGCCAGCCCGGTGAAACGGCGACACCCGTGTTGCCTGACTATCTGGATTTTTCCCTGTCTGCGGGAAGCTCAGCCAGTTCAGCTGATCAGGAGAGCGCTGATGCTCGATGACAAGTTCCGGAAATTGAGTCTGCGAGTCAGCGCGCTGAGCCTGCGTGAACGCGTGTTTGTTTTCGCCGCAGCCATGATCGTGGTTTTCTCGCTTGCACAAACCCTGGCGATTGATTCGGGCCAGCTGCGTAAACGCAATGCGGCTGACCGTTTCCAGATGGCGGAGTCGGCGATTCAGGAAATAGCGCAGCAGCGGCAGATGCTGGGTGGTGCCGCGACGCGCGATCCGGACCAGGCTGCCCGAAACATGCTTGCCGCACAGGAAGCCAAACTGGCAGGACTGAATGCCGAACTGGAAACACGCGGACGCGCCCTGATTCCGCCCGAACGCATGCAGCAGATGTTGAAAGATGTCGTGCAGGCTCAGGGCGGCATCAGGATCGTGGGCTTTAAAACGCTTGCGCCGAAACCGGTATTGTTGCCGGGGGCGGCTGAGGGTGCGCCGCCCGGATATTACCGGCATGGATTTGAAGTGGTGGTGAGCGGCCAATATTCCGAGCTGGTGTCCTATCTGGAACGGCTGGAATCCCTGCCCTGGCGACTGAGCTGGAATGAAGCGACACTTGATACGGCCAACCGCCCGGAATTGACGCTTACCCTGATCGTTCATACCCTGAGCCTGGAGGAAACATGGCTGCGCGTATGATGTTGCTGGTTGTGATGGCGGCGCTGACTACACCGCTGGCTGCTGCGCCCTTGCCGGATCCGACTGCGTTGCCGAAAGCGTTGTCGAGTCCGGGACCGGAAAATGAAACCGCCGAGCCCACCCTGGCTTGGGTGAGAGTAAACGGCAAGCGTTCGATTGCCTGGTATGGCGGCAGCACCGTCAAATTAGGGGATACGGTGGAAGGTGGGCGGGTTACGGCCATCCGCGAAGATCACATTGTTATTTCAGGAAAAAACGGGCGCCGTTCCGTGTATTTTCTTGACGAATCGACTCGCACCCAGCTGCTGGCGCCACCGCGTCCGGCTCGAAAAACCAGGAAGTGAACATGCATAAATCTATAGTCTTGGCTGTATTGATGCTGGCGGGCTGTGCCAGCCCGTTTTTCGGCAAGGAAGGCCAGCAGGGCAAGGAAGCGATGAATGCCGAACTGGACGCGTCGATTGCCTCCCAGCCCAAGCCAGCCGCATCGATGCCTCCCGCTGCCGTGCAGCAGGCGATCATGGATGCGGTGCGTGAAACCCCCTCGGCAAAACCGGCCAGCACCGAGCCCCGCTTTAATTTGACCGTGAACAATGCCAAGGCGTCCGAGGTGTTCATGGGGATGGTGACAGGCACCTCCTACAGCATGCTGGTCCACCCGGATGTGACGGGCAGCCTGACGCTCAATCTCAAGAACGTGACGGTGCCTGAAGCGATGGAGGCCGTGCGCGCGTTGTATGGCTATGAGTACGAAGTACAGGGCAAGCGGATTATTGTGCCGTCCCCCGCGATGCAAACCCGTATTTACCACCTGAATGCACTGGCCATGCAGCGCAAGGGCACCTCGGATATGCGGGTGGTATCGGGCTCGATCAGTCAGGGAAGTGGCGGCAGTAGCAGTGGCGGGTCATCTTCGGGAAGCGGTTCTACCTCGCAGGAAACCAGTAGCGTACAGACGTCGACCGATTCCAAATACTGGGAAGAAATCAGCGCTGCACTCAAAACCCTGGCTGGAACGGGAGGGGAAGTGGTAGTAAGCCCACAATCCGGGATCGTCATTGTGAAAGCCGCGTCTGCCAGCCTGTTTATGGTGGAAAAATATTTGCGGGCGTCGGAATTGATCAGTGTGCGACAGGTGATGCTGGAAGCCAAAATACTCGAAGTGCAGCTAAATGATGGTTTTCAGGCCGGGATCAACTGGTCCACTCTGCAGCACAATGGTAAAACCGCAATCGGGGTGAACAGTCTTAATCCTGATGGGACCACGCCGGTCAGTCTGGGTGGCACAGTGGCGGAAATGCTGGGCGGCGCGATCCCCGGTCCGGCTGGCAGCGTGTTTGGCCTGGCCTTCAATGACGGTGATTTTGGCGCGGTGATCAGTCTGATCAAGAATCAGGGCGCGGTGCACGTGCTGTCCAGCCCGCGTATCGCTACGATCAACAACCAGAAAGCCGTACTCAAGGTGGGCACAGACGACTTTTTTGTCACTGAAGTCACGGGGGGAACGGCGGCAGCGGTAGGTGTGCCGGCCACGCCCCCCACGGTGGTTGTGAAACCGTTCTTTTCAGGAATTGCGCTGGACGTCACCCCACAAATCGACGACAAGGACAACATTGTCCTGCATGTCCGTCCTTCGGTCAGCAACGTCACCGAAAACACTAAGGAAATCCGGCTGGGGGACTTGGGTACCTACATCTTGCCGCTGGCTTCCAGCAGCATTTCCGAAACCGACAGCGTAGTGCGCCTGAAAGACGGTCAGATTGTTGCCATCGGTGGTCTGATGGGTCAGACCTACACGGACGGCAAGAGCGCCATTCCGGTTCTCGGTGATATCCCGTATCTGGGTCGATTGTTCGGCAACACCAGCCAGGTGAAGCAGAAGCGTGAACTGGTCGTGCTGATCAAGACCACGCTGATTCGCGACAACAAGGACTGGAGCAATGACCTGGAGGCAACCCAGCGTCGCTTTCAGACCTACGAGCTACCCGACTCTCGGCCGTGACCAACTGGTGGGGACATTTCGGCCTGCGTGAACCGCCGTTTGGACTGACCCCGGATACCAGTTTCTTCTTCCCCGCGCTACCGCATCAGGATGCGCATGAAACACTGCTTTACGCCTTGCACGCCGGAGAGGGCTTTCTCGTTGTGGAGGGCGAGGTAGGCACCGGGAAAACCCTGCTGCTGCGCCGTGTACTGAATACTCTTCCGGATCGCTGGCAGGTAGCATTTGTGCCGAATCCCGGGATGGATCCACGCGGGTTGTACGCTGCAATCTCGATTGAGTTTGGACTGTCAGCCGACGGGTCCAGTGAAGAACTGCTGTACTTCCTGGAACGCCATTTCATCGCCCTGGCTCAGCAAGATCAGCAACCCGTTGTGCTGATAGACGAGGCGCAGGCCTTGCCTGCCGATACGCTAGAGGCGGTTCGGTTACTCACCAATCTTGAAACCGAGAAACGCAAATTGCTGCAGGTCGTATTGTTTGGCCAGCCCGAATTAATGACACGCCTGCATGAGAAAGGCACCCGGCAAATCCTTACTCGAATCAGTTTTCACGCGGTTTTGCGGCCGCTCAATCGCGCTGAAGTTGCAACCTATGTGCAGCATCGTCTCAAGGTAGCGGGGCGGGAAGAGGCATTATTTACCCCTTGGGCGATGCGTGCCCTGTGGCGTGTTTCCAGGGGCTTGCCGCGACTGGTTAATATCATCGCTGCCAAGGCCATGATGCGCGCCTATGGGCGTGGCGCTCACCATGTGACATACCGTCATGTGAGTGCTGCCGCACGTGACACCCTGGCAGTGCGGCAGGGATGGCGTGCCAGCAGCCTGGCCTGGGGATTGGCGGTACTGGGGTTGGTTGCGGCAGCGGCTGCCAGTTGGCACGTGTTGGGCTAAGCATAGAAGGAATGGGATGAGCATCATTAATCAAATGCTGCGTGACCTCGATGCGCGGGGGGCCGCGTTGAACGAACAGCCTGCAACAGCCAATTACACCTTGGCCCAAAGGCACGGGCCAAGTACACGGTTGGTGGCCTCACTGCTGGTGTTGGCTTTAGCCGGAGGGCTTGCTGGCTATGTTCTGCTGTCGGACACGCCTGAAAAGGACCTATCGTCTTCTACTGTGGCAGTTGCTCAGCCCAGGGTGGTGCCACCTGAACCTGTGGAGGCCCCTAAACCTGCCCAAGTACGGCCTGCCCTCCCGATTCCGGTCGGTGAGCGTGACATGTCTTCACAGCCGCTGGCCAAGCCAGTTGCAAAATCACCGCCTGCCCCTGCTGTGTTGAAGCCGCTGGTAGTGCCAGTAGTGCCGGCTGTTCAGGCGGTTCGCCCCCCTGTTGTGCCCAAACAGCTCACCGTCCAGGCAATACGTAGCGCGCCAGTGTCCGCACCTGTCACTGCGGAACCTTCCGTTATTAAAAAATTGGCTGAACTCACCCCGGAAGTGGAGGCCCAGCAACTCTATGATGATGCGCTGGCCTTGCGTCGCGCAGGCAAGATCGAAGCCGCCATGAGCAAATACCGGTTTGCGCTGGAGCGTCAGCCCGGTATGCGGAGCGCCCGGACCCAACTGGCCAAGCTTATGCAGGACAGTGGGCAGCCTGATGCTGCTTTCTCGCTGCTGAAGGCAGGCTATGACCAAAAGCCGGATGATGGTCTTGCAATTGCGGCGGGACGTCTGCTGGCGGATCAGGGTAGAAGGGAAGAAGCCTTGAACTGGCTGGAGCGTGGACAGGATGGCTTGCGACCTGCTGATCATGCGTTGATGGGTGCCCTGCAGTCGCAAACATTGCGGTATGAGGCAGCAGTGAAATCCTACCAGCGTGCGCTGGCCAGCGATCCCAATCAGGGTGGCTGGCTGTTAGGCTTGGGGCTGGCGCAGGAAGCGCTGGGGCGTGTTGAGGATGCACATGCTACTTACCGGAATGCGCTGGAGCACGGTGAATTCAAGCCGGATGTGGTTAAATTCTTGCGCCTGAAGCTGGGTATGCCGAGTTTCTGACGACGATGCGTGTAAAACGGTGCGCATTACCTTGTTGCAATTAAACAACGCAATGCGCACGCCACAGAAGAATTTTGGTAGATGGTGGTTTTCTTTTGCCGATTTGTTAGAATTCCGCGCGTCGGCTGGATCTTAAGTCCCGGACCGATCTCTGGTGTGGGTTTTTATATTGTAAGTAAAGGGAAATCAAATGAAATATTCCGTTCTGTTGGCTGCTCTGTTGGCTGTTTCCATGACCGCATGCGGCCAAAAAGAAGAAGCTGCTGCTCCTGCTGAAGCACCTGCTGCTGAAGCTGCTGCTCCGATGGAAGCTGCACCTGCTGAAGCTGCTCCTGCTGAAGCTGCACCTGCTGAAGCTGCACCTGCTGATGCTGCTCCCGCTGCTGACGCTCCTGCTGCTGACGCTCCTGCTGCCAAGTAATTCCGGCTTCAGGATTAAAAACCGGCCTTCGGGCCGGTTTTTTTACGTCCGCAAGAAATGATCCAGCCGTGTCATGGCCTCGGCCAGGCGTGGCAGAGGCTGGGTATAGGCAAAGCGGATATGGCGTAGATGTGCGCCGAAATCAATTCCGGGCGTCGCGGCGATGCCGGCCTGATTGAGCAACTGGCTGGCGAATGCCTGGCTGTCTGACGTAAAGCGGCCGCAGTCGGCATACAGATAAAACGCACCTTGCGGTGTGACGGGAATACTGAATCCGCGTTCGCGCAAGGCGGGCAATAGAAAATCACGGCGTGCGCGAAGTTCATCTTTGCGGGCTTCGAGTATATCCAGCGTAGCGGGCGAGAAGGCCGCCAGGGCGGCATGTTGTGCCGGGGTGGAGGCGGCCAGAAACAGATTTTGTGCCAGCCGTTCCAGTGCAGGCATGGCCCAGTCAGGTGCGACCAGCCAGCCCAGCCGCCAGCCTGTCATCAGAAAATATTTGGAAAAGCTGTTGATGACGAATACGTCGCGCCAGCGTGCGGCACTGTGCTCGGTGCCGTCATAGGTCAATGCCAGATAGATTTCATCAACGATCAAGGCTACGCCTTGTGTACGGCACCAGTCGTGGATGCGCGTGAGCTCGTCGGCCGGGATGGCGGTTCCGGTTGGATTGGACGGGCTCGCGATCAACACGGCACGGGTGGCGGCGGTGGCGTGGCGCTGGATCAGGTTAAGGGTGAGTTGGAAACCGCTGCTGGCATCGACCGGAATCGTGATGGCGCGGGCGTCACAGAACTGGGCGAAATGGCGGTTGCAGGGGTAACCCGGATCGGCCATCAATACCTCGTCGCCGGGACCTGCCAGCAGGCCCAGAGTCAGTAACAGAGCGCCGGATGCACCGGGGGTCACCACGACCTGTTCCATATCGACTGCGACCTGCCAGCGCGCGCCATAAAATCCGGCAATGGCCTCGCGCAGGGTGGGCAGACCCAGCGCATCGGTGTAGTGAGTGTGCCCGGCACGTAGCGCTGCAATGCCGGCTTCGATGATGGGCTCGGGCGTGGCGAAGTCAGGCTCACCGATTTCAAGGTGGATGATGTCGTGCCCTGCAGCTTCCAGTGCCCGTGCTTGCGCCAGGATAGCCATCACGTGGAATGGCGCGATGCCGTCAATGCGTGCTGCAGTGTAGGGTTTAGACGTGCTCATGGGATTCCAGCCGCGCCAGCGGATGTTGACGATAGAACTGCTGCAACTGCCGATAAATGGCCGGGTATTCTGAATCGAGTATGCGTGGCGTCTCGAAAAACACCTCGGTCAGCACTGCAAAAAACTCGGCGGGATCGGTTGTGGCGTAAGGGTCGAACGCTGTGTGCTCGTCTGCATCAACTCGGGTGCATAGATCGGCATAGGCCGCACTGAAGTCGCGCGCCCAACTTTCGGCATTCATGCCGTGATGCAGCGGTGGAAATCCGTTGGCATCACCGTTCAGCATATCGAGCTTGTGGGCAAACTCATGCAATACGACGTTGACGCCATCCGCCTGACCACTGCTCGCTACATCAGCAATCGACAGCACGAGCGGCCCTCCGAGCCACGATTCGCCGGCGAGAATGTCGCGTGAATGATGGACGACGCCAGCCTCATCGACCTCCATCCGGGCGCGTAGAAATTCGTCTGGATAAAGAATGATTTCATTCCAGCCATGGTAGCTGTCTTCGCCGAGATTAAGCGTCAATAGACAGGCCTGCAAGGCAATGGACAGTTGGGTGGCATCGTTGACGTGTGCGCCACCCGCAGCGGAAAAGGTTTTGTCGAGGATGAACAGGCTGGCCGCTTCACGCAAACGTGACCGTTCGCGTGTGTCCAGGCCATGCAAGATCGGCAGGCTACTGAAGGCGGCGTCAAAGGCCTGGTGCGGGATGGCATGCCGTTTGAGAATGCGGGCACGGCGCCAGCGGCTAAACCAGTTCACCCAGGCCAGCCCATGATTACTCGTCAGCGTCGAGCAGACGCGCCGGGTCGGTAGTATCCGGATGGTCCAGTTCAACCTGCTCGATTTGCAGGAAGCGGCGGCTGATTTTGTCGCTGGAAATACGCACTTCGCTCACGTCTTTGTTGGCCTGCTCGATGTGGCTGGCAAGTTTTTTCATGCGCTCGTCAAAGCGGGCAAAGTCCTTCGCCAGCTTACTGAGCTCGTCCTTGATGACATGCGCCATGCGCCGGGTTTCCGAATCGCGGATGACGGCGCGCGCGGTATTCAGCACCGCCATCAGGGTGGTCGGCGAGGTCAGCCATACCCGTTTTTTCTGCGCGTGCTCGACCAACTCGGGGTGGTAAGCATGGATTTCGGCAAACACGGCCTCGGCCGGCAGGAACATCACCGCGCCATCGGAGGTTTCGCCTGCAACGATATATTTGGCGGCAATGTCATCGACGTGCTTTTTGACATCAGCCTTGAACTGTCGCCGTGCAGCATCGCGCTCGGCTGACGGCAGGCTGTCGTCGAACATGCGGCGGTAGTTTTCCAGCGGGAACTTGGAATCGACGCAGACCGAGCCGGTCGGTTCGGGCAGGACCAGTACGCAGTCGGCGCGCGCGCCGCTTTTCAGGGTGTGCTGGAAAGCGTAGGCATCGGGCGGCAGGCTGTTCCTCACCAGCGCTTCCAGTTGCACCTCACCGAATGCACCGCGCGAGCGCTTGTCGCCCAGAATTTCCTGCAAGCTGACGACATTGCTCGCCAGTCCTTCGATCTTCTTTTGCGCTTCGTCGATCACGGCCAGCCGCGACATCACCGAGGTAAAAGTTTCGTTGGTTTTCTTGAAGCCTTCGTCGAGCCGCTCGGCCACCTTGCCGGAAATTTCATTGAGCCGGCCATCGACCGTTTGCGACAGCTGCTGTACGCGCTCGTTGAACTGCGCGGTCATGCCTTTCAGCGTGTCCTGCAGCATGCTTTGCTCGGCGCGTCCCTGCTCGATCAACTTTTCCAGCATCGCGGCCTGGAACTGGCCGAGGTGGCTGGTGACGGTTTCCCGGGTTTCCGCCAGCCGTTCGGTTTGCGCCACCTGCAGGGTCGATAACTGGGATTGCATGCGGTCGGACTGCTGCGACAGGCCCGCGTGCAGATCGGTCAGCACGGCGCGGTGGCGGGCTTCCATGTCTTGTGTCAGCAATGCAGGCAAGCCTTCCTGCTCGCGCCGCATGACATGGAGGCGCAACAGCAGAAAAACCGTTATCAGGATGAGGGTGGCAAGACCAATGAGGAGGCCAATTTCAACAGGGCGCATGGCGCTGATTTTACCCGTGCCGCACGTAAAAAACCCGGCATCAAGCCGGGTTTTCATCGGGTGAGGCCCGGCAAAAATCGCCGGGTTTTACCTTAGGCGGCCGCGCGACCCGCGCGCTTGCGCTCGTGTTCCTGCAAAAAGCGCTTGCGGATGCGGATCGACTTGGGCGTGATTTCGACCAGTTCGTCGTCGTCGATGAATTCCACTGCGGACTCCAGCGTCAGCTTGATCGGCGTGGTCAGGCGCACGGCTTCATCGGTACCGGAGGAACGGACGTTGGTGAGCTGCTTGCCCTTGATCGGGTTGACCACCAGATCGTTGTCGCGGCTGTGGATGCCGATGATCATGCCTTCGTACAGCTTGTCGCCGGGGGAGACGAACATGCGGCCGCGGTCTTCCAGTTTCCACAGCGCATACGCTACGGCTTCGCCGTTATCCTGGCTGACCAGCACGCCGTTGTGGCGGCCGGGCAGGTCGGCTTTCACCGGGCCGTAGTCGTCGAACACATGGCTCATCAGGCCGGTGCCGCGCGTCATGGTCATGAAGTCGGACTGGAAGCCGATCAGGCCGCGTGCGGGAATGTGGTACTCAAGACGAGTGCGGCCGTGGCCGTCGGATTCCATGTTGGTGAGCTCACCGCGGCGGCGACCGATTTCTTCCATCACCGCACCCTGGGTGTCGTCTTCCAGGTCGATGGTGAGGTTTTCATACGGCTCGCATTTTTCACCGTCGATTTCCTTGTACACCACGCGCGGTTTACCCACGGCCATTTCGAAGCCTTCGCGACGCATGTTTTCCAGCAGGATGGTGAGGTGCAGTTCGCCGCGGCCGGAGACGCGGAATACATCGGCGTCGCCGGTCTCGTCGACGCGCAAGGCGACGTTGACCAGCAGTTCTTTCTTCAGACGCTCACGGATCTGGCGGCTGGTCACGAACTTGCCTTCGGTGCCGGCCAGGGGTGACGCATTGACCATGAAGTCCATGTTCAGCGTGGGCTCGTCCACCGGCAGCACGGGCAGGCCCACCGGGTTGTCGCGGTCACAGACGGTAACGCCGATGCCAATGTCGTCCAGACCCGAAATAATGATGATGTCGCCGGCTTCGGCTTCCTCTACCGGTACGCGCTCCAGGCCCTTGAAGCCAAGCACCTGGTTGATGCGGCCGCTGGCGACCTGGTCTTCGTGGTTCATCACCACTACCGACATGCCGGGCTTGATGCGGCCGTTCAATACGCGACCAACGCCGAGACGACCGGTGTAGGTTGAGTAGTCGAGCGCGGCGATTTGTAATTGCAACGGTGCGTCGGGCGAGCCGGGTGGGGTGGGGACGTGTGCGATAACAGTGTCGAACAGCGTCGTCATGTTGTCGGCCGAACCACCTTCCGAGGGCGCGTCCTTCAGATCAAGACAGGCCCAGCCATTGAGGCCCGAAGCGTAGATGATGGGGAAGTCGAGCTGCTCGTCGGTGGCGTGGAGCTTGTCGAACAGATCGAAAGTTTGATCGACGACCCAGTTCGGACGCGCGCCAGGACGGTCCACCTTGTTGATGACGACAATCGGTTTCAAACCCAGGGCCAGCGCTTTTTTGGTTACAAAACGTGTCTGCGGCATGGGGCCTTCGACCGCATCAACCAGCAGTACCACGCCATCGACCATGCCGAGTACGCGCTCGACTTCACCGCCGAAATCAGCGTGACCGGGGGTGTCGACGATGTTGATGTGGTATTCACCGTACATGATGGCGGTATTCTTTGCCAGAATGGTGATCCCGCGTTCTCTTTCCAGGTCGTTGGAGTCCATCACCCGCTCGTCAACCGCCTGGTTGTCGCGGAAGGTGCCGGATTGCTTGAGGAGCTGGTCGACCAGCGTCGTTTTGCCATGGTCAACGTGCGCGATAATGGCGATATTGCGGAGCTTGCGGGACATGATAGGTGCCGATTGCGGGAAACCCAGCATTATAGCATGGTTGTTTTACAAGACTGGCTGGCGATTAAATTACCTTGTTTAACGTGCTAAAGGGTGTGTGCTTAAGCGGGCGTCAATACGGTCGATGACACGCTGATAGCGAGCACTGCCTATGGGCCCGAAGCGGCGGTCGAACTCGGCTTGCGGCATGTATTCCGGCAGGTCGCGATAGTCTGGCAGCAAGTCGGCATCGCTTCGCGCGTTGGCTAGCTGCTCGCGTATCTGTGCGGCCGCATCGCCTGTGGCGCGTTCGCCAAGTTTCACCCCGGCGCGGTTGGCGGCCAGATCGGTGAAGCTGAAACCTGAGCCCACGCCGGCATCTTCTTCTTCCTTGATCAGGCCGATGGCTGTGGCCAGGCGGCTGCCTCCGTTCACAGTGAGAGCGGCCGAAATCACGAAATGCTCGGCAAAATCGCGGCGCTCGTGCAAAGACAGCAGGACGCGTGGCGCCCGACGAATGGACTGGCTATTACCTTCCAGCAGTTTCGGCAAGCTGATGCCCGCTAAATACGCGGCCAGCGCCGTGAGTGCAGCGCGATTTTCCACCTGCGCATCGCCACCGGCTTGCAGGGCCTGTGTAAACAAGGGGGACATGATGGCGACCAGGGGAACGGTACTGCCGTGCGGGTAGGGCTTGAGGAGGGCATCCAGTTGCCCGGCGTAGGCGAGCATGCGGGCCTGGTCATCATGGGCAATCAACAGATCGGCACTTTTGCGTTCAATCCGGGTCAGCAGTTCCGGGTGCCAGCGGTAGTCCAGGGTGGCCTGGTTTTCGTCGAAATGCACCTGCGAGAATGCATCGGCAAGCGCCGCATAAGTTTTGTCACGACGCAGCCAGCGGTGTGTCAGGCGTGCTGTCCAGTCCGCTACGGCACCGGGGAGAGGCAAGCTGCCTAATTGCACGCTTTGTATCTGCACACCGCCAGGTATATCTGCCACTTCGGCTGTGATGTTGAGATAGCGCCCGAAGGGGTTGGCTGGCACGGCGAGCGTGGCCGTGAGCGTGGCCTGATTCGGCGTGAGATCAGCGGCGATGCCGCTGACGCGACGGAGTTCAACGGCGTAATTGAGCAATCGATTCAACTCGGTTTCGTCGAGCCGGATGCTGTAGATGATGCCGGGCGTCTGGCTGCGTGGATCGTGCTTCTGGAACAGGGATTTTATCCAGGCCAGATCGGTGCGGTGGAATTCGGTGGGCGGCTCGATTGCGGGTTCATCGTCCAGCATCAGCCATGGCAGCACGGTGAGCCCGGCCAGCACGGCTAAAAATACGCTCCCAAGAATTAATCGCCTCATGTTATTGCTGCTGGTTACGCATGAAATCGGCAGTTTTAAAAAACGCGGCAGTCAGTTCCTGCTGCATCGCGGTATCGATTCCCACGTCCTGCATGGCACGCATCATGCAGCCCATCCATTGGTCGCGCTCGGATCCACCGATGGCGAAAGGCATGTGGCGGCGGCGCAGGAAAGGGTGGCCAAAGCGGTCGGTATATTCCGGCGGCCCACCGGTCCAGCCGCTTAGAAACCAGACGAGCTTGTTGCGTGACTCGGTGAGGTCTTCTGGATGCAGCTTGCGGATGCCGTAGTAATCGGGGTCTTCGTCCATCAGGTTGTAAAAGCGGTCGACCAGCTGTCGAAGGATGTCGCTACCGCCCAGGCGTTCGTAATGGGTTTGCATGATCTGGATCTGAATGACTCAGGCTTTCACGGGTTTGACGGTGGCCGCTGCAGCTTTGGCTCGTGTACGGGCGTCATCGATGGTCGCAGCGGTGGCAAGTGTCGCGCCCATGCGGCGGCGGACAAAGGCCTCCGGCTTGCCGAACAGCCGCAGATCGACGCCCGGCATGCGCAAGGCCTCATCAACGCCTTCATAGGCAATGCCGCTTGCATCCATGCCGCCGTAGATGACCGCCGATGCACCGGGTTCGCGCAGCGATACATCGACCGGCAGGCCCAGGATGGCGCGGGCATGCAGTTCGAATTCATTCTGCCGTTGCGTGACCAGGGTGACCAGGCCGGTGTCGTGCGGGCGCGGGCTGACCTCGGAGAACCATACCTGATCGCCCTTGATGAACAACTCTACGCCGAAAATTCCGCGTCCGCCGAGGTTGCCGGTGACGGCCGCAGCGATTTCCTGCGCACGGGTCCGTGCGGCGGACGACATTGGCTGCGGCTGCCACGATTCGACGTAATCGCCTTTTACCTGGACATGACCAATGGGTTCGCAGAAATGCGTTTCCACCTGGCCCGAGCTGCCAAGTGCGCGTACGGTCAATAGCGTGATTTCATAGTCGAAGTCGATCACGCCTTCGACGATGACGCGGCCCTTGTCCACGCGTCCGCCGCTGGCGGCGTAGTCCCATGCCGTCTGCAACTGACTCACGTCATCCACCCTGGACTGCCCCTTGCCGGACGATGACATCACTGGCTTGATGATGACGGGGTAGCCCAGCTTTTCGGCCGCCGCCGTCATCTCGGCCAGGCTGTCGGCAAATACATAGGGTGATGTTGGAAGTTTCAGCGTTTCTGCCGCCAGTTTGCGGATGCCCTCGCGATTCATGGTGAGGTTGGCAGCGCGTGCAGTGGGGATGACTTCAGTCAGCCCGGCGGCTTCGACCTCCAGTAGCGTTTCAGTGGCGATGGCCTCGATTTCCGGCACCACCAAGAGCGGTTTCTCGGCCTCGATCAAACGGCGCAAGGCCACGCCGTCGCTCATGTCGATGACGTGCGCGTGATGCGCGACTTGATGGCCGGGGGCGTTGTCATAACGGTCCACTGCAATGACTTCGACGCCCAGACGCTGCAAGGCGATGATGACTTCCTTGCCGAGTTCGCCTGCGCCCAGCAGCATGACGCGGGTGGCGGAGGGCGAGAGCGGGGTGCCGAGACGCATGGGGGTGTCCTGAAAGGGGGTGAGTGGGATTTTACCGTGGGTGGGTGAGTTCTCAGTCTGTCTGTTTGTCGCTAACACAGCAGTTACGTCGAAGTACGCATCCTCACTACCGTTCGCCCTGAGCTTGTCGAAGGGCAGTCAATAGTAGTGAAGGTTTTCACCAGACTGCTGACCGCTGACCGCTGACCGCTGACCGGGGGTTGCCCGGCGGCAAGTCACTTTCTTTTGCTTCGCCAAAAGAAAGTGACCAAAGAAAAGGCGACCCCGCTCATCCCCGAATTCCCGAAAACCGAGCCTGCCGGGTGGGCGGCAAAGAACTCGCCCCGCTTTTGCTGTTTTGATTTGATTTTTGTGAGCGGGGCTCAAACACCTTTGCCGCTGATCCACCCGTCAGGCTCAATTTTCGGCGGGGCTGAGAGGGGGAAGGTCAAAACCAGGGCGGGGATGACGGGTCGGGTTGTGCGCTTGGGTTGAGATAAGCATTCGGCGCAATGCGCTTCGCTTATTGACGCCCAACCCCGTGCGCCTTACGCGCGCGGAGTATGCCTTTCACGTGTTTGAGAGCATCCATCACACCTTGTTAACCCATATGCACGTTGGATTTTCCAAGATTGCATACCGAGCAAAGGGTTTGTAGGTTTTCCAGAACCGTTTCGCCGCCTTTGCTCCACGGGACTATATGGTCAACGTGAAGCTCAACGCCAAGAGTGAGGGCCGGACTTGCTCCGCATGCACAGCAAGTAAATCGGTCTCGTTGAAGCACATGCCAGCGAAGACGAAGCGAGGGGTCTCGGCCCGTTGTACGGCGGGTAGCTTCTCCGTCGGGTTGAACTGCGGGAGACTCGATGCTGCTTCCGTTGGCGAAGTTAACGAACGCTTCCAGTGATGCAGTCCAAGAGCTAAAGCGCCGGTTGTACGGGGTTTGAGAAATCGTAGACGGAGGGGATGACAACTCGCTGCGCCGAGGCTGCCGACCTAAATGCTGCCAAAGAACAAGCAGGTTCTCGAAGAGGCGCTCGTCGGAAATATTGACTTCGTTGGATAGGGAAAGACCAGCGAGGCAAAGGGCGTTATTCCACGATCCAAACCTGCGAATAACTGTACTGTAATCAAACGTGCCGACGGAACCGTATTTTTTTTGGGGCACGGTTTTGGAGTTCAGCGATTGTGCAACGCGCTTTATATCGGCGATCAACTCATCGTCCGAAACCGGAGCGCCTGAAACGCGCGAGAGTCTGAAGGGCGGCTCTGTCATGTGTGGGCTAACAATGTTTAACCAAATGTCAGATGTGTGTAACCCAGATAATAATCGCAAACGCCCAGTCATCATTGCTCTGGTTTTGACCTTCCCCCTCTCAGCCCCGCCGAAAATCGAGCCTGGCGGGTGGATCAGCGGCAAAGGTGTCTGAAGCCCCGCTCACAAAAATAAATCAGCATTACAAAAGCGGGGCGAGTTCTTTGCCGCCCACCCGGCGGGCTCGATTTTTGGGGCTTCGGGGATGTCGGGGTCGCCTTCTTTTGGTTACTTTTCTTGGCGAGACAAGAAAAGTAACTAGCCGCCGGGCTACCCCCGGCCAACGGACAGTAGTCAGGTAAAAGCCTTCCGGCAAACCCACAATCAGTCCAAACGCTTCAAGCCTCCAACGTCCGCACCCGCTCCCATTCAAAACACACCCCCGGATCAGTCTTGCGCTCCGGCGCGATGTCGCTGTGCCCCACCACGGCCCGGATCGGATAGGCCTGTTTCAGCGAGTGCAGCAGTGGAAGCAGGCTGGCGTACTGCGCTTCGGTGAACGGCAGGTCATCCGTGCCTTCCAACTCGATGCCAATGGAAAAATCATTGCAGCGTTCGCGCTCGCACCAGTTCGATACCCCGGCGTGCCAGGCGCGCAGGCTGCATGGCACAAACTGGATCAGGCTGCCGTCGCGGCGGATGAAGAAGTGCGCCGATACCTTGATGCCGCGAATGTCCTGGTAATACGGGTGCGCGTCCCAGTCGAGCTGGTTGGTGAACAGATCAATGACCGCATTGCCGTCGAACACGCCGGGCGGCAGCGAGATGTTGTGGATGACGATGAGCTCGATGGCCGTGCTGTCCGGGCGGGCGTCGCAGTTGGGCGAGGGCAGCTGGCGGGTGTCGGTAAGCCTGCCTTCAGCATCAAAAACACGGCGGTTGGGAGGGGAAAGGGGCATGGCGCAAGCTTACCCGACCCGCGACAAGTCTGGAAACATACGGCCACACCCCTTAGACTGCCGACTTTCCCTGATTCTTATGGTGCGTCATGACCCCACATGAAGCGCAGCAATTGCTGGACAACGCTGAGCCCATTGCTTCGGAGGAGGCGGTACGGGCCGTTCTTGATCGACTGGCCGATGAAATATCACTTGAGCTGGCCGACGCGTTTCCACTGGTCCTGCCAGTGATGGGGGGCGCGGTGGTGTTTGCCGGCCAGTTGTTGCCGCGGCTGCGCTTTCCGCTGGAGTTCGATTACCTGCACGTTACCCGTTACCGGGGCAACACCACTGGCGGCGAGATCGAATGGAAGGTATTGCCGGGGCAAAGCGTGGCGGGCCGTCATGTACTGGTGCTGGACGACATTCTGGACGAGGGCGAGACCCTGGCGGCGATACGCGACAAGCTCTTGAGTATGGGAGCGGCGCGCGTATGGTCGGCGGTGCTGACCGACAAGGACAACGGGCTGGATAAGCCTGTTCAGGCTGATTTTGTAGGAATGAGTGTACCCAACCGGTATGTGTTCGGCTGCGGTATGGATGTTCACGGGCTATGGCGTAACCTGCCCGCCATTTACGCTTTGAAGGATCACTAACATGCTAGGCATTATTGGCGGCACCGGGCTGACGCAACTGGCCAATCTCGAAATCACCCATCGCAAGGTGGCGCGTACGCCTTATGGCGAACCTTCCGGTGCGCTTACTTTCGGACACATTTGTGATCAGGAGGTGATTTTTCTGGCACGCCACGGCTATGGCCATACCATTCCGCCACACGAGGTGAACTACCGTGCCAATCTGTGGGCGCTCAAGGATCATGGCGTGGACCGTGTGGTATCCGTGGCCACAGTCGGTGCGATTCATGCCGAACTGATTCCGGGCATGCTGGTTATTCCTGATCAGATTATTGATTACACGCATGGCCGGGCCACGACGTATTTTGTCGATAACAGCAAACCTGTCACCCACCTTGATTTCACTATCCCTTATTGCAACGCCATGCGGGCTGCGCTGTTGCAGGCGGCAACCAGCAGCGGCATCAAGCTGCGCGACGGCGGAGTCTACGGTGCCGTACAGGGCCCGCGTCTTGAAACCGCTGCCGAAATCAACCGCATGGAGCGGGATGGGGTCGACGTGGTGGGCATGACCGGCATGCCGGAAGCGTACCTGGCGCGTGAAATCGAGCTTTGTTATGCCGCTGTGGGCGCGGTGGTGAACTACGCGGCGGGGCGTGGCCGGTCGGCCGATGGCATCCAGATGGAGGAAATCCAGCCCCTGCTGGGCGAGGTGATGCTGCAGGTGAGGCATTTGCTCGAACAGTTGGTGACCAACGACGCCAACGGACTGTACACATTCTGATTTGATGAAATAGACGACATGAAACTCTATCGCGCGTTACAGGCGCAAGGTTTTGGTTCACGCAAAGGCAGCATCGCGTATGTAAGAGCCGGCATGATTGAGGTGAATGGCGTAGCGTGCGACGACCCTGAGACCGAGGTGGATCCTGTTGGCCTGGAGTTGACGCTCGATGGCCTGACCTTGCCCTTTCATGGCAAAGCCTATGTGTTGATGCACAAGCCAGCAGGTCATGAATGCTCGCATCACCCCAGCCATCACCCCAGCGTGTTTACCTTGTTGCCGCCGCCCTTCATCTTGCGCGGGGTGCAGTGTGTGGGCCGGCTCGACCAGGATACGACCGGCTTGCTGCTGTTTTCCGATGATGGCCAGTTCATTCATCGCATGACCTCGCCCAAAAAAGGCGTGGCCAAGCGCTACCTGGCGACCTGTGCCGACCCCATCAGTGAGGCCATGCTGGAGGCCTTGCGGTCGGGTGTGCAACTCAATGACGAGCCCGCACCGATTGCCGCACTGGTGTGCGAACAGGTTGACGCACACGGCTTGCGGCTGACCCTGAGTGAGGGCAAATACCATCAGGTCAAACGCATGATCGCGGCCACCGGCAACCGGGTGGTCACGTTGCACCGCGAAGCCATGGGTGATTTTGGTCTGCCTGCCGACCTGGCGCCGGGCGCGTGGCGCTGGCTGGACGGTCGCGCGCTGAAACAACTGGAGCAGCCATGGCAATCCGCGACGTCCTGAAGATGGGGGACCCGCGCCTGCTGGCGCCCGCACATCGGGTGGAGGATTTTGCTTCACCCAAACTGGCGCAATTGATTGTCGACATGCGTGACACCATGCGCACACTCGACGGTGCGGGTCTGGCCGCGCCGCAAATCGGTGTCGGGCTGCAAGTCGTGATTTTCGAGGTCAGCGCTAATCCACGTTATCCCGATGTCGGAGCGGTACCGTTTACGATCCTGATCAATCCGGTGCTTACCCCGCTGTCCGATGTGATTGAAGAAGCTTGGGAAGGCTGTTTATCTATTCCGGGGATGCGTGGGCTGGTGCCACGTCATGTCGCTTTGCGTTACCAGGGATATGACGCGGCAGGTCAGCCGATCGATCGCAGCGTGAGCGATTTCCATGCTCGCGTAGTGCAGCACGAGGTGGATCACCTCAACGGCATTCTGTATCCCATGCGCATCCGTGATTTGCGCGATTTCGGTTTCACTGACATCTTGTTCCCCGGACAAAACCTGCAGGACGATTGATGGACTTTCGACGTTTCCAGGCACGCATTTAGCTAGCCTAAAGTTGTTCCTTTCCTCGCCGCTAACTTGAATCGTAAACGTGGGCAATGTGCCCCGACTCAAGCAGCAAGGATTAAAGATGAACCCGGAACAACAGATCCTGCAGGCTCAATGCCGTATTCAGCACGCTGACGTGATGATGGGCGAAGCGGCCCAGCTCGACGATATTGCTGCCCAGTTGATGACGGTGCAGCGCTACTGGAATGCTCCCCACCGTGAAGCTCACCTGACCGCAGCCCTGGCGGACAGCCGTGCCGTGTGGCATGGCATCCAGACGGCGCTGGCCAAAGGTGCGCTGGAACTGCCACTGGAAGTGCAGCACAACCTGCTGATTTTGTCGGTTTATGCCGACAGCAAGATTTGCGCATGCGAGGAAGCGCCCAGTGCCGATGTGCTGGGCAGCCTGATTGCCTTGACGCGTACGCTTGCGGGGAGTCTTAAGGAATGGCGGGTGGCGGCATGAGTGATTTGCAGCAGATTGTTAGTCTGGCTGGTTCGACCGGGGTGAGTACCTCGGTACGTCCTGGCCGTGTCCGCAATCGGACTAAAAACGAACTGGACGAGAAGGTTAAACCCCCCGCTGACGGTATCCGCAAAAAATCACCTCCGGCGCGCAAGGCTCCGGCGCGTGGCCGGTATGTAGACGAGTATGCCCGTCCGGCTTGCTAAGGCCGGCTAAAACCATTCACTTCAGTACTTCGCGGACCTCGGCAATCAGCGCCGCGGTTTTTGCGGGGTCTTGCAACACCTCTCCCCTGATCAGGAATGTGTCTTCGACCCGCTCTCCCAGCGTGTCGATTTTGGCGGTATAGACGCCCACGTTGTTTCGCATCAAAACTTCAGCCACTTCAAACAGCAGGCCTCCGCGATCCGGGCAGGTGATGGACAGCATATGGCCGTAGCCCGGTGCATCGGCTTCCAGGCGCACGGTGGTGGGGTAGGGATGATGGCGCTGGTGGCGTGACAGACGACCGCGTGGCACTGGCTGGAGGGGATGCGCGGGATCAAGATCGCGCGCCAGTTCGTGTTCCACAAAGCTCAGGAAATCGCGGTAATGAATGCCGCGGTTGGCCAGATCCATCACCTGAAAGCTGTCGAGCGCGTAGCCATGCTGGGTGGTATGGGTTTTGGCTTCGAGTATGGTGTACTGGATGCGCGCGAAAAAGCCGCAAATTCGTGCAAACAGGTCGGACCGGTCCGGCGTGTAAACCAGTACCTGGATACCTTCTCCGGCAGGCGAGAGACGCGCGCGTACGATGGCGGTGGGGCTTGTCGTGTGGCGCCACAGCATGCGTGCTTGCCAGGCCATTTCCCGGACGTCAAAGCGGGTGAAATAGCGCGTGTCGAGGTGCTGCCATAGTGCATCGGCAGCACTATTGGGCAGTCCATAGAGGGCGAGATTGATGCGTGCTTCAGACTGTTTGGTAGCAATGTCGGATGCTGCGTTTTCGTCGCCGGCGAGCCGCCCCCGCGCGGCATGGTAAAGGTCTTCCAGCAGCTTGCCTTTCCAGGCGTTCCAGACACGGGGGCTGGTGCCGCGAATGTCGGCCACGGTCAGCAGGTACAGGGCTGCGAGTCGGCGCGTACTGCCCACCTTGGCAGTAAAGGCGGAAATCACCTCGGGGTCGCTGATGTCCTCTTTTTGCGAGGTGCGGGACATCACCAAGTGCATCCCAACCAGCCAGGCAACCAGTTCGCTATCCGTTTTGTCGAGCCCATGCTGGCTGCAAAACCGCAGCGCGTCGGCCATGCCGAGTTCGGAGTGATCGCCGCCGCGACCCTTGGCAATGTCGTGAAACAGCGCAGCCAGATATAGCAATTCGGCTTTGTCGAAGGCGGCGATCAGCTTGCTGGCAAGTGGGAACTCGTGTGCGAGCGTGGGCACGGTAAAGCGCCGCACATTCCGCAATACGGCGAGGATGTGTTCATCCACGGTGTAAACATGGAACAGGTCGTGCTGCATTTGTCCCACAATGCGGCCAAACGCCGGGATGTAACACCCAAGCAGGCCGTAGCGGTGCATCGCGCGCATTGCACGCGTAATGCCGTGCGGCAGGCGTAACAGCGTCATGAACAGGGCGCGATGCGCCGGGTTGGCGCGAAATGCGGCATTGATGCGGGTACGGCCACGCCATAGTGCACGCAGAGTCGTGGGTTCAAAGCCCGCGAGTTGCGGATGCTGTGCGTACAGGATGAAGGCGCGCAGCAGTGCATCGGGTTTGTGCTTGAACAGATCGGGGTCGCGGGCCTCAAGCAGGTTGGCGCGTACCTGAAAGTCCTCGTCGAGGGGGTCCGGTGGCGCCGTCACGGGGAATAGCCGCACGCGCAGCGATTGAATCAGGATGTCATTGGCACGCTGGGTTAGTTTGGCGGCGCGGTAATAGCCTTGCATCAGATGCTCGCCGGCGCGCTTGTGTTCGGTGGCGGTAAGCCCCAGTTGCGCGGCCAGCTCAGTCTGATAATCGAAAGCCAGCCGGTCGTCGCGTCGCTTGGCCAGCAAATGCAGGTGAATACGCAGCGCCGATAAACTCCGTTCGACGTGTTCAATGCGTCGTGCCTCGGTGCGGGTGAGCAGATTGGCGCGCGCCAGTCCGTTCCAGCCACCGGAAATACCACAGGCCTGCGTCAGCCAGTGGATGGTATGCAGGTCGCGCAGCCCGCCCGGGCTGTCCTTGAGGTTGGGTTCGAGTTTGTAGGCGCTGTCGTCGAAACGTGCATGGCGTGCCTGTTGCTCGGCGAGCTTGCCTTCGAAAAAATGCTGGGCGTTGAAGCGTGCCTGGAAACGGGTTTTGAATTCATCAAACAACGGGGCCGAGCCCCATACAAAGCGCGCTTCGAGCTGGTTGGTTTCTACCGTGATGTCGGCGTCAGCTTCGGTGATGCAGTTGTCGATGGTCCGCACGCTATGGCCGATTTCCAGACCCACGTCCCAGCAGGCCTGCACCCAGCTTTCCAGTGCGGCTTGCTGTTCGGCTGTGGGGTCGTGTGGCAGCAGCAGCAGGACGTCCACATCTGATCCGGGGAACAGCTCGCCGCGTCCGTAACCACCAACAGCGGCGAGACAGAAGCTGTCGGGCAATGCAATTCGGGTATTGATTTCAGACAGGACGCCGTCGACCAGCGCGGCGTGCTGCGTGAGATAGCGATTGACCTCGGGTTTTTTCAGAAATGCCGACGCCAGGCTTGCGCGCCCGGACTTGAGCCGTTCGCGAAGCGCGGCGAAAGACGGCGTGATCACGCGGCCTGATTCACGCGATCAGGGATGGCCGGGCTGTTCGCAGATACGGTCAGAACCTCAAAGCCGGTGTCGGTAACCAATATCGTGTGTTCCCATTGCGCCGACAGGCTGCGGTCCTTGGTAACGATGGTCCAGCCGTCCGGCATCTGGCGGATGTCGCGGCGTCCGGCGTTGATCATGGGCTCGATGGTGAAAGTCATGCCGGCTTCCAGCACCATGCCGGTGCCGGGTTTGCCGTAGTGCAGCACCTGCGGGTCCTCGTGGAAATTGAGGCCGATGCCATGGCCGCAAAATTCGCGCACCACGCTGTAGCCGCTGTTCTCGGCAAATTGCTGGATCGCGTGGCCGATGTCGCCAAGCCGTGCCCCTGGCTTGACTTGAACGATGCCGATCCACATGGCTTCATAGGTGACCTGGATCAGACGCCTGGCCTGAGTCGAGGCGTCGCCTACCACGAACATGCGACTGGTGTCGCCATGCCAGCCATCCTTGATCACCGTGATGTCGAGATTCACGATGTCGCCATTCTTCAGCAGTTTGTCGCCGGGTACGCCGTGGCACACCTGGTTGTTGACCGAGGAACAGATCGATTTGGGATAAGGCGCGTGGCCGGAGGGCGCGTAGTTCAGCGGGGCCGGGATTGTTCCCTGCACGTTCACCATATAGTCGTGGCAAAGCTTGTCGAGCTCGCCCGTGGTGACGCCGGGTTTGACAAAGGGCGTGATGTAATCGAGCACTTCCGACCCGAGGCGACCGGCGATGCGCATGCCTTCGATGTCGGCGCCGGTTTTGATAGTGACAGTCATGGTGCGGGTAGGGGAGGGCAAAACAGCATTCTATCGTGCCGATGCGTGTGGAATAACCCTGATGAGCGGGGGGCTGTGCGGCAGTGGGCGATTCGCCCGAAAAAAGGGACGCATCAATCGCGTCCCTTTTTGGCTCAAAACGTGAGCCCGCGTTCAGACGCCCGCAGGCTTACTGATTCAGGGACGACGCCCCTTCGCTGCGTATCTGCTCGCGGTTTTCATGGCGGTTCATCTCGCGATATTCATTGCGCTGGGCATCGTTAGGAAACGCAGAACAAATCCTTCGACGGGCTTCCTTCGACAAGCTCAGGACGAACGGCAAGTACTTGATTTCGTTCGTGGTGAGCTAGTCGAACCACACAGCAAACCAACTTGTTCAGTATCTCCCTAAGGGCGGGTTGAATTACCGTCCTCGCCGCCCCGTACCACTGCCTGCACCTGGTTTGTTGCTCCCGCTAGCCCCTCTCATCTCCTGATGACGATGCTCATAGCCTGCGCCATAGGGCAGGCTGGCGGGGCGGGCGGGCGTCTCCAGGCTGTTCCTGTTTTGGAGCGGCATGCCCAGGTTGCGCAATGCCGTTTCATCGGACTGCTCAACCCCTGGCATGTGCTGCAGCACATCCCGGGGCAGAGACAGATTGAGGGGGCGGACTTGTGCGATGGGTGCCGTTTCCGGGCCAGTCTCGGCCCAGGCTGGCAGAGCCAGGGTCAGGACAGATGGCAGCAGGATCAGCTTGAGTCGCGACATGATGGGTCTCGGTTCGAGGGGTTGTACGCTGTTACTTCACGGCGCAGGACGAATTCTGGGAGCGCAGGATGACCGGGGTTTGTCTCTCGGGTAGCAATGCGTGTCCATGCGTGTCAGTGTGTGTCTGCCCGAAAGAAGCCCCTTGAAGTAGGGTAGGATGATTCGGGATGGCCTGTCGCCTGATGAGCGCGGACCCCGCGCCAGTGCTTCCTGGCGAGACAGGCTTGTATCCCTGACACCAATATGATTATTGCATGATGGAACCGAGCAAACCTGATTCCTGCCGACCTGATGTTGGAGACCATCCATGACGGAAGGGGTCGTTGCTCGCATCCTGGTGGTGGACGATGACCCGGGCATGCGGACATTGCTGGAGGCCTATCTGGGCGACAGCGGCTTCACTGTGGAAACGGCGATGAACGGTGCGGCCATGTGGCTGGTCCTGGAAAGGGGTATGCCGGACGCCATCGTTCTCGACCTGATGATGCCCGGGGAAGATGGCTTGTCGCTGGCTCGTCGGCTGCGTAGCCAGTCGAACGTGCCCATCCTCATGCTGTCGGCACGCGGCGAGGAAATCGACCGTGTGGTCGGGCTCGAAATGGGGGCGGACGATTACCTGGCCAAGCCGTTCAGTCCGCGCGAGTTGCTGGCCCGTTTACGGGCGCTGCTGCGCCGCAGTCAGGCACAGGCGATACCTGACAAGTCTGTCGATGCAACTGCATTCGGGCCTTATCAGCTTGATGTTTCCAGCCACCGTCTGACCCGGGATGGAATCGAAGTGAAGTTATCGACGGCTGAATTTGCGCTGCTGCGCATCTTTGTCGAACATCCGCGGCGCGTGATGTCGCGTGACACGCTGGTCGACATGCTGAAAGGCTACGAGCGCGACCCCTATGATCGCAGTATCGATACCCGGGTTACGCGGTTGCGGCGCAAAATCGAGACTAACCCGGGTGAGCCGGTTTACGTTCGCACCGTGCGCGGCGAAGGTTATTTATTCAATCCGCGCGGCAGCGAGGCGTGAGATTGTCCTCGCGGCTTAGCCTGACTCAACAGAATGCCCTGTTGCTGGTGGTTTTCTTTATCGCGTTTGAGGTGGTCACGGCAGTCGCCACCGCCTACTTCCTCATGCTGCCAATGGCGCGACGCTCGGCAGCGGATGTGGCCGGATTGATGAGCCTGTCTGCGCAGACATGGAGCGAATTGCCGCCCGCTACCCGCCCTGCCTTCGAAATTGAATTGATGCAGACACATTCACTGGCATTGCGGGCCGAACCGCCTCGAAGTATCGGCGCCCCTACCTGGGAAGCACCCTATCTGAAACTCCTGGTTGCGGCGCTGAGTGCACGCACGGGCGAGCCGCCGGCCCATGCGCGTGAGCAGATTGGGGGGGAGGAATGGTTCTGGGTGTCTTTGCCGGCTGGCGGGGGTCGGCTTTCAGTCGGCTTGCCCTACACCCGCATCGGCCCGCGTCCCGTCCATGCACTGCTGGTGTCGCTGGCCATGGGCGTGCTGCTGACGCTGGTTGCGGCCTGGTGGCTTGCGCGGCGCACCACCCGTCCTCTGCAGCGTCTGGAGCAGGCCGCGACTTCGCTGGGCCGGGGACAGACGCCGGCTCACCTGCCCGAAACCGGTCCGCGGGAAATTGCGGCCCTGAGTCGTCGCTTCAACGAAATGGCGAGGCAGGTGGAAGATTTGCTGGCTGCCCGCACGGTCCTGCTGGCGGGCGTCTCGCATGACCTGCGCACGCCGCTGGCACGCTTGCGTCTGGCGGTGGAAATGCTGGTGCGTAAGCCCGGCCCGGAACTGGTGGCCCAGGTGGAAGGGGACATCGAGGCCATGGACCGCCTGATTGCGGATGTGCTGACTTTGGCGCGCGGTCTGGGCCATGAGACCGTGCAGCCGGTGGTGCTGTCCGAATTGCTGGCCGAGCGGGTGAAGGCTATCCCGGGTGCAGGGAACAAGGTGCAGATCGAGTCTGTGGACTTGACGCTTGAGGTGCCAGTCGGTGCCCTGCGCCGCATTCTGGACAACCTGCTGGAGAACGCCCTGCGGTATGGCGAGGGGCAGCCGGTGATCCTGAAGGCCAGTGCCGGAAAGGGTTGCTGTCGCATCGGTGTGCTTGACCGTGGCCCCGGGATCCCGACGGCCGAGTTGGAGGCGGTGTTTCGTCCGTTTTTCCGCCTGGAGGCTTCGCGCAGTGTCGAGACAGGCGGTTCAGGCCTGGGCCTGGCCATTGTGCGCCAACTGGCAGCCGCGCAGGGCTGGTCGGTGTCCCTGCAAGCACGTGAAGGGGGCGGTTTGGCCGCCTGGCTTGAGATGCCCCTGCAACAGGCGGGTCAGGCACACCAATAGTAGTTTCTCCTTGAAATGGAAGCCTTATCGAATTAGAATCGCGGGCTGTCCGAAATGGTTCGGGCAAATTCGCACACCTGCTATTAAAGGGTGGCGGCGCGTTCAGACAAACAAACGTGCGGCTACTGGCGGGTGGAGGCTTAACCCTTTAGGAGACTTTCCATGTCTGTAACAATGCGTCAAATGCTGGAAGCCGGTGTTCACTTCGGCCATCAAACCCGTTTCTGGAACCCCAAGATGGCCCCGTTCATCTTCGGCCATCGCAGCAAGATTCATATCGTCAATCTGGAAAAGACGCTGCCGATGTTCCAGGACGCGCAAAAATTCGTACGCAAGGTATCTTCAAACAAAGGCACTGTCCTCTTCGTTGGCACCAAGCGCGCCGCGCGTGACATCGTGCGCGAAGAAGCCCAGCGTGCCGGCATGCCTTACGTCGACAACCGCTGGCTGGGCGGCATGCTGACCAACTTCAAGACGGTCAAGCTGTCGATCAAGCGTCTGAACGATCTGGAAGTCTCGCTGGCTGAACCAGGTCGCCTGTCTAAAAAAGAAACCCTCACGGTGCAACGCGAAATCGACAAGCTGAACCGCAGCCTGGGCGGTATCCGCGAAATGGGCGGTTTGCCCGATGCGCTATTCATCATTGACGTGGGCTACCAGAAGGGTGCCGTGGTCGAAGCCAAGAAACTGGGCATTCCGGTGATCGGCGTGGTGGATACCAACAATAGTCCGGAAGGCCTGGATTACGTGATTCCCGGTAACGATGACTCGACGCGTGCGATTCGCTTGTACGCACGTGGCATGGCCGATGCAGCGCTGGAAGGCCGCGCTCAGGTCATCAGCGAGATTGTCGGCGGCGAAGAATTCATCGAGGTTGAAGAAGAGGGCGACGTCGCCGCTGAGTAATCGCGACGCGTCGCACATCGCCGGGGGTGTATCCCGGTGAGTGTATTTCGAGGAGGGGCATCGGCCCCTCTTTCTATATGAAATTGGATAGGGAGTAATAAATGGCGGAAATCACTGCAAGCATGGTCAAGGAGCTGCGCGAGCAAACCGACGCACCTATGATGGATTGCAAAAAGGCACTATCGGAGGCGGGTGGCGACATGCAGAAAGCAGAAGAAATTCTGCGCGTTCGCTTTGGCAACAAGGCGGCCAAGAACGCCGGCCGCATTGCGGCTGAAGGTGTGGTGACGATTGCGATCAGCGCTGACGGAAAATCGGCTGCCATGGTGGAAGTCAACTGTGAAACCGATTTCGTAGCCAAGAACGACGATTTCATGGCGCTGTCCAACGCGCTGGCCACGATGGTGCTGGAGCAGAATCCGGCTGATGTTGCTGCATTGTCTGCGTTGTCTTACAACGGCACCACAGTGGAATCTCATCGCACTGAGTTGGTGGGCAAGATGGGCGAGAACATGTCGGTGCGCCGTTTTGTGCGTCTGGCTGGGCAGGGAAAATTCGCCAGCTATATCCATAGCAACAAGATCGGCGTACTGGTTGATGTGACGGGCGACGAAGCCGTTGCGCGCGATATCGCCATGCATATTGCAGCGTCCAAGCCCAAATCGCTGGACGCATCGGGCGTGTCGCAGGAACTTCTCGATACCGAGCGTCGTGTCGCGATCGAGAAAGCCAAGGAAGCCGGCAAGCCGGAAGCCATGCTGGACAAGATTGCCGAAGGCACGGTGCAGAAATTTCTCAAGGAAGTCACTCTGTTGTCGCAGCCCTTTGTTAAAGACGACAAACAGTCGGTTGAGCAGGTGCTCAAATCGAAAAACTCGCAGTGTCACGGTTTCGTGATGTACGTGGTGGGCGAGGGGATCGAAAAGAGAGTGAACGACTTCGCTGCTGAAGTGGCTGCTGCTTCCAAGGTCTGATTGAGTATGGCGCCAGTCCGTCGCATTTTGCTGAAACTTTCCGGTGAAGCCCTGATGGGGCCGGACAGCTTCGGCTATCACGCTGAAACCATGGCCGGCTTTGTCGGGCAGATTCGCGAGGTGGTGGAGTCGGGTGTGCAAGTCGGCATCGTGGTGGGCGGCGGTAATCTCTTTCGTGGAGCTACTGGCGCATTGTCTGGAATGAACCGCGCCACAGCAGATTCGATGGGTATGCTGGCCACCGTGATGAATGCACTGGCCTTGAAAGATGCGTTATTGCAGGCGGGCGTAGATGCGCGGGTGCAAACCGCTGTGCATATTGCACATGTGGGTGATGATTTTGAGCGCGATTCGGCCGTGCGCCACCTGGAAGCAGGCCGGGTCGTGATTTTTGGTGGTGGAACGGGCAATCCATTTTTCACCACCGATACGGCGGCCGCATTGCGTGCGGCCGAGGTGGGTGCCGACCTGCTGCTCAAGGCGACCAAGGTTGATGGTGTCTATACGGCCGATCCCAAGAAAGATGCAAATGCCACACGTTATGAGACCTTGAGTTTCGATGAGGCCATCGCCAATAACCTGGGTGTGCTCGACACCGCTGCTTTTGCACTCTGCCGCGAACAAAAACTGACCCTGGTCGTGTTCAATGTTTTCAAACCCGGCGCACTGAAACGCGTGGTCATGGGTGAAAATGAAGGCACACGCGTGACCTTAAGTTGAGGAGCTGAAATGGCTGAAACCAGCATCGCTGAAATCAAGCAATCTGCCGAACAGAAAATGAGCAAGTCGCTGGAAGCGTTAAAAAACGATCTGGCCAAGGTACGTACCGGTCGTGCGCACACTGGCATTCTCGATCATGTGATGGTCGATTATTACGGTAGTCCGACGGCCGTGCCGCAGGTGGCTAACGTGTCGCTGGTCGACAGCCATACCCTGGGCGTGCAGCCGTGGGAAAAGAATATGGTGGCCAAAATCGAGAAAGCGATTCGTGATGGCGACCTGGGCCTGAACCCTTCCACGTACGGTGACATCATCCGGGTGCCGATGCCTTCTCTGACTGAGGAGCGTCGCCGTGATCTGGTCAAGGTTGTGCGCAACGAGGCAGAAGGGACGCGCGTGGCGATACGCAATATCCGCCGGGATGCCAATGGCAGTCTGAAAGACATGGTCAAGGATAAAACGGCGACCGAAGATGAAGAGCGCCGCACTCAGGATGAAGTGCAGAAGCTGACGGACAAATTCATCGGCGAAATCGACAAGATGCTGGCCGAAAAAGAGAAAGACCTGCTCGCAGTCTGAGCAGCTTAATGAGCCTATTCGGCGTGTCTACCCGCACGAAGCAAGAAACCCCAGCCAACTCTGATGTGCCGCAGCACATCGCCATCATCATGGATGGCAATGGCCGCTGGGCGAAGCGTCGATTGATGCCGCGCGTGGCCGGGCACCGCAAGGGTGTTGAGGCGTTGCGCGGCGTGATTCGTTCCTGTGCCGAGCGCGGCGTATCGCACCTCACCGTATTTGCCTTCAGTTCTGAAAACTGGCGGCGTCCCCAGGAAGAAGTCACTCTGCTGATGGAGTTGTTCATGCGCGCGCTGGAAAATGAAGTTGCGCGCCTGCATGAAAACGAGATCCGGTTTCGTGTCATTGGTGATCTGTCCGGCTTCTCGGAGCGCATCCAGATTTTGATCCGCAATGCCGAAGCGCTGACACGCAACAATACCCGCCTGACCTTTACCGTGGCTGCTAACTACGGCGGGCGCTGGGATATTGTGCAGGCTGTGAAGAAATTGATGGCGACTGGCGCGGCAGCGGATGAGGTGAATGAAGCCGCATTGATGCAGCATCTCAGCATGGCCGGGATGCCCGAGCCGGACCTGTTCATCCGCACAGGCGGTGAGCAGCGCATCAGCAATTTTCTGCTGTGGCAGCTGGCCTACACTGAACTGCATTTCACTGATGCCTTGTGGCCCGATTTTGACGCGGCTGCGCTGGATGCGGCAATCGAATCCTATCGCACGCGCGAACGTCGATTTGGACGCACCAGTGAACAGGTGCGTACCGCATCATGAGTTCTTTCCGGATGTTGAGCCTATGACGCCTCTCCTCAGTCGGATCACGACTGCGGTTGTGCTGATGGCGATGTTTGTCCCGGCTGTGCTATGGGCACCCGCATGGTTGTGGGCAATCCTGATGGCCGTCGTGGTGATCGGACTAGGTGCCTACGAATGGGCGCGTCTAAGCCATTTCCCCCCGCTGTCCACACGCATTTATGCGGTACTGCTGACATTCTGCGCGCTGGCCTTGCCCTACGTGCTGGAGGCGGACTGGCCGGCTTTCCAGATGGGACTGATTGTGCTGGCTATTGTGTTCTGGCTATTTATTGCGCCACTGTGGTTGCTGGGTCGCTGGCAGGCAACTCCAGCATTTGTGCGCGCTGGTGTGGGCGTGGTGGTGCTGTTGCCGACCTGGGCTGCGCTGTTGTATTTGCATGCACGTGGCCCCGGGTTTCTCGTTGGCGTCATGGCGGTCGTCTGGATTGCCGATACCGCAGCTTATTTCACGGGACGCCGTTTGGGGCGCCACAAGCTTGCACCTGCCATCAGCCCCGGAAAAACCTGGGAAGGCGTGGCTGGCGCGTTTTGTGCGCTGGCTTTGTATGTAAGCGCTTTGAGTTTGCTGATTGGCATGCCACTGCTATCGCTGGGGATCATGGTGTCCGGCTTGCTGTATTTGTCGGTGCTGGGTGATTTGTTCGAATCCTGGATCAAGCGTGTTTCCGGCATGAAGGACAGTGGCAATATCCTGCCCGGCCATGGTGGCGTGCTTGACCGTATCGATGCGCTGACATCTACCTTGCCGGTTGCCACGGGTATGTTGATGTGGCTGGAGCATACTCAATGACTCCACGTGTGCTAACCGTTCTGGGCGCCACCGGCACCATCGGTGTCAACACGCTGGATGTGGTGGCGCGTCACCCCGGGCGCTTCGAGATTTTTGCGTTGACCGGTGCGACGCAGGTCGAGCGCATGGTCGAGCAGTGCCGCACCCACCGGCCACGCGTGGCGGTGATGAGCGAGCCGGCCGCGGCTGCGGCGTTGCGCGTACGAATTGCCGAAGAGAAGTTGCCGGTGACCGTGCTTGAAGGTGCGGACGCGCTGACCGAGGTGGCAACCGCGCCGGAAGTGGATACGGTAATGGCCGCCATTGTCGGCGCGGCCGGATTGCCAGCCACCCTGGCAGCGGCCAAAACGGGTAAACGCATTCTGTTGGCGAACAAGGAAACGCTGGTGGTATCCGGTCAGTTGTTCATGGATGCGATTGCAGCCAGTGGGGCCGAACTGCTGCCGATTGATTCCGAGCACAATGCGATATTCCAATCGCTACCGCGTGACTTCAATGGCGATTTTCAGCGCGCTGGCGTGAATGCCCTGTGGCTGACCGCTTCAGGCGGGCCCTTCCGCACCTTGTCGGCCGAAGCGATTGCTGCCGCCACGCCCGCTCAGGCCGTGGCGCACCCCAACTGGGTGATGGGCAAGAAGATTTCGGTGGATTCGGCGAGCCTGATGAACAAGGGGCTCGAAGTCATCGAAGCGCGCTGGCTGTTTAATGCCCGCCCCGAACAGATCAAAGTGGTGGTTCACCCACAAAGCATCGTGCATTCGATGGTCGAATATGCCGATGGCTCGGTGATCGCGCAAATGGGGTCACCCGATATGCGTACGCCGATTGCCTATGCACTTGGTTTTCCCGAGCGCATCGACGCTGGCGTATCCGCGCTGGAATTGATGGGCCGTCAGCTCACCTTCGAGGCACCGGATCTTGCACGTTTCCCCTGCCTGCAGCTGGCTTTTGATGCGCTGCATACGGGGGGTAATGCCGCAGCTGTATTGAATGCCGCCAACGAAGTCGCCGTTGCGCGCTTCCTCGAGGGGGTGGCTCCGTTTAATGCCATTGCCGCCAGTATTACCCACACGCTGGAGGCACTCGCCAGTGGCGCGCCACAAACCCTTGAAGACCTGCTTGAAGCCGACCGGCAAGCGCGCGGTGTGGCCGAATCGTATCTGATGCGTACGTACACATGAGTGTGCTGCATACCGTACTGTGGTTTCTGGTTGCCATTGGAGTGCTGGTGGTAGTGCACGAATTTGGCCATTACCTCGCGGCGCGCTGGGCGGGGGTTAAAGTGCTGCGTTTCTCGGTTGGTTTTGGCAAGGTTTTGCTTAGCCGCCGCTTTGGCCAGGACCAGACTGAATGGACGCTGGCCGCGCTGCCGCTCGGTGGCTTCGTCAAGATGCTGGATGAGCGCGAAGGTGAAGTGCCTGCCGCTGAAGCGCATCGCAGTTTTAACCGCGCCACCGTCTGGCGCCGCATTGGTATCGTCGCAGCCGGACCCCTGGCCAATTTTCTGCTGGCCATCGTGTTCTATTGGGTATTGTTCATGAATGGATTGCCCGCGCTGAAACCGATGATAGGCGAACCGCCTGCCGGGTCGGCTGCAGCACAGGCAGGTCTGGTGGCAGGCGATGAAATTCGTCGCGTGAATGGCAATGACACCCCCTCTTTCCAGGACTTGCGGCTGGGCCTGCTGCGCGCGGGGGTGGCGGGGGAGACGATCAAGCTGGAACTGGCTGATGGCCGCAACGTGCAGTTCGAGGCGCCACCGCTTGACACCGAAAATCTCGAGCGGGACACCTTGCAGCCACTGGGCATTGTGCGTTTCGATCCGGTGATTGAGCCGGTCATCGGCAAGATGCTGCCTGATGGCGCGGCTGCCCGTGCTGGTTTTCAGGCTGGGGATCGATTGCTGACAGCCAATGATGAAACGGTTGCGAACTGGCAGGACTGGGTGCAACTGGTTCGCCTGCACCCGGCCAAGCCGCTACGCATCGAAATCGAGCGTCAGGGGCAGCGTAAAGCACTAACCGTGGTGCCTGATGCCATCGATGAAGCCGGCCAACGGATAGGCAAGATTGGCGCCGCTCCGCAGGTCGATGAGTCGGTGCTGGCTGCACTGATGACCGAGGTGCGTTATGGACCGGTAGAGGCACTCTGGCAAGGCACCGTCAAAACCTGGGACATGAGCCTGTTCACGCTGGAAATGATGGGCCGTATGGTGACGGGCCAGGTGTCATGGAGAAATCTGTCCGGCCCACTGACCATTGCTGATTACGCAGGCCAGAGCGCTTCACTTGGCTGGATCAGTTTTGTGGGATTTCTGGCATTGGTGAGTGTGAGTTTGGGGGTGTTGAACCTGCTGCCTGTTCCTTTACTGGATGGGGGACACCTCATGTATTATGTTGCCGAAGTTTTCACCGGTCGCCCCGTGTCTGAACGCACCATGGAAATTGGCGCCCGGATTGGCATGACACTTCTGCTGTTGTTGATGTCATTTGCCCTGTTCAATGATTTGCAACGCCTGATAGGCGGATGAAAATGACCATGACACTGAATCGTTTGACGCTTGCACTGGCCGCCATGTTAGCCGTGCAACCCGCACTGGCAGAAGAGCCCTTCGTCGTGAAGGATATTCGGGTCGAAGGCATCCAGCGAACCGAAGCCGGAACTGTGTTCAGTTATTTGCCGGTCAAGGTCGGGGAAACGATGACCGATGAAAAGACGGCGGCGGCGATCAAGGCGCTGTATGCCACCGGGTTTTTCAAGGACGTTCGCCTGGAAGCACGTGATGGCGTGGTGATTGTGACCGTTGAAGAGCGCCCTTCGATTTCCAAGATCACCCTGTCCGGCATCAAGGAGTTCTCGGAAGAGGATTTGAAGGGTGGCCTGAAGCAGACCGGACTGGCCGAGGGCCGTGTTCTGGATCGTGCGCTACTGGACAAAGCGGAACAGGAACTGCAGCGGCAATATTTCAACCGGGGCAAGTACGCAGTCGAGATCAAATCCACGCTGACGCCGCTGGAACGCAATCGTGTCGCGGTGCAGTTCGACGTGGTTGAGGGTGACAGCGCCAGAATCCAGCAGATCAGCATCGTAGGCAACAAGGCCTTCAAGGAAAAAGAATTGCTGGGGCTACTCACCTCGACCACGCCCGGCTGGCTGACCTGGTACACCAAGAACGACCAGTATTCCAAATCGCGCCTGGGTGGAGATATCGAGGCGCTGCGCTCGTTTTACCTTAATCGCGGCTACATTGAATTTAACGTTGACTCCACGCAAGTGTCGATTTCGCCCGACAAGCAGGGCATATACATCACCGTCAACGTGACGGAAGGACCGCAGTACAAGGTATCCGATATCAAACTGGCGGGGCAGATGCTGGTGCCGGAAGCAGAATTGCAGAAACTCATCACGCTCAAGCCAGGTGAAGTTTTCGCGCGGGACCGCCTAACCGAAACCACCAAGAAAATTGGCGACCGCCTGGGTAACGACGGCTACGCGTTTGCCAACGTCAATGCGGTGCCCGAACTGGACCGGGAAAAGGGCGCAGTGGCGTTCACCTTGTTCGTCGATCCCGGTCGTCGTGTGTATGTGAACCGCGTGAACGTGGCCGGCAACACCAAAACCCGTGACGAAGTGGTGCGCCGTGAAGTACGGCAAATGGAAGGCGCGTATTACGACGCTGAAAAGATTAACCGTTCACGCGATCGTCTGAATCGCCTCGGCTACTTTAACGAAGTCAACATCGAAACGCCGGGCGTGTCTGGCACCACCGATCAGGTGGACGTCAATGTGAGCGTAGCGGAAAAGTCCACCGGCAATGTGATGCTGGGCGCGGGCTTCTCATCCTCCGAAGGCCTGGTGCTATCGGGTTCGGTGTCGCAGAGCAACGTGTTCGGTACCGGTAACCGCGTGGCGGTGCAAGTCAACTCGGGCAGTGTGAACACCGTGTATTCGCTGTCGTTCACCAACCCGTACTACACTATCGACGGCATCAGTCTGGGATATGACTTGTATCGGCGCGATGTGGATTCGAGCTCACTGGATGATGTCAGTAACTACAAAACTTCCAGCTATGGCGCAGGCGTGCGTTTTGGTCTGCCGGTCAACGAGCGTGATTTCATCTCCTTCGGCCTGACCTATGAGCAGACCTCGATTGCTGTTACGCCTGACGACCTGTCAGATTCAGTGCCTGCCACTCAGTACCAGAACTTTGTGGGTTCCACCGGAAAGCGTGACGACAATACGCTGCGGCTCGATGCATCCTGGGCACGCGATACCCGCGACAGTTATTTGTTCCCCACCAAGGGCATGATGCAGCGGGTATCCGCCGAGATGGGCACGCCTGTCGGCTCTTTGCAATATTACAAACTGTCGTTCCAGCATCAGCAATACTTTCCTTTTGGCAAAAACTTCACCTTTATGCTGAACGGAGAAGCCGGCATGGGAGATGGTCTTTCGGGTGAGCCGTTACCTTTCTTCAAGAACTTTTTTGCCGGTGGTAACAGCTCGGTTCGTGGGTTTGCAAACGGTGCGCTGGGTCCCAAGGATTCTGCGGGTGATGCGCTGGGCGGAAACAAGCGCATAGTGGGCAATGCGGAACTCTTCTTCCCCTTGCCGGGACTCAAGGATGACCAGTCGTTGCGTATGTCGGCATTTATTGATGCGGGCGCCACTTCTGGCCCTGGTGGTTATGGTGGCGCATTCGAGAGTTTGTCGTTCAGCGATGTGCGCTATTCGGCAGGGGTGGCTGTGCTGTGGGTTTCACCGATGGGCCCGCTCAAATTCAGCCTGGCGCAACCGCTAGCTACCAAGACGGATGGCTTGACGGAAGACAAGACTGAAGTGTTCCAATTTACCTTGGGCAATGTGTTCTGAGGACAGCTGTTAATGGAGTATGTGATGACGAAGTTTAAGCAACTGGCTATTTCCCTGGTTTTGGCGTCTGCCTGTGTGGCAGCACCTGCCATTGCCGACACCAAAATCGGTTTTGTGAATACAGAACGTTTGTTGCGTGAGGCTCCATTATCGGTTTCTGCGCAGAAAAAACTGGAACGTGAATTTGCTTCACGCGATCAGGAATTGCAGAAGCTCGCGAAGCAGGCGCGCGATCTGCAAGCGCAGCTCGACAAGGATGGCGTGACCATGTCGGATGGTGACCGTAAGAACAAAGAGCGTGACCTGGGTAATCTCAATCGCGATCTGCAACGCCAGGGACGTGAGTTCCGTGAAGACCTCAACCTGCGCCGCAATGAAGAACTGGGGCAGATACAGGAGCGTGCACGCAAGGCCATCCAGGAAATTGCTCGGGCCGAGAAGTACGACATGATCGTTGAGCAGGTTGTTTTTGTGGACCCCAAGAGTGATATCACTGACCGTGTGATGAAAGCCTTGGGCGGAAAATAACTCAAACGCGGAAAACAGGCTTCCGATGGCCGTTACGCTTACAGAACTGGTCGCCCGTTTTGGTGGAGAACTTGTGGGTGACGGGGCACAGACGGTATCTCAGGTTGCGCCGCTGGATCGCGCCACACCTGAAGAGATCGGATTTGTCTCACAAGGCAAGTACCTTCCCCAACTGGCCGATACTCGCGCAGGTGCAGTCATCCTGCCCGTTGACGCGCGTGATGCCACCGTTCTACCCCGCATCCTTACGGCCAATCCCTATTTGTATTTTGCGCGCGTTTCGGCGCTACTAAATCCACCCCTCCGGCCTCATACGGGCATTCATTCCTCAGTCGTCGTTGCACCGGATGCGGTGGTTGCGGCAGATGCCTGCATCGCTGCGGGCGTGGTGATAGGCAGCGGCGCGCACATTGGTGCGCGTACGGCGATTGGGGCGAACTGTGTAATTGGCGACGATGCACGTGTAGGTGCGGACTGCGTGCTGCATGCTAACGTCACGCTATACCATCGATGTGAAGTGGGCGACCGTACCATCCTGCATTCAGGATGTGTGGTGGGCTCGGACGGGTTTGGTTTTGCACCGAACGAAGGGCACTGGGAAAAAATTCCGCAGATTGGCCGCGTGCTGATTGGCCATGATGTGGAAATTGGCGCCTGCACGACCATTGATCGTGGCGCGCTCGAGGACACGGTGATCGAGGAGGGCGTCAAGCTCGACAACCTGATACAGGTTGCACACAACGTGCACATCGGTGCGCATACGGTGATTGCAGGCTGTACCGGGATCGCCGGCAGCGCAAAAATCGGCCGGAATTGCATGATCGGTGGGGCGGCGATGATTATCGGCCATATCGAGATTGCCGATGGCACCCGCATATCAACCAATACGCTGATTACCAAGTCGCTACCCAAAGCCGGCTCCTATACTTCGACCATGCCGTTTTCAGAACACGAAACCTGGCAAAAAAACGCGGTTCATATGCGCAATCTCGACAAACTGGTCAAGCGCATCAAACAGCTTGAAATACGACTCAACGAACTTGAAAGCAAATCATGATCATGGAAATCGAGCAGGTGATGGAATATCTGCCACACCGTTATCCCTTCCTGCTGATAGACAGGGTGACCGAACTCGAACTCGGCAAGACCATCACGGCAATCAAGAACGTCACCATCAATGAGCCTTTTTTCCCCGGCCACTTTCCCGGCGCACCGGTGATGCCGGGCGTACTGATTTTGGAAGCGATGGCGCAGGCTGCCGCGCTCCTGTCGTTCAAAACCAAGAATTACACACCCGATCAAATCGGCGTCGTCTACTTTGCCGGTATTGATGGTGCACGGTTCAAAAAACCGGTCAAGCCAGGCGATCAACTGGTGCTGAAAGTCGCCATCGTTCGCGAAATGCGTGGTATCTGGAAATATACCGGTCGTGCCGAAGTGGATGGGGTGTTGGTAGCGGAAGCCGAACTCATGGCGACCTTGCGCGACAAGCCCTGACATGGCGACGATCCATCCCACTGCGCTGGTCGCCGCGGGCGCCCGGCTGGCCGATGATGTTGAAATTGGCCCGTACACAATCATTGGCGAACACGTCGAAATCGGCGCCGGCACCACGGTTGGTGCACATGCCGTGATTACAGGTCACACCACGATAGGCGAACACAACAAGGTTTTCCATTTTGTTTCGCTGGGTGAGGCGCCGCAGGACAAGAAATATGCGGGTGAGCCCACCCGGCTGGAGATCGGTGACCATAACGTCATTCGTGAATTCTGCACCTTCAATATCGGTACGGTGCAGGATCGTGGCGTGACGACCATCGGCTCGCATAACTGGATCATGGCTTACGTCCACATTGCGCACGATTGTGTAGTGGGTGACCACACGATTTTTGCCAACAATGCCTCGCTGGCGGGACATGCTGAAATCGGTGACTGGGTGATTCTGGGTGGTTTCACCGGTGTGCATCAGTTCTGCAAAATTGGCGCGCACGTTATGACCGGTATTTCCAGTGTGGTGTTCAAGGATATTCCGCCCTTTATCATGGCGTCGGGGCAGCCTGCAGCACCGCATGGCCTCAATAGCGAAGGCCTCAAGCGCCGGGGATTCTCGACCGAGGCGATGGCAGCCTTGAAGCGCGCATACAAGATTCTGTATCGGGAAGGCAATACGGTAGCCGAAGCGCAGGCCAAACTTGCTCCTGAGGCGGCGAAACATGCTGACGTGAAACAATTGCTCGATTTCCTTGCGCGCGCTGAGCGCGGCATCATCCGGTGATTGATTTAGGCGTGGTCGCCGGAGAAGCCTCCGGCGACTTGCTCGGCGCGCATTTCATCAACGCGCTGAAACAGGGCCACCCTGATTTACGTGCGGCAGGCATTGCCGGCCCACGGCTGATCGAAGCCGGTGTTCAGGCAATTTACCCAAGTGAGAAACTGGCGGTCAACGGTTATATCGAGGTGTTGCGACATCTGCCTGAACTGCTGTGGATCCGTTCACGTATTGCCCGTCATTTTCTGAATGAGCGGCCTCGCGTATTCGTAGGCATTGATGCGCCGGATTTCAATTTCTCGCTGGAAGCCAAACTCAAGCGCGCGGGCATTCCCACTGTGCATTTTGTCAGTCCATCGATTTGGGCATGGCGGCCTGAACGCATCCACCGTATCAAACTAGCGGTGTCGCACATGCTGGTGGTATTTCCATTCGAGGAGCGGATTTATCGGGACGCGGGCATACCCGTTACCTATGTCGGCCACCCGCTGGCGGATGTCATTCCACTGGAGCCCGATGGGGCTGCTGCGCGTGCGACATTGGGATTGGTCTCCGGCCCCATTATTGCGCTGCTGCCGGGTAGTCGATTGGGCGAAGTGGCACGTCACGCGCGCTTGATGCTCGATGCGGCCGTGCTCATCCTGAAAGAGCACCCGGATGTGCAGTTTGTGGTGCCTGCTGCGAGTGAGGCGGCCGCTCAATTGATGCGGCAGGCGGCACAAGCCCAGGACCTGCCATTGCACATTTTGGCGGGGCAGTCGCACACGGTATTGGCAGCATGTGACGTGGCACTGGTGGCGTCGGGTACGGCCACACTCGAAGCGGCGCTGTTCAAGAAACCCATGGTGATCACCTATCGCATGCCCGCGCTGACCGCGCGCATGATGCTGAAAAAGGCATTGCAACCGTGGGTCGGGTTGCCCAATGTCCTGGCGCGTGATTTCGTGGTGCCGGAGCGGATTCAGGATGCAGCCACGCCAGAAGCACTGGCCAACGACGTTTTGGCCTGGCTGGACGATGCGCCGCGCCGCCTGGAATTGCATGAAACGTTTCGCGCCATGCACATGAGTTTGCGGCAGGATGCCAGTTCGCGGATTGCCGAAGCGCTTCAACCTTACCTGGCCTGATTGATATGGAACTTCATTGGGGGCCACTGGGCCTGTGCGGGGTGGACGAGGCGGGGCGAGGGCCGCTGGCGGGGCCGGTAGTGGCTGCAGCCGTCATGCTTGATCCCGATCAACGCATCGAAGGTCTGCGCGATTCCAAAAAGCTGTCCGCCGCCGCACGCGAACGCCTGGCCGACGAGATCCGCATGCATGCGCTTGCCTGGTGCGTGGCCGAATCCAGCGTCGCCGAGATCGATCAACTGAATATTCTGCAGGCCACCATGCTGGCGATGCAGCGTGCCGTGGCCGGGCTGGGCCGCGCGCCGGATGAGGTCTGGGTGGATGGCAATCGTTGCCCCAAGTGGGCGTGGCGCTCGCAGGCCGTGGTCAAGGGGGACGACAAGGTCGCGTCGATTGCCGCTGCGTCAATTTTAGCCAAAACCTCGCGCGACCAGTTCATGTGCAAATTGCATGAAGACTACCCGGTTTATGGTTTTGCCAAACACATGGGCTATGGCACCGTCGTGCATATGGCCGCCTTGAAGGCGCACGGCGCCTGTCCGCAGCATCGCAGAAGCTTTGCGCCTGTTAAACTCGTTCTCGATCAAGCTACTCTGTTCTGAAAGGAAATCCTGTGACTCTTTCCCTGTTTCTGCACCTCATGAGCGTTGTTGTCTGGGTAGGCGGCATGTTTTTCGCCTATATGGTGCTGCGTCCAGTGGCTGCCAGCGTGCTCGAGCCGCCGCAACGCCTCACATTGTGGGCTGGCGTGTTCGATAAATTCTTTCCCTGGGTATGGGTATCGGCGGGCCTGATTCTGGTGACCGGCCTGTATATGTTGATGCTGCTCAGCAGCGCGGCTGTGCCGCATCATGTCTGGTCCATGCTGGTACTTGGCGTGGTGATGATGCTGATTTTTGCGCACTTGTTCTTCGCACCCTATGGCCGGCTCAAGCGAGCGGTCGGTGCACAGGACTGGAAAGCCGGCGGCGCAGCGCTGATGCAGATTCGCCGGATGGTCGGCATTAACCTCAGCCTGGGGCTGTTGACGATAGTCGTGGTGTTCCTGGGGCGTGCGCTGGCGTAATCAGCATGCGATTCCACATGGACTTCAGTCCATAGTGGATCGGAGTACCCACAAGGGGCATCGAGATCCTTTAGGGCAATTGGTTTGCCGTGTGGTTCGACAAGCCTGTCCTGAGCAACGCCGAAGGGCTCACCACGAACGAAATCAACCACCTGCCGTTCGTCCTGAGCCTGTCGAAGGAAGCCTGTCGAAGGATTTGTTCAGCGTTTTTTAGGGCTCATCCTGCGCGGGCGCGGCCAGCAGGTGGCGCGCAGTATTCCGGATGGCTTCTCCACGCGCTTCACACTGCAGTTCGGCATGGAACTGTCCGTCGCGATACAGATACACCGTGGGTAGGTGAAAGATGTCGAAGTAGCGCGCCACCCCGGTTGCTTCGCTGACATCCACTTCATACAACGCACTGGCCGAATCGATTGCCAGCGGCAACATTTGTTTCCAGGACCGACACGCGCCGCAGTGTGGCGCGCTGAACAACACGACAGCCAGCCCGGAAGTGGCCGCGAGGCGTGCGTGAAATACGCCCTCAGCCAGCCTTTCGAACGGGACCGTCGCAGATGAATTCTTGCTGGTAGTATCGCGTTTTCCTTCTCGGTTGCTACCCATGCTGTTTCTCGAACTTCTCGGTTATCTGCTGTTGATCCTGGTGGCAGCAGAAATCTTTGTCAACGCGCTCGAACACCTGGGCGAAAAACTCAACATTTCGGAAGGCGTAACCGGTTCACTCTTTGCCGCAGTCGGCACCGCCATGCCCGAAACGCTGGTGCCGCTGCTGGCGATTTTTGCCGGCACCGGCAACAGCGCCGTCAACCAGGAAATCGGCGTTGGCGCCATTCTGGGCGCGCCCTTGATGCTGTCGACACTGTCGCTGTTTCTGTTGAGTGTGGCGGTGTTCAAGAAACGCGGCATTCAGGGCCGTTTCAACCCTGAGAAAACCGGCATCAAGCGCGACCTCGATTTCTTCCTGATGGCGTTCGTACTGGCCTTCGTCGCCATGTTCGTGCCACATGGTGAAGGCTGGGTACGCGCCGCACTCGCCTTCGTTATGGTCATGATCTACTTCATCTACGTGATGCTGACCCTGCGCGCATCGAGCAAGCTGGTGGAAGACGGCCATGCCACCGAGGCCGGATCACCCATGATGCTGACTCGCCTGGGACTGCCGCAGAACCTGTTCTTCATTATCGTGCAACTGGCTCTCGGCCTGGGCTTGCTGGTTGCAGGCGCCAAGGGTTTCATCCATGGCGTGGAAGCCGCCGCGCCCATCATCGGTATTTCTGCCCTGCTGCTGTCGCTGATGATCATTCCGATCGCAACCGAGTTGCCGGAAAAAGTGAATTCGATCCTGTGGGTTCGCAAGCACAAGGACACCCTGGCATTTGGCAACATCACCGGCGCCATGGTGTTTCAGGGCACGCTGCTGCCTGCTATCGGCATTTCGCTCACCCCGTGGGCGCCGCAGAAGGAAGTGCTGCTGGGTGTGTTGGTCACCCTGGTTGCAGCGTTCTGGCTACGCTGGGCGGCATTGAATGGCGGCTTGCGGGTGTGGCACCTGATTGTGAATGGCGCTTTGTACGTGACTTATCTGACAGCGGTATTGGTGTAAGTTGGCAGAATGAAAAACGGCGAGTTTTCCCGCCGTTTTTTATGGTTGAATGCCCGGTGTTGTGATGCTGATTTCCCGGAATAATGTGCGCTTGGCTCGTAGGATTTGCCTTGGATGGGATCGTTCAGCGACTACGGCGACTGCGCACGGCCACGCCGATCGCACCCAGTCCCGCCAGCATCATTCCATAGGTCGACGCTTCCGGGACGGCACCCACCGTGCCATGCAGCTCATAATAAAACTGGTAGCCTGACGAGCCGGAGGGATCACCGGGTGGAATGGTTGCAGTGTATTTGAGCGTATAAGCACTGCCTATGGCACAACCTGAACCTGTAGTACACGTGAGATTTCCGACGCCATTCGTGTAGCCGCTGGACCAGGCACCTGTGCCCATGGCAGCGGGTGAGGCGTTGTTCCAATTCCATTTCAAGCCGCTCATATTCAAGCTGGCGGTGTCGCCGCTGGCCGACAAGATGCTGATACCGGTACCGAGGGTTTCAAGACTACCGGAGGCACTGTAGAAGGTGAAGGTGGCCATAATGGACTGCGCTGCTCCCGTCAGGGTCAGATCGGAGCCGTTGTACAAAAAAGAATATTGAGAATCCAGCGTGTTTTTTGTTTGTGCTCCTCCCACCGTGAAGAAGGAATCCACCAAGGGACCATCGCTTGAGACAACCCAAGGAGTGTCGGTTGAAGTTGTTAGGGTGGTTACCGCATCAACTTGAATGCTCAGCGTGTTGGTACTGGTGAGTACAGCCTGTGCGTTGCCGGCGGAGATTACCAATGCCACGCTGGTGGCCATTTTTGTCATCGTAAATTTCATTTCTATCCTCCTCAGGGTAGATATATTTGGAAATGTTAAGTTGACAGCTTGTTTTGATTGGTGCTCCGCAAGGCCAGTGTAGTCCCATATGCTTGGTAAAGAAACGTTCTAGTCGGGCTTGCTACAGACGCAGGTGGGATGGAACAGGTCTTGTCCTTTGCTATGCGAACGGCCCTCTATTCCAGATGGGCCGGCGATAGCGGCGGCTCCCGCCGAAACGGCCCGTCGAGTTCATCCATGTAGTGGCTGATGGCGTCGGTTTCACGTTCCAGAAAACGATCAACCGCATTACGAAATTCCGCATTCTCCAGCCAGTGCCAGGAATGCGTGGCAGTAGGTACCAGGCCGCGCGCGAGTTTGTGTTCGCCCTGCGCGCCGCCTTCGAATACCTGTAAACCCTTGGCGATGGCGTATTCGATGCCCTGCTGATAACAGGTTTCAAAATGCAGTCCCGGTATATATTCCAGCGTGCCCCAGTGACGGCCATACAGCCGCTGGCTGTCTTTCATGCAGAATGAACAGGCGATGGGCATGCCGTTCCTGTCGGCAATGATCAGCACCAGGTTGTCCGGCATGTTGGCGCGCAGGTCGGCGAAAAAGGCGCGATTGAGATGCGGGTCGCTGCGGTGGCGGGCGTAGGTGTCGGCGTAGCAGCGCATGAAATGATCCCAGTCTTCATCGGTGCTGTCGCGGCCTTCCACCCAGCGGAACGTAACGCCTAGTTTGTCCAGCTTCTTCCGCTCCTGATGGATTTTCTTGCGCTTGTCGTGCTTCATCGCCGCGAGAAAGTCGTCGAAGTTGCTGTAACCCGCATTCTGCCAGTGGAACTGGAAGCCGGTTCGGTGCATTAACGGCGCGTTGAGCGCGGCATGGTCGGGCTCGGTGGGAAACAGGATGTGGAACGACGAGAATCCTGAATCGCGCGTGAGTTTGAGCGCCGATGCTATCAGCGTGGCACGGTCGTCATCATTCTTGGCCAGCAGGCGCGGGCCGGGTACGGGTGAGAAGGGCACGCAGCACACCAGCTTGGGGTAGTAGTTGAGGCCGTGGCGGCGGTAGGCATCGGCCCAGGCCCAGTCGAACACGAACTCACCCCAGGAGTGGTGCTTGACGTAGAGCGGCATCGCGGCTTCGAGCTGGCCATTGCGGAATAGGGCGAGATGCACCGGCTCCCAGCCGATGTCGGGGCCGACGCAACCGGTTGTTTCCAGTGCATGCAGAAATGCATGCTGCACAAAGGGCGAATCGCCGGCCAGAGCATCCCAGGCTGCCGGATCCAGGTCGGCCATGCGCGGTATCACGCGAATGACCGTGTCTGTGGCTTCCGCATCGGCGGGCTTTGCTTCAAAATGCGCGTTTTGGTTAGCGTCCATCGAACATGAACCTGCACGAGTATCAGGCCAAACACATATTGCGAGCGAGCAACATTACCACGCCGCGCGGCATCGCTGCGTCGAGTGCCGATGCCGCCGTGGCCGCGGCCACCGAACTGGGCGGCGAGGCCTGGGTAGTGAAGGCGCAAATCCACGCTGGCGGACGCGGCAAGGTCGGCGGCGTCAAGGTCGTTAAAAGTCTCGATGATGTGCGTGCGATGGCAACGACCCTGCTCGGCAAGCAATTGGTGACGAACCAGAATGCACCCGATGGCCAGCCGGTGAACCAGGTGCTGGTGGAAGAGACCCTGCCGATTGCACGTGAACTGTATCTGTCGTTGCTGGTGGACCGCGAGACCGAACGCGTGGCCATCGTGGCTTCTGCTGCAGGCGGCATGGACATCGAGGAAGTCGCCCATTCCACCCCGGAAAAAGTGCTGACGGAAATCTGTGATCCCTTGCTGGGAGTCCAGGATTTCCAGTGCCGTGCGCTGGCGTTTGCGCTGGAACTGAAGGGCGAGGCCTATAAGGATTTTTGCCGACTGTTGCCGCAGCTGTACCGGGTATTCATCGCCAACGATCTGTCCCTGCTGGAAATCAACCCGCTGGTGGTGACCGCCGACAACCGCGTGCTGCCGCTCGACTGCAAGATGAGCGTGGACGACAACGCGCTGTACCGCCGCAAGGCACTGAGTGAACTGCGTGACGACAGCCAGATCGACGCCAAGGAAGCCGCGGCCAATGCGGCCAATGTGAATTACGTTGCGCTCACCGGCAACATCGGCTGCATGGTGAACGGCGCCGGTCTGGCAATGGCGACGATGGATTTGATTCAACTGGAAGGTGGCACACCCGCCAACTTCCTCGACGTCGGCGGCGGCGCCACGCCGGAAACGGTGGCGCAGGGCTTCAAGATCATTCTGCTCGACCCGAATGTGCGCGCGGTGCTGATCAACATCTTCGGCGGCATCGTGCGCTGCGATGTGATTGCCGAAGGCATTATTCAGGCGGTGAAAGAAGTGGGTGTGAAAGTGCCGGTAATCGTGCGGCTGGAAGGCACCAATGCCGAGCTGGGCCGCAAGCTGCTGGCTGAGTCGGGGCTGGCGATCATCGCGGCGAAAAATTTGACTGATGCGGCGAAGCGCGCAGTGGGGGAAGCACAATGAGCATCCTCGTCAACCAGGCCACCAAAGTCATCTGCCAGGGCTTCACCGGCAAGCAGGGCAGCTTCCATTCCGAGCAGGCGATCGCCTACGGCACGCGGATGGTCGGCGGCGTCACGCCCGGTAAGGGCGGCCAGATGCATCTTGGCCTCCCCGTATTCAACACCGTGCGCGACGCGGTGCGGCAGACCGGCGCGCAGGCCACCATGATCTACGTGCCAGCGGCGTTTGCGGCGGATTCGATCCTGGAAGCGGCCGACGCGGGCATCGACGTCATCGTCTGCATCACCGAGGGCATCCCGGTGCTCGATATGCTTCAAGTTAAAACAGCGCTCAACGTCAAGGCCGCGCTGCGTGCCAACGGCGCCAAGCTGATCGGCCCCAACTGCCCCGGCATCATTACCTCGGGCGAATGCAAGATTGGCATCATGCCCGGCGTGATCCACCAGAAAGGCAAGATCGGCATCGTCTCGCGCTCCGGCACGCTGACCTACGAAGCGGTGCACCAGACCACGTTGTTGGGGCTGGGTCAGTCGACCTGCGTCGGTATCGGCGGCGATCCGATCAAGGGGCTGGATTTCATCGATTGCCTGGCGCTGTTCGAGGCCGACCCACAGACCGAAGCGGTCATCATGGTGGGCGAGATCGGCGGTAGCCGTGAGGAAGAGGCGGCCGAGTACATTCGCTCGAACATGAAGAAGCCGGTTGCCGCCTACATTGCCGGGCGTACCGCACCCAAGGGCAAGCGTATGGGCCATGCCGGGGCGATTATTGCCGGCGGCGCAGGAACGGCCGATGCCAAGATTCGTGCACTGGAAGCTGCCGGCGTAGTGGTGGCACAAAGTCCTGCCGGGCTGGGTGAGGCCGTTCAGGCGGCCATCGCAGCGAAATGACGTTCCGTCTGATAAAGCGCAGCGCATGAAACTGGGTATTGCCCAACTCAACCTCATTGTCGGCGACATCGCTGGCAACGCGGCCCGGCTGCTGGCGGCTGCGCGTGAAGCGAATCATGCGGGCGCAGACCTGCTGCTCACCCCCGAGATGTCAATTTGTGGGTATCCCGCAGAAGACCTGGTGCTGCGGCACGATTTCACCACAGCCTGTGAATCCGCACTGCACCAACTGGCCGCAGCGGCCCCGCCTGAGCTTGCCCTGATTGTGGGCTACCCCGAACGTGACGGCGATGAATTATTCAACTCGGCCGCACTGCTGCGCGGTGGCCGGATCGAGGCGGTGTACCGCAAGCATCACCTGCCCAACCATTCCGTATTCGATGAACGGCGCGTGTTCGATAGTGGCGACATGCCGTGCGTGTTTGCCTGTGGTGGGTTGAATTTTGGCCTGGTGATTTGTGGTGACATCTGGGATCCGGGACCGGCCCGGCACGCCAGGGAGGCGGGGGCAGAGTGGTTGCTGGTGCCGAATGCTTCGCCCTTCCATCTCAACAAGGAACACGACCGCGCCAGGGTTGCACGCGCACGGATCGTCGAAGCCGGGCTGCCTATCGTCTATGCCAATATGGTCGGTGGTCAGGACGAACTGGTGTTCGATGGCGCATCGTTTGCGATGAATGCCGATAGCGAGATCGTGGTGCAATGTCCTGCCTGGCGCGAAGGCCTGTTTTATCTGGAGCTTGAAGGCGCGACGTGCAGCGGCCCGCAGCACGCGCTGCCTGGCGAGGAGGCTGCGGCCTACGATGCCTTGGTGATGGCGGTGCGCGATTACGTCGGCAAGAATGGTTTCAAGGGTGTGCATCTGGGCCTGTCGGGTGGCATTGATTCGGCGCTCACCATGGCGATTGCCGCCGATGCGCTGGGTGCAGACAAGGTGCACGCAGTGATGATGCCATCGGATTACACCGCGTCCATCAGTGTGGAAGACTCACGCGATATGGTGAAACGGCTGGGCGTGCGTTATTCCGAAATTGCCATCAAACCCATCTTCGAAGCGTTCGAGGCACAACTGGCGGGTGAGTTTGCCGGTCTGAAGGCTGATACGACCGAAGAAAACCTGCAGGCCCGCACGCGCGGTACGCTGCTGATGGCGCTGTCGAACAAGCTCGGCACGCTGGTGTTGACTACCGGCAACAAGAGTGAAATGGCGACGGGCTACGCTACGCTGTACGGCGATATGGCCGGCGGGTTTGCGGTGCTGAAGGATGTGCCCAAAACCCTGGTGTACCGGCTGTCGAACTATCGCAACAGTCTGTCCCAGGTTATTCCGCAACGCATTATCGATCGCCCGCCATCGGCCGAACTGCGACCGGATCAGACCGATCAGGACAGTTTGCCGCCCTACGATATGCTGGACGCGATTCTGGCGGCCTATGTCGAACGCGATCTGTCCGCGTGTGACATTGCCGCATTGGGATACGATGCGGCTATCGTGCGCAAAGTCATTCGCATGGTGGATATGGCTGAATACAAGCGACGTCAGGCGCCACCCGGCCCGCGCATTACACCACGCAACTTTGGTAAAGACCGCCGTTACCCGATTACCTCGAAATACCGCCCCGACCTCGCTTAGCGAAACCGATGACATGATGTTGGATGATGCCAAGCGAGTTCTCCCTCTGATGGAACAACTAGCCATTCGACTAAGCCCGCAAGCGGGCAAGTCGCTGGTTAACCCCAACCCTCTCCCGCGCGCGGGAGAGGGAGCAAACGCAATGCCCAAGGCGATTAAAGGAGATATGCCATGAAGAAAATCGAAGCCGTCATCAAACCGTTCAAGCTCGATGAAGTGCGTGAAGCCTTGTCAGATATTGGCGTGACCGGTCTGACCGTCACTGAAGTCAAGGGGTTCGGACGTCAGAAAGGCCACACCGAGCTGTATCGTGGGGCGGAATACGTGGTGGACTTCCTGCCGAAGGTGAAGCTGGAGATTGTCATTGCCGACAGCCTGCTTGACCGTGCGCTGGAGGCGATCATCAGCGCCGCGCGTACCGGGAAAATTGGTGACGGCAAAATTTTCGTTAGCAATATGGAGCAGGTGGTGCGGATTCGTACCGGCGAATCGGGTGAAGCTGCAATTTGATTCCCGGCTATTTGATTCCGGTCTTCAGCGAGACTGGAATGAGCCCGATTGATTTCGGGCTCAAAATTACCAGAATCGATACCAGGCTTTCCCTTCAGTATTGACGCCCTTGGCGTACTTGCTGTTGGGGAAGTTGAGTTTCAGCACCCGTTGCGCATCGTCGCGCAGGTCGGTGAGTTTCAGTTTATCGTAGGACACTACCAGGATCGCCAGTGCCTCTTCCAGAGCGGGCGCTTCGGGATAGGTTTTCAAAACTTCGCGAGCGCGGTTGGCAGCTGCCACCCAGGCCTCGCGCTTCAGGTAATACTTGGCAACGTGCACCTCGTTACCGGCCAGCGCGTTGACCAGATATTTCATGCGGGCGGTGGAGTCGGGCGTGTATTTGCTATCGGGAAAACGCGTGACCAGTTCCTTGAAAGACAGAAAGGCATCGCGTGCGGCCTTGGGATCGCGTTCGCTCATGTCCTGCTCGACCAGATTGCCAAGCAGGCCCAGGTCCTCATTAAAATTCGCCAGGCCCTTCAGATAGTAGGCGTAATCGACGTTAGGATGATTGGGGTGTAATTTGATGAAGCGGTCGCATGCGGCAATCGCGGAAATGGGCTCGTTGTCCTTGTAGTATGCGTAGGCAACTTCCAGTTGAGCCTGTTGCGCATAACGCCCAAACGGGTAGCGCGACTCCAGCATTTCGAACAGTTTGACCGCGCGTTCGAAATTGCCTTCGTTCAGATTATCCTTGGCTTCGGCGTAGATTTTTTGCGCCGACCAGCCTGCGGTTTCATCCTTGACCTCGGGCAGCAGGCCGCAACCGCCCAGGGTGATGGAGGCTGCCAGCAGCAGACTGCTGAGTCCCCGTTTGAGGCCAGGCACCCGATTGAATGCATTTAAACCGGAAAGACTTTGCTTAAGCATGGGAAAAGACACAGAAAATTCGTCGAGTGATTATAAGGGAAATCCAGAAGGCGACATCCGCCAGCTGGTGATCCCGGATGAACACGGCGGCCAGCGCCTGGACCAAGCCTTGTCTGCCATGCTGCCGGAATTCTCGCGCAACCGCATCCAGAACTGGATCCGTGCGCGCAAAATTGCCGTGGATGACGCCTTTGGCACGACCAAGATGAAAGTCAGCGGCGGCGAATCGGTGCGGGTCGAAGTCGAACCTGATCCGAACGCCACCCCTGACACGCCGGAAGCCATCCCGCTTGATATCGTGTTTCAGGATTCGATGCTGCTGGTGGTCAACAAGCCTGTCGGCCTGGTGGTCCATCCCGGCAGCGGCAACCGCCACGGCACGCTGCTGAATGCGCTTCTGCACTGGGTGCCGCAGGTGGCCGAGCTGCCGCGTGCCGGCATCGTTCACCGGCTGGACAAGGATACGTCTGGTTTGCTGGTTGTGGCCAAGACTCTGAAAGCGCATACCGACCTGGTGCGCCAGTTGCAGGCGCGCACGGTCAAGCGTGAATACCTGGCCCTGGTTTATGGCGAGGTTGATCGTGGCGGCACGGTTGATGCGCCGCTGGCCCGTGACCCGCACAACCGCATTAAACGGTGTGTGCATTCGATGGGCAAGCAGGCTGTGACACACTATGAAGTGGTCGAGCGTTTCCCCTCGGGCCTGAGCCTGTTGCGCTGCAAGCTGGAAACCGGGCGTACCCACCAGATTCGGGTGCACATGCAGCACATCGGCCACCCGTTGGTGGGCGAACAGCTCTATAGCTCCAGCCGCCGCAGTCATATGAAAATCCCGTTCCCGCGGCAGGCACTGCATGCCGAACGGCTGGGCTTGATCCATCCTGTTACGCAGGAGTACATGCAGTGGGAATGTGACCTGCCGCCGGATTACCTCTCGCTCCTCGAAGCCTTGCGCGAAAATACTGTCTGGGGTCCGGCCCCGAGCAACTAAAAGCATGATGTGCCCGCAGCAAACGCTTGAGGCGACAGCATGATTCATCCCGATTGGCCTGCTCCATCCCGCGTGAAAAGCCTGATGACCCTCCGCGAAGGCGGTGTCAGCGTCGCGCCGTGGGCCAGTTTCAACCTGGGTGATCATGTCGGTGATACCCCTACCCATGTGGCGGCCAACCGTGAATGCTTGCGACAAAAACTGCCGGCCGAGCCAGAATGGCTGAAGCAGGTTCACAGTGCCCGTGTGGTTGAGGTCGGGCGTGAGCCCCATCCTGAAGCCGATGCTTCGTTTACCCGGAAAACAGCGCAGGTGTGTGCGGTGCTGACGGCCGATTGCCTGCCGGTGCTGTTTTGCGACCGCGCCGGCAGCGTCGTGGCGGCTGCGCACGCGGGCTGGCGTGGACTGGCAGACGGCGTGCTGGAGGCCACCATTGCGGCGATGCAGGTGCCACCGGGTGAAATCCTGGCCTGGATGGGTGCGGCGATAGGGCCTCACGCATTTGAAGTGGGCGATGAAGTGCGCCAGATATTTGTTGCGCAGCATCCCGAGGCCGCCGAAGCCTTCGTGTCGCATCCCGCATCCGGCACCGCCCCCAAATGGCTGGCTGATATTTACCTGCTTGCACGCATCCGCCTGGGTCACGCCGGGGTGCATGCGACGTTCGGTGGCGGTCGCTGTACGTTTCATGAAGCCGATTGTTTTTATTCCTATCGCCGCGATGGCGTGACCGGACGCATGGCTTCGCTGATCTGGCTGGCTGACTGACGCCTAAAAATCTTCCCGTACCCGCAAATAATGGGCAAAACGCGGCAGGCCGTTTTTTGTCAGGTGTTGGTAGCGATAGGTGATGCGCGACCCGATGGGCGGCGGCTGGCGGCGCAAGGTATCAGTGAGGCCGCTGCCTATCCGGAAGCGTTTCCCGTCCGGTCTTTCAACCGTCAGTGCGCCAGTCATGCCCTGATATTTGCCCTTGCCCGGTGTGTGCCCCACGACGACGGCTTCAGCATCCTGCCAGGGTTTCAGTTTCAGGAGCACATCGCTGCGCCCGGTCACATACGGCGCATCGGCGCGGTGCAGCATCAAACCTTCTCCGCCAGCGCGCACGATGTCGTCGAGTCGAGTTTTCAGTTCGGCGTGGCTGGTCACGCGCGTTTGCTCGACCGCATGCAACCAGGGCACATTGGCTTGTGAAACGTACGCCTGCATCTGCTGAATGCGGGTGCTGAAGTCACCTGCTGCATCGGGCAATTCAAAAATCAAATAACGCACCTGCCGCCATTCGGCATCCACAGGCTCGATCCGGCGCACCGTGCCCGACAGCCGATCAAACTGGTCACGTGCGATCCACAACTCGCCATCCAGTGGCACGGCCGGGAAATTTTCGGTGAACCATGCCGGTGCTGGAACGATACTGCCGCCACGAAATCGCAACGTACGCCCATCCCATTGAGCGCGCACGCCGTCGAACTTCTCGCTGACCCAATACCGGGTGATGTCGATATGGGCTTCATATATCTCGGCCAGCACCATTGCCGGGGCGGTGGGTGGAGATTCGGCCCACGCTGGATGAACCCCCAGCATCCATACGGCCAGCCACAATCCGGAAAAGAGGCGTTTCATTCCAGCCATTTGTGCAGAAACTGCGCCTGCCCCATCGCCGGGTCGAGTTGATAGGCGGTGAAGCCCAGTCGCTGATACAGCGCCTGTGCAGCGGCATTGCCATCCAGCACTTCCAGGGTGAGCTTGCAGGCGTTGCGCTCACGCGCGATGACCTCAACCTCAGCAAACATCTGAGCCGCAATGCCGCGCCCACGGTGGCTGGGCAGGACCACCACGTCATGCACATTGACCAGCGGTTGGCAGGCAAAGGTGGAAAAGCCTTCGATGGCATTGACGAGGCCGACCGGCATGTCATCGTCGAACGCCAGCACGCTGAAGATAAAGGTCCGGGCGGCAAGTGCGCCGACCAGGTTTGTGCGTGCGAAATCGCTCAGCGGCGCACCACCGCCAGCCGGGTCGCGTGCATACGCGTCCAGCAGGTTGATTAGTGCGGCCGTGTGACGAGCGTTGTCGTAGCGAACCCGAACGATTTCAGGCATGGGTGTCGATGCGCATCGATAAATCCACGGCGCGAATATGCTTGGTCAGTCCACCGATGGAAATGCGGTCCACCCCGGTGTCGGCGATCGCACGCACAGTGTCCAGCGTGATGTTGCCGGAGGCTTCGAGCAGGGCGCGCCCGTGGGTGAGCTGAACCGCGCGACGCATGTCCGCGAGGCTGAAATTATCAAGCAGGATGAGCGGCGCACCCGCGGTGAGCGCCTGTTCGAGTTCGTCCAGATTTTCCACCTCGATCTGCACGCTGACCTTGCCGTCTGCCAGCGCATATGCCGCCTTCAGCACCTGCGCGATGCCGCCCGCTGCGGTGATGTGGTTTTCCTTGATCAGGATGCCGTCGTACAGCCCCACGCGCTGGTTTTGCCCGCCTCCCACCCGCACCGCGTATTTTTCGGCGATGCGCAGGCCGGGCAGGGTCTTGCGGGTGTCGAGAATGGCGGCACGGGTGCCGCGCACGGCCTCGACATACGGCCGGGTGGCCGTCGCCACGGCCGACAGGGTTTGCAGGAAATTCAGCGCCGGGCGCTCGGCGGTCAGCAGGGCGCGGGCATTGCCCGTCAGTTCGACCAGCACACTGCCAGCTTCGACGGTATCGCCTTCGTTGATCTGCCAGTTGAGGGTGCAGCCCAGGTCAAGCGCGCGGAAACAGGCATCGAACCAGGGCCGCCCCGCGATGACCGCGTCGTCGCGGGTGATGACACGGGCGTGGGCGATTTGCGTGGCGGGAATCAGCCGGGCGGTGAGGTCGCCGCTGCCGATATCCTCGTCCAGCGCGCGGGCGACATCGAGTTCAACAGAGGAATCTATCAATTCAGACATGGAGGGCTAAATTAAGGTGTAGCGTTAAATTAAGACACGGTGGGTTGAAATCAACTGAAATGCCACTACTTGGATGTCAACGAATATACCTTAAGCACGAGGCCTAATTATGCGATTTGACAAGCTCACCACCCAGTTTCAACAGGCGTTTTCTGACGCGCAAAGCCTGGCCGTGGGCGGCGACCATGCCTACATTGAACCGCAGCACCTGTTGCTGGCCTTGCTTAATCAGGAAGGTGGCGGTGCATCGTCGATCCTGTCGCGCGCCGGCGTGCAGGTGCCCGCCCTCAAAGCCTCGCTCACCCAGGCGCTGGATCGCCTGCACAAGGTGGAAGGGCAGGGCGGCGAAGTCACCATTTCGCGCGACCTTAACAATCTATTGAATCTGACCGACAAGGAAGCGATGAAGCGTAACGATGCTTTCATCGCTTCCGAGCTGTTTTTGCTGGCGGCGCTGGATGACAAGGGCGAGACCGGGCGTTTGCTGAAGCAGCACGGTGCACAGAAAGCCGCGCTGACACAGGCCATCCAGTCGGTGCGTGGCGGTGAGAACGTGCAATCACAGGAGGCCGAAGGTCAACGTGAGGCCCTCGCCAAATACACTCTGGATCTCACCGAACGTGCCCGTGATGGCAAACTCGACCCGGTGATCGGGCGTGACGACGAAATCCGCCGCTCGATCCAGATTCTGCAGCGCCGCACCAAAAACAACCCGGTGCTGATCGGCGAGCCAGGCGTTGGCAAGACCGCCATTGTCGAAGGCCTGGCGCAGCGCATCGTCAACGACGAGGTGCCCGAGACGCTGAAAGGCAAAAAAGTGCTGGTGCTTGATCTGGCCGCCTTGCTGGCCGGCGCCAAGTACCGCGGCGAATTTGAGGAGCGGCTCAAGGCTGTGTTGAAAGAGCTGGCGATGGACCCGGGCCGCTACATCATGTTTCTGGACGAGATGCATACGCTGGTTGGTGCGGGCAAGGCAGAAGGCGCAATGGATGCCGGCAACATGCTGAAGCCGGCACTGGCGCGCGGCGAATTGCACCTGATTGGCGCGACCACGCTCGACGAATATCGCAAATATGTGGAAAAAGACGCAGCGCTGGAGCGCCGCTTCCAGAAGGTACTGGTCGACGAACCAAGTGTCGAATCGACCATCGCCATCCTGCGTGGCCTGCAGGAGCGCTATGAACTCCACCACGGTGTCGAGATTACCGACCCGGCGATCATTGCTGCTGCCGAACTGAGCCATCGCTACATCACCGACCGCTTCCTGCCCGACAAGGCAATCGACCTGATCGATGAAGCCGCCGCGCGCATCAAGATGGAAATTGACTCCAAGCCCGAGGTGATGGACAAACTCGACCGCCGCATCATTCAGCTCAAGATCGAGCGCGAGGCCGTCAAGCGGGAAACCGATGAAGCCTCGAAAAAGCGCCTGGGCCTGCTGGAAGAGGAAATTGAAAAGCTCGGTCGCGAATCGGCCGATCTGGAAGAAGTGTGGAAATCAGAAAAGGCCCACGTTCAGGGTAGTGCCCACATCAAGGAAGCCATCGACAAACTGCGTGGCGAGATGGTCGACCTGCAACGTCAGGGCAAGCTGGATAAGGTTGCCGAGATTCAGTACGGCAAGCTGCCAGCGCTGGAGGCGCAGTTAAAGCATGCCGAGTCGACCGACACCAAGCCTGCGTTCAAGCTGTTGCGCACTGAAGTCGGCGCCGAAGAAATCGCCGAGGTTGTCTCGCGTGCCACCGGCATCCCGGTTTCCAAAATGCTGCAGGGCGAGCGCGACAAGCTGCTGCACATGGAAGACAAGCTGCACAGTCGCGTGGTGGGTCAGGATGAGGCCGTGCGCGTCGTCTCCGATGCCATTCGTCGTTCGCGTGCTGGTTTGTCCGATCCCAACCGGCCGCTCGGCTCCTTCCTGTTCCTCGGGCCCACCGGCGTCGGTAAAACCGAGCTGTGCAAAACGCTGGCCGAATACCTGTTCGATTCCGCCGATCACATGGTTCGCATCGACATGAGCGAATTCATGGAGAAGCATTCCGTGGCGCGACTCATCGGTGCGCCACCCGGCTACGTCGGCTATGAAGAAGGCGGCTATCTGACCGAAGCGGTGCGCCGCAAGCCGTACTCCGTCATCCTGATGGACGAGGTGGAAAAAGCGCACCCGGATGTGTTCAACGTGCTGCTGCAGGTGCTGGATGATGGCCGTCTGACTGATGGGCAGGGACGTACCGTGGACTTCCGCAACACCGTGATCGTGATGACCTCCAACCTCGGCTCGCAGATGATTCAGCAGATGACAGGCGACGATTACCAGGTCATCAAGCTCGCCGTGCTGGCCGAAGTGAAGTCCTACTTCCGCCCTGAGTTCATCAATCGCATCGACGAAGTCGTCGTCTTCCATGCGCTGGACGAGAAGCACATCGCCAGCATCGCGCGGATTCAGTTGCAGGGTCTGGAGAAACGCCTGGCGCAGATGGAAATGAAGCTGGAGGTGTCGGACGCTGCACTGGCAGAAATCGCCAAGGCTGGCTTCGATCCCCTCTACGGCGCACGGCCGCTCAAGCGCGCGATCCAGAGCGAACTCGAAAACGCACTGGCGCGTGAAATCCTGGGTGGGCAGTTTGCCGCCAAGGACATCATCCGGGTGGATGCACACGATGGCGTGTTCAGCTTTGAGAAAGCGGTGTCACAGCAGGGCTGATCGAGCCTGCATGAAGGAAAGAGAGGGGGCGGGATTCCGCCCCCTCTCTTTTGTGGGGCTGGATGGCAAAGACAACACCACCTGACCGTGTACCCAAGTGTGTGTTTAGTTGCGCTCCGCAACAAAACGCGCAACAAATGCCCCCTCATAGCCCGCTGGCAGGGGAATGCTGACACGATGGCCGCTCCCTGGCGCGACGTTGACCGGGGTGTTGTCCTTGCCTTGCATGTTGGCAATCGTCAGTTCGAGGTTGCCCCTGGGGTGGATGAGTTCGATGCGGTCGCCGACCGAAAACTTGTTCTTCACGTCGATTTCAGCCAGGCCTTCCGCGTTATACGCCATGACATCACCGACATACAGGCTGCGGTCCGATTCGGAATGGCTGCTCAGGTAGCTCTGATATTCGCGATCCGGATGGCGTTCGTAAAAACCGCCGGTATAGCCCCGGTTGGCCAGGCCATCGAGTTCGCGCAATAAAGTCGGATCGAGCGGGCGGCCGGCGACGGCATCGTCAATCGCCTGGCGATAGGTTTGGCAGGTGCGCGCCACATAGTAAGGCGACTTGGTGCGGCCTTCTATCTTGAGTGAGTCGATGCCGATTTCCGTCAACCGCTGCACGTGTTCGATGGCACGCAGATCTTTCGAGTTGAGGATGTAGGTGCCGTGCTCGTCTTCCTCGATGGGCATGTAGCTGCCTGCGCGTTTCTGTTCTTCCAGCAAATATACGTCGCCATCCGGCGCCACTTTGGCAGGGTGAGTGTTGAATTCCCAGCGGCACGAGTTGGTGCAGGCTCCCTGATTGGCATCGCGGTGATTGAAATAGCCTGAGAGCAGGCAACGCCCGGAATAGGCGATGCACAGCGCACCATGGACGAAGACTTCCAGTTCCATGTCCGGGCATTCCTGGCGTATCTCGGCGACCTGATCGAGCGAGAGTTCACGCGACAGGATGACGCGGCTGATGCCGAGTTTTTTCCAGAAACGCACCGCAGCGTAGTTGACGGTATTGGCCTGGACCGACAGGTGGACGGGCATGTCGGGCCAGGTTTCGCGAATCATGTCGATCAGCCCCGGGTCGGCCATGATCAGCGCGTCCGGTTTGAGGGCGATGACCGGCGCCATGTCAGCCAGGTAGGTTTTCAGCTTGCTGTTGTGCGGAGAAATGTTGCTGACAACGTAGAACTGTTTGCCCCGGCTGTGCGCGTAGTCGATGCCAACGCCCAGCGCCACTTCGTCGCGGAAGCTGTTGTTGCGGACGCGCAGGCTGTAGCGTGGCTGGCCGGCATACACCGCATCGGCGCCGAAGGCGAGCGCCGTTTCCAGCATGGTTTGCGAGCCGGCGGGTGCCAGTAACTCGGGTTGGCGTATCTCGGAGTGTTTCAAATGGAATGACCGGGGGTTGTAGAAGAACGACGTCAATAAACACGCGTGATTTTTTGGAAAGCAATTTCCCCTTCCGGGTTTTCCTGTTTGGCCCGCTGTGTCGTAACCCCCAACGTGAACAAAAAGGGCCACACATGCAGCCCTTTTTGTGGGGAGGGCGAAAGATTATTTCTTCGCGGTCCGCCGCAAGCGATTCAACAATCGCCGTGCCAGTTCGCCGAACAACTCGGTTTGCGTGGGATGTGGGAAGATCGCCTTGGCCACCTGGGTCAGGGTCATCTCGCCGGCCACCATCATCACGCCGATGCCGATCAGGGTGTCGGTATGGTCGGCCAGGTAATGAACGCCGATGATGCGGCCGCTGGCCTTGTCGGCCACCAGTTTGATCATGCCCTCGGTTTCGCCGGTGATCATGGCCTTGGCGTCGATGCTCATTGGCATCTTGGCTTCCACCGCGTCGATGCCCTTGGCCTTGGCCTGCGCCACGGATAAGCCAACGAAGCCGGCCTGCGGGCGCGAGAAGGTGACGCCGCAGTCCTTGTCCTGGTCGTACTCGCTGGCATGGCCGAGCAGGTTGTCGGCAGCAACACGGCCTTGCGTGGCGGCGGTGTGGGCGAGCATGTAGCCGCCGATCACGTCGCCCACCGCATAGATGTGCGGCACACTGGTTTGGCCGCGCGTGTTGACCTTGATCGCGGCACCATCGAGTTCGACACCCACTTTGTCCAGGTTCAGCTTGCTGGTGTCGGGGCGTTTGCCTGTGGCCATCAGCACGATGTCGCAGTCGAAGGTTGATTCGACGCCTTCCTTGTTGGCATAGCGCAGCTTCATCGCGCCGGGCTTGCCATTTGCTTCCTTGATGTCGGCGCCGGTGACGACGGTGATTTCCTTTTCCAGCGAGGCAATCAGGACCTTGCCGATTTCCTCCTCGATTTCGGCGAGGATGCGGTCATGGCGTTCCAGCATCAGCACTTCCGTGCCGAAGTCGCGGAATATCTGCGCCATTTCCACGCCGATCACGCCGCCGCCAACGATGCCGAGTTTTTTCGGCGGACTGGCGAGGTTCCAGATGGTGTCGGAAGTGACCACACCGCCATTCGCCAGGTTTTCGCGTGCGCCGGGAATCGGCGGCACAAAGGCGGGAGCGCCGGTGGCAATGACGGCGGCGCCAAAGGTGACGGTATAGGGCTCGCCTTCGACCGGGGTGATTTTCAGGGTATGGGCATCGATGAATTCACCAAAGCCTTCGCGCACGTCGATCTTCATGCCCTTGTCGGCCTTGAGCGCCATTTCGCCGCGGCTGCTTTGCACCCAGCGGCGATGCTTTTCCACCTGTTCCCAGTTGAGCTTGGGGGTATTGGTGCCATCGACACCCATGTCGGCGTCGTGTGCACGGTTGCGGATGGTGTCCGCCGCGGCGCGCCAGGCCTTGGACGGGATGCAACCGCGCCACAGGCATTCGCCGCCGGGGAAGGGCTCGTTGTTGACCATCATCACCTTGATGCCGTGATCGGCCAGGTCGCGCGCGCAGTCTTCGCCGCCGGGACCACCGCCGACGACCACGACAGGGATGTCCCAGTTGCCTTCGGGGATGGGTGAAACGGGTGCGCTCGTGGTCGCAGCCGTGCCGGCTGATTCGGCGGCCGCGCCCCCCGTGCCTAGCCAGGTTTCGGGGGCTTCGATGGTTTGTTTCAGCGTAACCAGATACAGCGCCACGTCGGCGCCGTTCAGCACGCGGTGGTCACCGGTGATGGTGAACGGCGTGCCTTGCGGACCGTTGGCGGCAATCGCCAGGATTGCTGAAATGCCGGGGGTGGGAATCGCGGTGAAATGCGATACGCCCAGCATGCCCATGTTGGAGATGGTGAAGGTGGGGTTGGCGTACTCGGATGGTGCCAATTTTCTGATTCGCGCGCGTTCGACCAGCCCGGTCCAATCGTTTTGCAGCGTATCCAGCGGCTTTTTCTCGATGCCATGCAGGATCGGCACCACCAGGCCACCGTCGTTCGACATCACCGCCACACCAAAGTCATGGTTGGCGCGTTCGACCAGTTTGTCGACCGGCTGGTAGGCCCAGTTCATGCGCGGGAATTTCGCCATCGCGACGGAACAGGCCTTGGCAATCGCCACCGTTACCGAAACCTTTTTGGCCTTGGCGGCAGCAGTCAGCGCGGCGGTGTTGATGTTCACGGTGACGTTGAAGGTCGGCAGCGTGAGTGAGGCGGTCATCGCGTGGCTCACCGCCTTTTCCATCGAGGTCATCGCGCGGCCCTGGCCGGGCACATCGACCTGTGGCAGCGAATGGGCAACTTCTGCCATGCTGGGCCGGGCGCGTGCCACATCGGCGGCAACAATGACGCCCGACGGGCCGGAGCCGGCCAGACTGGTCAGGTTCACACCCAGTTGTGCTGCGACCTTGCGTGCATACGGGCTGGCCTGACGGCCCTGCGGGCGTGCGACCGGAGGTACGTTGCCAGCAGCGGAAATTTGCGCAGGTGCGGCCTTGGGAGTGGGGATATGCGCCGGCCGGTCGGCGGCGTGAGGCGCGACCTGATGCGTGTCCTTGATCTTGTGGTCGGCACTGATGGTGACGCCGGTATCGTTGGCCTTGGTGGCATCGTCCACGATAAAGCCCATCGGGTGACCGACCTCGACCACGCTGCCGACATCGGCAATCGGGCCAGACAGGAAACCGTCCTGGAATACTTCCACATCCATGATGGCCTTGTCGGTTTCCACCGTGGCGACGATGTCGCCGCGCCTGATGGCCTCGCCGGGCTGTTTTTCCCAGGTCACCACCACGCCTTCGGTCATGGTGTCGGATAGCTGCGGCATCACGATCGGCGTGCCGGCGTGATGCGGGATCATCTCGGTTTGCGCCTGCTCGGCGACCACTTCGTCGGCGGCAATCGCCACGTCACCCACAGTGTCGGTGATGTAGCCAAGTGCCGCGCCGACAGCGACGGTCGCACCGACTTCGGCGAGTGGTCCGGCCAGATAACCGGCCTTGAAGACTTCGACGTCCATGATGGCTTTGTCGGTCTCGACGGTGGCGACGATATCGCCGCGCTCGACCTTGTCGCCGGGCTGTTTTTCCCAGGTGACGACCACGCCCTCGGTCATGGTGTCCGAGAGCTGCGGCATGGTAATCGCGTAGTGTTGGGACATGCTTGGTTCCTAATTCTTTGTTTATCCGCGAAGGACGCGAAGGGGCGCGAAGAAAACCTTATGGATATTCACTTCGCGGTTCTTCGCGTCCTTCGCGGACAAAAAGGGTTTCACGCCTTGCCGAACAGCTTGAGTACAGCCTTCACCACATCTTCGTGGTCGGGAATGGCCGCTTTTTCCAGCGTGTGGTTGTAAGGCTGCGGCACCAGCGCCGAGTGAACGCGCACCGGAGCGGCGTCCAGTTCAAAGAAGCATTCTTCGTTGATGATGGCGATGATTTCGGAGCCGACGCCAACCGGCGCTTCGTCTTCTTCGGCGATGACGGCACGATGCGTTTTGCTGACAGATTGCTTGATACCCGCACGATCCAGCGGTGACAGCGAATACAGATCGACCACTTCAGCCGAAATGCCGTATTGCTTGTCAAGAATCTCGGCGGCTTTCAGGCACCAGTGTACCGAGATGTTGTAGCCGAACAGGGTGACATCGGTGCCGGAGCGCGCAATGTCGGAGCCTTCCAGCGGGTGGAAATACTCGGTGTCCGGCACTTCGCCCTTCATGTTGTACATGAGTTCGTGTTCGTTGATGAACACCGGATCGTTGCTGCGGATCGCCGACTTCAGCAGGCCGTAAGCCTGTTTGGGATTGGACGGCGTGACGACGCGCAAACCGGCGACACCCATGAACACTTTTTCCATCCGCGCCGAATGCTGCGCGCCGAGCTGGTGCGCAGCACCGCCCGCCGAGCGGAACACGCAGGGCGCTTCCAGCTGGCCGCCCGACATGTAGCGGATCTTGGCGGCGGAGTTGAACATCTGGTCCATCGCCAGCCAGGCAAAGTTGACCGACATGATTTCAACAACGGGACGTATGCCCAGGAACGATGCGCCGATTGCGAGGCCGGTGAAACCGCCTTCTGAAATCGGCGTATCCATCACCCGCAACGGGCCATATTTTTCGTATAGACCTTTGGTCGCCTTGTAGGTGCCACCGGCCACGCCGATGTCTTCACCCATACAGATGACCAGTGGGTCGCGCGCCATTTCTTCGTCGTGAGCGCGTTGGATCGCTTCCCACAGCATGATTTGAGCCATTTTGTTTCCTTTAATTCAGTGTCGCGTCAGCGCCGTGATTGAACAGTCCGCGATTCAAGCGGCTTTGCCGGTAAGCCATTGCTGCTGGCTTGCACGGTCGGCGAGAACATATTTTTCGAGATCTTCAACACGCGGTTCGGGCGAATCTTCGGAGAACTTGATGACTTCGTTTTCGATGTAGGCGTCAGTTTCCTTTTCCAGCGCTTCATACGCCGCCATCGTCAGTTCGCCCGCCGCAATCAGGCGGTCGCGCAGCATGAAAATGGGGTCGCGCAGCTTCCATTCTTCTTCTTCTTCGCGCGAGCGGTAGCCGCGCGAATCCGACATCGAGTGACCGCGATAGCGATAAGTCATCAGCTCCAGGAAGTAAGGCCCGTTGCCAGCGCGCACGTGGTCAACCGCCTTGCGAGCGTGTTCGTACACGATGTCGATGTCCTGGCCGTCGCATTCGGCGGATGGGATGTTGTAGGCCGCGACGCGCTTGTGTTGATGAACCACCGCAGTGGAACGGTCGATCGACGTGCCGATGCCGTACAGGTTGTTTTCACACACGAACAGCACCGGCAGTTTCCACAGCGCGGCCATGTTCAGGGTTTCGTGGAATACGCCCTGATTGTTGGCCGCGTCGCCCAGGAAACAGATGGCGATTTCGTCGCCGCCCTTGAGCTGGATCGCCTTGGCGATTCCCGCTGCCAGAGGGAACGGGCCGCCAACCAGCGCGTAGCCGCCCATGAAACGGTGCGCCGCATCAAAGATGTGCATGGAGCCGCCGCGCCCTTTGGACGAACCGGTTTCCTTGCCATACAGCTCGGCCATGACTTCTTTCGGGTCGGCGCCGCACTTGATGGCATGGACGTGGTCGCGATAACCAGTGATCACGTAATCGTGACCGGGGCGCGCCGCTTCCATCACGCCATTGCAGCAGGCTTCCTGGCCGGGATAGAGGTGGAGGAAGCCGCCGATCTTGCGTTCGATATAGGCCTGGTAGCAGCGCTCTTCAAAACGGCGATGCAATACCATTTCGCGCAGTACGCGTTTCTTGTCTTCAATCTTCATTCGGTTACCCTTGTGGGATGGGGTCGGAAAAGGCAAACGCCAGATTATCCGGGAAACCCCGCCGACCATCAAGAAAAACGCCACACCCAAGGAACCGGAATGCCCCCTAAATTGACTGAAAATAAACAGGAAATCACCTTAAAATCACTGGAAACGGCAGGTCATGCCCTGATCTTGCTGCCAGTGTCGAAAACCTTACCCGAACTGCCGGGTAGCGCTGAACTCAAGGCTGTGATGAAGCGGCGCGACCTCAAAGTCGATGCGTTGATCAAATCACCCGTGGCCGTGCAACTGGTGGGTGGCACGCTCGCTGTGTTCGTTATGCTCAAGGCTGACGCCACGACCTTCGAGGCGCACGAAGTGGTTCGCAGGGGATTGGCCCTGCTGATGGCCGAACATCCCCAATCGTTGTCGCTGGCTGTGTTGGGCGATGACGCCTTCAAGGCGCGCGCATCGGAAGCTGCGGTATATGCCGCGCTGGTCAATGCGGCGCCGCTGCCCTCCAGAAAATCCAAGACCGATGCGGCGCTTAAAACCGTGCAGCTGTTTGGCTACAAATCTGTTGATGGCTTTGTCCGTGTCAAGGCACTGGCCGAAGGCAACGTGCTCACCCGCAGCCTCACCGTGGAAGGCCCGGATGTCCTCACGCCGGGCGTCTACCGCAAGCGCATCAAGGCACTGGCCAAGCAATACGGCTGGACGGTCGAGGAATACAGTTTCGACAAACTGAAGAAGATGGGCGCGGGCGCTTTCTGTGCCGTGGCGCAGGGTTCGCCCGCCAAGGATGCCGCTATCGTGCGCATACGCTGGGAAGGGGGAAGGGGGAAGGGTAAAGGGTCGAAGCCGGTCGCCTTCGTCGGCAAGGGCATCTGTTTCGATACCGGCGGTCACAACCTCAAGCCCGCCAAATTCATGCAGGGCATGCACGAAGACATGAACGGCTCGGCGGTGGTGCTCGGTATTCTGGCTGCGGCCTCGAAGATGAAATTACCGGTTGTCCTGGAAGGCTGGGTCGCGCTGGCTGAAAACCACATCAGCCCGCAAGCCTATAAACAGAATGAAGTGGTCAAAGCGCTTAATGGCACCACGATTGAAATTGTCCACACCGATGCCGAAGGCCGCATGGTGCTCGCCGACACGCTGACACTGGCTGCCAGGGGCAAGCCCGCGCTGATCGCCGATTTCGCCACCTTGACCGGCGCCATGCACTACGCGCTCGGCAGTCGCATGTCCGGCGTATTCGCCACATCCAGCGCGCTGGCCCATCAGGCCTCGCGCGCCGCTACTGCCAGCGGCGAGCGCATCGTCGTATTCCCCTATCCCGAGGACTACGACAGCCACCTTGATTCCACTGTGGCCGACGTCAAGCAGTGCAGCATGGAAGGCGAGGCCGATCACATTCTGGCGACCCGTTTCCTGTCGCGCTTTGTCGACGATACGCCGTGGCTGCACATGGACCTGTCGGGCCACAGCTGTAAGGGTGGCCTGGGCGCGGTGATGAGCGATACCAACGGCTTTGGCGTGGCCTGGGGCATTGCGCTGCTGGAAGCGCAGAAAACGGCGTGATGGTTTGGTGATGGCCTGAATCAGGAAAGGGGCGCCGTGAGGTGCCCCTTTTCAATTTGGCTTGGCCAGACGGATGCGCTTATCGCACGGCCTTGGGATCAAACAATGGGTTCTCGATCATCCCGAAGCGATTGCCGAATGGGTCCTGTACCGCTGCCACCTTGATGCCTTCGCCCACTTCGGTCACGGGTTCAAGTTCCACGGCACCGAGCTTGATCAGTCGTGCAAACTCCGATTCGATATCCGATACGCCCCATAGCGGCTGCGGCCCGTTTGTGCCCGGCTGCGCGCTCGGCAACAGGCCCAGTTCAAACCCGCCCACCGCAAAGCCGACATAAAACGGCTCGTCGAAATAGGGCGGCTGGCCTAATGCTTCCGAGTACCAGCGCTTGGCGGCAACCAGATCGGGTGCCGGGTAAATGGCAGTGCGCAGGCCGAGGATCATGAACGTACTCCAGATTGTGGTGGGATTGTAGTAAACGATAGAACTGTTTGCTTCAAGTTTCTAGAGTCCGGTTGGCATCGTGACTATCATGGCCACTCCCTCAACGGCAAAACCATGACATCCCATTTCCCCCTCATCGAGCCGCTTTATGTAGACGACACCCTGCTGGTGGTCGACAAGCCCGGCGGCCTGCTGGCGGTGCCGGGGCGCGGGGCCGACAAGCAGGATTGCCTGAGTGCGCGGGTGCAGGCCCGCTATCCCGATGCCCTGATCGTGCATCGGCTGGACATGGCCACTTCCGGATTGATGGTGATGGCGCGCGGTGCGGCAGCGCAACGCGTACTGAGCAAGGCCTTCGCCGCGCGCGAGGTGAACAAGCGCTATATCGCAGTGGTGGCAGGTCAGCTGCCGGCACCGCCGGAAGCGTGGGGGGTGATTGACCTGCCCATCGTTGCCGACTGGCCGAACCGGCCCTTGCGGAAAATCGACCATCAATCTGGCAAGCCCAGTGTTACCCGCTGGCGTGTGCTGGGGTACGACGAAATCGGCCCATCGACCCGCGTTGAACTGGAGCCGGTCACCGGCCGCTCACATCAGTTGCGCGTCCACCTGCGCGAATTGGGACACCCCATCCTGGGCGACACCCTGTATGCGCCGCCCGCTATCCAGACCATGGCAGCACGCTTGTTATTACATGCGGTGGCCTTGGGGTTCGAGCACCCGGTGACAGGGGAAGGGCTGCTGTTTGAGAGTCAGGTGCCTTTTTGATGTTTGATTTGATGGGCTGCCAGGGAAAAACCGGCATGACGACAGTAGAACGTGTTGCCGGCACAGTTCCATTTTTATCAGCAGAAACGGCAAGTCCACTTCACATGCTGAAGCCTGGAACCGGACGAAGACGACCTGTTGTGCCGCGATAGGTTTGTCGGCGTTAACGCGCCGACAGATAGCTGGGGAAGGCCTGCTTGTCTAGCAGGATTTCGATGAGATTGAGTCCGCTGGTGAGGTCGGTGTGGGTGAACAAGGCGTCGAGTCCGGCCTCGGTTTCGACGCGGACATGCCTGGCGCCGAACGACTGTGCGAGCAGGTTGAAATCAGGGTTGATAAAGTCACAGTCGATATAGCGTTCACCATAAAGCTGGAACTGGTTTTTGCGGATGAGGCTGAGTGTGCCGTTGTTGATGACCACCACATTGAGCGGGATGCCGTAGTTCACTGCGGTCATCATTTCCATGCAGCACATCTGGAAGCCACCGTCGCCGAGGATGGCGAAGGTGGGGCTATCCGGTGAAAAACAGCGTGCGCCAATGGCTGCGGGCAGGGCATGGCCCAGCGAGGAAATACCGGTGTTCGGAAAATAGTGGTTGCGGTCAGACACGTCGAAGTAGCTTTGCGCGAAGACGATGTTGTCGTCGAAGACCAGCGCGTTGCGCGGGAAGTGTTGCGCGAGCTTGCTGAAAAAAAGCCGGATCAGATGGAAGGCTTCCGGCTGCGCGGTATGGTCATCTTTTGCCGGTGGAGCGATTGCCGCGCGGTGGCTGGCGAGTCGGCCCGTATTTTTTGGCGGCATGGCGTCTGCTTCCAGCGTGGCAAATACCTCTTCCACTACAGAACGGATATCACCGCAAATTGCCACGTCCGGCTGGAATACGCGGCCAAGTTGCGCGGCGTCGCGGTCCACCTGGGCAATTTTCTTGTTGGCCATGAGTTTGGCATCCCACAGATAACTGGTGCGCTCGTTGAAACCGGCGCCAAGAAAAACCAGCAGGTCAGCGTGATCAACCAGATAACGATAGGCATCGCCATTGGACGTGACGCCGAGGCAGCCCAATGACAGGGGCGTGCCCTCGGCCACCACGCCCTTGGCCTTGAGGCTGGTGGTGACCGGAATGTTGAAGCGTTCGGCGAATGAGGCGACAAGGTCGCGCGCGCCTGCCTGAATGCAGCCATGGCCTGCGATGATGACCGGCGCCTGGGCTGCACGCAGGAGATCGGCCAGTTCTGATGTGGGCGTGGTGTGGCGGATCACCGCCTGGCGCGGAAAGTGGATCTGCTCGAGCACGTTTTCATCGACCAGTTCCTTCTGCACGTTGTAGGGAATCGACAGCAGCACCGGTCCCGGTTCGCGCCCGAGCAGTGCCTGCGTGGCCTGGTTCAGCACCTGGCCCAGGTAGTCGGTACGTTCGATGAGCTTGTGATAGCGGGTGATGCTGGCAAACAGGGCGCCCTGGTCGATGGCGCCGCCTTCGCCCGAGCTTTCCTGCAGGCCGCCTTTGCCAAAGATATAGGTGGAGGTTTCACCCGTGATCGCCAGTACCGGCAGTCGCTCGGCGTAGGCGTTGGCAATGCCTGTAATGAGGTTGGTCGCGCCGGGGCCGGAGGTCGTGATGCAGGCGGAAGGGCGGTGTGCTATCCGTGCATAACCACCCGCCATGAAGGCTGCCCCCTGCTCGTGCTTGGCCAGTATGCTTTTTACGCTGGAATCATGCAGGCAGTCGTAGATCGGCAGAACATGCGCGCCGGGCATGCCGAAAATATGGTCGATCCCCAGGCATTCCAGATACCTGACGATCAGTTCGCTGACGGATATATTCATGTGTTGTGCTTATTGCGTGCCTTGCGGTCGCGCTCGGAAGTCCGGGATTTGAGCACAAGACGCCGCATGAGGAAACATCAGCCTTGGCTTGGAGACGGCACAAGGATGGAAAAGCGGGCCACGCAGACTGTTTCGGGGGTACCTGCAGCCATGGCAATACGCACGCAACCCCTGCTACAGAAGGGGTTGCGGTTTGGAAGCTCAGGCGTGAGCGAGGTGCTGCTCGATTTCAGTAAAGGTGTGTGCAACTTCGGCGGTTTCGACGACGACCCCGAGTTGTTTGCTCAACTGCGACAGCGACAACAGACCGCGCACCAGCTTCTGGCCATTTGCGTTTTCGATCACCAGCGCGTGCTGGCGGCCGCGTGCCTTGAGCGTTTCCAGTACATGGCCAACGCGGGCATTGGACAGATCATCAAAATCGACGGCTTCAAGACGATCGACCGGCGTCATGATATCGGCCACCAATACTTCATTGCGGCGGATACCACGGCTGTGCACAACCTGCATCGGCTTTTCGCCGTGGATGTCGGTGCTGGTGACCAGGCCGGCCACGCGATCCAGAGCGTCCATGACGAACAGCAGACGCACCTTGCGGCGGACCATGCGCTCTTCCGCTTGCTGGATGGTATCGCCCGGGGTGGCGATGAAGGCGGTCACACGGCGGAAGTCGGTCATCACATCGAGCGCCGGGTTTTCCAGGCCCACATGTTCGGGCAATACACAGGCAGGTCGCAACAGGCCGGCATTCTGGTCAAGATTGCTGGTAGGCAAATGGGTATAGCTCATGGCACGTCTCCTCGTATTGTTTGGAACGTCATCTCTTCGGGTGGAGGGTGACGATAAGGTCATCGTCTGCTTCGTGGCGCCACCTGTCTATTCAACATTTTTTCTCCCGACATAAAATGTACTTGTTTCGTCCTGCAGGCCCCGAGTGGTAAGGCCCCGGCAAGAATAGGCAGGGTTGTATGCCGGATCAGCCGGTCTGCAGCAGCAGTTTCTGGAAGGCAGATTCAAACGATTTGACGCCATCGTCCTGCAAGGTGTTGCCAACTGCATCCATATCAATGCCACGCTGTGCCAGCTCGGCTAACTGGGCAGTTGCCTCGATAATGCCGGCCTCGATCCGCAGCGCGGTTTTGCCGTGGTCGTGCAGTGCAGCCAGCGTCTTGTCGGGCAGGGTGTTTATGGTCTCCTTGCCGATCAAGGGTTCTACATACAGTAAGTCATGATAGTCAGGATTTTTGACGCCGGTGCTCGCCCACAACAGGAATTGAGGACGGGCGCCCTGCTTCTTCAGTTCGGCGAAAGTTTCGCCATGGAACAGCGCCAGATAGCGTTGGTAAGCCGTCTTGGCCATGGCCACGGCAGCCTTGCCGCGCAGAGACAGCGCTTCCTGGGTGCCAATGGCCGTGAGCTGCGTGTCGACCAGGGTATCGACGCGCGACAAAAATAGGCTGGCCACGGCCTTGCTTTGGCGAACATCGGCGCCGGCGTGCGCACGCGCGGTGAGTCCACGAATGTAGGCGTTGAACACGGTTTCGGTTTGCGCCACCGAAAACAGCAGGGTCACGTTGACGTTGATGCCAAGTGCCGTCAAGGCTTCAAATGCACTGACACCTTCGGGTGTGCCGGGCACCTTGATCAGCAGGTTGCGGCGATTCACCGCAGCCGAGAGCCGTTGGGCTTCTTCCACCGTGCGCGGGGCGTCATAGGCCCAGCGTGGCGCGACTTCCAGGCTGACATAGCCATCGTTGCCGCCCGTGACTTCATACGTGGGCAACAGCAGGTCGCACGCCGCCTGGATATCGGGAATGACCAGCGCTTCGTAGCGGCGTTCGGCATCCGGTTCGCTGACTTTCAGGCGCATCAGGTCGCTTGCATAGTAGGGGCTGGTGGCAAGCGCGTTCTGAAAAATCGAGGGGTTCGAGGTCACGCCCGACACCCCGTCTTCGGCGATGAGTCGGGCCAGCACACCATCCTGGATCAGGCTGTGCGACAGGTTGTCCAGCCAGAGGCTTTGACCGAGCGTGGTGACGTGCTGCGTTGGTTTCATGGGCGATCCTCTTCGAATGGGTACTGTTCAGAATAGAACATCCCCATGGCAGCAAGTTCATCCGGGTGGGGTGATTAAGGCCAGAGACCGCGCCTGTGCTAGACTTCGACGCATTCTTTCGGCCCCGCCGGCCCCACTTATTTTCAGGTTATTCCCATGTCAGGCAGCTCACTCGGCAAACTGTTCTGTGTCACCGTATTTGGCGAATCGCACGGCCCTGCGATTGGCTGCGTGGTCGACGGCTGCCCACCCGGCATGGCGCTGGCCGAGGGCGATATCCAGCATGATCTCGACCGCCGCAAGCCCGGCACCTCGCGCCACGTGACCCAGCGCCGCGAATCCGACACGGTGGAAATTCTGTCCGGCACCTATGAAGGCAAAACCACCGGCACCCCGATTGCGCTGCTGATCCGCAACGAAGACCAGCGCAGCAAGGACTATGGCAACATCAGTGAGACCTTCCGCCCCGGCCACGCCGACTACACATACACGCAGAAATTCGGCACGCGCGACCCGCGCGGCGGCGGGCGCTCGTCGGCCCGGCTCACTGCACCCATCGTCGGCGCCGGTGCCATCGCCAAAAAATGGCTGAACGAGCACTATGGCATCGTCGTTCGCGGTTACATGAGTGCGCTCGGCCCGATCGATCTTCCTTTCGAGTCGTGGGACGAAATCAACCACAACGCTTTTTTCTCGCCCAGTGCCGCCATCGTGCCCGAACTCGAAACCTTTATGGATGAATTGCGCAAATCGGGCGACTCGGTCGGAGCGCGCATCAGCGTCGTGGCCGAGAACGTGCCACCCGGCTGGGGCGAGCCGCTGTACGACAAGCTCGATGCCGACCTGGCGCATGCCTTGATGGGTCTGAATGCCGTCAAGGGCGTGGAAATCGGTGACGGCATGGAGGTCGCGCGGCAGAAGGGCACCGAAAACCGCGACGAAATCACCCCTGAGGGTTTCCTCTCCAACCACGCCGGCGGCATTCTGGGCGGCATCTCCAGCGGTCAGGCTGTTGTGGCCCATATCGCCATCAAACCCACCTCATCCATCCGCCTGCCCGGTCGCTCGATCGACCTGCACGGCCAGCCGATCGAAGTGGTGACCCACGGTCGTCACGATCCCTGTGTCGGCATCCGTGCCACCCCGATTGCCGAGGCGCTGATGGCCATCGTGCTGATGGATCACGCGCTGCGCTATCGCGCACAGTGTGGCGACGTGGCTAGTGGCGTGCCGGTGGTGCCGGGCCAGGCAGCCTGACACGCCCTTCTGACGAACGCCGTGGCGGGTCACACCATGATTGTAAGTTTGCTCAGGCGTTGTGTTTCGATTGTCCTGCTGGGATTGTGTGCGGGTTTGCCCACGCTGGCTGCAGGCGCGCCGCCAGCGATGGCGATTATCGATAGTCAAATTGGCGCGCACCCGGATCAGACCGGCGTTTATGTGCTGGATACCGGCGAAGAGGCGTTGCTGGCGCGTGCCTGGCTGGCCGATCATGCGCAACGCTCGATCGAGGTGCAGTACTTCATCTGGAGCACCGACAATATCGGCATCCTCGCCACCGAGGCGCTGCTGCGCGCGGCGGATCGCGGCGTCAAGGTACGCGTCATCGTCGACGACCTGCTGATCGACGCGCCCGACAAATCACTGCTCGCGCTCGACAAGCATCCCAATATCGATATCTGCATTTACAACCCCAAGCATCGGGTCGGCACGCCGTTCTACAAGCGCGCGCTCAACGTGGTGACGGATTTTCGCGGGGTGAACCAGCGCATGCACGACAAGACCTTCATCGTCGACGGCAAGGTGGCGATCACCGGCGGCCGCAACATGGCGGACGAATATTTCGATTACGACCAGGACTACAACTTTCGCGACCGTGACGCGTTGCTGCTTGGCGAAGCGGTCAAAACCATGCAGGTGAATTTCGAGGCTTTCTGGACCAACAAACTGAGCGTGCCGGTGGCATCGCTTTATGACGGCTGGGGCCTGATGCAGAAGCACGTCAAGGTTGACGATGCCGATGTGCAACAGGTCTACCGCGAACTGCACGACTATGCCCGCATGCCGGAAAATTTCGCGCCTGCGGTGCGTGCCGCAATCAATGCCACGCCCGATTCATTTGACCGCCTGACGCGCGAGATGGCATGGGGACGGGTCGAGTTCATCCACGATGTCCCCGGCAAGAATGGCAACCGCTGGCTGTTGAGCGGCGGCGGTCAGACCTCGGCTGCTCTGGCCCGGCTGGTGGAAGGGGCGCGTGAATCCATCGTGATCCAGTCGCCGTATCTGGTGATGTCGGACAAGGCGCTGGCGCTGTTCAAGCAGGCAGTGGCGCGCGGGGTCAAGGTGCGCATCCTCACCAATTCGCTGGCCTCCACCGACAATATCCAGGCGTTTTCCGGCTACCGCAATCAGCGCAATAAATTGCTGAAAATGGGCCTGCAGATTCACGAATACAAACCCGATCCCGCCAACCGGCAGGCATTGATGTCGCGGGTAAACCCACCCGAAACGCCGCCGGTGTTCGCGCTGCACGCCAAGACCCTGGTGGTGGATGGCCGGATTGCCTACATCGGCACCTTCAATTTCGATCCGCGCTCGGAAAACCTCAACACCGAGGTCGGCGTGATCGTGCATCACCCGGCGCTGGCGAAGCAGGTGCAGGCGCTGATCGAAATCGATATGCGTCCGGAGAACAGCTGGAATGCCGCCGATGAACCCGACCAGTATGTGCCGCTGACCAAGCGCGGACGGGTGCGCCTGTGGCAGATGATGCCGCTCAAGCCGGTGTTGTGAGTGGTTCGGCTGTACACCACGCTGGCGTGGATGGTTTGTTGCCGAATCCGGGGCTTGCGCTAAGGTTTAAATTCACGCGGATTTGATTTCTGCACACCAGGGCTTGCCATATGCGACTCCCCATCAGCCTGAAGATCTTCAGCATCACCACCGCCCTGCTGGCGTTGATGGTGGTCGTCACCTGGCTCTCGGTGCTCAACTTCCGTCAGCTCAACAACCAGGTGCGGGCGCTGTCCGACTACTACCTGCCGCTGCAGCAGCAGGTGGCCAGCGTGGAAATCCTCATCCGCCAGCAGATCGTGCACCTGGAACGGGTGATGACGGGCATGGAGGTGGCGCGCCCCGATCCTGAATTTCTCGCCGCCGAATCGAACAGCTTCGACATGCGCGGGATCAATGCCGACCAGATCGTCGATTCCTCGCTGCGCATGCTGGGCGAGGCCGAAGCCGAGAAGGGTATCGAACTTGATCGCGTGACGCTCGCCGTATTGGGCAAGCAGCTGCCCGCGATCCAGACCGCACGCCAGCACTTTCACATGACCTTTCGCCTGTTCCAGATCGAGGCGCAGGAAGGCACGTCGCGTTCGCAAAAAATTGTCCGCGAAACCTTATTGCGCGAGAAGGATACCGTCGATATCGAAATCGGCAAGACCATCGACATCCTCAACAAGCTGACCCAGGACACCGCCAGCAAGGCCAAGGCGGAGGAGGCACGCGCCACCACCCTCAACTGGATCATCACCGCGATTGCCACCACGCTCGGGCTGATTTTTGCCGGATTCGTCACACGTTCACTGGTTGATCCAGTCAAACGGTTGCTGGGCGGCACGCGCGCGGTCGAGGCAGGCGATCTCGATGTGGAAATTCTGGTGCGCACCCACGACGAACTGGCCACGCTCGCCACCTCGTTCAACCACATGGTGGTCGGGCTGCGCGAGAAAGAGCGCATTCGCGACACCTTCGGCCAGTACGTCGATCCGCGCATCGTGAAGAGCCTGCTGGAAAACCGCATGCCGTCAGATGGCGGCGAGCGCCAGGTGATGACCGTGTTCTTCTCCGACCTGCAGGATTTCACCCGCCTGTGCGAGGGCTTGACGCCGGACGCCGCGGTGCGTTTCCTCAACCGCTATTTTTCGCTGATGTCCGAGGTGATCCGGACCCGGCAGGGCATCGTCGACAAATACATTGGCGATTCGGTCATGGCCTTCTGGGGCCCGCCCTTCACCGATGCCGCCGACCATGCCATCCTGTGCTGCCTCGCCGCCCTCGAACAAATGGCCCGCATGGAAGCCTTCCGCGCCTGGCTGCCTGAGATGTTCGGCGTTTCCCACGGCCTGCCCGTGGTCAACGTGCGCATGGGCATCGCCAGCGGCGAGGTGACGGTGGGCAACATCGGCTCCGAAACCTCGCGCGGCTACACCGTCATCGGCGACACCGTGAACCTGGCATCACGGCTGGAGCAGGCCAACAAGTTTTACGGCACACGCATCCTGGTCAACGAGGCGACGCGCAATCTCGCCGGTGACTCGCTGGCCTTCCGCGAAATCGACAGCCTGCGCGTTGCCGGCAAGCTGGAAACGGTGCGGGTGTATGAATTGCTGGGGCTGGCAGCGGAGTTGAGCGAGAGCGACGGGCAGCGGGTGCAGGCTTTTGAGACCGGGTTGGCGCGCTATCGCGCGCGTGATTGGGATGCGGCTGAAGCGGCGTTCCGTGAATGCTTGGCCAGTGCGCTGGGGGATCGCCCCAGCCAGGTCATGCTGGAGCGGATTGTGGCGTTCCGGCAGGCGCCGCCAGCGGAGGGGTGGGATGGGGTATGGGTGGCGACGGGGAAGTGAGGGGGACTTATCAGACCAGCCGCTTCCCTTGCTGGTAATGTTGGGGGGATAACCGGTTAACCGAATCGAAAGCAGATTTGTAATCAGGCATTTTCCAGAGCCAAGCCTCTTGAATTTCGTATTGAGGGTTGTAGAGGATCCAGATCAAAAAATCCCATTCGTAATTTGTGGCTTTGGGAACCCAAGTAACAAAGCTGCCAGGCTTGCCGCTAGGCCGGTTGCCTTTAACTTGGTAGCGGGCTCCATTGAATATGAAATCGTAACCCTTTTGAACTGAGGTCATGCCTTGCATGGTGGCCGAGTATTCCTCCAGCGAACAACCCACTAATTGGGCGGCGTCAAATTCGGATAAGGCAGAGGTGATGGAGGGTGCATTGCCAAATACCTTTTCCCAGGCAAGCACGGTCTCTATTAAGCGTTGCCTAAGTGAGTCCGAGGCCAACATCAAGCCGCTTCCGCATGCAGCCGCACACCCAATGCGCGCGCCACCTTGAGCACCGTAGCAAAACTCGGATTGCCGTTCTCGCTGAGCGCCTTGTAGAGACTTTCCCGGCTGAGTCCCGCATCGCGTGCGACCTGTGACATGCCCTTGGCACGGGCGATGTCGCCCAGCGCGCGGGCGATGCCTGCCGCGTCGTCCGGGGCCTCTTCCAGCCAGGCATCGAGATAGGCGGCCACTTCCTCAGGCGTGCGCAGCTGCTCGGATACGTCGTAGGGCACGGTCTTCGTTTTGGCGGTCAGTTTGGTGGCGGTCTTGGGCATGACCGGAGTGTATCCCATGGGATACGTGCGTCAAGGGCGCGGGTGATGCCTTGCTATTCAGCGACGCCTTCATCCCCATGACACGTGCACCCCGGCTCCTTGCTGGTGGAGTTGTCGCAACACACGATCTTGCCGGCGCGGCAGCCGCAGATGCCTTTGTGGGCCTTGCAGCAGGCTGTCTGGATCTGGGCGAGTTGCATGCCCTTGGCATTCGCAATACAGTCCTCGGGTGAAATCGATGTCTGCAGCGTGGCAGCAGGCGGGGTGTCCGTGCTTGAATCGGCGGCGGCCGGGAGTGCGAAGCCGGTGGCGACGAATGCAAGCGTGGCGAGCAAAGATGAGATACGCATGACAGTCTCCTTGGGAGAAATAGGCTGCCTCACTATAGCCGATCAGGCGCGGCCTCAGACATCGCGCAACAGCAGCCCCAGCATCAGCGCGGCCGCCGCCAGGATCGCCGCCAGCAGGGTGAAGGCGCTGCCGTAGCCAGCTGCGCCGACCATGAAACCGGTAAGCACCGGGCCGATTGACTGGCCGACGTCCATCACCGTGCGCAGCACGCCCATCGAGGAACCATAGCGGCCGTCTTTGGTGAGGTCGGCGACAAGCGCGGTGGTGGATGAGGTGACGGTGGCGAAGCCGATGCCGAACAGCAGGCTTAACACCGACAGGCCGATGAAGTCGGGCGCGAACGGCAGCAGCGCGACGCTGGCTGCGCCGACCAGCAGGCCGGGAATGATGACCTGTTTGCGGCCCACCCGATCGGATACACGGCCCATCAGCGGTTTGGCGAACACGATGCTGACCAGTTGCACGCCGAGGATGACGCCGATCTGCCACGCCGGGATGCCGAGCGAGGCGGCGTACAGGGCGATAAAGGCTTCAATCGCACCGAATACCAGATACTGCGCGGCTTCGATCAGGCTCACCAGCATGATGCCGCGGTTGCGCAGCACGGTTGTCAGGCTGGCCCAGAAGTGCGGCAGTTCCAGCTTCGTGGTCGGGCGCGGCTCGTGGTCTTTAAGCAGCAGCCCGGCGCCCAGCGCCAGCACGCCGGCAATCGCACAGACGATATACACCGCGCCGAAACTCGCCAGCGAAATCAGGAAACCACCGAGAAACGGCGCGATGGAGCGTCCGACGATGGTGACCGAGGAATAGGTGGACAGCCGGGCCGCGCGGTCGGCGGTGTAGCGTTCGGCAATCGCCGCACTCGCCACGGTGCCGAAAATGGCGGTGGCGAAGCCATGATAAAAGCGCACCGCCATCAGTTGCCATGGAGTTTCGATCAGCAGATACAGAAACGGCGCGGTGGCAAACACGACCAGCGACGCCAGCAACAAGCGCTGCTTGCCCAGATGGTCGGACAACGCACCAGCGGGATAACTGATGAGCACGCCGGGAAGGGTGGAAGCCATGACGATCCAGCCGATTTCGGCCGGGGTGGCGTTGAGTGCATGGGCAAACAGTGGCAACACTGGCGTTTTCGACAGCGTGGAACTGAATATCGCCAGCCCGCCGATGAGGGAGATCAGGAAGAAGAAGGAGCGCTGGCCGGATTTCATGCGTCGTTGGATCGAGGACCCTGTGGGTTTGGGGGATTGTAGGGACAAATTACGCCAGATACGCTTCGGTGTGCCGTGACCTTGCGTTCATAATGGATCGTGTGGTCGCCGCTTGCGATCTTTGTTTAAACCCAGCGCCCAGCCCATGCCTATCGCCGCCTTATTGCCCGCCGATCTTCGCCTGACCATTGACCCTGCTTCGCTGGGGTTTGCCGATACGTCCGAATTGATTGAAGAACCCCTGCCGTGGATCGGTCAGGCGCGTGCCGAAGCCGCTGCGCGATTCGGGCTGGGGATGGACCAGCCCAACTACAACCTGTTTGTGCTGGGTGAAATCGGCAGCGGCCGTTCCTCGTTGCTCAAGCAGGCGATGCACGAGGTGGCGGCGAGCAAACGAGCGCCGCCCGACCTGTGTTATCTGCACAACTTCGATGCGCCGGAGCGTCCGCTGGCGCTGCGCTTGCCCGCGGGCGAAGGGCGCCTGCTGCGTCAATTGTTGGCGCAGGCGGTAAAAACCCTGCAGGCCGATATTCCGCAATGTCTGGGCGGGCAGGCATACAAAATCGAAAGCGAACGTATCGAAAAGGCTTACAAGGTCGAGGAAGCGCAGGCCTATGCGGCGTTGTCGGCCTTTGCCGAAGCGCGCGGCTTCTCCCTGTACCGCGAAGAGGGGCGCATGATGTTTACCCTCACCGGCAAAAAAGGCCAGGCGCTGACCGAGGATGAGGTGCTGGCCTTGCCCAAGGCGCGCCGGCTTGCGGTCGAGCAGGCCGATCAGGAACTGCGCGACGAAATCACACGCTATTTCGAGCTGATCCAGCCGCAGGAGCGCGCCATGCGCGAAGCGTTGGCGGTATTGCGTCGCCGCGTGGTGAAGCCGCTGCTGGAGCGTGAATGGCAGGTCATACGCGCCGGGTTGAAAAAACAGATCAAGGACGCGTCCAAGCTCAACACCTATCTCGACGCGATTGCCCAGGATGTGCTCGGCAATCTGGAGTTGTTTCATGGCGCCGCGGACGACGAAACCCGGCAGGATGCCCTGAATGCCATGCTGATGCGTTACCGCGTCAATCTGGTGGTCGACAACGGCGGACTCACCGGCGCGCCTGTGATTGTCGAGGACAATCCCGTGTTCCGTGTGCTGTTCGGCAGCATCGAATACCAGGCCGAGAACGATGTGCTGGTGACCGATTTCTCGTGCATTCGGGCGGGCAGCCTGCTGCGGGCGCATGGCGGTTTTCTGATGCTGCATCTGCGCGATGTGCTGGCGGATCAGCTGATGTGGGAAAAGCTGCGGCGCTTTCTGCGCAGCGGGCGCTTGCAGATCGAGGAGCCGGGCGTGTCGCTCACGCCAATTGCCATGGTGTCGCTGGTGCCGGAGGCAGTGGATGTCGAGGTCAAGATCGTGTTGATCGGCTCGCGCGAACAGTATTACGAACTGCAGGACGCGGCACCGGAATTCACCCGTCATTTTCGCGCCAAGGTGGATTTTGCCGACAGTTTCCCGGCCAGTGCGGATACCCGCCGTGCTTCGTCCGTTTTTGTCGCCCATGCCTGCCGCCAATATGGCTTGCCGCACTTTTCGGCCGCGGCGGTGGCGCGTCTGTTGGAGGAATCACACCGCGAGGCCGATGACCAGTCCCGTGAGAGCGCGATATTCGCCCGCACCGAGGCGCTGGTGATGGAAAGCGCGGCGGTGTGCCGCGCCCGGGGGCCGGGGCTGGTCATGGTGGCAGATGTGGAGGCCGCGCTGCAGGCACATATCGGACGGCACGATTACCCCGAGCAGCGTCTGCGCGAATCGATTTTTGAAGGCGATGTGCTGATCGACCTGCATGGCGACCGGGTTGGCCAGATCAACGGCCTCACCCAGATCGACCTGGGGGATCATCGTTTTGGCTTGCCGGTACGACTTTCTGCGCGTACCTACGCGGGCGAGGAAGGCTTGCTCAATATCGAGCGTGAGGTGGAACTGTCCGGGCCTATCCATGACAAGGGCGTATTTATTCTGCAGGGCTACCTGGCAGGGCTGTTCGCCCATCTCGCGCCGCTCTCACTTAATGCGTCCATCGTGTTCGAGCAGCAATATCACGGCGTGGAGGGCGACTCTGCGTCCTGCGCCGAGTTGTATGCCCTGCTGTCTTCATTGTCTGGATTGCCGATCCGGCAGGGCATTGCGGTCACCGGTGCGGTCAACCAGCATGGTGAGGTACTGCCGGTGGGTGGCCTCAACGAGAAGATCGAGGGGTATTTCAGGGTGTGCGAGGCGGCTGGCCTGGACGGCAACCAGGGGGTGCTGATTCCTGCCCGCAACCGCCGCCATCTGATGCTGGATCCGAGGGTAGTGGAAGCGGTCGCCCGAGGCCGTTTCCACATTCATACTGTGGACAATGTCAGTGAAGGAATCGAGTGGCTGACCGGTGTTCCGGTCGGCGAGTTGAATGCGGCGGGGCATTACCCCCACAACAGCGTGCTGGGGCATGCGCAGGACGCGCTGCTGGCGTTTCGCCGTGCCTGTCAGATGCAGGAACATCCCAGAACATCGCGCCGGCCATTCCGCGCAGGTGATCGTTCCAAGCCGCGCTGACGTGTGGAATGATGCGGCCGTGCAGACCGATGAGCGTGGACTATAGTGATACGAGCCAATCCGTATTGGTAAGGAGTCAATCGTGAATGCACTACATCGTATGGAACGTTTTCTCGACCAGCACATGATCCCGTTTGAGGTGGTGGCGCATCCGCATAGCCAGACCAGCGCCGAGACAGCGCGCGCGGCCGGGGTAACGCCCGACCGGCTGGTCAAGGGGGTGCTGCTTGAAGGCATGGGTTGCCAGATGGTGGCCATGATTCCCGCCGACAAGGAGGTTCAACTCGGCAAACTGGGATTGGATCAGGGTATGGTGTTCAGCCTCGCCGATGAAGCCAGCGTGAGCAAATTATTCAGCGAGTGTGACAGGGGCGTGGTGCCGGGTTTGCCCAATGCCTGGGGCGTGGAAATGATATGGGATGATGCCTTGATGGCGCAGCCGGATATCTTTCTGGAAGCGGGCGATCACAAGCGGCTGTTGCACATCAAAACCCGTTACTTGCGCGATGTATTTGGTGATGCGCCACATTGTCGTTTTAGTGAACCGCGCATGAATCAAGGCTAAAACGGTTCTGCCTAAACCTTGCAGTCTTTCGTGTGGCGGACTGCAGGCTTTCCTTGAATGTGTGATTTGAATTAGGCTTGATCGTCTGATGCGCTTGAAGCGCTGAACAAAAAACTGCCTGATGGGTCGCACACGCTGTGAATTCAAAAACGCCTGACGAATCGTCTAATCCGCACCGCCCGCTTGGGCGGGGTATGGCACTGGTTGCCAGCCTGCTGGTGCTGGGCATGTTTTATCTCTATTTCGAAAACAGCCTGCAGGCGCGCAACAATCCCAATCGTCAGTTGCAGGTTGCACCCGGAACCGAACTGGTGCTGAAACGTAGCGGAGACGGCCACTATATTTTCCCCGGCACGATCAACGGGCAGCCGGTCACTTTCCTGCTGGATACGGGCGCCACGCTGGTATCGGTGCCCGCGCATCTGGCCGGCAAGCTTGGATTGGAAGCAGGCGCATATCAGCAATCGATTACCGCCAACGGCACAGTTGCCACCCGTGCCACCCGGGTGGAGTCGTTGTCGTTCGGGCCGTTCAATGTGCGCGAGGTTCCCGCCAGCCTTAATCCGGGCATGGGTGGTGATCAGGTGCTGCTGGGGATGAGCGTGCTGAAACATCTGGAATTTACCCAGCGCGGAGACACCTTGATATTGCGTGCATTAGCGCGCACAGGGTAAAAAGCGCTTTGCTATCCTGGTTTTCTATGTTATCTATACGGCATCTGTTGGATTCAAGCTTTAAATTGCGGTACCTCTGGTAAGCCTTTTTCCTTGAAATTCGATTGATAGAGCATGTCGCTCAATTTTTTAGATAGATAGGAAACAAGATGGAAACGGGTACTGTTAAGTGGTTTAACGATGCAAAAGGTTTTGGCTTTATCACTCCGGACAACGGCGGTGAAGATCTGTTTGCGCATTTCTCCGCAATCAACTCCAACGGCTTCAAGTCCCTGCAGGAAAACCAGAAAGTCAGCTTCGAAGTGACGACTGGCCCCAAGGGCAAGCAAGCATCCAACATCCAGGTCGTGTCGTAATTTTTCCGATCTGATGTGAAAAACCCCGGTTCGCCGGGGTTTTTTTATTGCTGCTCTTCCTGTGGGTATGGATATCCCCATGGGTACGCGTGGAGTTCACCATGGCACTCAAAGCCACCATCTACAAAGCTGATTTGCAGATTGCCGATATGGATCGGCACTATTACGCCGACCATGCGCTGACGATTGCGCGCCACCCTTCCGAAACCGACGAGCGCATGATGGCACGCGTGCTCGCCTATGCCATTTATGCTCAGGAAGGCATTGCCTTCACCAAAGGCTTGTTTGATGTCGACGAGCCTGAAGTGTGGGTTAAAAGCCTGACTGACGAGATTAAATTGTGGATCGACCTGGGCCAGCCTGACGAGGCACGTATCCGTCGCGCCTGTAGTCGGGCTGACCAGGTCGTGGTGCTGTGCTACACCAGCAGTTGTGATCTGTGGTGGAAATCGATCGCCAATAAATTGACGCGGCTGATCAATCTGACTGTGCTTCAACTGCCCGTTGATACGACTCAGGCTCTGGCGGCATTGGCCGAGCGCAGTATGCGGCTGCAATTCATGGTGCAGGACGGCGAAATCTGGATCAACACCGACAATGCGAACGTGCCGGTGAAGCTGATTCCCCTTCAGCCTTCAGCATGACAAGCTTGCTGATGCCCGCGTGGTGGCACAGCCACGGCCTGTTTTTTGCAGGCGGATTTATTTCTCCGCCGGGCAGTTCTGGATGCAGACCGTTTCGGTCAAGCGTTGCCCGCCGCAGCCGATGAAACAAGTGTCGTAAGCCGGTAGGCAATTACAGTCTGACGGGCAATTGGATTTTTCCAGTTGCATGCGTACGCCATCCCGTGTCGGCATAACCGGCTCCGGATACAGGGGTGGGAAAGAAGGGGCCGGCCACGGCTCCCACCCGTACGGATGATGGAAGGGATAGCTGTTCAGCCATTCGAAACGCAGTTGCATCTCGTAGTGGCGCAAGGCCGTGGCGTACCGTCTCAGCTCATTCCCATACTGTCTTAGCGCTTCGGCGTAATGAGCTTCCAGTTGCGGCTCCAGGTCTTTTACACAGGTCTGATAACGAGACTGGCAATTGGTCCGGCATATGTTTTTTTGCGCTTTGCACGCCCGCACACAGCTCTGGCCTTGCGCATCAGCCGGCGGAATGAGGCGGACATGGGTCTGGTACTGCGGGGTGGCACACCCCAGCAGTGCACCGAGCAAGGCCGCAGCAATAAAATGGCGTGTCAGGGCGAATGTCTGCATCGGTTAATCCAGAAAAGCACATGCTTCAGATCAGCATAGGCTTTTTGTGGATTATTGCGGGCCGAGAAAACGCGCTTCGAGTTCCTGCAGATTGAGTTCCTGCAAAATCTGCTGCAGACGAGTGCGGGCATTCTTGCGCGGCGAAGCTGTCTGGGTGGCGATGATGAGCTCGTTTTTCATCGAATGTTCCCAGCCGACCAGTTCGGTGACAGTGACCTGATAGCCGTGCGATTCCAGTTGCAGGCAACGCAGCACGTTGGTGAGATGACTGCCGAATTCGCGGGTGTGAATCGGGTGGCGCCAGATTTCAGATAGCGGGGTTTTGCCGAAGGATTCGTTCTTGTGCTTGCGCAGCACGGCCGCAACTTCAGCCTGACAGCATGGCACTAGCACGATATGACAGGCCTGCTTGGCGAGGGCGAACTGGATGGCATCGTCGGTTGCGGTGTTGCAGGCGTGTAGCGCGGTGACGATGTCGATACGCGGGGGCAGGGTGCTGGCGGTGATTGATTCAGCCACCGTTTCGTTCAGAAACGACATACGCGTGAAACCTAAGCGTGTTGCCAGTTCGCGTGATTTTTTCACCAGTTCGTCGCGGGTCTCGATGCCATGGATGTGGGCGCCGGGGCGGTCTTTCAGAAACAGGTCATACAGAATAAACCCCAGATACGACTTGCCGGCGCCGTGATCGGCCAGCGTCAGTGTGTCCTGTTGGCTCAGCACTTCATCCAGCAGTGGCTCGATGAACTGGCACAAATGGAATACCTGCTTGAGCTTGCGGCGACTGTCCTGGTTAAGCTTGCCGTCGCGCGTCAGGATATGCAGTTCCTTCAGCAACTCGATGGACTGACCGGGACGCAATACATCTGCCAGCGGATCGACAAAGGTGGCTTTGGTGGGGGTGGCAGGATTGGCGCGCTTCATGGTGTACTTGGCAGGCGCGCTTCCCGCTGCGGGAAGGGAATGCTGATGCCGCGCGCGCGGAAGGTCCCCAGTACCACCAGGGTGATGTTGTTTGCGGTTTTCTGAGCGTGTTCCAGCGTTTGCAAGTGTTCGTCCATGGTCTGGAGGGGGAAGGGGGAATCCAGAAGAGTATCAAAACCACCGGCAAGTCAGAACCGATTCGTATAATGCCGGCTTGCTGAAGGGTTTACCGTGTCTGTCGTCAATATCTCCTGTTACAAATTTGTCACACTGAACGATCGTGAGTCGCTTCAGGCCGACTTGAGCTTGCGTTGTGGGGAACTGGGGCTGAAAGGCACCATCCTGCTCGCGCCAGAAGGCATCAACGTCTTCCTGGCAGGCTCGCGCGAGGCGATCGATGCCATCGTGGCGCATCTGCGTGCCAACACGTGCTTGAGTGACCTGCAGCCCAAGGAAAGCCTTTCCAGTGAGCCACCTTTCAAGCGCATGCGGGTGCGTTTGAAAAAAGAAATCATCACGATGAAGCATCCGCTGATTCGTCCGGAAACGGGGCGTGCACCGGCTGTGGCGGGGACCACGCTGAAAAAATGGCTGGATCGCGGAACCGATGATGAAGGCCGCCCGGTGGTCATGCTCGACACCCGCAACGACTATGAAGTGGCGGCCGGCACCTTCGCCAACGCCGTCGATTACAACATCGGCGTGTTCAGCGAGCTTCCGCCACTACTGGCCGAACATCGAGACGACTACACTGGAAAAACCGTGGTGTCATTCTGCACTGGTGGTATCCGCTGCGAAAAAGCCGCTATTCACATGAAGGCGATCGGTATCGAACATGTGTATCAGCTCGAAGGCGGCATTCTCAAATACTTCGAGGAGGTTGGCGGCGCGCATTTCAACGGGGATTGCTTTGTGTTCGACGAGCGCGAGGCCGGAGTATTCTGGATAAATACGAGCCCAACCTGTGAACGAAATTGCTGCCATCCTGCTCGGTGCGGCGGTCGGCTTCGGGATAGCGCTGTTCGGTGACATGCTGATACGCGCAGCCTGATCTGGATGCTGTTGGGCGCAGCCGTCCAAGCCACGCTCTCTAGCCGATTTGAATCCGGTCAGCTGAAATGTACGAGCGCACCATTCCTGTCAAAAGCCAGATATCTCGATAGGTCGCCCCCGTTTTCCACGGTTTGTATCATCATCTTGAGGGGCAGTTCCGCTTCATTGGAATTGGGGGCAATCCCGTTTTTCCCGGAAAGAGCGGCGATCAACACAATTTGCCAATCTTGCTCCATCTTTTCGGATTCGGCCGCCAGATCAGAAAAACTGCCCAATTCATCCAGCGTTTTGTCAACGCACATGATGGGGCGTAATGCGCCCCCCTTACCCGCGTGAAAACGACTCACTTCTTCATCGTTATGTTGTTCAGGCAGGGAGGCCTTCAAAAAAACGAACAGTAAACGTTGTGGTTCGGCTTGTTGCTTGGCTGCTGACAACAGGGATTCGTAACTGGCAATATTGACCTGGGCATTCATTTTGATGGGCTGGTTGTTTATCAGGCGAGCCGTGAATTCACGCCCCGTGTTTTGGAAATCTTCGTTGGTTTGAATGAGGTTAACACTGCTCTTGCTTCACCAACCCTGCGCCTGCATTTCGTGAAACTTTGCGGTGAAATCGTCGAACCGCTTGACTTCAATTGCGGCACGCATATCCGCCATTAACTGGTGATAGTAATGCAGGTTATGGATCGTCGCCAGCCGTGCGCCGAGGATTTCGTTGGCGCGGATCAGGTGGTGGACGTAAGCGCGGCTGAAATGGGTGCAGGTGTGGCAGGTGCATTCCTCATCGATCGGCGCGGTATCGGTCTTCCAGCGTGCATTGCGGATGCGCATGTCGCCGCGCCGGGTGTAGAGGATGCCATGGCGGGCATTGCGAGTGGGGAGTACGCAATCGAACTGGTCGATGCCCTGGCTCACCGCGAATACCAGATCGGACGGCGTGCCCACGCCCATCAGGTAGCGCGGTTTGTCGGCCGGCAAGAGCGGCGCGGTGTGTTTGAGAATACGCGCCATGTCGTCCTTGGGCTCGCCGACGCTTAAACCGCCGATGGCATAACCGTCGAAGGCCATGCCATCCAGTTCACGCACCGATTCGTCGCGCAGGCTTTCGTACATGCCACCCTGCACGATGCCATACAGCGCGTTGGGGTTGCCGGCATGCGCAGCTTTTGAGCGTTCGGCCCAGCGCAGGCTCATGCGCATCGAGTCGGCGGCTTCGCGTTCGGTGGAAGGGTAGGGCGTGCACTCGTCGAAAATCATCACGATGTCGGAATTCAGCGTGCGCTGAATCTGCATCGAGATTTCCGGAGTCAGGAATAGTTTATCGCCGTTGATCGGCGAGGAAAATTTCACCCCTTCCTCGGTGATCTTGCGCAGCTTGCCCAGGCTGAATACCTGGAAGCCGCCCGAGTCGGTGAGAATGGGCTTGTCCCAGCCCATGAAGCGATGCAATCCGCCAAACTTTTCGATCACGTCCAGGCCCGGGCGCAGCCACAGATGGAAGGTGTTGGACAGCACCATCTCGAAGCCGATGTCGGTGAGTTCGGCCGGGGACATGGCTTTTACCGTGCCGTAGGTGCCAACCGGCATGAATACCGGCGTCTGGATGGTGCCGTGGGCCAGAGTGAGTTGGCCGCGCCGTGCGCCGCCATCGGTGGTGAGAAGGTCGAATTTCATACGGCAGGGTTTTCCAGATGGTTTCTTTCCAAAAACATCGCATCGCCGTAGCTGAAGAAGCGATAGTGTTCGGCAATGGCATGCGCATATGCTGCACGGATGGCATTCATTCCGGAAAATGCGGAGACCAACATCAACAACGTGGACTTGGGCAAGTGAAAGTTGGTGATCAGCGCATCGACCACGTTGAAGCGATAGCCGGGGGTGATGAAGATATCGGTTTCGCTAGAGTCAGCGACAAGTGGGCCTGATCGAGCAGCGGCCTCAAGTGTGCGCAGGCTGGTGGTGCCCACCGCGATCACGCGGCCGCCACGGGTACGTGTTTCAAGGATGGCATCCACCGTATCCTGCGGAATCGTGTAGCGCTCGCTGTGCATGGTGTGGTCGGCAATGTTATCAACGCGAACCGGCTGAAATGTGCCCGCACCCACGTGCAAGGTCACTTGCGCGGTACGCACGCCTTGCGCACGCAGGGTATTCAGCATGGCGTCGTCAAAGTGCAGTCCGGCTGTCGGCGCGGCAACCGAGCCGGGCTCGTTCGCGTACACGGTTTGATAACGTGCTTCATCATCTGATGTAGGCGTGTGCTCAATATAAGGCGGCAGCGGCAGCAGGCCGAGCTGATCCAGCACATCGAGTACTGGGCGGGGAAAGCGCAGTTGGGTCAGGTCGTCCTGCCGGGCGATTACGTCCACCCATGTGTCGTCGGCCAGACGAATCTGCGAGCCGGGTTTGGGGGCGTGGCTGGCGCGAATGAATGCCAGTGCCTCGAAATCACTGATCACCCGTTCAACCAGCAATTCGAGCTTGCCGCCCGAATCCTTGTGCCCGAACAGTCGTGCCTTGATCACGCGGGTATCGTTCATGACCAGCAGGTCATCGGGGCGCAACAGGCTGGGAAGATCACGAAACCAGCGGTCGGCAAGCATGCCGTGTGCATCCACGTGCAGCAGCCGGCTGCCGCCACGCACCGCAGGCGGGAACTGCGCAATCAGCTCATCCGGCAAGTCAAAATCAAAATCAGCAACATTCATGGGGCGCGATTATAACGGTCCGCCTTGCGGGAGACCGTCCGATTCGGGATAATGCGCGGCTTCTGTTGCTGGATGCGTTCGCACCCAGCCCCTTTGCCGGGATGGCGGAATCGGTAGACGCAGCGGATTCAAAATCCGCCGCTGGTAACAGTGTGGGGGTTCGAGTCCCCCTCCCGGCACCAATGGCATGTTTCATCAAGTTCCACCCCGTCCTATGCGAAACTATTAAACCCACGTCATTGCTTGGGTTTGGGCCGTTTTTTGTTCCAGGTTGTCCCGCTGAGTGCTATTGCAGCCCGGTATTTTTGGGGGTACCTTTGGGGGTATCTGAACTTATGTACCCCTACGCCTGGGGGTACGGGGAACCCGCCCATGCCTAGAATAGCCACCCGCCTGACCGACAAGGCCGTAATGAATGCCAAGCCCGACAGCAAGCCGCGCAAGTTGTTCGACGGTGAAGGATTGTTCCTGCTGGTGAAGCCGGACGGTAGCAAATACTGGCGGCTGAAATTCCGTTTTGGCGGCAAGGAAAAGCTGCTGGCGCTGGGGGTGTATCCCAAGCTGACTGTGGCCGCCGCCAGAATCGAAGCGGCCAAGGCGCGCAAGCAATTGGCCGGCGGCATTGATCCGACTGCCGAGCGCCGGGCGATCAAGGAAGCAACAGCGGCAGAAAGCCTAGTGATGCACAACACTTTCGAGCGCGCTGCGCTGGCGTGGTACGACTTCAAAAAGGCGACCTGGGCGGCTGCTACCGCACGCAAAGCGGACGAAGCCCTGCGCATTGATCTGATCCCCTCTATCGGTAGCCGTCCCATTGCCGAGCTGACCAGCCCCGAAGTGGTGAAGGCATTGCAGGCTATCGAAAAACGCTCACCCCACATGGCAGACAAGGCCCGCCAGTATTGCGGCGCAATCGTGCGCTACGCGATCCGCACCGGCCTGCGTGAGGATGGCCGCTCTCTCGATTTGCGCGACATATTGAAGCCGCTGAACGAAGCGCGCCCGGCCACGCTGGAAGCCAACGACCTGCCAGATTTCCTGAAAGTGTTAGACCGCTACAAGGGCGCGCTGCAAACCCGCATTGCCATCAAGCTGCTGATGCTCACCTTCGTGCGGCCTTCCGAGCTGACAGGTGCGGCCTGGGCTGAATTTGATCTGGACGCTGCAGAGTGGCGCGTCCCTGCCGAGCGCATGAAGATGAGCCAGCCGCATATCGTGCCTTTGTCTGGCCAGGCGGTGCGGCTGCTGAAAGAGTTGCAAGTCGTGGCGACAAGCAGCCCCTATCTGTTCCCCAATGAACGCGCACCCAAAAGCCAGCCTATGGCACGCGATACGCTGTCCAAGGCGCTTCGCAGCATGGGGTATCAGGGCAGGGTTACACCACATCGCTTCCGCACCATGGCATCCACCCTACTGAACGAAATGGGCTTTCATCCCGACTGGATAGAACGCCAGCTTGCCCACAAGGAAACCAACAAAATCCGGGCGGCCTACAACCGAGCCCAGTACATGACCGAGCGCCGCCGCATGATGCAGCACTGGTCTGACTACTTGGATGGCATGGCCAAGGGTGGCAAGGTGCACACCCTAAAAAGCAAGGCTGCCTAAACACGGGTCCTTCCCAGCCCATCCCAGTGCGGGCCCAAAGGAGCGCACTTTTTCGCTAGTTTTGTGATGTGCTGGAGGGTAAGTAAGTCTCACGCATCGTAGGATAGGAACGGATTGCAGAGGTGTACAGTTTCCGCTCACGCTATGCTTTTTTGTGTTGGGGCATGTTGGGGCAGTTGGGGCATGGCGTATTCATTGGCTTGCAGCCGCCCCAACATTTCAAAGTAGTGTTGGGGCATGTTGGGGCAAACATGTTCAGCACGTGCCAGCGCGTCCCGTTTTGGAATATGCCGCGCTTGGTTTATTCCTGCCGCCTCACCCCCCAGCGAAAATTGACAGATAAAAAACGAAATTCCTTGCCTACAAATTTCGCCTAGCTCCATCCATTCTTAGCCCATCCCAACAGCTCCAAGGAGCACCCACGATGGCTACAGAAGTTCTAAAACTCCCCGCAGTTCGTGTTTCCAACCCGGAGCAAAGCATCACCCTTGATGGGAAGGCATTCGCCAATCTGGTGCTGTTCGAGCACTTTCGAACCGAGAACCTGCGCCAGTGCGTTGCCGCGCTCAACCTGGCAAGCCCCCACGGCGAAAACGAATTGCTGGCCGATGTGCAGGCGCAGATGCAGGCCATGCTCAATGCATCGTCCGGCATGCTGCAAGTGCACCTGGGGGTTGCTCATGCACAAGGCCTAAGGTTTGAGATTGTGCCCACACCCGGCGAGCTGCATTAAGTGTCATGCGAAATTCCTTGCCTATAAATTTCGCCTTCTGGGGGATTCAATACAATCAGTTCGAGCCCTGGCGGCCCGGTACAACGCAACCTGTTCAAAGGCTTCGCGCTTGCAGTGTTTCTGTACCCGGCACCTGTGGTGGGAGCGCGCCGAGGCGCGACTGGTCAGGACGAAGCACGGCTCATGGAGCTGTTTTTTCTGATATGCCCGGTCGCGCCTTTTGTTTGCGCGCCTGGCCTGAATGGAGGCCTCTACATGAAGCCTGAAATTTTCACCCGCGAGATCGAGTTGCGCGCCGCCGAGGCGGATGGCGATCTGATTCCGTGTGTACTCTCGACCGAGCAACCGGTCGACCGTGGCGGATATGGCGAGGTGCTTTCTCACCAGTCCGGCGAGGTCGATCTGTCGCGCGCGCCGCTTCCCTTGATCGTGCAGCATGACCATACCAAGCTCAACGTCGGCGTGGTCGAGCAGGTGCGCATTGAGGGCGGCAAGCTCAAAGGCTTGGCGCGATTCGGTTCCAGCACTCAAGCACGCGAAATACTCGCAGACGTAAAGGCCGGCATCGTCCGCAGCCTGAGCGTCGGTTATTCGATAACCAAAACCCTATCCCAAGCCGGCAACATTTGCCGCTTCGCCTGGATGCCTTTCGAGGTGTCAGTCGTAAGCGTCCCTGCAGACGCAGGCGCCGGCTTCTATCGCTCCCTGAAAGGAAACCAAATGAACACCATCGACAACATCAGCGACACCCCCGAAATCCCGCCGCGCGGTCAGCAGCGCGCAGCCAACCGAGGCGCGCTGGAGGAAAGAGAGCGCGTGCAGGAAATCGCCGCCATCGGCCACGCCCACGGCCTGCAGAACGATGCAAACCGCGCGATTGCAGACGGCACCAGCCTCGACTCCTTCCGCGCGCTTGCCATGTCCCGCATTCGTGACAATGGCATTCTGCGCCCCGCCGAGTCGCCCGAACTCGGCCTGAGCCGTCGCGAGGTCGAGCAGTTCTCTTTCGTCCGCGCGATCCTCGCTCAGACGGATCCAAACTACGCCCGCCGCGAGGCTGGCTTTGAGATGGAAGCCTCACGCGCCCTGGCACAGAAACTGGGCCGGGAACCCCAAGGCATTTACGTGCCAGGGGAAGTGTTGCGCTACCAGTCGCGCAACCAGCGCGACCTGGTGGCCGGCACGCCGGCATATGGCGGCAACCTGGTGGCCACGGAGCACCATGCCGACAGCTTCATTCAGCTGCTGCGGAACCGCAGCCATGTGATCAACCTGGGCGCGACCACCCTTGGTGGTCTGGTCGGAAACGTCGCCATTCCGTCCCAGGCTGGTGCTGCATCCGCATTCTGGATTTCTGAGGGCTCTTCGCCGACCGAATCGGCGCAGACGTTCGGTCAGGTCCCGCTTACCCCCAAGACCGTGGGAGCCTTCACCGACTTCACCCGCCGCATGCTGTTGCAGGCAACCCCTGACATCGAAAGCATCGTGCGCGCTGACCTGGCGGGCATCATCGGCGTGGAAATGGATCGCGTCGCGATCGCCGGCAGTGGTCTCAGCAATGAACCGCTCGGCATTCTGAACGCGAGCGGCATCGGTTCCGTGGCGATCGGCACCAACGGCGGCGCAATCAACTGGACCCACGTGCTGCAGCTGGAAGAGGCGATTGCCAACGCCAATGCCGATGAAGGCGCTCTAGCCTATATGACTAACAATAAAGCCCGCCGTGCCTTGAAAGGCACCACCAAGGTCAGCGGCGATGCCGGCGCAGGCTTTATCTGGGATGATTCGGCTCGCGATGCATCTGGCTATGGCACGCTCAATGGATACCGTTCAGCGGCCTCCAATAACGTGCCGAGCAACCTGGTCAAGGGCACCTCCGGCGCGGTGTGCTCCGCGATGATCTTCGGCAACTGGTCCGATGTGCTGATCGGCCAGTGGGGCGGGCTCGATATTTTGGTAGATAAGATCACCAATGGAACATCGGGTGGCACGCGTGTGATTGCCCTACTCGACATGGATTGCGCCGTTAGACGCGCAGCCAGCTTCGCTGCGATCAAAGACGCCACCACTTAAACGAATACTCGGGCATGCGCCGCCTTCTGAGACAGTCCAGCCATAAGTTGGCGGCTTCGAGTTCCTTTCCTGGGTGGGCTTCGGCTTACCTGTTATGGCCGGACACGGGACCAGGGCGATAGACCTGGTATGGTGCACCCCGATGCTCGCTTAACACGAAGCAGTGATGTAGTGCACCTTGAGAACCCGCCCTTGTGGCGGGTTTTCTTATTGCGGTATGAGCCAAGGTATCAGCCAGCCGGATTAAAACGCGCCACGTCAATACTGGCGGGTGGGTTTGCTTTTTGTGGGTGGCTGGGCGTAGGATGAACAAATCCAACACCCTGTTGGATGAGCGGGGCGACCAAGCGTTGAAGCGCAAGGCCACCCCTGACCAAAACCGTTTACAAAGGAAACGATCATGGCTGCATCAATTATCCCCCAATCCCCAGCACTTCGATTCACGGTGACGCCTGGCGTCTACCAATTCGCGCCCTCCGCTACCGTGACCGACCTCGAGGACCAGCTAAATTCTAAGCAGTCGCAGCTAAATGCGATGCTATCCGTCGCGGCAGAGTCGAGCTTGGACTGTCTGGCCGGCTCCCTGTCGAGTTACTTCTGGGCCTGCAGGTCGACGGCTGAGGAAATTGCGGACCTGACGGCGGAATTACTCCGTAGGAATAGCCTGGTTGGATGAGAGCGGGGCGACCAAGCGTTGAAGCGCAAGGCCGGCCCTCACCAAAACCGTTTACAAGGAAACGATCATGACTAAATCCATTGTGCCGCAGAGAGTCGGCGAAGTCGCCGACCAAATCCAAAGCGAGGCAATCTCGTTGAAAGTCGGGGCCCGCATGATGTTCAACGAGCTCGCCATCAGTTTCTCCGATACCGATGCTGTAGAGAGCGCCATCGGGAATTTGTATTTCCTGACTCAGGCCGTTGACGATCTTGCTGCGCGCCTAGAGGAGCTGTCGATTGCCGCGTATGCGATAGCGCAGACACAGAAATCCACAGCCTGAATCCCGCGGTTCAGCACACCACCGACCCAGCCTAGCGCTGGGTTTTTTGTGCGCAGTGGGGTGCGAAATTCCTTGCCTACAAATTTCGCCTAGTCCCATCCATTCTTACGCCATCCCAACAGCTCTAAGGAGCACACACGATGGCTACAGAAGTCCTAAAACTCCCCGCAGTTCAAGCAAAAACACAGTTGTCCCGCAGTTCAGTTTATCGCCTTGAGGCGGAAGGGAAATTCCCCAAACGCATCCATCTTGGCGCGGGGCACTCCGTTGGATGGTATGCGCATGAAATCGAAGAATGGCTAGTCAATCGCCCTCGTGTAGCTGACGCGAACGAGGTCACGTAATGGACGGCGCAATTTATCCCCGGCCTTTGTCGGCATGCGGCCTGGATGTTGCCGATGGTCTGCACCATGCTGGCCTTGCCGATAAATGCACCGGATGCGGCAAGCCTTTCACGTCAGCCCGCCAGCGCCACTCGGTTTGCCGTGTGACACTGGCGACCGATGATGAAATGAATTCCTGGTCTGGGATGCTGTGCCGAAAGTGCGCGCGTGAAACCAATGGGCGTGTTCCAACCCGGCTTCAGAATCAGGCCATACAGGAAGCCGGGTTGCTGATGGCAAAGCCAGGGGGGACGGCGTGAACAGCATTCCATTCGGCGTCATCAAAGCCGCTTCCCTTGCCAGTATCGACGCCGTGTTGAATCGCTGGGCACCGGGCGGCAAGCGGCAAGGGCATGAATATCTGCCAACCAACCCCACGCGATCCGACAGCAAGCCGGGTTCGTTTTCTATCAACCTCAATACCGGCGCGTGGGGTGACTTTGCCACGCGCGATAAGGGCGGCGATCTGGTCTCCCTGGTGGCATATGTCGACGGTGTGAAGCAGTCTGAGGCAGCCGAACGGCTGGCGTCGTTTTTAGGGCTGAATCTGGAAAAAAACGACCCGCCAAAACACGCCACACGCGCACGAAACGGGGCGGCTGATACCAACACCCCAACCCAAGAAAAAAACGCGCCGTGGCGTGCGCTGTTGCCCGTGCCTACGGATGCGCCGCAACCGCCCAAGAAGCACCCGAAGCATGGCACGCCGTCCATGCGCTGGCTGTACCGCGATGCGGCGGGGGGGCTGGTGTGCCTGGTGTATCGGTTCGAGCCGAAAGCCGATGGCGAACGCAAACAGTTCTATCCACTGACATTTTGCGAGGATGCCAGCGGCAAGCGCGCATGGCGCTGGCAGGGTGTGCCCGAGCCGCGCCCGTTGTATCGGCTCGACACGATTGCCGCTGCGCCCGATGCCGTGGTGATGGTGTGCGAAGGTGAGAAAGCCGCCGATGCTGCCGCTGTGCTGTTCCCCGATTGCATCACCACCACCATGCTGAATGGTGCGCAATCGCCACACAAGACCGACTGGCAACCGCTGGCCGGGCGCGTGGTGTGGCTGTGGCCTGACAATGACGAAGCCGGGCAGGCGTGCATGGCGAGCGTGGCCGATCTGCTGGCGAAGGCAGGCGCGGCCAGTGTGCAATCGGTGAACCTTACGGCCTTCTCACGCGCGCCAGGCAGCGACGGTGAAGGCAAGCCAACATTGACCGAAGCCGTGCCCGTACCCGAAAAATGGGACGCGGATGACGCACTGGCGCAAGGCTGGAAAGTGGAACATATCGCCCTGCTGCGCACGCTGCCCGACTGGCTGCAAGCCGTTGACACCGCACCCAAGCCGGCCGCCCAGCGCGCCATGCCAGCGAAGCCAGCAGGCGACACGCCCGAGCCGCCGCAATCGCGCTTCCACCTCAATGAACAAGGTGTGTGGTACTTCGGTAAAAGCGACACCGGCACTGATGCGCCGCCGCTGTGGATATGCTCGAAACTGGAAATCACCGCCCTGACGCGCGATGCCAAAAATGAAAGCTGGGGGAGGCTGCTGGAATTCACCGATCCGGACTGCACGCACCACGCTTGGGCGCTGCCCATGGAATTGCTGAAAGGCGATGGAAGCGAATATCGGGGCGTATTGTTGGGCATGGGCTTGCAGCTTTCAACCATGACCAAGGCGCGCAACCTGCTGACGCAATACATACAAACAGCCGAGGTCGAAACCCGTGCCCGTTGCGTTGAGCGCACCGGCTGGCATGGCAGCGTGTTCGTGATGCCTGAGCGCACCATCCCCGATTTACCCCGTGGCGAAGCCGCCGAACGCATCCTGTACCAATCGGCCAGCGCCGCGCCGGGCACGTTCAAGCAACGCGGCAAGCTAGCAGACTGGCAAGCCAATGTGGCAGCGTCCTGCGCAGGAAATTCCCGCCTGCTGTTCGCCGTGTCGGCTGCCTTCGCCGCGCCGCTATTGGAAATCAGCGGCATGGAATCGGGCGGCTTTCATTTTCGTGGCGACAGTTCCACCGGAAAAACCACCGCCTTGCGCTTGGCCGCTTCGATCTGGGGCGGGGTGGATTACCTGCAACGCTGGCGCGCCACCGACAACGGCCTGGAAGCCCTGGCCGCCCAGCATTCCGATTGCCTGCTGGTGTTGGATGAACTCAGCCAGGTTGAACCCAAGGTGGCGGGCGAAGTGGCTTACATGCTGGCGAACGGCAGCGGCAAGGCACGGGCAAACCGCACCGGCACTATGCGCGATACCGCAAGCTGGCGGCTGCTGTTTGTATCCAGCGGCGAAGCCGGGCTGGCCGAACATATGGCCTTGGCCGGACGCAAACCCAAGGCAGGCATGGAAATCCGCCTGCTGGATATTCCTGCCGATGCCGGGTGCGGGCTGGGGTTGTTCGACACCCTGCACGATCACGCCAGCGGCGCGGCGTTTTCCAAGGCCATTACCGAAGCCGCATTGAAGTTCTACGGCACCCCGTCAATCGCTTTTCTTAGCAAGTTGGTGGAATACCTGGACAAGATACCGGGCATGGTCAAGCGTGCCCAGCAGCAATTCATCGAACAGCACTTGCCACCGGCCGCGGGCGGCCAAGCACACCGTGCGGCCTTGCGCTTTGCCCTGGTGGGCGCGGCCGGTGAAATCGCCACCGTGTGGGGCATAACCGGATGGCCGCAAGGTGAGGCCATGCAAGCCGCAGCCACCTGCTTCAAGGCATGGCTGGGGCAACGCGGCGGGGCAGGCAATCAGGAAGCCGCCGCGATGCTGGCGCAAGTGCGGCAGTTCTTCGAGCTGCACGGGGATGCGCGATTCACCGACTGGGAACGCGCCACCGACGACCACGCACCCAAGACGGTGAATCGGGCAGGTTTCCGTCGCATGGTGGAAAATACCGGCGAAACCGAATTCTATGTCTTGCGTGAAGTGTTCCGGGGTGAGGTGTGTAAGGGCTTGGACTATCGTGCCATTGCCAAGCTGCTGGCGGGACTGGAATGCTTGGAAATGGAAGGACGCAGCTACACCCGCAAAGAACGATTGCCAGGCATGGGGAACACCGCTTGCTATCGCATCAACGCCAAACTTTGGGGCAGCGAAGATGCGCAATCATGAAGCATGGGACGCACTGGCACGCCCTGAACAGGTTTGCCCCAACATGCCCCAACACTACTTTGAAATGTTGGGGCGGCTGCAAGCCAATGAATACGCCATGCCCCAACTGCCCCAACATGCCCCAACACAAAAAAGCATAGCGTGAGCGGAAAGCGTCAATTGCGCGCGCGGGGAGGGGCGGGCAGAAAATAAAAGCGCGCCAGAAAATGCCCTTCATTGGCCATGAGAAATGAGGGGTCCTTCCTGGCGCTTTTCAAATGCGGGGCTAAGAGACCTCGATTTTCGCTTAGTGGCTGTGTTACGGCGGAGTTGACTTCTGCTTGACGGTTGGGGTTCAGGTCCGCATAGCTGTAGTTTTTAGGGGTACTTGTGGGGGTACTCCAAAACTTGAATTCCTCGACATCGCCAAATCAAGAGGGATGCAAGGTATATTCCCTGTCCCCCTCCCGCACCATTTGCAGACGCACGTTTGGTTGTGCGATTCGCTATTTGATCTGATTTTCCAGCTTGTTTTGCATGGTTTTTTAGCGTTTGCCCGATGCCGCGTTGCGCAGCAGCCGTCTGACGCTAAGGTATGCCGGTTTCGCGCGGCCATCCGACCCGAACAGCAGGGCGGCACCCTGCCCGGGGAAAAACTCCGGTATCCATGAATAGCGGTCGGTCACACCCCAGGTGGAAAAACTGCGGCACTGCGACACGGCCAGGCAGGTCTGCAACATGTTGTGATACAGCGTGGCCTGCTTCTTGAGATCGGCGCGGCTTGCCGGTAGGGACAGCATCGCATCCATTTCGGTGATGTGGGTCTCCAGTCCGAGCGCCGCCAGACGCTTCATGTTGATCCGCACATCGCTGGCGCGCGGTGCGTCTTTCAGGCTGACGTGCATTTGCAGGCCGACGCCGTGGATCGGGATACCCTTTATGCGCAGGGTTGCCACGAGATCGTAGATGCCGTCCGCCTTGGCACCCGCACCCTCGCCGCCGTAATCGTTGTAGCGCAAGTTTGCCTGCGGGTCGGCCTCGTGTGCCCAGTTAAATGCCAGTGCCAGATAATCCGGGCCGATGCCGCGCGACCAGAAGGTCTCGCGCAGCCGCCCGTCCTCGTTCACTGCCTCTGCTGCCACATCCCAGGAGGCCACCCGGCCGCGATAGCGCGTGACTAAAGTCTGGATGTGTTCGCGCAGAATGGCTTTCAGTTCGTCGCGGTTGAATTCGCCCTGCGTCAGCCAGTCCGGGAGTTGTTGATGCCATACCAGTACATGGCCGTTCACCTGCATGGCGTGTGCCTTGGCGAATTCAACCAGGGCGTCTGCCTGAGTGAAATCGAAGCGGCCGCGTTCGGGGTGCACGATGGAAAATTTCATCGCGTTCTCTGGTGTGACGAGGTTGAATTCACGCGCCAGCAGTCGGGCATAGGCCCTGTCCGTATTCAATACTTCGACGTCTACAGCGGCACCGAAGTGGATGCCTGACGACAGGGCCAGGGCGCGCAGCGACTCGGCCGCCGCCGGCATTGCGCCGGCAAACGCGAGCACTGCCAGTGTGACAAGCGCGCATAGGCGCATTTCAATAACCCCGATATGCGACAGGCCCGGCCCACTGAGTCACAAGGCCTGGCACAGGCGGCGGCGAGGGGGGACGTAGTCCGACATACCGCGCCCAGTGTTCGAGCCAGGACTCACCCTCTAGTCCGCTGAATCCCATGGGGGATGTGTAGGCGGTATTTTTGATTGCCTCATCCACAGTCACGAAACGGTAGCCGCGCTGCCTGAGCATGGCGGCGAGCGCCGCAAAATAGTCTGCATTGAGCGCATTGGCGTGCAGCACCAGCACGTGGGGAATGGGGTGGCCGAACAAGTCGAGTGCCAGTTGTTCGACCCGGCTGAATACCGCTTCCATATAAGGCACATAGGCGGCGCCGATCTGCTGTGCCGCTTCCTGGTTGCCTTGCATCTGCGCCCGGGCATACGCGGTGGCGAACACCCATTCCGAATTGTTTACGGTAACCGGCGCGATGGTATAGCCATGCGCGGCAAGGAAACCCTGAAATGCCGTGCGCACTTCTGGTGTCGTCCCCAGATGCAGGAAGGGGTGGCGAAACCAGCGCAGGGACTGGCCCTCTGCCTGCATGAGCGGCCGGGTAACGGTTTCGCCACGCAGCAGGTCGGCCTGAAAGCTATCGAGCGGCACCCTGTTGAGCGAAGGATGGGAATAGGTGTGGTTGCCCAGCTCGAATCCGGCCTTGAGCCAGCTGCGCAGCAACGCCACTCGCGCCGGGTCGAGGTTGCCTTCGTGATAGAGCTTTGCTTCATTGACAAAGCCCGTGGCGGGTACCTGAGCGTTCTGGATGCCCTGCAATAGCCGGGCGGTCATGTCTTCCAGCGCCGGGTTGTTTTCCGTCGGCACTGCCGCGAAGGGCAGGTCGTCGAAAGTCACCGCGACGGTACGTTCCACAGGCGGCTGTGCTGCGACTGCAAACGGGAGAATCAGCGAGAGGGTCAGTAGCCAGCGTTTCATGTTTCTGCGGTTGGGCTGGCTTGGCAAAGGTCAGAAGCGTCTGGTGAGCGCGATCTCGAACATCCGTGAACGGTATCCACCTGTGGCACCGCCGCCATAGTGGGACAACCCGGCCTTCACATCGACGAACCAGTCACGATAGAGACCAAAGAAGCCTTCTGCCACGATGTCGCCGCCCATGCGGAAGCCGGACATGGTGTTGTCCTTGTAGGGGCCGTAACTGAAAGCCACGCTCACGCCATCATCGTCGCTGATCTTCCAGTAGGTAAACGCAGTCAGCGCGTAGCGCTGATACAGTGATGGCGCGTAGTAGCCATTGCCCGGGTCCTGGTCGAAGCCGAACCAGCGGCCACTCACGCCCAGGTCCAGATTCAGGCGCTGCGTGCGCAGGAAAGCGCGGCGCGGCGCAAGTTCCGCTTCCCAACGGTCGTTGCTGTCCGAGAGCGTGTCGTAGGCGAAGCGGCTGGCGAGCGTGGTGCGCAGATTGGGTGTCCAGGTAGCGTCAAGGGTGTTGGCGCGGCGCTCGATACCGAGCTTGGCTGCGCGCGGCGACACGGCAAACAGGTCCTGCCGGCGTGACAGGCGCATCGCGAGTTCATCGTTCGGCTGGATATCCGCGCCCGCTTCATAAATGAATTGGCCATCGCCTTCTGCGGTACCGCTACCGATTTGCGCATCAAGCATCAGCTTGGGCGAAGTGCGATGCTGAACTCCTAGCCAGGTACGGTTGTAGCCAATGCTGGTGCCGCCATCCGGCTTTTCATAACCGCTGCCGCTGTCTGCATGGATCCGCTGGCGGTCACTGCCGCCAAACAGGCGTGTCTCGGGATTGATCACGTATTCACCGCGCAGGCCGGCATGGTGGAGGGTGATGTTGTCGGAGCCAACCTGGTAGCCGACGTCGACCGTGGCGTTGGAGCGCAGCGGGGTACGGATGAAGCGAGCCAGGTCTTTTGTTTCCTTGCTGTCCGGCTGCAGGCGGGTGGCCTCGGCCAGGCTTTCCAGCGCCTCACGTGGGCGATGGGCGTAATGCAAGGCAACGGTGCGGGTGTAACCCAGCTCATAGTCGTTGGGTAGCGCAGCACCCTGTTCGGCAACAATGGCCAGCGCAGGCGTCGGTCTCTCCGCCCACGCCAGTACGCGTGCCTTTTGCTTGTAATAGGCGGTGTTGTCGCCAAAGCGCTGGCGATAGTCTTCCAGCAGTTCAATCGCGCGCGCGTAATCGCCCAGTTCGGTCACGACCACGATGTATTCCATCCAGGCCGCCGCCACGCCGGGTTGTTGCGCCAGATAGTCGCGATAGGCGCTTTGAGCGTCATCCAGCTGACTGCGCCAGTAGTTGACCCGTGCAATTCCCAGACGTGCGCCCGGATCATCCGGTGCGATGGCGAGTATGCGTTGGTGGCTGTCCAGTGCAGTGGCGTAGTCGCCGCGCCATGACGCCAGGTCGGCACGGGTGCGCAGATATTCCAGATTCCTGGGGTCGAGTTCCACCGCGCGTTCGATGGCGGCCGCGGCGGCTGTTGCTTCCTTCTCGCTTGGGTAGCTCTGCGCCAGGCGATAAAACAGGGCATGGTCCTGCGGCGCCAGGCGGGTCGCCTCATTTAGTGCCGCTGACGATGCGGCTGCATTGCCACTCAGTGCATGGATGTCGGCCATGCGCAGCCAGTATTCCTTGCTTTCACCGAAGCGCTGGCGATACAGCGCGTCATATTCCTGCACGACCTGGGTGTTGCCGCGCTCGGCTTCCAGTTCCATGTATTCCAGGGTGACGTCCTTGTCCTGCGGACGTTGTTCCAGATAGGCGCGGTAGCGTGGCACAGCGGTCTCTTTCTTGCCGCTGCGCGAGTGAGCGCGGGCGGCGCCGAGCAGGGCGTCGGCATCCAGCGGCGAGGCGGCAAGGACGCGCTCGAAACTGTCGAGGGCCAGGGCGTAGTCGCCGGTCCAAGTGGCGATCTCACCACGAGTGCGCAAATAGGTGGTGTTGCCGGGTTCAAGTTCGATCGCACGCGTGATGGCGGCCAGGGCGCCCGGGCCTTGCTGCGTTGCGGCATAGGCCTGGGACAGCTTGTAATGCAGGCGCGCATCCGAGGGGGCGTATTTCACGGCTTCGCGCAAGGCCTCCACAACGTGGGCCGGTTCCTTTAGCTGGGTGGCGCGAATGTCGGCGATGCGTTCCCACAGGTGGGCCTGCGCCGGATTGGCCTGAAGCGACTGTTTGTAGATTTCTACCGCATCCGCCCACTGGCCCTGCATTTCGGCGCGCAGACCGGCGTCGGGAACAGGTTGCGCGGCCATGGCCAGTGGCGCACTGCAAAGCAAAGCCAGGGCGGGTATCCAGCGTAGATTCATTTGCGCCATTTCCGGTTACGGAAAATCCACAGGTCGGCGGCAAAGCGGCCGATGGTGATGAGGTCAAACAGGAGTACGGCATAACGCAACGGCGTGACCAGCAGTCCCTTGAAGAAATATTTCAGCCGCTGACCCTTGGCCACGGTGACCAAAATGCCGGTGGCTACCGCCGTTTCCGCTATCAGTGTGATGGCCAGCGGTTCCCACAACTGCAGCAGAAACATGATCAACAGTGCCGTCGGGAAGGCCACCTTTTCGAATGCTGACATGAACAGCACCCAGCCGATGGGGCGGCCGTATTTGAGGGTGTAGTCGATACCGAAAGGCTGACGATATTGTTCGTGATATATGCGCTTGTCCGCGAGTCCGGCTGCCAGTTCGGCCTGTTCCAGCTTTTCGTGGCGGCGGCGCTTGAGTGCCTTGAACGGGCTGCGCATCAGCTCATCGAAGTAGTAGCTGCTTTGCAGGAAGGACGAGGACCACAGGTAGATTTGTCCCGGTACACGGCCAACTTCCGGCTCCTGCGAACGGGCGCAGACATCGGTAAGCTGGATGTTGCGGTAACCGTTGTCGTTCATGGCGAAGCCGATGAAGATGTCTTCCGAGTTGGTGAGGTCATCTCCCAGGATCGGTTCGTAGCGGTCGAACACGATGGTCTTCAGCACGCTGCGACGGTAGGCCACGGCACAGCCCACCGGATTGAGAATGCTGCCGAAAAAAGCCATCTGGCCCACGTATACGAATCGCTGCAGGAAAAAATACAGCACATCCCGATACATGTCGGTGATGCCGCGTTGCAGGTGATGAAACCAGCCTACCTTGGGATAGATGCTTGCCTCGGGGTGCGACTCAAGGAAAGTTTGTAGCGCCGGGGCCTTGAGCATTTCGCGACGGTCGCTGTCACGCAGGGGCAGCACGACGCCACAGGCGCTGGCAATGCCGGCGCCTTTGTAAAGTTCTTCCACTACGCGGTCGATGTAGTTGTCCGATTCCAGTACCGTGTCTCCATCGAGAATGAACTCGACGTCGGAGTCGAACTCGCGCGACTGGCGTTTCAGTGTGGGCGTCTTGCCGATGGATTTGGCGCGCTTGATTGCGACCAGATCCATGCCATTGAGCGCACAGAAGGTCTGGGCGTATTCGACCGTACGGTCCTGGCTGCCATCGTCAATCAGAATGATGCGGGTAGGCTTGCGGGTCTGGCGCGCCAGCGCGGCCAGACACAGCGGGATGTTGCTTTCTTCGTTGAAGGCGGGGATCACCACATCGACGGTGGCGCTGCGCCAATCCGCTTCCGGGTTGGGGACGGTTTTGTCCGGTCCGTGGATCAGACCGATGATGCTCAGCACCGTGTTCGGGCTGAGAATGAAATAGGGCGTAGTGGCCATGGGCGCCTATTCTAGGCTACACGCAAATTCTTTGCACGTTCGTTTTCGATCAGGTTATCAAGGGTGTCGTTCAGCGTCCATTCCGGCGCGAAGCCCGTCAGGGCCCGCAGTTTGTTGAGTTCCGGACGGCGGTGCGTCACGTCCTCGAATTCCTCGCCGTAGGCATCCTTGTAGGACATGAAGTGCAACGGCGAGGTGCTACGGGCGCGTTGCACGATCAGTTTGGCCAGGTCGCAAATAGAGATTTCCTGATCGTTGCCGACGTTTACCACCTCGCCCCGGGCTTCCGGGCAGCCAGCGAGATAATCCAATGCCACCACAGTATCGCGCACATCGCAGAAGGAGCGGGTTTGCGAGCCTTCACCGTAGATGGTGAGGGGCTCGTTGTTCACCGCCTGCTTGACGAAGCGGGGTACCACCATGCCGTAATGGCCGACCTGGTTGGGTCCGATGGTATTGAACAGGCGTACGACCACGATATTCAGGCCGTATTTACGCGCATAGGAAAAGGCGAGGAATTCGTCAGCCAGCTTGGTGACGGCATAGGTCCAGCGCAGGCGGCCAGCAGACGGCAGCACGATGTCATCGGTCTCCGCAAAACTGCTTTTGGAATTGAAACCATACACTTCGGACGTGGAGGCGATGATGACCTGCGGGTTCCAGCCACCGTGGTGGATCGCGCGCAGGACTTTTTCCGTCCCCGTCATGTTGGCCGCCATCACGGCGACCGGGTCTTCCAGCACTTTTTTCACCCCTACAACGGCTGCCATATGATAGATGCGGTCGGCCCAGGCGACGGCTTCATCCATTTCGCCCCACTGCAAAATGTCGGCCTCGGTAAAGCGGAAAGCGGGATGACCGAGAAATGGTTTGATGTTCGCGAGGGACCCGGTGCTCAGGTTGTCCACCACATAGACCTGGTCACCATTCGCCAGGTGGCGCTCTGCCAGATGCGACCCGATGAAGCCCGCCCCACCCGTTATCAAAACATGCATGTCGTTCACCTTTCTAAATATTCGCCAGTTTTTGTCGAACTGCTAACAGTACCGGCACCGAAGTGTCATATGAGTAACCATTTAAAACAAGTGGTTACTGTGGTTTCCGTGCCTGTCATGGCACATGTCAGCAGTACTTGACTGGATGGCAGCAAATTACGTACCACATTGAGGACCAGAGAGGAGGGTGTGCGCTATATTGGTGCGTCGGTGCCCGGGTCTTTGTGGTGGAGCGTGTTTTTTTATGCTTTCATGGCGAGAGAGAGGAAGGGTCATTTTTCTATCACTAATATTGCCTATGGTTAGCCTGGGGGTGGTTCATACTCTCCGGGTATGGCATAACCGTTGCTTGGATAAGGCTTAACAGGGTGAATGCTGCGACTGTCGTGGTTGCGCTGCAATGGCCAGTAAGTCGGGAGAAAGTGTTGTATGTCTTTGTCGGTATTCGCGATACAGGAACAGAGTGAAGTCCCGGGGCCATTACAGCGCCCGGTATGCCAGCAATTATTGAAGTCGCATCAGGCCAGCATGGCCAGCGTGCATATGCGTGACCTGTTCGAGGCCGACCCGTTGCGTTTTGAGCGGTTCTCGCTGCAGGTGGGCGAGTTGCTGCTGGATTATTCCAAGAATCGCATCACGGACGAGACCATGAGCCTGTTGGTGCACCTGGCCGAAGAGGCGGATGTGGCGGGCTGGCGCGAGCGCATGTTTGCGGGCGACAAAATCAACCATACGGAAAACCGCGCAGTGCTGCATGTGGCGCTGCGCAACCGCAGCAATCGCCCGGTGGTGGTTGATGGCGAGGACGTGATGCCCAAGGTGAATGCGATCATTGAGCGCATGGGGGCTTTTGCCGAACAGGTGCGTAGTGGGCAGTGGCGAGGCTACACCGGCGAGCGCATCACCGATGTGGTGAACATCGGTATCGGCGGCTCCGATCTGGGACCGCAGATGGTGGTTCAGGCACTGAAACCTTATCGCCATCCACGCCTGAAAGTGCATTTCATTTCCAATATCGATGGCGCCCATGTCAGGGAAACGCTGGAGTCGCTCAATCCTGAAACGACCCTGTTCATCGTGTCATCGAAAACGTTCACCACGCAGGAAACCATGACCAACGCGCATTTTGCGCGCAGCTGGTTTCTTGCCCAGTCGCAGGAAACGAAACATATCGCGCAGCACTTCGTGGCTGTTTCCACCAACAGCGAATCGGTCGCTGCCTTTGGTATCGACACGGCGCATATGTTTGAATTCTGGGATTGGGTGGGAGGCCGCTATTCGCTATGGTCGGCGATTGGCTTGTCGATCGTGCTGGCAGTCGGTTCCGAGCGTTTCATCGAACTTCTGGAAGGTGCACACGACATGGATGAGCATTTCCAGCATGCGCCGCTGGCACAGAACATGCCGGTGATTCTTGCGCTGCTGGGGGTCTGGTACAACAACTTTTTTGGAGCGGAATCGCACGCGATTTTGCCGTATGACCATTACCTGCGCAGTCTGCCGGCCTATCTGGAACAGGCCGACATGGAGAGCAATGGCAAGTCGGTAGACCGGGAAGGCAAGGTGGTGGATTACGCCACCGGCTCCATTATATGGGGGGCAACCGGCATCAATGGCCAGCACGCGTTTTATCAATTGCTGCACCAGGGTACCAAGATGATCCCGGCCGACTTTATCGTGTCGATTGATCCGCCCACTGATTTGCACAAGCACCACGATATTCTTATCGCCAATTTTCTGGCACAGACCGAGGCGCTGATGCGCGGCCGTACGCGCGAGGAAACCGTGAGTGAGTCAGGTGCGTCAGGTAACGGTCAATTTATCCAGCATAAAGTGTTTGAGGGTAATCACCCGAGCAACGCGATTCTGGTGCAGAAAATTACGCCGCACGCGCTGGGCATGCTGGTCGCATTATATGAACACAAGATTTTTGTTCAGGGCGTAATCTGGAACCTGAATTCATACGATCAGTGGGGCGTGGAACTGGGAAAGCAACTGGCCAGCCGCATCCTGCCGGAGCTGCATGCCGATTTGCCGGTGGCAAGCCATGACGCCTCGACCAATGCGCTGATTAATTACTATCGGCGCATGAACCACACCCATCCGGATTGAGTCGTGACGATGGAGTTTATTGCGGGCGATATTGGAGGAACCAAGAGCTGGCTGGCCTGGGTGGGACGGTCCTCACCGGATGAGCAGCAACTGCGTTTTGAGAAGGTGTATGCCAGCGCTGATTTTGCCTCGGTTGAATCCTTGTTGCAGCAGTTCATGCTGGATGCTCAAACGAGCTCACCACCGGATGCGCTCATTCTGGCGGTTCCCGGGCCGGTGATGAATCAGCGGGTGACATTGACCAATCTCGCGTGGACACTGAATGCGGCCGTGTTGCAGTCAGAGCTGGGCATTCCATCTGTGCGCATCATCAACGATTTTCAGGCAGCGGCTGCAGGTGTGGCCACGCTGACAGACACTGACGTGATCGCACTCAACCCCTGTGCGTCCGAGCCGGGTGGGGTGCGTGTCATCACCGGGGCCGGTACGGGATTGGGGCTGGCATTCATGCTGCCGGATGCCCATGGCAACTATCAAAGTTTCGCCACCGAGGGGGGGCATGTCGATTTTGCACCGGCCAATTCGATGCAGGCGCGGTTGCTGGAATATTTGCGAGTGCGTTATGGTCATGTGTCTTGGGAGCGCGTGGCATCGGGCTCAGCCTTGAATGATTTGTATCGTTTTTGCCGTATTGAGCAGAAACAGTCATTGCCTATTGAGGAGGTAGATGGGGCGATGCTGGGAGCCTGGGCGGCGGCGGGCGATGGCGCTGCCGAGTCTGCACTCAATCTGTTTGCCGACCTGTACGGCGCCTGGGTTGGCAATGTCGCTTTGCTGTATCAGCCGTCGGGTGGCCTGTACATCGCAGGCGGTGTGTCGGGTCATTTGCAGTCACGGATGCAGGCGCCGCGCTTCATGGAGGCAGCACTGGACAAGGGCAGGATGCGCAGTGTGGTCGAGCGCACCCCGATTGTTCTGATTACCTGCAACCGGCTGGGCGTGCAGGGCGCAATTGCAAGCGCGATCCCGGATATCCTTTGGTTTGACCGTAACACCATGAATTCCAATACAGAAGTGATCAGGAGTGGGACATGACAATTTCAAAAGACGAGCAGGCGCAGCTTTACCGGTATTACACCGAACCCAAGATGGTGACGGAGTTGACGCGCAAGACCCTGGCGCTGGTGTTGGCGGGCGGCGAGGGGTCGCGTTTGAAGGATCTGACTGCCTGGCGTGCCAAGCCGGCGGTGCCGATTGGCGGCAAGTACCGCATCATCGATTTCCCGTTATCCAATTGCGTTAACTCGGGCATCCGTAAAATTGGTGTACTGACCCAGTACAAGTCGCATTCCCTGATTCGCCATCTGCAACGTGCCTGGGGTTTCATGCGTGCCGAAATCGGCGAGTTCGTGGAAATTCTTCCGGCGCAGCAGCGCACCACCAAAAAAGAGTGGTACCAGGGAACCGCCGATGCGCTGTACCAGAATATCGACATCATGCAGCGGCATCACCCCGAGTACGTTCTGGTGCTGGGGGGCGATCACGTCTACACCATGGACTATTCCGAAATGCTGCTGCATCACGTCCAGACCGGTGCGGATTTCACCGTGGGCAGCATTGAAGTTCCGGTCGCCGAGGCCAGTGCATTTGGGGTGATGACGGTGGACGAGTCCATGCGCATCACCCACTTCACTGAAAAGCCCAAGCATCCGGACTGCATTCCGGGCAAACCCGGCATCGCACTGGTGTCGACGGGCATCTATATTTTCTCCAAGGATTTCCTCTATCAGACGCTGATCGAGGATGCCGGGCAAGCACATTCGAGCCATGATTTCGGCAAGGACATCATCCCCTCCAAGATTGCCGATTCGCGTGCCATTGCCTATCCGTTTCGCGACAAGGAAGGCCTGCCATCCTACTGGCGCGACGTGGGTACGCTGTATTCCTACTGGCAGACCAACATGGAGTTGTGTTCGGTTGATCCCGAGCTGAATCTGTACAACCGCAACTGGCCGATCTGGACCTACCAGCCGCAATACCCGCCCGCCAAATTCATTTTCGATGATGAAGGCCGGCGCGGCGAGGCGATAGATTCGCTGATTGCAGGTGGCTGCATCCTATCGGGCGGGCGGGTCAAACGCTCGGTACTATTTTTTGCGACGACGGTGGAGAGCTATAGCCTGGTCAAGGACAGCGTGATCCTGCCCAAGGTCAATATTGGCAAGCACTGCCGGATTACCCGTGCCATCATCGACAAGGGAACAGTCATTCCGGACGGAACCATCATTGGCGAAAACCTGGTCGAGGATGCGAAACGTTTCCACGTCACGCCCGAAGGCATTGTGCTGGTCACACCCGCAATGTTTGGACAAAACCTGTATGCGAGGCCACAAAATGACTACGACGGCTAAATCGCTCAACCTGGTGCTGTGCTGGCACATGCACCAACCGTATTACCGCGAGGGGATCCGGGGCATGTACCACCTGCCCTGGGTCTACCTGCACGGCATCAAGGACTACAGTGACATGGCGGCGCATCTTGAGCGCTATCCGGATATGCACGTCGTGGTGAACTTTGCGCCGGTGCTGCTGGAGCAGCTCGATGATTACGGGCTGCAACTCAGCGGCTTGTTAAAGCATGGCAAGCCCACTCAGGACCACATCCTGAATCTGCTGTCCGGCGTGGAACGTATCCCTACGGATGTGGCCAGCCGCCAGCGCATTGTCCAGGACTGTCAGCGTTGTAATGCGCAGCGCATGATCCACCCCTATCCTGCATTTCATCGTTTGCTGCGCATCATGGGCACCCTTGATGAGGTGGCGGTCGTCGATATTGACCAGCAGTGGCATCTGGGCTACCTGTCAGAACAGTATTTTCTTGATTTGCTGACCTGGTATCACCTGGCCTGGCTGGGCCATTCGCTCAGACAGCTGCCATTGGTGAAGCGTCTGATGGCGCAGGAAAAAAATTATTCCGCCGCCGACCGTCATGAATTGCTGAATCTGATTCAACACTGTATCGCCGGGTTGTTACCGCGTTTCCGTGCACTCGCAGAACGGGGGCAGATCGAGCTGTCGATGACGCCGTATGGGCATCCCATCGTGCCTTTGCTGAATGATTTTGCCAATCTGCGCGACGCGCTGCCCGATGCGCCGGTGCCTGAAGACCCTGCCTATCCGGGAGGAGCGGAGCGTTCGCGCTGGCATCTACAACATGGGGTGGCGGTATTTGAACGCTACTTTGGCATGAAGCCAGTCGGCGTGTGGTTATCAGAAGGTGGCGTGAGCGAAGATGCGCTGGCCCAGCTTGATGAAATGGGCATTGTCTGGACTGCCACCGGCGAGGGTGTGTGGCGCAACAGCTGCGTCAAATCGGACTGCTCGCCGGACGAAATCCAGTCCAGGCGCTCCCTGTTTTCACCCACGCAGATCGATGGTTACAAGACGAAGGTGTTTTTCCGCGATGACGGTTTGTCTGACCTGATTGGCTTCAAATACAGCGACTGGCATGCCGACGATGCGGTGGGCGATTTCGTCCGGCATCTGGAAAACATTTCCAGTTTCTTTGGCAAGGATGCTGATCAACAAGTGGTCTCGGTCATTCTTGATGGCGAAAACGCCTGGGAGTACTACCCGAACAATGGCCATTATTTTCTGGATGCGCTCTATGCTTCTTTGTCGAGCCATCCCACGATCAGGGTCAGTACCTTTGCCCAACAGGCCGCGAGTACACCGGCCAAACCGATGAAACGACTGGCGGCCGGCAGCTGGGTGTATGGCAGCTTTTCAACCTGGATCGGGTCGGAAGACAAGAACCGTGGCTGGGAATATCTGGTTGCGGCCAAAGAGGCTTACGACAGTGTGGTGGCCACCGGGAAACTCGGCGCTGACCCGCTGGCACTGGCTACGCGCCAGCTTGCTGTGTGCGAAGGATCAGACTGGTTCTGGTGGTTTGGCGATTACAACCCGTCGAGTAGCGTCAGCGACTTCGAGCAGCTGTACCGGACCCAGTTGCGTGAGTTGTACCGCCTGCTGGGCGTGGCGCCGCCCGCGCTGCTGGATGTCCCGGTATCGAGTGGTGGTGGCTGGGCGGAAAACGCCGGCACCATGCGCAGGAATACCGGATGAATTTCGATACGCATCGGGCCGGTCTGCTGTTGCATCCGACGTCCCTTCCGTCGGGCACCTTGGCTGACGCCGACCGCTGGCTGGATTTTCTGCACGCGGCCGGGGTGAGGGTGTGGCAGATGCTGCCGCTGGGTTTGCCGCTGGTGGGGCTGTCCCCCTATCAATGCGCATCCGCTTTTGCGGTCAACCCGGCATTGTTTCCCGAGACGAAGGTTGATATGCGCCGTTTTGCTGGCTGGCGCACCCGGCAAAGCCACTGGCTCGATGACTATGCGCGTTTCATCATCATCAAGCGCGAGCAGGGTGGGGTAACCTGGACCGAATGGCCGCGTGCATTGCGTGACCGCGACCCACAGACCCTGGCGGCATTTGACGTCGCTCATGCCGATGTTCTGAAAACCGTGATGGTTGAGCAATATCACGCCGATGTGTGCTGGCAGGCCATGCGTGCCAAGGCGGCCGTGCGTGGGATCCAGCTGTTTGGTGATATGCCGATTTTTGTGGCGCATGACAGCGCCGACGTGTGGGCAAAACGCGATCAGTTTTTGCTGGATGGTGACGGACACCCGACGCTGGTGGCGGGCGTTCCGCCCGATTATTTTTCCGAAACAGGGCAACGCTGGGGTAATCCGCATTACAACTGGCCTGCGATGCAGGCTGACAATTTCACTTGGTGGCGGGCGCGTTTGCGGGCGCATTTCGACTGGTTCGATCTGGTGCGCATCGACCATTTCCGCGGCCTGGCCGCGGCCTGGGAGATCCCGGTCAATGAGCCTACAGCCATTCACGGTGAGTGGGTCAAGGCGCCGGGCGCCGAACTGCTGCAGGCGATTGTCGATGAAATGGGCGATCTGCCTTTGGTGGCGGAGGATCTGGGGATCATCACCCCCGATGTCACTGAATTGCGTCACCAGTTCAGGTTGCCGGGCATGTCCGTATTGCAATTCGCCTTTGACGAGCATGCCGATAATCCGCACAAGCCCGAAAATGTCCTGCCTGATACGGTCTATTACACCGGCACGCATGATAACGACACCACGCTGGGCTGGTGGCGCACGCTGCCCGATCATGCGCGTCATGGTGTGATGCAGCAGTTGGGCGTCGAGGATCCCGAAGCCGTTCCGGACGCCATGATTGTTACCGTGCTGGGTAGCCGTGCAGCGCTTGCTGTATTGCCGATGCAGGATGTGTTGCGCCTGGGATCGGAGGCGCGCATGAATACGCCCGGTACGGACAATGGCAACTGGAGCTGGCGATTTGAATGGGAAGTCCTCACTGCAGACCTGGCATCCCGTTTGCTTGAACAAATACAGAATGCCCATCGATGCGAGACTTAAACCAATCCATGAATGCGCCGCTCCAACCTTCGACCAGCATGAAGCTGCCTGCAATCGACGAACCCATGATGCGTGTGCAGGCCGGCACGCATCATGATCCATTCGAAGTGCTGGGGATGCATCCCCAGCCTGATGGCAGCATCCGGATTTGCGCTTTTCTGCCTGCGGCAGAAGCGGTGGAAGTGGCGGGCGATTCCATGACCCGTGTGGCTGGAACCGACTGTTTTGAGCGACATCTTCCACCTGGAAGCGTGATTGAAAAGCATCCGCTGCTGCGTTGGCAAAGCAAGCGCACCAGCGAATGGCACACCGCGCAATGCCCCTACAGCTTTGAGCCGCAGCTGGGTGAAATGGACCTGTACCTGTTGGGAGAGGGACGGCATTTCGAAGCCTGGAAAGTCCTGGGCGCACGGCTGAAAACCATCGATGGCGTGGCAGGCTGCCTGTTTGCCGTGTGGGCACCGGCCGTGCAGCGCGTGAGTGTCGTGGGTGAATTCAACGAATGGGACGGGCGCCGCAACCCGATGCGCTGTCGCGGGTCATCGGGCATATGGGAGTTGTTCATCCCCGGCCTGGCCGCTGGACACGCCTACAAATACGAAATTCTCGGCAGCCATGGCCAGTTGGTGAGGAAAACCGATCCCTACGCCCGGCAGATGTTTTTGCGGCCCGAAACCACCAGCTGTATCGCGGATGAAGGGACGCACACCTGGGCGGATGGCGACTGGATCGATGCCCGCTCCCACTTTGATTGGCAGCACAGCCCGGTCAGCATGTATGAATTGCACGCCGGTTCCTGGCGGCGTCATGCCGATGGCGGTTTTTACACCTGGGCCGAACTTACGGTTGAGTTGATTCCTTATGTGCTGGATCTCGGCTATACCCACATCCAGTTGATGCCGGTAGCCGAGCATCCGCTCGATGCGTCGTGGGGCTATCAGGTGTCGGGCTATTACGCGCCGACGGCACGCTTTGGCTCGCCGGATGATTTCCGCGCGTTTGTCGATGCCTGTCATCAGGCCAAGCTGGGTGTGCTGCTTGACTGGGTGCCGGGGCATTTTCCCAAGGACGACTTCGCTCTGGCACGATTCACCGGCGAGCCGGTCTATGAGCATGCCGATCCGCGCCGCGGTGAGCATCAGGACTGGGGCACGCTGATCTTCGATTTTGGCCGCAACGAAGTACGCAACTTTCTGGTCGCCAATGCACTGTACTGGCTGGAGGAGTTTCACATCGACGGCCTGCGCGTCGATGCGGTCGCCTCGATGCTCTACCTCGATTACTCGCGCAAGCAGGGCGAATGGCTGCCGAACCAGTATGGCGGGCGTGAAAATATCGAGGCGATTCATTTCCTGCGTGAAATGAATACCGAAGTGCATGGCCGCTTTCCCGGTGTGCTGACCATCGCCGAGGAATCGACCGCCTGGCCGGCGGTGTCGCGTCCGGTCGAGTTGGGCGGCCTGGGTTTTTCGATGAAATGGAACATGGGCTGGATGAACGATAGTCTCGATTACATCGAGAAGCAGCCGGTCTACCGCAAGTACCAGCACAACCAGCTGACCTTCAGCCAGATGTATGCGTGGACCGAAAATTTCGTGCTGCCCTTGTCGCATGACGAAGTCGTGCACATGAAAAAAAGCCTGCTCGACAAAATGCCGGGCGATACCTGGCAGCGCTTCGCCAACCTGCGTCTGTTCTATGCCTGGCAGTACGCTCACCCGGGCAAGAAATTGCTGTTCATGGGCGGCGAGTTTGGCCAGTGGAACGAATGGAACGAGGCCGGCCCGCTCGACTGGATGCTGCTCGATTTCCCGGCGCACGACAGCATTCGTACCTTGCTGCATGACCTGAATCACCTGTACCGCAATGAGCCCGCACTGTATGAATACGACTTCGATCCGCGCGGTTTTCGCTGGATTGATTGTCACGATGCCGACCAGTCGGTGTTGAGCCTGGTGCGTCAGGGACAGGATCCAAACGCGCAGATTGTGGCCTTGTTCAATTTCACGCCGGTACCGCGCCATCGCTATCGCATCGGCGTGCCGTCTGGCGCGGCATGGTGTGAAGTGCTGAACTCCGATTCCAAGTATTACGGCGGGAGCAATCTCGGTAATGGCCATCCCCTGCAGCCACAAAATCTGCCCTGGATGGGCTTCGACCATTCAGTCGAAGTGGTTCTGCCACCGCTGGGGGCTATCTTCCTGAAGCCTTGCAGCTGATGTTTAACCTATAAAAATGATGGACAAAAATAATGAAAAGCGGAGCAAAAAAAATTCTGTTTGTAGCCAGCGAGGCCTACCCGCTGGTAAAAACCGGCGGCCTGGGTGATGTAATCGGCAGCCTGCCGCATGCCTTGCATGCGGGTGGTGCGGATATCCGCCTGGTGCTGCCGGGGTATCGATCCCTGTTGCGCCAACTCGACCAGATAACAATACTCGGCTGGTGTGATGTGCGTGGCGCCGATGGCATCGTCAGTGCGCGTGTTCTGGAGACGCATCATCCCGATCTGGACTTTCCGTTATGGGTGGTGGATTGTCCGGCGCTGTTTGATCGCCCGGGTAACCCGTATGTGAGCGCGAGCGGACAAGACTGGCCCGACAACGCCGAACGGTTTACCGTGTTTTCCCGTGTGGCAGCGCTGTTGGCGCAGGATGCGCTGGATATTGGCTGGCAGCCCGAAGTGGTGCACGCACACGACTGGCAAACTGGCCTGGTGGCGGCCTTTCTGGCCGACCAGCCGGTGCGCCCCAAAACCGTGTTCACCATTCACAACCTGGCCTATAGCGGGTATTTCTCGCATGGTGATTTTGTCCGCCTGCAGTTGCCGAGTCACTGGTGGTCATCCGAAGGCGTTGAGTTTCATGGTGGCTTTTCCATGCTGAAAGGCGGCGTGGTGTACGCAGATGCCGTAACCACGGTGAGCCCCACCTATGCGGCCGAAATCTGCACGCCCGCATTTGGCTATGGACTGGATGGCCTGCTGCTATCCCGGCAGCATAAGTTGCACGGCATACTCAACGGCATTGATACGACTGTCTGGAATCCCGCCACCGATGAACATCTGCCTGCCCATTATTCACCGGGGCGCATCCAGCCGGGCAAGCGGCGCAACAAGCAGGCTTTGCTCGAGCGCTTCCTGCCACAGCCTGACGAGGCTGCGCTCAAGGCTCCCTTGCTGGGGCTGGTCGGCCGCCTCGTTGAACAAAAAGGAATTGACTGGGTGCTGGCCGCGATGCCGGTATTGCTGGCTGAAACCGATGCCCGTTTCGTATTGCTGGGCAGCGGCCAGATCGCGTACGAACAGAAACTCACGCGGCTGGCCAAACAGCATCCAGACCGTGTGTTTGTAGAAATCGGCTACGACGAGCCGCTGGCGCATCAAATCGAAGCGGGCGCGGACATGTTCATGATGCCGTCGCGCTTTGAGCCGTGTGGCTTGAACCAGATGTACAGCCTGCACTATGGCACTCTTCCTATCGTCTTCAAGACCGGCGGACTGGCCGATACGGTGGTCGATGCCAACAAGGCCACGCTGAAGGACGCAACGGCCAATGGCTTCGTATTCGAAGCGCCCGATGTAGCGGCTTTTCTGGAAGCGATCCGACGCGCGCTCGATATTTACCGTAAGCCTGCCCAGTGGCGCGGCTTGCAGCAAACGGGCATGCGCCAGTCATTCGGCTGGTCCGAAAGTGCCGACCATTATCTTTCCTTGTATTCCAGTTCATCCAGCAGGAGTAGCCATGTCCTTCACCCCATCTGACAACGCTAGATGCTCGGGTTGTTTCCCCTTTGAATCGTTGCCGGCAAGCGCCGATGCGATCAGCCATGACCTGGAGCGCTATCGGCTTTATCACATGGGGCGGCTGCAGGCATGCCCACCGGTCTACTCGTATCAGGCGCTGGCCTGGACCCTGCGCGACCGCATCATGTCGGACTGGATGAATTCCTATACGGCGCGTGACCAGCCGGGCAAACGCCGGGCGTACTACCTGTCGCTGGAGTTTCTGATTGGTCGCGCCCTGTCCAACCATGTGCTCAATCTGGGGCTGGACGAGGCGACACGTGAAGCCTTGCAGCGATTCGGCCACACGCTGGAAAGCCTGGCCGAAGAAGAACCCGATGCCGGCCTGGGCAATGGTGGTTTGGGCCGCCTGGCCGCGTGTTTCATGGACAGTTGCGCCACGCTGAATTTGCCGGTGATGGGCTACGGCCTGCATTACGGATACGGCATGTTTCGCCAGCGCATTGAAAACGGCTATCAAAAGGAAGATACCGACCACTGGCTGCGCGATGGCAATCCCTGGGAGATCGAGCGCTCGGAGTTCACCTGCAGGGTACCGTTTGGCGGGCATACCGAGCATTTCCAGGACAAGGAAGGCATCGAGCGTGCGCGCTGGGCGGATACCAATGATGTGCTGGCGATTCCCTACGACATGCCGATTTCGGGCTACCGGAATCACGCAGTGAATACCCTGCGGCTATGGAAAGCAGCCGCGACCGACGAGTTCGATCTTGATGAGTTCAACGCCGGCAGCTACACCGAGGCGGTGCAGGAAAAAAACCATGCCGAGCACATCTCGATGGTGCTCTATCCCAACGACAGCAGTGAAAACGGCAAGGAACTGCGCTTGCGCCAGCAATATTTTCTGGCCTCGGCCAGCCTGCAGGACGCGCTGCGACAGTGGCGCTCGGCGGGCAACAGCGATCTGTTGAAATTCGCCGAGCACAACGTATTCCAGATGAACGACACCCACCCCACCATCGCGGTGGCCGAACTGATGCGTCTGCTGCTTGATAACGAAAGACTGGTGTGGGACCAGGCCTGGGCAATTACGTCGAAGTGCATGGCCTACACCAATCACACCCTGCTGCCCGAAGCCCTGGAGCGCTGGTCGGTGCCCCTGTTCGAGCGCCTGCTGCCGCGTCTGCTGGAAATCATTTACGAGATCAATGCGCGCTTTCTGCGCGTGGTATCGATGAAATGGCCTGGCGACAAGGATCGCCAGCGTCGCATGTCCTTGATCGAGGAGGGCGGCGAGCGCCAGGTACGCATGGCCTGGCTGGCCATCGTCGGCAGCTTCTCGGTCAATGGCGTGGCGGCATTGCATTCGCGGCTGCTGAAAGAAGGCCTGTTCCGCGACTTTTACGAACTGTGGCCGGACAAGTTCAACAACAAGACCAATGGCGTCACGCCACGCCGCTGGGTGGCCCATGCCAATCCCGGCATGAGCGCGCTCATCAGCAGCAAGATCGGTGATGGCTGGATAGCCGACCTGGCGCAACTGGAACAGCTCAAGCCGCTGGCTGATAACGGCGACCTGGCGTTCCATGCGCAATGGCGCGCTGTCAAACAGGCCAACAAGACCCGCCTGGCGGCGCTGGTCAAGGACAAATGCGGCGTGGAATTCAATCCGGCCGCGCTGTTTGATGTACAGGTCAAGCGCATCCACGAATACAAGCGGCAACTGCTGAATGTTCTGCACATCATTCATCTGTATAACCGCATCAAGCAGAACCGGATGGATGGCTGGGCAGATCGTTGTGTGCTGATCGGCGGCAAGGCAGCGCCGGGTTATGTCATCGCCAAGCGCATCATCAAGCTCATCAACAGCGTGGCGGAAGTCGTCAATAACGATCCGGCGGTCAATGGCCGGCTGAAAGTGGCCTTCCTGCCCAACTATCGGGTGACCAGCATGGAAATAATCGCACCGGCAACTGATTTGTCGGAGCAGATTTCGACTGCGGGCAAGGAGGCATCGGGCACCGGCAATATGAAATTCATGATGAATGGCGCCCTTACCATCGGCACTTACGATGGAGCCAACATCGAAATTCTCGAGGCCGTGGGTGAGGACAACTTCTTCCTGTTTGGCCTGCGCGCCGAAGAGGTTGAAGCCCAGCGTCCGGGCTATCAGCCGTCGGCCTACGTTGCCCAGGACCCGGATCTGCGCGAAGTGATCGACCTGCTGGCCTCCGGCCACTTCAATTCCTGTGAGCCGGGCATCTTCGACATGATTCTGGACGCGATCATGAGCCCGCATGACCCCTGGATGGTGCTGGCCGACTTCCGCAGCTACGTCGATGCGCAGGAACGCGTGTCGCAAGCCTGGCAGGATCAGGCAGGCTGGACGCGCATGAGCATCCGCAACACGGCGTCGAGCGGATTCTTCTCGACCGATCGCACCATGAGGGAATACAACAATGAGATATGGAAGCTGAGCTAAGCGTGCGCTGATTCAGCCAGATCGTTTTTCATTCAGATCGTTCGTGCTGAGCCTGTCGAACGATCGAAGGGCTGTGCTTCGACAAGCTCAGCACGAACGATCTCGCGAATAAACTGGCCGGATCAATAGTAGCCTTTGCCGATGAGACTCCGTACGGAGGAGTGGTCGAAGCAGCTAGTCCAGCTCAGCCCCGTAGCAGCCCCGTAGCATAGTGGTCATGGTCTGCGGTCAAGGCCTGGCCGGAACTGAGCGGCCACATGGCCAACTCGTTGCCGCTTGACGTAATCCAGTCCGTCCCTGTAGATTCTGCCAAAAGCGTGGTTGCTGCTGCATACAATTCCACCCGTCTGGAATGAAGTGGGGGAGAGTCCTTCAGGGTTTAGCGGACGAGCAACCACAGCCCCCTCCGTGTCTTTGTCTGTCGAGACATACATGGAAACAAGCGGCCGGTGCAAAGTACACGGGCACGTGTTGCGGAAGAACAAAAATAGTCGAAATACGCAGTGTGGGAGGGGAAACCATGTCGAATGGGATGAGTGCGCGCGCGCAAGGCGTGTGTGGGAATGATCAGTTGGCACCCCCTCAGGAAAAGCAAAATAAATGGAGTCTGACCCTGACCCCATTTCTCTTGTTTGGCTTGTTCGCGTATAGCCCCATAACTTATTCGGCATATTTATATTCGCCGGCCCCTTTTTTTTGGATCGCAGGCGATACGACCAGATTCAGTTCCGCCGATGCGGCGTGTCAACATGCTGCAGATGTGGTGACGGAAGGCGCTTACAGCTTTCACCATGTCGATTTTGTTTTGGGGGGGCAAGTCGTAGCGTTTGAAACAGACCGTGGTCGCTGCATGGGAATTCAAGCGGGAACAAACAGCCCTCCCTCCCAATACTCTGGGCTTGGTAAATTTTACGAATGCTCGCCATCCCTCTATCAATTAGATTATTACGATAGTAAAGGCGTGCGCCAAGCAGTCTGCTATACGGACAAAGATAAAGTACCTAAAAATTTGGGGGATGACTGTAATACCCCTAGCACTCCCAACCCGGTCAAGATTGGGACGGGTAATAAATGGTTTTTGGAAACAGATTTAGCCCTAATCTCCTTTGGAGTTTCATTTAAACGCTATTACAACAGCCAGCCTATGTATAGCTCCCCATCTGTTTTAGGTGGGGGGTGGGAGCATATGTACTCCAAGTTGATTTTGAGTACACCAACAGCACCGACATCTTTCAGAAACACGGCGACTGTGCAGCGTGGTGATGGAAAGGACTATGTTTTTCAGTACGGATCAAATTGGCTCCCTGATGCTGATATATCTGACCGCCTAACCGAACTCAAAGACTCGTCTGGCACCCGCACCGGCTGGCGCTACACCGTCGCCGCCACCGACTCCATCGAAACCTACACCGCCACCGGCAAGCTCCTCACCATCGCAGACCTCACCGGCCGCACCCAGACCCTCACCTACGATTTGCCTCTTGCCTCCGGCGGCGACGACGACCCCGAAACCCTCGACACCGTCACCGACGACGCTGGCCGCCAGCTGCGCTTCAGCTACGACACCCTCAAGCGCATCGTCACCGTCACCGACCCCGCCGGCGGCGTCATCACCTACGGCTACGACGCCCAGAGCAACCTCGTCTCCGTCCAGTACCCCGACGGCCGCAGCAAGACCTACCACTACAACGAACCCGAGAACACCGCCGGCGCCGACCTGCCGCATGCGCTGACCGGCATCACCGACGAGAACGGCGACCGCTACGCCACCTATCAATACGACGCCAGCGGCAAGGCGGTTTCCACCGGTCACGCCAACGGTGCCGACCTGCACACGCTGACTTACGGCACCGACAGCACCATCGTCACCGACCCCCTCGGCACTCAGCGCACCCACACCTTCACCACCATCCTCGGCGTCGTCAAAAGCACCGGCCAGTCCCAGCCCGGCGGTTCCGGCTGCGGCCCGGCCTCAAGTGCCACCACGTACGACGAAAACGGCAATGTCAAATCCCGCGCCGACTTCAACGGCCACCAGACCTGCTACGCCTTCGACACGCGCAACCTCGAAACCGCACGTGTCGAAGGCTTGGTATCCGGCGCAAGCTGCCCGACCAATCTCGCTACCTACACCCCGGCCGCCAACAGCGTCGAACGCAAGATCCTCACCGAGTGGGATACGCGATTTCGCCTGCCTACCAAAATCACCGAAGCCGGGCGTGAAACCAGCATCGTCTACGACACGCGCGGCAACGTCACCAGCACCAGCATCAAGGACACCGCCCTCAACAAGACCCGCAGCTGGACCACCACTTACACCTATCACGCCACTGTTCCCGGTGTCCTCGTCCGGAAAGTCGACAACGGCCCGCGCATCGACGTCAGTGACCTCACCACCACCGACTACTACGCCCCCGACGCAGCTTGCCCCGGTGCCGCGCTTCTAGGCTGTCGTGGCCAGATCAAACAGATCACCAACGCCCTCGGTCATATCATGACGCTCAACGAATACGATGCCCACGGCCATGTGCTCAAGATGACCGATCCCAACGGCCTCGTCACCTCGCTCACCTACACCCCGCGCGGCTGGCTCAAGACCCGCACCGTCGGCGGCGAACTCACCCGCTTCGACTACGACTACGTCGGCCAGTTGACCAAACTCACCCGCCCCGACGCCAGCTACGTCAGCTTTGAATACGACCCCGCCCATCGCCTCACCGCCATCGTGCAACAGGACGGCAGTCGCCTCACCTACACCCTCGACCCCGCAGGCAACCGTACCAAGGAAGAGATCACCGGTGTGGATGGCGGTTATGTCTACTACACCAACCGCCGCGAATTCGACGCGCTCGGCCGCCTCTGGAAAGACATCGGTGCGCTCAACCAGACCGTCACCTACGAATACGACGCCCAGGGCAACATGAAGCAGACCGACGGCGCCCGCACCGACGTCAGCGATGTCATCACCCACAGCTACGACCCCCTCGACCGTCTCACGCAGACGCTGAACGCCGACGGCGGCATCGAGCAATTCAGCCCCAACGCCCTCGACCAGACCATCCGCGTCATCGACCCCGCCAACCAGGCCACCACTTACGGCATCAATGCGCTGGGTGACGTCACTCAGAGCGTCAGCGCTGACACCGGCACCACCGAGCGCACCTACGACGAAGCCGGCAACCTCAAGACCGAGAAGGACGCCCGTGGCATCACGGTGACCTACACCTATGACGCGCTGAACCGACTCACCAAAAGGAAAAGTTCGGACACCGCAACGCCTGTCTATACGTACGCTTACGACACCTGTGGCCAGGGCCGCTTGTGCTACGTTCAGAGCAACGGCAGCTTTCATCTGCTCTTCAATTACGACCTGCATGGGCGCCTTGCCTACCAGCTCGGCGCCGTTCCCGGGGGGAACTGGTTCTATAGCCAGTATTTTTACGACCCCCATGGGCGCCTGGATAAAATCGTTTACCCCACCGGCCGCAGCGTCACTACCAGCTATGACGCCCAAGGCCGCATCAGCCAAGTGTCCACCCAGCCCGCAAGCGGGGCACCCATTACTGTGCTGGCCAGCGAGTTCAACTACGGCTACCCCTTCGCAGGGCCGCAGAGCTTCAGCTACGGCAATGGCTTTTCCTTCTACCACAGCCGCACCCAGGACTATCGCCCCTGGTACCTCTTCGATGGCCCGCGCATCAAATTGGCCGCCTATGATGCAGCCGGAAACCTGAAAAACCTCAACAACTTCAGCAACGGCGGGGTTAGCTACGGCTACGACGCAACCGGCCGACTTGTTTCCGCCATCGACACCGCCACCGGAAGCAGCTTCGGCACGCTCGCCTGGATTTACGACCTCAACGGCAACCGCCAGTCCGAAACCCGCAACGCCGGTGTTATGAACTACGTCTACACCGGCAACTGGCTGCTAACGCGCGGCAGCGAAAGCCGCGGCAAAACCCCCAACGGCAACACCGCCAGCATCAGCGTCGACGCCGCTCCTATCGCCACCTTCACCTACGACGGCTACAACCGCCTCGCCACCAGCACCACCGCAACCGAGGTCACCACCTACACCTACAACGCCCTGGGTGAGCGCATCAAGAAGCGCAACCAGAACGGCCTGCAAACCGTCTTCCACTACGGCCCCAATGGCGAACTGCTGTACGAGAAAGACCAGGCGGGCAACACCAAGGAATACGTCTGGCTCAACGGTCGGCCGCTGGCGCGGATCGACAACGGCAGCGCGATTTACTACTACCACGTCGATCATCTGGGGACGCCGCAGGCGATGACCGATGAGACGGGTGCGGTGAAGTGGCGGGCGGACTATGAGCCGTTTGGCAAGGCGACGGTGAGGGTGGCGCAGGTGGTGAACAACCTCAGGTTGCCGGGGCAGTATTTTGATCGGGAGACGGGGCTGCATTACAACTACTTCAGGGATTACGATCCGGGGACGGGGAGGTATGTTGAGGCGGATCCGATTGGGTTGGCGGGGGGAATGAATCTATACACCTACGTTGGGGGGAGTCCTGTAAATTTCACTGATCCTTTGGGGCTTTGGAAATACCACGGCAATTGGTGCGGCCCTGATTGGACAGGTGGCATTGAAAATTCTTATGATACAAAACGTCAGAAGGAACATAAGCCACCTGTAGATAGCTTAGACCTTGCTTGTAGAGACCATGATGTTTGTTACTGGAGATGCCGGGACCATAATCCATGCGACAAGGATGCCCGAGCCAGTTGTATGACAAATTGTGATCGTGATCTAGCCTCTAGTGCTAGAGCTATTGGTCGAAAAAATAGCCCCTTAGGGCTATGGATGGAAAGAAACAATCTCCCATCCCCTGGGGATAACGCCTCAAGTTGTGGGTGCCAGAAATGAACCAGAGAAATTGCTGGGTCGTTGTGATAGCAGTTCACACTATGCTGGTATTGATAGAAGCAGGGGTTGATTTGATTGGTTCCGGTGAATCATGGTCTTTGTTTTTCTCTTTTTTTCTAGACTTGCCTATTTCATTACTGTTTCACTCGGTTACTGATGAGTTTGTTTTTCATGACAAGTTCTTAGCCATATTCGGAATGCATGTTGTATTAGGCGGCATATGGTGGGTTTCTATAACCTGTGGTGTGGCGAGAGCTATTTCCTTTATCAGGAAGCGGATTCAGTAGTGTCCGGTTACAGCTAAAGGGTCAGGTCTCAATACTGTTCGTTTACAACACCAGGGTCACGTTTACAACACCAGGGTCAGGTCTTGCGTTTACAACACCAGGGTCAGGTCTTGCATTAATACATTCCCTCGCCTAACCTGAGTTACATGTCACGCCCATTAAGACTTGAACTGGCAGGAGGTCTTTACCACGTCACCTCGCGAGGCGATGGGCGTGAGGATATTTATCTGACTGAGGCCGACAGGCGGGTGTGGCTGGAGGTGTTCGGCCAGGTTTGCAAGCGATACAACTGGGTGTGTCACGCCTGGTGCCAGATGAGCAACCCTACCACCTGCTGATCGAAACGCCTGAAACCAATCTTGCGCAAGGCATGCGGCAACTCAATGGGGTGTATACCCAACGCTTTAACCGTGTCCATGGACGGGTAGGGCATGTTTTCCAGGGCCGATACAAGGCCATTCTGGTCGAGCGTGACAGCTATCTGCTCGAACTGGCGCGTTATGTCGTGCTCAATCCGCTGCGCGCCGGGATGGTCAAGCGGCTCGAAACCTGGCCGTGGAGCAGTTACCTTGCTACCTGTGGCCAGGCGCCAGTTCCCGAATGGCTGCAGCCGGACTGGATACTGGCGCAGTTCGGACGTCAGCGTGCCAGCGCAATCCGGAAATATGTTGAGTTCGTGCATGAAGGTGCCCGTTTGCCGAGCGTGTGGACGCAGCTACAGGGACAGATCTACCTGGGCTCTGAGGCCTTCGTCAAAAAGATGCAGGCGCAAATCGAGAAGCGCCCGTCGCTGGATGAAATCCCGCGTGCCCAAAGGCGCATGCTGACGCAATCCCTGGCGGATTTCGAGCAGCGCTATGACCGTAATGAAGCGATGGCGAGGGCTTACATGTCGGGACAGCACACCATGGCGGCCATCGCCGAACATTTTGGCGTGCATTATTCAACGGTGAGCAGAATGGTGGTGAGTTATGAAATCATTAAAAAGTGAGGGGAATGTGGTATTGCAAGACCTGACCCCGTTGCCGTTTGCGTCGCCGTTTGACCCCGTTGCCGTTCGTTGATTGAGGGGGATGTGGCATTGCAAGACCTGACCCCGTTGCTTTGTGACCCCGTTGCTTTGCGTTGCTCGCAGGGTACAACAGACGCCCCGGTGCTAAACTGACGCCTGTTCCAGACTGAGGATTCATCATGGGCTATGCTGAATTGATCGCTCAAAAGCTAACGCTACTCCCCCCCGAAAAGCAGGCGGAAGTCTTCGATTTTGTCGAGTTCATCGCCTCCCGCATTTCCGCTGACTGGACGGAGAGCCATTTCCAGCTCATGGGCCTGAGCCAGGCACTTCGTGATCAGACGGACGACCCCGTAAACTACAGTGCATCCGATTGCCGGGAAGTCTGGCGATGAAATCCATAGGGCAAATCGCGCTGATTCCATTTCCATATTCGGATTTGACTTCAGCCAAACTTCGCCCGGTTTTATTGCTATGCAAGGCACCAGGCAATTTCGACGACTGGCTGGTTTGCATGATTTCGTCGCAATTGCATCAGGCACACGCCGGATTCGATGAGATCATCCAAGCTTCTGACAAGGATTATGTCGAGTCGGGTTTGAAGTCGCCCAGTGTGTTTCGTCTTTCACGCTTGGCGGTTGTGGAAGGCAGCTTGTTAACCGGAAGTATTGGACAGATTTCTCACCCGCGCGTTTGCGAAATCAGACAACGTGTCTCCGAATGGATAGCAGGCAATCAGGAATTCTGAGATGTGTGTTTCGCTTTCAGCGACCGCGCAAACAACCGACCCCCACGGCCTCGTCACCACGCTCGCTTCGACTACGATGCCGTCGGCCAACTCACCAAACTCACCCGCCCAGACGGCAGCTTCGTCAGCTTTGAACAGCATCTATCACGTCACCTCGCGCGGTGACCGGCGCGAGTCGATTTTCGATGACGATCGCGACCGGCAGGTGTTTCTGGAAATTGTCGGCGCTGCCCTGGATCGGTTCGACGCCTGTGCCTTGGCGTATTGCCTGATGGGCAATCATTACCATCTGGTTCTGCACACCCGGCGCGCGAACCTGTCGATGCTGATGCGGCACGTCGGGCAATCCCGATAATCGCTGGTTCGCGGGGCGCACATTGATAGCGAGACAACAAAAAGTCGGGAATCCCCGGCTTTTTGTTGTCCAGAAACAGGCTTAAGCCGCCTGTACCGGAATCTCGTGGCGCGTGTCCAGAATGCAGTTGCCTTCGCCGATGTACACCAGTTCCGGCTCGTAACGTGCCAGTTCCAGCTCGTTGTAGACGGCGTAGGTGGCGATGATGACGAGGTCGCCCGGATTGGCCTTGTGCGCGGCCGCACCGTTCACTGAAATGATGCCTGAATCACGCGCGGCGCGGATGGCATAGGTGGTGAAACGTTCACCATTGGTGACGTTGTAAATCTGGATCTGCTCGTATTCATGGATGTTTGCCGCGTCCAGCAGGTTTTCGTCGATGGCGCACGAGCCTTCGTAATGCAGCTCGGAATGCGTGACGGTTGCCCGATGGAGCTTGGACTTGAGCATCGTTCTTTGCATGACGGTGCCCTCACAAAAAATGGACGGACATTATACCTTTTGAGGCTTCGACCCCAAAGGGGGGCACGCCCAAGCTCAGAGCGGGTCTTTCAGGGTGAAATCGAGGTTGTCGATCAGGCGGGTCGAGCCCAGCCACGCAGCGCCCAGGGCTACCAGCCGGGAAGCGCCTGCTGCGGGCGGTTGCAGGGTCTCGGCATCGCGCAGCGCGACATAATCCACGCGCCAGCCCGCCATTTTGAGGTGGCGGCTGGCAGTGTGGCACAGCGCCTCAAAGTCCCGCTCACCTGCGTGGATGGCCGCGATCAGGGCCGCGAGCTGGCTCTGGAGTTGCGAAGCCTGAATCCGTTCGGCTTCGCTGAGGTAGCTATTGCGCGAACTCATTGCCAGTCCGCTGGGCTCGCGCAGGGTTTCGCCCGACACGATTTCGATCGGCAGGTTGAATTGCCGCACCAGTTCGCGGATGACGAACAGCTGCTGGCAATCCTTCTTACCGAATACCGCCACATTCGGTTGCACCAGATTGAACAGTTTCAGCACCACGGTGGCCACGCCGCTGAAGTGTCCGGGGCGGGAGGCACCGCACAAATCATGGGCCAGGCTGTCGGGCGGTTGCACGCTGAATGTCTGTGGCACCGGATACAGTTCGGCGACATCGGGCGCAAACACCAGGTCGCAGCCGGCGGCGGCGAGCCTGGCGCAATCGGCGTCGAGGGTGCGTGGATAGCGCTCGAAATCCTCACCCGCGCCGAACTGCAGCGGGTTGACGAAGATGCTGGCGACCACGGGTTGACCATGCTGTTTCGCTAGTTCGACCAGCGACACATGCCCGGCATGCAGGTTGCCCATCGTCGGCACAAACGCGGTGCCGGATTGCCCGGCCAGTGCGGTGCGCAGTTCGGCGGTGGTGTGGACGACCTGCATCAGAAAGCGTGATCGGCGGTGGGGAAGGCGCCGGCTTTGACTGCAGAGACGTAGGCGCGCGCCGCCGCTTCGATGCTGTCCGCCCCGGCCAGAAAATTCTTCGAGAACCTGGGTGCGCGCGGGTATAGCCCCAGCATGTCGTACAGCACCAGCACCTGGCCGGAACAGTCGACGCCGGCGCCAATGCCAATGGTGGGAATGGCGAGACTGTCAGTGATGCGCCTGGCCAGTTCAGCCGGCACCATTTCCAGCACGATCAGCCCCGCGCCCGCGGCTTCCAGTGCACGTGCATCGGCGATCAGTTGTGTGGCGGCGGCATCTTCACGCCCCTGCACTTTGTAGCCGCCAAGCTGGTTCACCGATTGCGGCAGCAGGCCCAGGTGCGCACAAACGGGGATGCCGCGCTGGGCGAGGAAAGCCACGGTGTCGACCATGACCGCGCCGCCTTCGAGCTTGACCATGTGCGCGCCCGCCGCCATCAATCGTGCGGAGGCGGCAAATGCACGCTCGGGTGAGGGCTGGTAGCTGCCGAAGGGCAGGTCGGCGACGATGAAGGCGCGCTCGGTGCCTGCCGCCACGCAGCGCGTGTGGTAGCTCATTTCGGCCAGCTTCACCGGCAGCGTCGAGGCATGGCCCTGGATCACCATGCCGAGCGAATCGCCCACCAGCAGCACGTCCACCCCGGCGGCATCGAGCACGCGCGCAAAGCTGGCGTCGTAGCAAGTGAGCACAGCGATTTTCTCGCCGCGTTCGCGCATGGCCTTGAGGGTGGACAGGGTGACTGACATATTTATGTTTATGCAGCCTTGCTGAAAAATTCGCGCGGGCCGCGCATTTTGGTCATGCGTTCCAGCAGCAGTTCGAAATCATCGTTGCTCTCGGCAAAGTTGAGATTGCTGGTGTTGACGATGAGCAGGGGGGCGGCATCGTAGCGATGGAAAAACTCGCTGTAGCTATTGGCCAGGCGCTGCAGATAAGTTGCATCCATGTCGCGCTCGAAGTCCACGCCGCGTCGATTGACGCGATCATGCAGTGCGTCGATCGGTGCCTGCAGATAAATCACCAGGTCGGGCGTCGCTGTTTGTGGGGCGAGGTCGGCATAGACTTTTTGATACAGCTCGAATTCGTCGTCATCCAGGTTCAGGCGCGCAAACAGCATGTCTTTGTCGATCAGAAAATCGGACACGGTGCCCGCACGAAACAGGTCGCCTTGCGTGAGCTCGCGTAATTGGCGTGAACGCTCGAACAGGAAATGCAGCTGCGTCGGCAGGGCGTAGCGCCGGGGTTCCTGATAGAAGCGCGGCAGGAAGGGATTGTCGTTGGCGTTTTCCAGCAGGGTGTCGGCTCTGAGGCGTTCGGCCAGCTTGTGGGTGAGGCTGGTTTTGCCGGCACCAATCGGGCCTTCGACGACGATATAACGGTAACGATCAAGGCTCATGCGTTGACGGCGGCAGCGTGAGGGGGAAGGGCGGACACAGACTGATCGGCACAGGAAGTGAGCCAGTCGGCGGCCGGGCCATGGCCAGGAATGACCGTGTCGGGCGCGATTTCCAGTAGCGGCAACAGCACGAAGGCACGCTCAGTCATGCGCGGGTGCGGCAGCGTCAGCGCGTCTTCATGGAAATGCGCGTGGCCGTACAGCAGCAGGTCGAGGTCGAGCGTGCGCGGGGCATTGCGAAATTTTCGCTCGCGGCCGTGACGGTGTTCGATGTCCAGCAGCGCATCCAGCAGCGCGCGCGGAGCGAGAGTGGTTTCCACCTGCGCCACGGCGTTGATGAAATCAGGTTGATCGACATAGCCCACCGGAGCCGACGCATACAGCGATGAGTGGACAATCAGACGGGTGCCGGGCAGGCGATCCAGTTCAGCCAGTGCGTATTCAACCTGCGCTGCCGGATCGTTGAGATTGGCACCCAGCCCGATGGTGGCGATGACATTCATTCGGCAGGGGCGGTGCTGGCGGCTTCGCCTGGTTTTCTGCGCTTGCGTTTGCGGCGTGGCTTGGGCGAGCTGTCGACCTTGAGCATGGACTCGCGTTCGGCTTCATCCACGTCCTGGAAGCGTGTCCACCATTCGCCGAGTTCACCATCCACTTCACCGGATTCGGCGCGCAGCAGCAAAAAGTCGTAAGCCGCGCGGAAACGTGGGTGCTCCAGCAGGCGATGCGGGCGTTGACCACCGCGCTGTTCAAAGCGCGGCTGCAATGCCCAGATCTCTTTCATCATGCCGTCGTAGCGGCGCGGAATGGCGAGCTGGCCGCGCTGGGCGTCGAGCACTTCGTCCATCGCAATGAACAAGGCAGGCTGCGGTTTTTCGCCGCCGGCTTCGAGCGCGCGCCAGCGCAGCAACACCTGGGGCCACAACAGCGTGCCAAACAGAAACGCCGGCGAGGCGGGTTTGTCCTGCGCGATGCGTGAGTCGGTGGTTTTCAGCGCGGCGTTGATGAAACGCTCACCGATGGGATCGTCGAGGATGGTGTCCAACAGCGGCAGCATGCCGTGGTGCAGGCCTTCGGCGCGCAACTGGTGCACGCCGCGCAGGGCATGGCCCGACATCAGCAGTTTCAATGCTTCGTCGAAGATGCGGGCGCGCGGAATATTGGCGAGTAGCGGCGCCAGCGTGGCAACCGGCCGGCGTGTCTCGGGATCGATATGGAAATCGAGCTTGGCGGCAAAGCGCGCGGCACGCAGCATGCGCACCGGGTCTTCGCGAAAGCGTGTGTCGGGGTCGCCGATCATGCGCAGCATGCGTTTCTTGCAGTCGGCCACGCCACCGAAGTAATCGTGCACTTCCTCGCGTACCACGTCGTAATACAGCGCATTGATGGTGAAGTCGCGGCGCGCAGCATCGTCCGCCATGCTGCCAAATACGTTGTCCGATAACAGGCGACCGTGCTCGTCGGTCGGGCGCTCGTCGTCTTCGTCGGTTTCTTTTTGTTCGTTTGAACGGAAGGTCGTGACCTCGATGGTCTCGCGGCCACACATCACATGCACGATCTGGAAGCGTCGCCCGATGATGCGTGATCGCCGGAACAGGCGGCGCACTTCTTCCGGCGTGGCATCGGTCGCCACGTCGAAATCCTTGGGGGTCTTGCCCAGCAGCAGGTCGCGCACCGCGCCCCCCACCAGATAGCCCTTGTAGCCCGCTTGCGTCAGCGTCTCGCAGGTTTTTAGTGCGCAGTCGGTGAGTTGATCACGCCGGATGCCGTGTTTGGCTTGCGGCAGAATGGTGGCACCGGAGCCGGAGGCGCGAGGTTTACGGCCGAATACTTTGCTGATGAAGCGACGAATCATGGAGTGCGCGAAGGCGGGGTTATGAGAAACAGACCGCGATTATACAGGCTGGGTCTGGCTTGAACGCCTCCATAGGCCAGTGGTACCGGGTCCGTACAGGGCTTCAAGTGAATCCGGGGTCAGCAATTCGGCTGGGCTGCCCAGTTGCCAGCGCCCGTCGCCGTGCAGAAACAGCAGGCGGTCGCAGTGGCTGGCCGCCCAGTTGGGGTCGTGCAGCGTCAGCACCACGCTGTGTCCGGCATCGGCCTCGCTGCGCGCCCAGGCCAGCAGCCGGGCCTGATGCGCCGGGTCCAGATGCGTCAGCGGCTCGTCGAGCAGCGCGATGCGTGGCGTCTGCACCGCCAGCTGCGCCAGCCGGGCGCGCTGGCGCTCGCCGCCGGATAGCGTGTCGAGCGGGCGGCGGGCGAGTTCGGTCAGTTCCCAGGTCGCCAGCTGCGGCGCGAGATCAGGGGCGGTGCCGAAGGGGTAATGGCCGAGTGCGACGAAATCGACCACGCTGCCGAAGAAGCCGCCTTCGTCGCCCTGCGGCAGCAGGCCGATGTGTTGTGCGCGGGTGAGTGGCGGCAGCTCGGCCACAGGCTGGCCGTCGAGCATGACCCGGCCGGACGCGGGCGCGACAAGCCCCGCCAGTACGGTCAGCAGGGTCGATTTTCCGGCGCCATTGGCGCCCAGGATGCCGAGCACTTCACCGGATTCAAGCGTGAGATCGAGCGATTCGACTAGTGTGCGGGTGCCGGCGTGGAGGGAGAGTTGTTGGATGGTCAGGCTCATGGCCGATTAGGCGTTGTGGCTAACATTTGACCGCTCGGCATTAGTATTCGAACCTGAAAAATTTGCCTTCCCTTCCCTCTCCATCGGTAAGAACCAGAAAATCCCTCTCGTGTTTGAGTTTGTAACGCGTCGGCTGCTGGTCACGCAGTGTGATGGAAAGCGTGCCTTGGTTTGTGCGATACGTTCCTGTGAGCGTTTGAAAGGGAACGCTTAACTGTACGATGCCAGCGCTGGAATATCGCATTAGGGCAGGGCCGCCTGTGTAATGTCTAAAAGTCCACTCACCAACGATTGGATGTGCGTTCTTGTATGGCTTGCCGGTGCGCTTCATGATTTGCTTCCGATCCGGTGTTCGGGGGTTCTCGGTCAGCGTGTCCCCGTCAATCGAGAACTCCTGGGTCGATACCTCCTTTGTTGCCGAACGATCCGGGGCAAGAAGCGTCATCTTGATCTGACTTCCATTGATTTCGTACTTGAAGTCAACCAATGCGCCGAATGTATGGGTTACGTTTCCATCTTTCGAAAATATCCATTGCGGCCCGAGACCGCCTTTGGTTCGCGTTGATGACGACCAGGTGCCCACGACATCATCATCCGCAACAGCGGGGAAGGTGCTAAGAAGTGCCAAACAACCCAAGCATAGTGCTCGTGTAAGTGCATTCATGAGATGAACGGTCTAACGTAAATTAGACGGCAATTCTGCCGCATAATCTGAATGCTGCTGCCATATAAGTTGGTGAAAAGCCACGCAACGTATTGTTTCTGTTACAGGGTGTGCAAGGAACACATCATTTCCTTTTGACAAAGACGGCAAGACTGTTTCGCAGCGTGTAAGTGGTGTGCTGTCATCTGCACTGCTTACGCAGCCTGCAGCATAAACTCGACCTTGACCGCATCGAAGGGAAACTCGATTTTCCCCTCCGGCGTGCGGTTGAGGATGCCGGCCTCCAGCAGGGCGGTGATGTCACCGTGAACGGCTTTCACGTCGCGCTCGGCGCGCCGGGCTGCTTCGCGGATGGAGACGGGTCCCGCGCCACACAGGGCCTTGAGCAGCTCCCAGCGCTTGGCGGTGAGCACTTGCCAGAGCAGTTCGGGCGTGGCGAAGCTGATCCGGGAGGATCGTTGGGATTTGCCTGTCTTCCAGGCCTGGACGAAGTCCGTCATCGCGTCTGAAGGCGAGCGGATGTCAAGCGTCACGGTTTTCATCATTCCACCTCTTGATTTCACGTTGGAAGTCGGCAATCAGTTGCTCGGGCGTTGTGAAGGCGTAGGCGTGCTCGGTTCCGCCCACATGCCTGTGGTCGCCTTTCCCCGCTTCGTTGTCGTAACGGAGAACGCATACGCCATGGACGATGTAGGCAAGCCGATACTTGAAGCCATGGGTCGATCCTTCGGCGGGTTTGGGAAGCCGCCACAATACGAGTTCCGCGAAAGCCGACTCGGCGTATGCGATGCGCATAGAGACGAGCTGGTCGGCTTTCATGTTGGAGACAATAACAACATGGCGATCGTGTTGTCAAATGCTCCAACGGTCGTGGGGGCCGCGTCGCGCTTTACGGCCGGCGCAGCAACCACAACATCATCGGCACGCCGAGCAGCGCAGTCAGCACCCCCACCGGCAGTTCGCGCGGCTCGATCACGGTGCGCGCCAGTGCGTCGGCCAGCACCAGCAGGCTACCGCCGGCCAGCGCGCAGGCGGGCAGCAGGACGCGGTGTCCGCTGAATCCGAGTTTTCTCAATGCGTGCGGCACCATCAGGCCGACGAAGCCGATGCTGCCGGCTTGCGCTACCACCAGCGCGGTGCAGCCTCCGGCCAGGGCAAACAGCATCCAGCGCGTGGGCGCGACGGCAACACCGAGTGAGGCGGCTTTCAGCGGGGCGAGTTGCAGCACGTCGAGCCGGCCCGAGAGTGACAGCGCGGCGGCGACTGCCAGCAGGAGTGCTGCCCACAACAAGGTGGAGTGACTGGTCCACGCCAGATCCCCCATCAGAAAGAACAGCATGCCCGGCAGGCGTTCGGCGGGGGCGACGCTCAACACCAGTGCAATCAATGCGCCGAAGCCTGCCGCCAGCATCACTCCGGCGAGCAGCAGCGGGGTATGGTCGCGTGCCAGCAAACGGCCGCCGAGCGCGGCGGCCAATGCCAATGCCAGCAGGCTGCCGGCAAAGGCGAGCATCGACACCCACGGCCAGGCCAATCCGGCCGCCATACCGAGCAGGGCCAGCAGGCCGGCTCCACCCGATACCCCGAGCAGATAGGGTTCAGCCAGTGGATTGCGAAACAGCGTCTGCATGAGCGCGCCGGCCAGTGCCAGCAGGCCGCCGCAGGCAAACGCTGCGGCCACGCGCGGCCCGCGCAATTCGGTGAGGATTTGTGTCGCGAGTTCGCGGTCGTCGGGCAGCGCGCCGGCCGTCAGGCCAAGCGCCATGGCCAGCGGCGCAGCCAGCCCGAGCAGCAGCAGTTTGGCGGAAGGAGACAGATCGGGCCTTACTGCTTCTGGCTTTCGGCGGGTGCTTTGGGCAACAAGCTGACGCGTTTCATCAGGATGGGCTCAATGGGGACATCGCCATGCGGGCCGCGATTGCCGCGCGGCACGGCGACGATGGCGTCCACCACGTCCATGCCGTCGACCACCTGACCGAACACGGCATAGCCCCAGCCTTCGGGGCTTTTGCCACGATGGTTGAGAAAGGCGCTATCGGCCACGTTGATGAAAAACTGCGAACTGGCCGAGTGCGGTTCGTTGGTGCGCGCCATCGCCAGCGTGCCGCGCAGGTTCTTCAGGCCGTTGTCGGCCTCGTTCTGGATCGGTGTATTTTCGGGTTTTTCGGCCATATCCGGCAGCATGCCGCCGCCCTGGACCATGAAGCCGGGGATGACGCGATGGAATATGAGGCCGTCGTAAAAGCCGGTCTTTACATAGTTAATGAAATTTTCGGCTGATTTCGGCGCTTGGGCGGGGAACACTTCCACGGTGATGTTGCCCTTACTGGTTTCGATCAGCACGCGCGGGTTGGCCGGCTGGCCGGCTACGGGTGCAGTGGAGACCGCCTGCTTGCCGGGTTCGCTGGCGCCGCAGCCGGAAATGCCGAGCATGAGGGCACCGATAAACAGGGTGGTGGGAAACAGGGACAAACGGTTCATCGACGGACTCCAGATGTGAGGTGGCTGAATTTTACGGCAGGAGATCGACGTGTCCAGCGATGCTTCATGCAAGACGGCTGTCAGGCGTCGGCCTGCAGATGCCGGTTGATGGCATCGCGCACGGTTTCCAGCGGCAGGCAGCCATTGGCAACCGGATGCAGCAGCGCGTCCTGCTGCACGATGATCGATGGAAAGCCGCCGATGCCGGCCTGACGTGCCTGCCTGAAATGCGCCTGGGTGCGGTTGCGGGCGGCGTCACTGCCGAACGCCTGCAAAAAGGCAGTGGCGCTCAGGCCCAGGCCTGCAGCAAGTTCGATCAGGACATCGGTCTGCGTGACGTCGTGGCCCTCGGCATAAAACGCGGATTGAATCGCCTTGAACATGGCAAAGATCAGCGTCGGGTCCAGTCCGCCTACGGTGATCACCGCCCGGCTGGCCGGCTCGGTGTCGTAGACGAAGCCGTCCGGCATGGCGCCTTCAAACTGAAACGGCTGGCCGGTGCGATCGTGTACGGCATGCCAGTGATGCAGGATGTCCTCGCGCGCGGAAGCTGTCATCGGCGTGGTTTCTCCCGGCCGCAACCCGCCCAGCACCAGCGCGATTTTCATGCGGTCGTGGAATTCATCGCGCAGAGTTTCGAAGGTCGGCGAAAAGCCCCAGCACCACGAGCACATCGGGTCGGCGAAATACCAGAGGATGGGGGTGCTCATGTGCGTGCTCCCACTGCGTGGAGGGTGAGCCACAGGATACGCGACCCGCTGACCTGGCAGGTAGCAAAGGTCAGGACTTGGCGTCGTCTTCGTGCCTGGGCGGGCTGTCGTCATCCATGATCACGCTGTGTCCCGGCCCTTCGAGATCGTCGAACTGGCCGCTTTTGGCGGCCCACAGCATGACCCAGGCGATGACGCCAACCAGCACGAGGCTTAAGGGGATGAGAAGCAGCAGGATGTCCAAGGTTCAGGATTCCGTGGTGAGTGACGGACGTGCCGGGGCCGCATCATGATCGTTGCTGTGCCTGAAGTCGGACAGCCGCAGCGCGTTCAGCACCACCAGCAAGGAACTGGCCGACATGCCGATGCCGGCGATCCATGGCGTGACGTGGCCGAGTGCGGCGGCGGGAATGGCGATGAGGTTGTAGCCCAGCGCCCAGCCCAGGTTCTGGCGAATGATGTGCTGGGTCTTGCGGGCCAGGGCAATGCCGTCGGCGAGGGTGGCGAGGCGGCCGCCGAGCATCACCATGTCTGCCGCAGCCTGCGCCACATCCGCGCCTTCTCCCATAGCGATGGAGACCTGCGCACCGGCCAGCACCGGTGCGTCGTTGATGCCATCGCCCACCATGGCAACAATGCGGCCTTGTTGTTGCAGCGTCTTGACGTAGGCGAGCTTGTCTTCCGGCAGCGCGCCGGCGCGCCATTCGGTGATGCCGAGTTGCTGCGCAATGGCTTGCACGGCGGCTTCACCATCACCCGACAGCAGGTGCAGGCGCAGGCCCTGTTGCTGCAGCGCAATTAGTGAAGCAGCAGCATCGGGTCGAGGCGAGTCGGCCAGCGCAAACCAGGCGATCAATCCGGATTCATCGGCCAGCGCGACCCAGCTTTCATCGCCTGTTTGTTCTGGTGGTGCGGGTGACGACTCGCTACGCGCAGCAAAGCGCGGTGAGCCGATACGGTAGGTGTGGCCATCAATCATGCCTTCGACACCGCGCCCTGGCGTGTTGCGAATCTCGCTGGCGCTGAGCATCGGGCAATCCGCTACGCGCAGTGCGCGTGCGATAGGGTGTTCGGAGCCGGCTTCTAGTGCCGTCGCCAATGCACGGACCTCGCTTTCGCTGCGACCGTCCAGCGGCACCACGCGGCGCACGCTGAGCTGGCCGTGGGTGAGCGTACCGGTCTTGTCGAACACCAGGTCGGTGGCGCGTGCCAGGGTTTCCAGTGCATGGCCGCGAGTGGTCAATAGACCCAGTCGGGTGAGCCGGCCGGTGGCGGTGGTGAGCGCGGCAGGGGTGGCGAGACCGAGCGCGCACGGGCAGGTGACGACCAGGATCGACACCACGATCCACAGCACTTTTGAGGGGTCGATGACATACCAGGCGAGGCCGACTGCAACGGTGATCAGCAGCAGCAATCCCACGAACCAGGCAGCGGCGCGGTCGGCCAGTTGGCCGATGCGCGGCTTTTCGCTTTGCGCGCGGTCGAGCAGGCGCACGATGGACGCCAGGCGCGTGTCGGCACCCAGCTTTTCCACCTGCACCACCAATGGACTCGCCTGATTGAGACTGCCGCCCACCACCCGTGCGTGCACCGACTTGGACACCGGCAGCGATTCGCCGGTCAGCATCGCCTCGTTCACCGCGCTGTTGCCGTCCACTACCACGCCATCGGCGGGCAGGGTTTCGCCCGGCCGCACCAGTACGTGGTCGCCCACGGCCAGTCGTGCCACGGGGATCTGTTCCTCGTCGCGCGCGGGCCAGTTCGGCAGCCGTGTGGTGGCTGCAGGGATGAGCTTGACCAGTTCTTCCACTGCCGCGCCGGCGCGGCGACGTGCGTTCATTTCAAGGAAGCGTCCGGTCAGCAGCAAGAAAACAAACATGGCCACCGAGTCGTAATACACCTCGCCCGCCCCTGAAAACGTGTTGTACACGCTGGCCAGAAACGCCGTGCCTATGCCCAGCGCCACCGGCACATCCATGCCCAGTGTCCTGCGCCTGAGATCGCGCCAGGCGCCGATGAAGAACGGCCAGGCCGAATACATCACCACCGGGATGGTGAGCACCAGGCTGGCCCAGCGCATCAGCAGCCGAATATCGGCAGTCATGTCGGTGGCGGTATAGGTCGGCAGCGCATACATCATCACCTGCATCATGCCGAGGCCGGCAATGGCCAGCCGCTTGATGGCGGTGTTGCGCTCGCGCTTGTAGATGTCGTCCGAACGGCCGGGGTCGAACGGGTGGGCGATGTAACCAATATCGGACACGGCTTGCAGGATCGCCGACAGATGAATCCGGCTGTTGTCCCAGCGCACCCGCGCGCGGCGGGTAGCGTAGTTGATCTCCACCGACAGCACGCCGGGCAGTGCCGAGATATGGCGCTCGTTCAGCCAGATGCATGCGGCGCAGACGATGTTTTCCAGGATCAGCGCGGCCTCGCGGATGTTGTCTGCTTCTCCCCGCAAGGGGGACGTCGTCAGACGCTCGCCCTTTGGGTGGTCTTGGTGCAGGATCCGGACAAAGCTTTCCTGGATTTCGGGCAGGTCGTACAAACCCAGTTGCGTGAGTTCGGCTTCGGCTTGTTTTTGCGTGGCAGGCAGCACGGTTCGATGCGTGTAATACGCACCCTGGCCACTGTCGATGATGGTTTGCGCGACTGCCTGGCAACCCCGGCAGCAGGCTTGCTTGACCGTGTGTTCAAACTGGATGGGGTAATGTGCGCCGTCCGGAACGGGCAGGCCGCAGTGAAAGCAGCCCGAAAAAGAGGGGGCGTCCATGAGTCTAGGAGAGATGCTCATGAACGGCCCCCAGCAAGAACGCAAAGCAGCAATCCGGGAGAGACGGCGTTGCTGCTCGCGTTAGGCGGATACCGGCATCAAAAACCCCTGTCACTGAAAACGCCGGCCATCGGGTTGATGTCGGGTTGGGTGACCTTGGTAGCGTTGCTTGTGGCAACCCTGCCAATCCAGATGTTTCTGACGTCCAGGTTGAAATAGCCATTTATTAATACTGCGATGTCCATCCAGTCTTGTCGTCGAAGCTGTTTCCTCGACGTCCGCACCGGCAAGTCGCCCATTATAGGAGCGGGGAGCTTGTTGCTCCCACACCCCGTGCATTCTGTAGCCTGGTGTGGGCGGGAATGTGTCGTGGGTAACCTCAGATGTAACCAAGGTGGGTATAGCAGTATTTGAAGATGATCATATCATGATATAGACGTCGGCGGGCGGCCGGAATTTGATTCCGCTACCATGGTGGCATGAGCGAACTGCCCTCAACAGCCACCTTCTTTCCCTCGGTCGAATCCGCGATGCGCGAGCCCAACGGCTTGCTGGCGATGGGTGGGGATTTGTCGGCCGAACGGCTGCTGGACGCCTACCGCCATGGCATTTTCCCCTGGTTCAATCCCGGCGAACCCATCCTGTGGTGGAGCCCCGATCCGCGCATGGTGCTGGTTCCGGATGAGATCCGCGTGACGCGATCACTGGCCAGGCGCATCCGCAATGGCGGCTTCGAGGTGCGCGTCGACACAGCTTTTGCCGACGTGATGCGTGCCTGTGCCGGGCCGCGTGACGGAGCGGACGGCACCTGGATATCGCCGGCCATGGTGGCGGCCTACACCCGACTGCATCAGGCGGGTTATGCCCATTCGGTGGAAACCTGGCACGCCGGCGAACTGGTCGGCGGGCTGTATGGCGTGGCGATCGGGCGCATGTTCTACGGTGAATCCATGTTCAGCCACATGGCCGACGCTTCCAAGGTGGCCCTGGTGCAGCTGGCCCGGCAACTGCAGCGGTGGGAGTTTGGGTTGATCGACTGCCAGATGGAAACCCCGCACCTTGCCAGCCTCGGTGCGCGCACCCTGCCACGCGCGGCGTTTACAACACGGCTGGCGGAGTTGGTAAACTTGCCGCATCACCCTGGCCCCTGGCATTTCGATGCACCCGACTGATCCGCCGTTCCAGCGCATCCAGTTCTACCTGACCGCGCAATATGACTGCAGCTATCTGCCGGGAGAGCTTGCGCGTTCGCAGGTCGCTACGCCCACCCACCTGATCGACCATCAGGCCTACAGCGCGCTGATTCGCGCCGGCTTTCGCCGCAGCGGCCAGTTCACCTATCGTCCGCACTGCGAGCAATGCCATGCGTGCGTACCGGTGCGGGTTGACGTGGCCGGCTTTGTGCCCAATCGCACCCAGCGCCGCTGCCTCAAGCGCAACCGGCATTTGTCAGCACGCTTTCTACCGCTGGATTTCAAGGAAGAGCACTACGCGCTGTATCGCGCGTATCTCGGCAACCGCCATGCCGGGGGCGGCATGGATCGCGACGAGCCGGAGCAGTACACGAATTTCCTGCTGTCCTCCAACGTCGATAGCGTGCTGGTCGAATTTCGCGATGGCGACACGCTGGTGATGATCTCGGTTGTGGATCAGGTTGACGATGGCCTGTCGGCGGTCTACACCTTCTTCGATCCTGCGCGCGCGCAGGATAGTCTGGGCGTCTATGGCGTGTTGTGGCAGATCGAACTGGCGCAGCGCCTGGAGCTGCCTTATCTCTATCTCGGCTACTGGATCGAAGCAAGCCGCAAAATGGCGTACAAGAAACAGTACCCGCCGCTACAGGGATTGCTCGAGGGTCGCTGGCAGGTGCTGGACGCGTGAGACTCTGGAGTGCGCTGGTCTGGATGGCGCTGCTGCAGGGCTGCGCGCTCACCGTCAGCGACCCGCGTGCGCTGCGCCCGATCGACAGCTTTGTTCCACTGGCAAGTGATGCGCGTGTCTGGATCGAGCCGGGTTATGAAGCCTACGGCGAGCGCGTGGCCGCCGTGTTGCCCGCAGCCATCGCGCAGGTCGAGCAGGCGCACTACCTGCCTTTTGTCACCACCCCGCGTGTCCATGTGTGCGGCACAGACGACTGCTTCAAGCGCTATGTGCTGACCCCCAGATTGTCAGCCGCCGTGGTGCCGGACAACCGCCTCATCCTCTCGCCCAACCTGGATGGCCGCGAAAGCCATCGCCTGCAAACCCTGTTGACACACGAACTGGCGCACCTGCATCTGGGGCAGCGTATCGGCCACTATCACAGCACCTTGCCGGTCTGGTTTCACGAAGGCTGGGCCTCGCTCACCGCCGATGGCGGCGGCGCGGAATATACGACCGACGACAAGGTGTTCGAGGCCATCCGTTCCGGCCGCAAGATCAATCTCAGCGTGCGCGATGCGCCCGATAAACGCCACCGCGCCAGCGCATCCGGTCTTTCCATATTTGAGTTCTATCGCCAGTCCATGCTGCTGGTTGGCTGGCTCAAGGCGCAGGATGAAGCGCGCTTTCGCGCCCTGGCGCTTGCCGTGCAGGCCGACACTGATTTCGAAATCGCCTTCTGGAACATCTACGGCCAGGCGCCTGCCACCCGGTTCAGCGCTTTTTACGAGGGCGTTCTGGGCGATAATCAACCCGTTCAAGCCGCTCCCGCCCGACCTTAAACCAAGCTAGCCATGAAACCTTATCTCGATTTGATGCGCCACGTGCTCGAGCACGGCACCCGTAAAGACGACCGCACCGGCACCGGCACCCTCTCGGTGTTCGGCTGGCAAATGCGCTATAACCTCGCCGAAGGCTTTCCGCTCGTCACCACCAAGAAATGCCACCTGCGCTCCATCCTCCACGAACTACTGTGGTTTTTGCAGGGCGACACCAACATCCGATACCTGAAGGAAAACGGTGTTTCGATCTGGGACGAATGGGCCGACGAGAACGGCAACCTCGGACCGGTCTACGGCCACCAGTGGCGCAGCTGGCCCAAGCCCGACGGCGGCACCATCGACCAGATCAGCGAAGT
>JASJPE010000001.1:0-29146 GCA_031426895.1 Thiobacillus sp. | reverse complement strand
CTGATCTTTTCGGCGATTCCGCAGCACCCGCTCTTGCGCTCGCGCGCAAGTGGCGACCGCGCGCGTTTGTCGACCTCAAGGGTCAGGAGCATGTGGTGCAGGCGCTGTCGAATGCGTTGACGCAAGGTCGACTGCATCACGCTTATCTGCTGACCGGCACTCGCGGAGTGGGCAAGACCACACTGGCGCGTATTCTCGCCAAATGCCTGAACTGTGAAAGCGGCGTGACAGCCACACCCTGCGGGACGTGCTCGTCCTGCACCCAGATCGATGCGGGCCGTTTTGTCGATCTGCTTGAACTGGATGCAGCGTCGAATACCGGTGTCGACAACATGCGCGAGGTGCTCGACAACGCGCAGTACGCACCAACGGTCGGGCGCTATAAGGTCTACATCATCGACGAAGTGCATATGCTGTCGAAACCGGCGTTCAATTCCATGCTCAAAACGCTGGAAGAGCCACCGGCCCATGTGAAATTCATTCTCGCCACCACCGATCCGCAGAAGATTCCGGTGACGGTGCTGTCGCGTTGCCTGCAGTTCAACCTGAAACCGATGCCGCCCGCGCTGGTGGCGCAGCATCTGGGCGAAGTGCTGGAGCAGGAGCACGTCACCAGCGAACCCGCTGCGTTGAACCTGCTGGCACGCGCTGCGGCGGGTAGCATGCGCGACGCGCTGTCGCTCACCGATCAGGCGATTGCCTACGGTGGCGGCAAGGTCGAGGCGGCTGCGGTCGAGGCCATGCTCGGCACGGTGCGGCGTGATTATCTGTTCGATCTGCTCGACGCGCTGGCGGCACAAAATGGCGATGTGTTGCTGGATCACGCGCGGAAGCTGGCCGAACGCGGCATTGCCTTCGATGCCGCGCTGCAGGACCTGGGCAATCTGCTGACGCAACTGGCTTTGATGCTGCACGCACCGAATGCTGTGGAAACCACGGCTGACACTGAACGGATGCAGGCGGCTGCGGACCAGCTCGACGTTGAAACCGTGCAGTTGTATTACCAGATTGCTTTGAACGGCCGCCGGGATTTGCCTTTTGCGCCCGATGAGTTTTCCGGTTTTTGCATGACGCTATTACGCATGCTGGCTTTTGCGCCGGGTGCGGTAAACGGCCCGTCGGATGGGATGCCTGCAGCGCGCCCGGCACGGGTTCGCGCAGTGCCTGCACCAACTGAACCGGCCCCACGTGCTGCTGCCTCTGTGCCGCTGCCTGTTACGCCCAAGGCCCCTCCCATACTTGCGCCGACTGCCGAGATCACTGCGACCAAGCCGGTTGTGGCAATCGAGCCTGCCTCTATCGAGCCTGTATATGCCGAGTCAGCGCCAATTGAACCTGCGCCAGTAGCCCGAGAGCCTGCGTCACATGCCGCCTGGGACTGGCTTGCCGTTGTGGCTGAACTGCGTCTTGGCGGGATGGCCAAAATGCTGGCCGACCACAGTGAACTGGTGTCGCAGACTGGCGAAGCCGTGACGCTACGCGTGGGCGAAGCCCATAAACATCTGCTTGACCGCACGTATCAGGACAAACTGGTCGCGGCGCTGCGCGACAAGTATGGCGCGATGCTCGCGGTGACGTTCGAGATCGGCGCCGCCGCCGAGCAGACGCCGCAGCAGGTGCGTACGCGCATCAAGGATGCGCGCCAGGCCGAGGCCGTGGCCGCCATCGAATCGGATCCTTTCGTGCGTGAACTGGTCGACCAATTTGGCGGCCAGATCGACGCGACTTCCATACAGCCATTAGGAGAATCAACATGATGAAGGGCGGCATCGGCAACATGATGAAGCAGGTCCAGCAAGTGCAGGAAAATATGGCCAAAATGCAGGCCAAGCTGGCTGAAATCGAAATCGAAGGGCAGAGCGGCGCCGGCATGGTCAAGGTGATCATGACCTGCAAATATGATGTGCGTCGCATCACCATCGATCCCAGCCTGATGGGTGACGACCGTGAAATGCTGGAAGACCTGGTGGCTGCAGCAGTGAACGATGCGGTACGCAAGGTCGAGTCCACCGTGCAGGAAAAAATGGGCAGCGTGACCGCAGGCCTGCCGATTCCGCCGGGGATGAAACTGCCGTTCTGAGGCGGGCGCCATGCAACCGGCCGCGCTGGAACATTTGATTAGCGCTTTGCGCGTGCTGCCCGGCGTGGGTCCGAAGTCGGCGGCGCGCATGGCGTACCATCTGCTGCAACGTGATCGTCGCGGTGCCGAGCAGCTCGCTGGCGCGCTCAACCATGCGCTGACGCATCTGCATCACTGCCGCCTGTGCAACAATTTTTCCGAAGCGGAAGTGTGCGAGGTCTGCGATAGCCCGCGTCGTGACAAACGGCAGCTGGCGGTGGTTGAAATGCCGACCGACTTCAACATGATGGAAGCCACGCAGAGCTACACCGGTTTGTACTTTGTGCTGATGGGGCGGCTGAGCCCGCTCGATGGTATCGGGCCGCGCGAGATTCATCTCGATCGCCTGATCAATCGCGCACTCGACGGCGTGGTGGAGGAGGTGCTGCTGGCGACCAACTTCACCCCCGAAGGCGAGGCCACGGCGCACACCATCGGTGAACTGCTGAAGGCGCGCGGACTCAAGGTCAGCCGGCTGGCGCGTGGCGTGCCGGTGGGCGGCGAACTGGAATATGTGGATAGCGGTACGCTGGCGCAGGCCGTACGCGACAGGCGTACTGTTTAGCACAGCGCGACAGGCGGTCCGTTCAGCGCGGCATGATCGCCGCGCTGATCTGCTCAATGAATAACTGAATAACCGAACACACGGGATGAAATGATGGAACTCAATGCACTGACTGCCCTTTCTCCACTTGATGGCCGCTATGGCAGCAAGACAGCGGGGCTGCGCGACTTTTTCAGCGAATTTGCGCTGATCAAATATCGTGTCATCGTCGAAATTGAATGGCTGAAAGCATTGGCGGCCGAGCCCGCAATTGTCGAAGTCCCGGTATTTTCGGATGATGCTATCGCGCTGCTCGATGGCATCGCCGATAACTTCTCGGTGGCCGATGCCGAGCGCGTCAAAGCGATTGAGGCGACCACTAATCACGACGTGAAAGCGGTAGAGTATTTTCTCAAGGAAAAAACCAGTACCCATGCCGAGATCGCCGCAGTCTCGGAATTCATCCACTTCGCCTGCACCTCGGAAGACATCAATAATCTGTCGCATGCCTTGATGCTGAAAGGCGCGCGTGACGGCGTGCTGCTGCCTGCGCTGGAAAGGCTGATCGATCGCCTCACCAGCCTGGCGCACGAGTTTGCCGAGTTGCCGATGCTGTCGCGTACCCACGGCCAGCCTGCTTCGCCCACCACCGTTGGCAAAGAGATTGCCAACGTCGTTTATCGCTTGCGCCGCACCTGGGATGCCATTGGTGCAATCGACCTGATGGGAAAAATCAACGGCGCGGTTGGCAACTACAATGCGCATCTGTCGGCGTATCCCGACATCGACTGGGAACACTTCGCTCGTGAGTTTGTGACGGACCTGGGGCTGAGTTTCAACCCCTACACCATCCAGATTGAGCCACACGACGCGATGGCCGAACTGTACGATGCCATTGCACGTACCAACACCATCCTCATCGATTGGAATCGTGATGTCTGGGGCTATATCTCGCTCGGTTATTTCAAGCAGAAAGTGAAAGCGGGCGAGGTGGGTTCCAGCACCATGCCGCACAAGGTCAACCCCATTGATTTTGAAAACAGCGAAGGCAATCTTGGACTGGCCAACGCCATGCTGCGCCATCTGGCCGAGAAGCTGCCGATTTCGCGCTGGCAGCGCGACCTCACCGATTCCACTGTGCTGCGCAACATGGGCGTCGGCTTTGGCTACAGCCTGCTGGCCTATGAATCTTGTCTGCGTGGATTGAACAAGCTTGAAGCCAATCCGGCGGCACTGGCCGCGGATCTGGATGGCAACTGGGAAGTGCTGGCCGAACCGATCCAGACCGTGATGCGCCGCTATGGCGTGGCCAACCCCTACGAGCAGCTGAAGGAATTGACCCGTGGGAAAGCCGGCATGACGCGTGAGTCGCTACATGTTTTTATCGACGGGCTGGCGATTCCAGATGCAGAAAAGGCGCGCCTGAAAACGATGACGCCGGGCTCATATACGGGCATGGCTGCCGAATTGGCCCGGCAGATTTAATTTAGCTCCATGACGCGCTGGGTCTTTCGTGTTGTTTGCGCAGCCATATTCCTATTCTTGGGTCTGATCGCGGGCGCTTTTCTGATGTCGGAAGCCAGGCCAGGAATACATGCCGTAGTCGTGGAAGCAAAAAACACTTCCAAGCTAACAATCAATAAACTCGTTCTCACACATGAACATGGTTCAGTAGAAATACACAACCTCATGCCAAATCAAATTCAGACGCTCGCTTTTTTTCCGGGTGGAGAAAATGCGTATCACCTGAAGGTATATTTTGATGACGGTCGAGTAGTTGAAGGTGGTGGAGGTTATGTTGAGCCAGGTTATGCAATGCGAGAAACGATTTCGACATTCCGCATCGATACCCACTATGGGTTGTGATGGTTTGCGTGTGGCTGATGCGTTTTCCCGGAGCCTGTGATGTCCGATTTTGATCTCGACGTTAACCTCGCCGATTTTCAGCAAAACGTTCTTGAAGAGTCCAGGCATCGACCGGTGGTGGTCGATTTCTGGGCGCCTTGGTGCGGGCCCTGCAAATCGTTGAAGCCCATTCTGGAAAAATTGGCGGCTGAATATGGCGGCAAGTTTTTGTTGGTCAAGGTCAATTCAGACGATAACCAGGAGCTTGCCACACGCTATGGCGTGCGGGGTATTCCCAGCGTCAAGGCGTTCATCAATGGCGAGCCAGTCGACGAGTTTTCTGGTGCGCTGCCTGAAGACGAAGTGCGTGTTTTTCTGGATCGACTCTTGCCCAGCCCGGCTGAGGACATGCGTGGCCAGGCTGCAGGTTTGCGTGCGGCGGGCGATGCGTCGGGTGCGCTGCAAAAACTGGCCGACGCTTCCAGGCTGGACCCTGCACATGTGGGCGTACGGCTGGATGCGACCGAGATCATGCTGGATCTGGGCGAGGCGGACGAAGCACGTCGCTTGCTTGGTAATCTGACGGACGATGCTGATCCGCGCGTGGCTCAATTGCGGGCGCGACTGCAATTCATGGGTGAGATGGGCGAAGACGAGGCTGCGCTCACCGCACGCGTAGCCAAGAACGAAAATGACCTGGAGGCCCGGCTGAAGCTGGCCAATCTGCACGTGGCCTCGGGACGATACGAAGCGGGAATGGATCAACTGCTGGAAATCATTGGCCGCGACCGTGGCTTTGAAGATGACGTTGGCCGTAAAACGCTGTTGTCGGTCTTTGATCTGCTGGCAGGCGACCCATTGGTAAGTCAGTACCGCCGCAAGCTGGCCAGTGTGTTGAACTAGCTTTTGGGGCTGGGTGCCGCGCTGAAGCGCAGCACTTGGTGCAAGTATTTATTCTCCGGCGTAGATCGCAACCGCGGCAATTTCCGCATCGCTCAAGTCGGCTTTCCCTTGAGATTTTGCCGCGCGGTAATCAAGCAGTTTCAATTGCAGGGCGGTGGACGTCAGTCCTTTGAGTGGCGGGTTCTTGTCGACACCCTGCCCCAGATTGCCGTGGCAGCTCAGGCATTTTTCCGTATAGACGTCCAGGCCATAAGGCTGGTCTTCGGGCGGCAACGCAGCCAGGGTATCCCAGGGGCCGGGCGCGGAGGCGGTTGCTGAGCCTGTCCGTGCCTTGTCACCGGAAGTGGAGGCGTCGCCACAGGCGGTGAGCGTAGCGACGATGATCAGGCTCAAACCGAGATGGATGGGGTGCATGGCTTTACCTCGTGAAAATCGAATAGTCAGCTGCAGGGCGCTGTGTATCGTTTGAATGCGTGCTACGGCAGACATCATTTTGTCACAGCGTGCTTAATCAATGGCCTGATAACGCACTTTGACGATTTCCACTTCGCGCCGGCCTTCTGGTGTCTGGACACGCACCGTGTCGCCTTCACGCGCCTTGAGCAGTGCACGTGCCATGGGGGAAATCCAGGCAATGCGACCGCGCCCGGCGTCGGCTTCGTCGAGGCCGACGATGGCGTAGGTGGATTCATTGCCGTCGGTATCCGCGACGGTGACGGTGGCGCCGAAGAATATCTGGTCGGTATGCTCTCGGGTGACCGGGTCAACGACCTCGGCGTGTTCCAGGCGCTTGGCCAGAAAGCGGATGCGGCGATCGACCTCGCGCAGGCGCTTCTTGCCGTAGATGTAATCGCCATTTTCCGAGCGGTCACCGTTGCTGGCTGCCCAGGAAATCGTTTCGACAAGCTTGGGGCGTTCAACTTTCCAGAGCTGGTTAAACTCGGCGTCGAGCTGCGCGTAGCCCGCAGGTGTCATGTAGTTCTTTGAGCCGATAGGCAAGGTCGGCGCGGTGAGGTTTTCCTCGTCGTCATCCGGCGTATCGGTTTCCTTAACAAAGGCTTTATTCATCGACCCAGTAAATAGGCAAGTAGCGAAAGGGCCAGCGACATTAAAATCACGCTGGTAAAGGGGAAGTAAAATAGCCCGCGTTTGTTTTTGATCCTGACGTCGCCGGGTAGCCGACCTAAACCCAGTCGCTGGAGCCAGGGCGTGAGCAGTCCCAGAATCATCAACGCCAGAACGAGAGTTACCAGCCATTTCACCATGAAAGGATTCTAGCCGATGCCTCATCAGGAGCCCCCGACTTTCTACGGGACGAATCCCGTGAAAGATCGTATGGACGCAGCACAGCCACCGCAATTTGAACGCACGCGGATTTTGCTCGAACCCGATGAGCAGGCGCGACTAGCCGGCGCCCATGTATTGGTGGCCGGGCTGGGGGGCGTAGGCTCGTACTGTGCCGAAGCGCTGGCGCGTGCGGGTGTAGGGCGGTTGACCCTCATCGACCACGATGTGGTCGCCGTATCCAATATCAACCGTCAGTTGCCAGCCCTGCTGTCCACAGTGGGGCAATCGAAGGCCGAACTGATGGCGGGACGGATTCGCGATATCAATCCGGCGTGTGCATTGACGGTGATCCGCGAATTCCTGATTCCCGAAACCGTGGCAGACATTGTGCCGGGTGACGTTGATTACGTGATCGACTGCATCGATTCGCTCAACTGCAAGGTCGCGCTGGTCGCCAGCAGCGTCGAACGGGGCTTGCGGGTTGCCTCCAGCATGGGGGCGGGCAACAAACTCGACCCCGCCCGCATCCAGATTGCCGATATCGCGAAAACCTCGATGTGCCCGCTGGCTTCGGTGATGCGCAAGCGCCTACGCAAGCGGGGGATTCCCAAAGGCGTGCTCACCGTGTTTTCCGACGAGCCAGGGCGTGCGCCGCTGCCGCCGCAGCCGGTGGAAGGACGCGGCCGTGACCGCGCGGTCAACGGCACCATCAGCTATATGCCGCCGTTGTTTGGCTTGATGCTGGCAGGGGCCGTGGTGCAGCGCCTGATTGCCGAGCCGTGAATGCCAGCCTAGGCTTTGCGAGGATTACAGATTGAGCGCTGCTTCAATGCGGAGGCAGTGCTGAGACAGGAAGGGTGTTACTACGCAGATGACTAATCGGCATTAACTTCAATGAGTTAGCCGGGCTAGAACGCCGAAGAGTGAAATGATTTATTTGGTGTGATCGAGTTGCAGCTTACGGGTAGCTCATCTTTCGAGGGCCGCCATCACGGCGCGACTATCGGAGCAGGTCGCTTGCGCGGCTTGCCTTGTGTGTAAGCGTAGACGAGGGCGCCCGCACCAAAGCTGGCGGCCGCGAAAAAGATTATCCAGAACCCCCAAGGGTCCTGAGGCAGGGAGGCAATTACGTGGCCACGGTGAGTGTACTGCCCGTCGGCTAGCCCAGAAAAGGCGTAGAAAAAAGACACGGTTGCCAGGGCCAGCGATACGTAGGGGCCGTCAACCGCGCCTGCATTCCGAACACTTAAAAACGCCATGAGCGCAAAAAACATCCCTGCGCCTGAGAGCCGGGGGTCTTGCGTAATGAAAGCCGCAATGCCAAGGCCTCCGGCAATAGCTAGCGCAATGAGCCGGACCCCGGCCATCGCTGCGGTGCTGTTCGTCGGAAGCGGTATTAGAGCTGGCATGGCGTTCAACAAGGGGGGTAGGCCCGGTGTAGTGATAGCCGCCATACGCCGCGAGAGCCTGGCCCTAGCTACCGCGGGCCTCCAATACCAGCGCGGGATTGCGGGTTAGGAAGGTTTTTAGTCAACTGCGTAGTAACACCCGACAGGAATAAAAAACGCCGGCAAAGCCGGCGTTTAAGCGTGTAAAGAAAACCGACTTAGACGCTGGCTACTTGCCTGGAGGCGGCATTCTTCTGGCGCAAGCGAAATCCAACCAAGCTTAGGCCAACCAGCAGCATTGCCCAGGTTTCGGGTTCGGGAACCGGCACGGTAATGGCCGCAACGGAATAAAAGCCGCCTGAGGAGCCAGTAGTGGTGCCTCCGACTTTGAGCGTGTAATTGCCGGTAGCAAAGTAGGAGTTTGCGGGGAGGATCAGATGATCCGCATCGCCGTTCTGTACGAAGGTATAGAGGGGGGTGGTGGTGCTGCTGCTGTCAAAAATTTCGGCGCTAAGGCCGGTGATGTCGGTGATGGCGACGGTGAAAGTCAGGGGGATGTCAGAAACGCCGGCACCTGCATAGAGTGCCGTGTTGATGTTGAATGTCAGGCTGTTGTCGATGATGCTGCCTTGCGCTGCCGCTACGTAGAAGGCTTCGCCGTAAGTCTGTCCCGGGCCGAATGACCCCAAATTTGCGGTGTCGACAAGATTCATGTTAATCGCATAGGTGCTACCGGTCATTGCCAGACCCGCGACCAAAGTTAGTGCTTGTAATTTCATTTGTCTTCTCTCCAGAATAAACAGCTTATTTAGTTTAAGTTTAATTGCCAGACCTGATAAAAGTTAGCAATTAGTATGCCGTAAACGCAGCACGTTGTTTTTATTAATAATATTTCAGGCAATCAGGCTGGGAGTGTAAAAAATTCCGACATTTTTTGTGCAATAGCGAGGCTGTTTGAGGCACTGGCTGCCAATAACTTAATAGAAATGTAAAACATTTGCCGCCGAAATAATCAGTAAGTGCGACGTCATTACCGCCCTGCCTCTTCCATCTGTTTCCGCTGCGCTTCGGCGGACTCCATCATCTGCCCTTCCACCGCACGGGCTTTTTCCACTGCCTGAATCTGCGTTTCAAATACCGGGTTGGGCGTACGCGTAGTTTCAGGTTGTGGCGGCGGAGTGGGGTCGCAGGCGGTCAAGATTATTACGAATGGAATTGCTATCCGTTTCATGGTGTGTCCTCCAGTAAGCCAGTGGGCAGGCCATCGATGCTGACCTGGTTTTTCTCGCGCCAGTAATCCAGTAAACCCACCACGCCTTTTTTCTCGGCCCAGCGGGACAGGGTATCGCGCTCGCCATCGTAGGTATACATCGGTACAGCGTAGCCGCACGAGGTCTGCACTGCGTTGATATCGAGCACGATGATCTGGCGTTCGCCGGGGAGTGCCGCGAAGTGAGGGTGCAGTTCGGCCCATGCGGCATCTTGCCGGCGTACGACTTGACCGTGCCCGTACAGGCGAAGGATCAGCGGGTCGGTATCGAAGCTGCACCACATCATCGTCATGCGGCCATCGTGTTTCAGGTGGGCGGCGGTTTCGTTGCCGCTGCCGGTGAGGTCGAGATAGGCGACACGCCTGTCCGAGAGTACACGCAGGCTGTCCATGCCTTTGGGCGACAGGTTGAGCCGGCTGTCGCTGGTTCCTGTTGCGGTGAAAAACAGTTTTTGCGCAGCGATAAAATCGCGGTGTCTGGCTTCGAGTGCAGGATAAAAGTGCGCCATCAGTTGATCTGCTTTTTGAGGAATTCGGTGAGGATACGCAGGCGCGTCACGCTGTCGTTCATTTCCAGCAGATCCTGCTTGACCTTGATCTTGAGTGGCAGCACCTCGGACAGGCGATACCCCACCCATACGGCGTTATCGAATGCGTGCGGCGCAGGAAAGTGTGCGTCACCGTATTCGTCGACGATGTGACGCAAGATTTCGACGGCGAGTTCGAGGTCATCGGGGATGCTCATGGTGGGCTCGGAACTGATCGATTCCACGGTTCCCATGAGCAGGCCGCTGGAATCGGCCTGGGTGCTGCGGATGACGAAGCGTTCCTGCGCGAGGGTATCGATATGCAGGATGCCGTTTTGTGGCATGTCCCAATCGGTGATATGGACGAGCGTTCCGACCGTGTAGGGCACGGCGGGGGTGCCGGTCTCGGTGCCTTCGCGGATGGCGCAGATCCCGAAGGCGGTGTTATCAGCAATGGCCTGCTTGATCATCGTCAGGTAGCGTTGTTCAAAAATCCGCAGCGGCTGCACCCCGCCGGGGAAAACCACGGTATTGAGCGGGAACAAGGGAATGGTGCGATTCATCGGCTTTCTCCCCAGCGTGCCATCAACGTGTGCTGTATGCCCAGTTGGTCGAGGATGCGTGCAACGATGAAGTCGACGATGTCTTCGACACTTTTTGGCTGGTGATAAAAGCCCGGATTGGCCGCCAGGATCACCGCGTTCATTTTCGACAGCTTCAACATGTTTTCCAGATGCAGCGTGGAAAAGGGTGCTTCGCGCGGCACCAGAATCAGCTTGCGCTGCTCTTTCAGCATTACGTCGGCAGCACGCTCGATGAGATTGTCGGACAGGCCGTGTGCAATCGCGGCAAGCGTGCCCATCGAACATGGGCATACCACCATCGCATCGGCCGGATTGGAGCCGGATGCGACCGGCGCATTCCAGTCTTCGCGGCTGAATACGCGTAGTTGGCCGTCGCGCGCATGCAGCGATTCGGACAATTGTTTCTCAAGATCCATCGGGCGCGCCGGCAAGGCCACGCCCAGTTCCTGCTTGGCAACGATATGCGCGGCTTGTGAAACCAGCAGGTAAACCCGCACATTGGCGGCCAGCAGGCATTCGAGTAAACGCAGGCCATAGGCCATGCCTGAGGCGCCGGACAGTGCCAGGGTGACGGTGTTGGGAGGCAGGTTCATGGCCTGAATTGTCGCTTGGATGGCTTCAATAATCCACCGTGTGCCACTTGTACATTGCGTACAGCCGCTGGCTACGATTCCTGGGGTTGTTCGTTTGAAGGCGTTGGGGTGGCAAGCAGGCGCGCGACAATGACACCATTGACGGCACCGAATATCAGGGCGGCGGCGGCAAACACCGGCAATAGTCCGATGATCGCCGCGCTTGGTAATAGCCACCAGCCAGCCAGAGCGAGCTGCCCGCCAATGTGCCCAAATGCCGCCAGAACGGACAGGCTGATGGGGCCGAAATGTTGACTGGGCAGATGGCGCGCCAGTGCCAATATCAGCAGACTGATGCACGCACCGGCAGCAGACAGCCAGAAACCCGGCGTGAATAGACTTCCCAACAGAATGGCACCGGCCAGTACGCGCAGCCCCGATACCCAGGCTGCTGCACGCCAGCCAACTTGCAGCAAGACCAGCAGCACGACAATGTTGGCGAGCCCGGGTTTGACGCCGGGAATCGGGCTGGGCAGTGCCGCCTCAGCGAGCGTGAGGCCGATCGCCAGCGCAGCCAGCCGCGCAATGCGGCGGTCATCTGCGCTAACTGGAAACTCAATAACCGAGTGTGTCATAGGCAACGGTGCGGCCACGGATTTCGAGACTCACCTGATTGGGTAGGCAGAGTGCCGCCTGGCCTGATTGCGTCAGCCAGCCTTGTTTGACACATAGCTGTCGCGGTGACGGGTCGCGCGCGACGCGGGCGCGCCCCGGCTCGATTTCAATTCGGGTGGGGCCAAGCGGGCCGCTGACCGAGACCACGCGGGTTTGGGCGAGCGAGGTGGTTTCCACCACCTCGCCGGCCGCGCGGATGATAACGGTCTCGCCGCGGTCACCCCCCCAGGCGTACAGGGCCAGCGTGATTACGAGGCCCGTTCCGGCGAGCAGAATGCCCGCATCCCCTGTCCGTACCATCAGGACAACTCGCGATGCCGCACCAGCACCTGCTCGCGCTCACGGAAAGCGACCGCCAGCGTTTCGGTAAAATACACGCTGCGATGCTGACCGCCAGTGCAGCCAATGGCCACCGTCAGATAGGCACGGTGATCGCGGATGAAACAGGGCAGCCAGTTTTCGACGAAGCCGCGAATGTCGGCGAGAAGCGCCATCGCGTTGGGGCTGGATTCCAGATAGTCCTTGACCGGCTGGTCGCGCCCGGTGAGCGGGCGCAGTTCGGCGACGTAATGCGGATTGGGCAGGCAGCGCACATCAAACACCAGGTCGGCATCGAGCGGTATACCGTGTTTGAAACCGAACGACTCGAACAGCAGCGTGATGCGCGAACGATCCTGTCCGATCAGATCCTTGATCCATAGCCGCAAGGCCGAGGCGGACAAGTCGCTGGTGTCGATACGGTGCGCCAGCGGGGCGATGTCGGCCAGCATTTCGCGTTCGAGCTGAATCGCTTCCTGGAGTGAAGCTGTGTCGCTGGAAAGCGGATGACGGCGCCGCGTCTCGGAAAAACGCTGAACCAGAGTCAGGGTCTTCGCTTCAAGGTAAACCACTCGCAGGTCGACGCCCTGGCCGCGCAGCGCCTCTGCAACTTCCGGAAATTGAACAAAATTCGTGCTGCTGCGGGCGTCAATGGCAATCGCGATGCGCGTGTGGCCGGCCTGTGTCAGATATTCGACCAGCGGCTGCAACATGGCCAGCGGCAGGTTATCGACGCAGTAATAGCCGATATCTTCCAGTACCGCGATGGCGATGCTTTTACCTGATCCGGATAAGCCGGAAACCAGAACAATCTGCATTTTCAACTTTCCCCGTTGATGGCGGCTTGCTGACGCTTGATGAATTGTTCAACCGGATTGATTCCCCGGCTTTTGAGAATGTGATTGCGCACGGCGACTTCGACCAGGACGGCCAGGTTGCGGCCCGCTGCGACCGGAATGCGTACTTTGGGAATGTCTACGCCGAGAATGGGGACCGTCGATGCCACCATGTCGAGTCGGTTGAGGCCGACTTCACCGACTTCATGCGGATGCACCAACTCGACAATGAGCTTGAGGTTCTTTTGCCGCTTGACCGAGGTCTCACCGAACAGGTAGCGGATATTGAGTATGCCCAGGCCGCGCACTTCCAGAAAGTCGCGGATCAACGCCGGGCAACAGCCTTCCAGGGTTTTGGGGGCGACGTGTTTCAACTCGACCACATCATCGGCGACGAGGCGATGGCCGCGCGTGATGAGCTCCAGGGCCAGTTCGCTTTTGCCCACCCCAGCGTTCCCTTTGATGAGCACACCAGTGCCTAGCACCTCAAGAAATACACCGTGAATCGAAGTGGCCTCGGCCAGGCGTTGCGTCAAGTAGTGCCCCAGATAGGACATCAGCACCGGGCTGGCCAGTGAAGACGTGAGCAGGGGGGTTTCGGTCCGTTCAGCGCTGTCGCTCAAGGCTGCGGGGACCGTTTCGCCGTTGGAAATAATGATGGCGGCGAGTTCGGCTGAGAACAGATGATCGATGGCGTCTTTTAACTCGGGATCAGACAAGTTGCGCAGGTAATCCATTTCAGCACACCCCAATACCTGTACGCGATTGGGGTGGACGAAATTCAGATGGCCGATCAGGGCCAGCGTGGGTTTTTGTATGGTTTCCGACGAGAGTGTGCGGTGACCGCCATTGCGTCCCGCCACCCATTGCAGGTCGAGTTGTTCCGACATGTCGCGGAACAACGCCTCGACCGATACGTGAGTCAGGTCGTCCATGCGCCAATCAGCGCGATTAATTCGGGTACGGTGGCCGTGCCCAGCATTTTCGTGCGCATGGCTTCGTCACCAAAGAGTTGCGCCAGTTCACCCAGGATTTGCAGGTGCTGCTCATTCGCGTCTTTAGGGACCAGTAAAACAAAACACAGGGAAACCGGCTGGTTGTCTGGTGCGTCGAACTCCAGCGGGGTGCTCAACCGGTACAACGCGCCACAGGCATCCTTGAGGCCCTTGATGCGGCCATGAGGGATGGCGATGCCACAGCCCAGTGCGGTCGAACCCAGCCGTTCGCGTTCAAACAAACTGGTAAAAATGTCGGTGGACTTGAGTCCATGGGCCCGGGCGAACAAATCGGCGGCGTGTTCAAACAGCTTTTTCTTGCTGGTGAAGCCCACATCCAGCAAGGTGGTTTCAGGGGTAAGGAGGGGGGCGATTAGATTCATGCCAGTTAGACAGCCGGTTAAAAGATCCGGCGCCTGAAAATTATACGCCCGGTGGCATCAAACCGCCCCGGGCAATTTGTTTCATTCTGTCTGTTGAATATCAGACTTCACTTTCCGTCGGCTGTTGGTGCTTCAAGCCACCACTATCCTGATGCACATCCGAGGTTTTTTCTTTGTGCCTGAGAATCTGGCGATCCAGTTTGTCCGCCAGAAGATCAATCGCAGCGTACATGTTGCCATCTTCGCTATGAGCGTGGAAATCATGGCCTTTGACGTGGAGGGTGGCTTCTACTTTATGCACCAGCTTTTCCACCTGCATGATGACCGTCATGTTGATGACGTTATCGAAATGGCGCTTAACACGCTCGAGTTTCTCGGAAACATAGTCGCGGATAGCTGGGGTTACTTCCAGGTGATGACCGGAAATCGTCAAATTCATAGGGCCTCCTTAGTCTGCTAAAAGAACTGAAAACCAGCGTTTCGTCCCGGTCTCAGGAGCGATGCACCGCTCAGTTTCATTGTGGGACGAAAGTGGGACACATTCAAGCACGGCAAAGCGTTTTAGGCAGAATCGGCTTGAATATTCTTGCAATCAAAGCGCACGCCGCATGTTCGCAGGCGGGATTTGAAGTGATTCACGGTACTTGGCGACGGTACGCCGGGCGACCACGATACCTTGTTGCCCCAGAACTTCGGCCAATTGGCCATCAGATAGCGGTTTCTTGCCGCTTTCAGCAGCGATCAGCTGTTTGATGAGTGCCCGAATGGCAGTTGAGGAGCAGGCACCCCCGCTGTCGGTGGAAACGTGGCTGCCGAAAAAATACTTGAGTTCGTACAGGCCACGCGGCGTCATCATGAATTTTTGTGTGGTGACGCGCGAAATGGTTGATTCGTGCAACTCCACCGCCTCGGCAATTTCGCGCAGCACCAGTGGCCGCATGGCGACTTCTCCGTGCTCGATGAATTGTTTCTGGCGGTCGACAATGGCCTGTGAAACACGCAGGATGGTGTCAAACCGCTGCTGTACGTTTTTAATCAGCCAGCGTGCTTCCTGAAGTTGGCTGGCAAGCTGGCCGCTATTGCCTTCGCGGTGGCGTGCCAGGATGTCGGCATAGACGCGGTTGACGCGCAGTTTGGGCATGGCATCGGCATTCAGACTGGCAATCCACATGCCTTTGACCTTGCGCACATAGACATCGGGAATGACGTAATGTGTTTCTTCGGTGCTGAATGCTGCGCCCGGCCGGGGATTCAACGAAAGAATCAGGGCACGAGCGGTCCGTAGCGTCAGATCATCAATACTGAGCATTTTCTTCAGTTTGCCGACATCGCGCGCGGCCAGTAGATCGAGGTAGTGCGTAGTGAGCCGCATGGCTGCGTCGCGTGCAGGCGTGGAGACAGGCAGGGCGCGCAGTTGCAGGGTCAGGCATTCAGCCAGATCGCGTGCGCCGACACCGGTAGGGTCCATGTTCTGCAGATGTTTGAGCGCAGTTTCGACTTCTTCGGGTTCAAGTTCTTCGAGTTCATCTCGCAGGCTGGCCGTGATGTCGGCCAGTGGCTGGGTGAGGAATCCGGCTTCGTCCAGATCGTCGATCAAGGTGGCAACCAGGGTGCGGTCACGCAGCGTGAGCGGGCTGACAATCAATTGATTCAACAGATGTTCGCGCAGGCTGGCCCCTGAAACCGAACCTTCTGCATAGTCGCTATCTTCATCTTCGCCGCCGGCCGCACTGTAGTCGTTCCAGTCTTCGTCATCGAGCGACGCCGAGGCGTCGGGTTCCGGGGGGTCTGATTGGGGTGTTTCCGTTGTCTGGGCTTCGGCCTCGGCCGTATGGGCAGGAGGCTCTTCCGATGCGAGACGGGCATCTTCCTCGTCTTCTCGCTCCAGTAACGGATTGTCTTGAAGCATCTGCTCAAGTTCCTGATTCAGTTCCAGCGTAGACAACTGCAGCAGTCGAATCGACTGCTGCAGTTGGGGGGTCAGGGTAAGGTGCTGACCAATCTTGAGCTGGAGGCTGTGCTTCATGGAACTTGAATACGGCAAAAAGCATGCCGACTTGAGAAAAATGTGATGCGAATGAGTCGCGGGAATCGCAATTACAGGCGGAAGTTTTCGCCCAGATAAACCTTACGGGCATTGTCGTCCTGGATGATGAGATCAGGGGTGCCATCAATCAATACGCGGCCTTCATTGATGATGTATGCGCGATGGCAGATTCCCAGGGTTTCGCGCACGTTGTGGTCGGTAATGAGCACGCCAATATCGCGCTCGATTAAAAACTGCACCAGTTTCTGGATATCGAGCACCGCGATGGGGTCAACGCCCGCGAATGGTTCATCCAGCAGGATAAAGCGCGGATTGATCGCCAGTGACCGGGCGATTTCCACGCGCCGCCGTTCGCCGCCAGACAGGCTGACTGCAGCAGCATCGCGCAGATGGGCGATATGCAGATCGTTGAGCAGATTGTTGAGGTGCTCTTCAAGTTCATCCTCGCTGTAGGATTTGAACTCGAGAATGGCCCGGATATTTTCTTCCACCGTCATTTTGCGGAAAATCGACGGTTCCTGGGGCAGATAGGACAGACCCAGCCGTGCGCGCTGGTGGATGGCCATGTGCGTCAGGTCGTGCGTATCCAGATGCACATTTCCGCCATCTGCAGCGACCAGCCCCACCACCATATAGAAGCAGGTAGTCTTGCCGGCGCCGTTGGGTCCAAGCAGCCCTACGACTTCCCCGCTTTTGACGGTGAAAGAGACATCATGCACCACCGTGCGTTTGCCATACGTTTTGCGCAGGCCCTGGGCAAAAATCTGGCTCATGGCTTGGCGGCGGGTTGTGTAGAGGGCGTTTTCGGGCGGATGACCGCGCGCACCCGGCCACCTGGCGTTCTGGCATCAGACTGCCCGGTTACCTTGTAAAACTCGGTGTCGGCGTTATACGAAATTTGCGCGCCACGTAGTTCGTCGCCATTGCGACGCAGCCGCGCCTGACCAATCAACTCCAGTTGACTGTTGCCGCTGTCAAACTCGATGCGGTCTGCAAAGCCTTCGATCTGTTCATCGCGCCCATCAAGCTTCTGGCGAAATGCGGCGGGACGGCCTGTGGCGCTCACCTTGTCGAGCCCACCTGCATTCTGAGTGACCTGAACGCGATCGGCACGCAACATCAGCGTGCCCTGACTCAAGATCACATTGCCCTGATAGACGCTGATCTTCTTGATGTCGTCGAGTGTGACTGTGTCGGCCTCAAGATTGACCGGCTTGTCGCGGTCGGCCTTTTCAGCGTGAGCCGGTGAGGTCAGCAAGGCAGCACACAGGGCCGCATAAAAAACCGTTTTCAATGTTTGCATGGCGCTAGCTTCTTCCGGATGTGTAACGGGTACTTACCCGTCCTGTCAGTTTAATCACGCGTTGCCTGGCGTTGTACTCCATGGCACCCGCGTGCAGTTTCAGGGTGGCGTCGTAAATGTCCACCGGCCCGGGCGCGCGGAGCATGTCGCGCTCGGGGAAAATAATCAGTCGCTTGGTATGCAGGGACATGGCTGACTGCCCCGTTTTCGCTGCACGCAGCACCTTGACCTCGCCAAGCAACTCCACTTCGTTGCCATCCGGCGAAACGGTCGCCTGCTGCGCCACCGCTGAAATTTCACCTGATTGCGCGTCCAGCTGGACAAAGCGGGGCGAGTCGAGTTCGGTGAGCCTGCTGTTGGAATAGTGTTTCAGCTTGCGGGCAGTCAGCCTGTAATGTGGCCGACCCGTGGCATCCGTTCGCAATGCATCGAAGTTTTCCATAATGCCTTCCGGGTCGGTCCGGGTAGTCGGGCTGCCATTATCCGAAACTTGCACAGCGCGCTCGATCCAGAAACTGAGTGCGGCAAGTATCAGCAAAATGGCCAGTGGCAGCCACAGGGAACCACGCGCGATCATGTGCTCCCCGAATCATTCGTGTTCGATGTAAACCACATGCAGTCGATCATTTCAGATAAGGCGCCATGGCTGCGTCCAGCGTTCCCTGCGCCCGCATCAGGAATTCGCAGGCTTCCCGAACCGCACCCTGTCCGGCCTGACGGGTGGTGATCAGGTGGCTGTGTGCTTTCACCAGTTCAGGTGCGGCGGGTACGCTGATGGCGAGCCCGGCACGCCGCATCACCGGCAGGTCAACCACATCGTCGCCCATGTAGGCGGTGGCGTCGCAGGCAAGCTTGAGGTCGCGGCAGAGTGACTCATACACGGCCAGCTTGTCATGCGCCCCCTGATGGATGATCTCGATGCCGAGATTTTTGGCGCGGTGCTCTACCACGCGCGAACTGCGCCCGGTGATGATCGCGAGTTGCACGCCGCTGCTCTTGAGCATTTTCAGGCCGTGGCCATCAAGTGAGTTGAAGCCCTTGAATTCCTGCCCGTCGTCGGCTAGAAACAGGGTGCCATCTGTCATCACGCCATCGACATCAAATGCAATCAGCTTGATTTTCTGGGCGCGGGCAATCAGGTCAGCGGTCATCATACGACACCCGCTTTCAGCAGATCGTGCATATTGAGCGCGCCCAGCAAGGTGTTGTCACGATCGATAACCAGCAGGCCATTGATTTTAAGAGAGTCCATTTTTTCCACTGCTGCTACGGCGAGTTCATCCGCGTAGATTGTTTTAGGGTTCCTGGTCATCAGGTCGATCACACGCGCCTGTTGCAGGTCGAGTGCGTGTTCCAGCGCGCGTCGCAAGTCACCATCGGTAAAGACGCCAGCCACCTTGCCGGCGGTATCGACCACCGCCGTCATGCCCAGGCCTTTTTTTGTCATTTCGAGCAGCGCCACTTTGAGCGAGGCCTCGTGATTGATTTGGGGAAGCGCATCGCCGCTATGCATGATGTCGCGCACGTGTACCAGCAAGCGTCGTCCCAGGCTGCCTCCGGGGTGGGTGCGCGCGAAATCATCAGCCGAGAAGCCGCGGGCATCGAGTAGGGCCACCGCCAGCGCATCGCCCAGCGCCAATGCCGCCGTGGTGCTGGCGGTGGGCGCCAGATTGAGCGGACAGGCCTCTTTGTCGACCGCGGCATTGAGATGCACATCGGCTTCGCGTGCCATGGTTGAGCCGGGATTGCCCGTCATGGCGATGAGTTTGGCGCCACGACGCTTGATGAGCGGCACGATGCTGACGATTTCGTTGCTCTCGCCTGAATTCGACATGGCCAATACCACGTCATCATGGGCGATCATGCCGAGATCGCCATGGCTGGCTTCGCCCGGGTGCATGAAAAAGGATGGGGTGCCGGTCGATGCCAGCGTGGCGGCAATCTTGCCGCCGACATGCCCGGACTTGCCCATGCCGGTGACGACCACGCGGCCGCTACAGGCCAGCATGAGTTTTACCGCTTCGACAAAGCGATGATCGAGTCGAGTTGATAGCGTACGCAGTGCGTCGGCCTCGATGTCGAGTACCTGGCGCGCGAGTTCAAGCAAATGTTCGGGGGACGTAGGTTCGGGGTGCATGGTCGGCAAGTATACTAAAGCCTGCTTATCTAACAGCGTTTTCCCTATTGCCGACACCATCTGGATGGCAGCAGCAAACGGGATTTCGCCTTTGAGGACTTCGATTGCATAGCGGCCTTCAACTTGTTTTAGTTCTACTGGCGGCGGCCGTGCTGGTGGCTGCTGCTGCGCGCGCCTTGCGTTTGCCGACCATGCTGGGCTATCTGGTGACCGGTATTGTCATTGGACCTTTTGCCCTGGGCTGGATTCCGGACAGTGAAGAAGCGCGCTATCTGGCCGAATTCGGCGTGGTGTTCCTGATGTTCTCCATCGGTCTGGAATTCAGCTTGCCGCGGCTGATGACCATGCGCATGACGGTGTTCGGCTTTGGTGGCGCGCAGGTCGTGCTGACCATTGTGTTCACTGCGCTGATTGCCTGGCTACTCAATTTACCCTTGCTGGCGGCCATTGCACTGGGCGGCATCATGTCGATGTCATCCACGGCTATCGTATCGAAAATGATGGCCGAGCGGATGGAGATCCAGACCCCGCATGGCCGCCAGATTTTTGGTGCGTTGTTGTTCCAGGATCTGGCCGTGGTGCCGCTGCTGATATTGATTCCGGCCTTTGCCAAGGAATCGGACGCGATGGCGGCTACGCTGGCGCTGGCCATGTTTAAGGCGGTGGTGGTGCTGGGTTTCCTGCTGTTTGTGGGGCAGCGCATCATGCGCCCCTGGTTTCAGTGGGTGGCAGGGTACAAGTCGCCCGAACTCTTTACGCTGAATCTGCTGCTGTTCACGTTGGGATTGGCGTATCTGACTGAAAGCGCCGGCTTGTCCCTGGCGCTGGGCGCCTTCCTGGCCGGCATGCTGGTGTCCGAAACCGAATACCGTTATCAGGTGGAAGACGACATCAAGCCTTTCCGCGATGTGCTGCTGGGATTGTTTTTCGTCACCATCGGCATGCGCCTCGACTTGCTGCAGGTCATGCTGAACTGGGGTGACGTATTGTTGCTGGTTGCTGCAATCGTGATTGGCAAGGCTGTGCTGGTGGCTGGCCTGGGGATGGCTTTCGGGAGTGCTCGGCCCACAGCCGTGCGGACTGCGCTGGGGTTGGCGCAGGCGGGCGAATTTGGCTTTGTGCTGCTGGCGCAGTCGGCCGACCTGAACTTGCTGGGCGCTGACATTACGCAGCCGGTTTTGGCGGCAATGGTGTTGTCGATGCTGATTGCGCCGTTGATGATCAATCGCATGGACACGCTTACCCGTTTGCTTGCCGGCAGCGAGTGGGCCGGGCGCGCCAAGGAAGTGCACGATATTGCCGTCAAAACCTTTGGTAAAAGCAAGCATGTGATCGTGTGCGGCTACGGCCGCAGCGGGCAGAATCTGGCGCGTTTGTTCGAAGCCGAAGATGTCAGCTTCGTTGCACTCGACGCGGATCCTGAACGCATTCGTGCAGTGGCGGCATCCGGCGCCAGTGTGGTGTATGGCGATGCGAGTCGCCGCGAAGTATTGGTCGCAGCGGGATTGAGCCGCGCACAGGCCATCGTGGTGACGTATTCCGACTTGCACTCGAGCATGGCGATTCTGCGTCACGTGCGCGAACTGCGGCCCGAACTGCCGGTGGTCGTGCGCACCATCGACGATACTCATATCGACGAATTGAAAGCAGCGGGTGCGGCCGAAGTGGTATCCGAGGTGATGGAAGGCTCGTTGATGCTGGCATCGCATGTCCTGATGCTATTGGGCGTTCCGCTGTCCAAGGTGCTGAAACGAATCCGGGAAGTGCGCGAGACACGCTACGCCATGATGCGCGGCTATTTCCGTGGCGCCAGCGACGTCGACGACGAACTCGATCAGCAGTCGCAGCCACGCCTGCATACCGTGCTGATTACACAAGGCGCGGCGGCGGCAGGGCAAAGTCTGGAAGACCTGGCGCTGGATGACTTGCTGGTGGAAGTGGTGGCGATCCGCCGTCAGGGGATCAAGGGTGTCGACCCCCAGCCCGACACTGAAATCCGCGTGGGAGATGTGCTGATGCTGCGCGGCGCTGCCGATGGATTGGCGGCTGCGGAGATGAGGGTGCTGCAGGGATGATGCGCACAGTTCTTCTCATGCACAGCGGACTATAAAAAGCCCGCTTCTGCGGGCTTTTTGGCAAAAGGCGTAAATCAAACGCCCATGCAAACCGTATATGGGGTGGCATCGTCAAGCGACCCGTTGGCAACTGCCGTGCCGTCGGCAGTTGCGCCAGCCTGCACCGCGCCTGCGTCCGTATCGCCATCATCCAATTGTACGTCCAGTTGTTTGGCGAGTTTTCCAGTGATCCCACTTGAGCAGATGAACCAGGTGCCGCTGTTCATGGTGGTAAACGGCTTGGCACTCTGAATGCCGACGCGTCCGCCTACTGCGTTCAACTGTTCGTAATCAAGAGCAGCTATAGAGGTTGGTCCAGGAGCCAAGCCTGCTTTCCTGATGTGTTCCCAGAAGAGGAAGGACTCATCAGTGTTGGTGTCGCTATCCCATGCTCCATTAATGATGCCATTGCCTAGTGTGGCGCCTGCCGGAGCGGAGGTTCCGCTGACGTGTGCTACGGCCGCATTATCATCGCCTGGTAGCGCCCTGAATTTATCTTGATAGGCGTAAATGAATACCGGGATGTTACGGAAATCCGTCGCGAGATTTTTCACCCGGGCGCTGTTGATCAGCTCCTGGCCTTTGAGGATGCCGCCGAGCAGTAATCCGATAATGACCAGCACGATGGCGATTTCGATCAGGGTGAAACCCGACTGGCGTCGCGAGAATGTGGGATGGGCCATGGTGAAACTCTCCGTTATGTTATGGTTCGGCTGCCGCAAAATACGTGCCAGACTGGATGTTATGGCAAGTCGTTGATCAAAATACAGAAAAGCATGATTTTCATGCCTGGATCAAGGTGATTTTGACGAAAATACGACAGCCACGTCCGGATTTCATCAATTTTATGTGTCGTACCGTGACAGGCAGACTCCATTTCCCGGGCGGAATGCCGATAGCAGTGTCATGCTGAATTTCCTCTGCTCCCCCATTCCTTTCCCCTATGACTGAACGCGCCGTGACGACGCCCCGACTCGCCTGGCTGACGTCGCTTGCCACGCACTTTACCAACGTGGCGCCTGGACGCTGGCTGGCCTTGATGCTGCTGGCCTTGCATGCGGCTGTGGTGCTTGATGCTGACGCGGCCGTCACGCGTGCGTTTTTGCTGGCGCATTACGGCCTGTTTTTGCTGTGGCAACCGCTGGTGCGGAGTGAGGCGCGCATTGAGCCACGTCTCGCCCTCCCTGTATTTGCCATGGCCGCCTTGTTGGTGTTGGTGGACAGCACCTGGGTGATCGCGTTGTGGCTGGCGATCCTGGCGGGCCTGGTGGGCTCGGTGGCCACGTCACAAAATGAGCGTTGCCATAAATGGACGTACTTGCTCGCCCTGGCCTACTTGCTCGCCCTGCTGATGGCCTGGGTGCTGCCGCAAAGCCTGGGGGACACTTCACTCTCCGACGTATTGCAAGTGGGGGTGCGCTATATCCTGCCATTGCTGCCGCTGGTGATCCTGTTTCTGCCCGTCACCCCTCAGCGCGGCAGTGCTTCGTCGACGCTGGACTTCATCTACGGTTTGATGCTGTCGCTGCTCATCATGGTGATGGCGCTGGGCGTGTTTGCCGTGGTGGCCGTCGCCAAGGTGAATTACGCCTGGGCGCTGGTGCAAACACTATTGGGGCTGGCTGGCTTGCTGCTGGTGCTGTCCTGGTTGTGGAATCCGCGTGCCGGGTTTTCAGGGTTGGGGCAGGTCACCTCGCGGTATTTGTTGTCGGTGGGCCTGCCGTTCGAGGGGTGGGCACAACGCCTGGCGACGCTGGCCGAGCGCGAGCGTGATCCGGAATCCTTCGTGCGTGACGCCCTGTCCGATTTGCATGAGCTGACCTGGATCCGGGGGGGGCATTGGCAGGCGGCGCGTGGTGAGGGCCAGTTTGGCGAACTTGCCGAGCATAGTGTGAACCATGCTTTTCATGGGCTGAGCCTGACCTGGCAATCCACGCGCGCACTGACTCCCGCACTGGCGCTGCATGTACGCTTGCTCTCGCAATTGCTGGGCTATTTTTATGCCGCCAAGGTGCGCGAGCAAACCTTGCGTGAACAGGCCTACAGCCAGGCGATTCACGATACGGGCGCACGCTTGACTCACGACGTGAAGAACATTTTGCAGTCGATGAAAACCCTGCTGGCGGCTGCCGATACGTCCACGCCCGAAGACAGCGATCGTTTGCTGGCATTGATGAAACGTCAGTTGCCGCAACTGGCCGCGCGTTTGTCGCAAACCGTCGACAAGCTCAAGCAACCGACTGAAATGGATGTCGCGCAAATCGCAGCCAAGGCGTGGTGGTCTGCTTTGCAGACGCGCTACGAGCATGATGACGTGCAGTTTTTTGCCGATGTGATCGACGACACCCCCCTGCCACAGGACTTGTTCGACAGCGTGGTCGACAACCTGCTGACCAACGCATTGCGCAAGCGGCAGAGTGAACCGGGGGTGGCGATTGAGGTGCGTTTGGCCTTGCAGCCGCTGGTGAGCCTGGGGGTAACAGACAGCGGATCAGCTGCGCCGGATCATGTGGCACGCAATTTATTTCAAAGCCCGGTGGCTTCCGATTTTGGCCTGGGCGTGGGGCTGTATCAGGCCGCGCGGCAGGCTGCGCGATCCGGCTATCGGCTGGAGCTTCCCGATAATGAAGCGGGACAGGTGATGTTCCGGTTGCAGGCTACGGCAAGCAGCCTGTAGGGCATACGCGGGCGATCAGCTGGGGGTGGGAAACCCACACGGTCAGGTCGTCGAATTCGCCGCTGGCTGCGTCGGACTTGGTTGGAGAACGCGTGACATAAATTTGATCCATGTCGAGATTATCCAACTCGTCCAGTCCGCTCGGTGTGGCGAGCGTGTTGCCATTGACATTGCGCGCACCCCAGCCGTTGGGACCATGGGAAACCAGAACGAAAACGATATCTGCTGCCACATCGGCGGCGGCGCAACTGTGTGTGGTGCAGATCATAAGGGGGTCAAAGTCAATCGGCGGAGGAGACGGGGTGCTGGCAGAAAAACCGCTGGTTTTCCAAATAAAGCGATTAACTACTGCGTACCGCAAGCGATTGCCCCATGCGTCCTGCGGTGCTACGCCCAGAGTGACCCAAGGTAGCCAACCGTGATACTCCGTGCATGTCGTGTCCGAATCCCGGTTTTCGATTCCGTTCCCGTCGGTGTCGGGGCAGGGCAGGTAGCGATTCGTCGCCGGGCTGTTGGCGGGATGTGTCATGGCATAGCCAAGGATGGCCTCGCGCGCCTCTTCCAGCGTCCTGTTGGTTTCCGCGATCCGCCGTGCCTGGATCTGGGCCGATAGCGGCATGGCCAGTCCGCCAATCAGGATGGTGACGATGACCAGTACGATGGCCATTTCGATCAGGGTGAAGCCGCGCTGGATCGTCATGGCGCTGTTTCCTTTATATCTGAACCCAATGGGTCGACAGGCGTGGGGCGCAGTACCTGGTAAGGCTCATATATCTTGCCGTTGGCACGGATTTGCCCTGGTTTGAGTCCTGATATGCTGGATGGTCCCACCTGCGCCTTGCCGTCAATCCAGTGGGTCGTTTGGCCATCGGAGCGGGTGATCACTCCGTCAAAACGCAGCGGAGGCGTGTCTTCGCCGTTGGCTTCTTGCGCGTTGCGTGAACTGGGTGCGCGCAGGCTATGGGCACGTGCGGCTTCGAGTTGTGCCCGTTGAGCCGGGGTGTAGAACAGCCGCCCCATTTCGTCTGCCATGGCCAGGTTTGAACAGCTGACACACGCAAGCAGAGCGCCAGCCAAAACACATCGTATGCGGGGGTTGGTTCGGGCAATCATTTGCTGGCCTCTGTTTTCCCGGAAACGGTAAACCACAACAATTCACATTCGGCCTGCAGCTGAGGCGTGCTGGTGGCGTCGAACGCCGCATCGCTCAGACGCGACAGGCGGCAGCCCTGGACATGGTAGACACCCGGTGCGCGTGCTTTGAGCGCCGACAGAAAGCGCGGGAGATCGGTTTCCACCAGTAGTGGCAAGGTGAGGGTCATGGTCGTTTGTCCCAGCGGCAGGCCCTGGGCGAGCGCCGGGAGCGACGCGGCCCGTGGTGCCAGATGGTAGTTCAGGCCATACAGCCCGGCATCGCGGTTGGCACGCTGGGCTGCCTCGATCCAGGCCAGCCGGTCTTCGGCACCAACAAAGCCGCGCGCCACCAGCGTCTGATAAGCCGCCAGATGCGTTGCGATGAGATGCTGTTGCTGCTGGCTGCGGTCAAGCTGCTGTTGCGCAGCATTGAGCGCGCTGTTTTGCTGTTGCAGACGGGTCTCGGCATCATGCGACTGGCTGCGGCTCCACAGCGTGGCCCCACTCGCCAGCAATATGGCTGCCAACACCAGGAACAGTGACAACTTCAGGGAGGCAAACGGGGGGCGGTTCATGGCCGGGCCTCCCGGTAGAGCAGGCTGATGCCAAAGCGTGCAGCCGGTGCCTTGCTTGAGTCTGCGCCGAAGGTTTTGCCTGACAGCGTGCTGGCTGAGTCGGCATTCACCGGGCTGCTGCGCAGGCTGACGTTGTGCACAGTGGGTGTGGCCTGCAGGTTGCGCATGAATGCCTCGATGCGCTGCATGGCTGCACGGTAATTGCCGTCGAAGGGGGTGAGGGCGGCTTCGATATGCATGCTGGCCTCACCTGCGGGGGGCAGCGGGTCATCGGTCCAGCTCAGGCTTTCCAGTGTGATCTCCGGGGCCCGTTGCAAGGCGGGACTGATCGCTTCCAGCAAGGCGTGGGTATTCATCCGACGGGCATCCAGTTGCTGCGCCAGGGTTACGGTCTGTGCTAGCTGTTCGGGTGCTGCAGCCTCTATCGGGAAGGTGCTTGCGATGGCCTGGTAACGTGCATCAAGCTGCTGGCGCTGCTGGGCGAGCGTGCTGGCCTGGTCGTCCATGCTTTGCGCATGCAGCCAGTAGGCGGCGGTGAACCCCAGGCCCAGCATCGCGATCAGACCGGCGGCTGCGTGCAGACCGCGCTTCCAGCGAAACTCGGTATGGCGTTGCAGTAGTTCGGGTGGCGCCAGGTTCAGGTGCACGGCCTCACCCGCAATAGCCGCCAACGGCGCGACTTCCGGAGTCGCAGCCAGGAAATCGTCTGGAATATGCAGCGCACGGGCGAGGCTGGCCATGTCGATCAGGCGAGTGCTGAATGCCGGGTCGGCATTCAGCGGGGCTTGTGCACTGTTGAGCTGGCCGCTGGGATCAAGCAGCAGCACGTGCAAACGGGCCTCTCGCGGCAGGATGCGTTGACCGGTGAGATAGAGCTGCGTCTTGGCAATTTCGTCGGCCGCATTGCCCGGCAACTGGGTCAGCATGTCGCCGCCAATCAGACGTGAGAAACGCAGCAGGCCATGATGGTAGTAAGACAATCGCAGGCTGTTGTTGAGGCTGTAGGCCAACAAGGTATGGGTTTCCTGCGCCTTGAGTTTGCTTAACAGATACTGACACGCCAGCGCCAGGGGGGTAATCCCGGACAGCGGCATGCGTTCGCGATGCAGCACGCTCAGCCAGGGCATGAGCCAGTCGGCATCGGTAAGGGCAGACAGCAGATACCGGTCGTCGCGACGACCGGTTGTTTCGCGTTCCTGCCGCCACGCACCGGTAAAGCGCGCATTGCGGAACACCTGCTTGATCTTGCGCGCCAGCAATTCGTCGCGCGGGCGTCCCTTCACGTGCGGCATGACGTCGATCCGGTAATCTTCGTCCACGGTGTCGACCACCAGCAGCACCGGCAGATGCGCATGCTTGACCACAATTTTCTGGAATGCAGCCAGGCCTTCAGCGCTGGCGGAAAATTCGCCCAGCCAGTGCATGTGACCGGGACGCCAGTTCAGCACACCGATCTGGCGTGGTGTGGCGAGCAGAATCAGTTGATGATCCAGCATCACAGCGGCAGATTCCCGATCAGGTCGTACACCGGGAGCAGCACCGATACCAGGATGCCGCCAAGCAGTATCCCGAGAATGGCGGTGAGCATGGGCTCCAGAACCTTGAGGCCGTTTTCAATCGAGTCGAGCACTTCGCGATTATAAAAAAACGTGACGTTATCCAGTGCTTCATCGAGCGCGCCGGTGGTCTCGCCCACGCGCAACATGCGGATCACCAGCGGGGGAAAGAGCGCTTGTGACTGAAAGCTTTCCGATAGCCCGCGCCCGTCCGCTATCTGCTGGGCGGCACGGCGGATCCCGTTTGCAATGGTCCGGTTGCCGGCGATCATTTCACCCGCACGCAGCGCATCAAGCACCGTGACGCCCGAGCGATACATCATCGCCAGCGTGTTGGTGAAGCGCGATAGCACAATTTTTTGCAGAATCGGTCCGATGATGGGGAGACGCAGCTGGGTACGATCCCACCAGTCACGCCCGGGCTCGCTCTGTTTCACCCACAGCGGCAAGCCAATACCCAGTGCCAGCATCAACAGCAAGCCGATCAGCCAGTAGGATCGCATCGCTTCCGATACGGCCATTAGAATCAGCGTCGGCAGTGGGAGCGCGACTCCCATGGTTTGCACCAGACTGAGCACCTGTGGCACCAGATACACCATCAAAAATAAAATCGCCGCACCGACTACCGTCAGCACCATGGCGGGATAAATCATCAGCCGCTTGGCTTTCGAAGCAATTTCTTCCTGCCATTTCAAGGATTCGGACAATCGTTCAAACACCGTGTCCAGCAGACCCGTTTGCTCCCCCGCGCGAATGCTGTGAACGAACACCGCTCCAAACACCGCCGGGTGCGCAGCCAGCGCCTGCGACAGTACCTTGCCGCCTTCCAGGTCTTCCAGCAGGGCGGTCAGCACATCGCGAAAGCCGCGCTTGTCCATGGTGTCGCGCAAGTCGCGCAGCCCTTCCAGCAGCGGAATCCCGGCGCGGGTGATGTAGCGCATGTGGATGCAGAACGTCACCAGATCGCGCCGGGTGACCCGCTCGCGACCACTGGGAGCGTATTGACGTGAAAGCTCGGCCAGCGTGATGAGGTCGAGCCCCATGCGTTTCAGACGCAGTTCGAGATCGACGTCGTTGACGGCGGAGAGGGTGCCTTTTACAGAGCGGCCGGTTTGGTCGATGGCGCGGTAGTCGAAGAAAGGCATGGGTCAGACAACCTGCTTCGATTGTGCGTTTGGCGGGATTGCTGTGGCTTCGCTTTTCGCCTGTGGGCGAGGTACTTTCTTTTGCTTCGCCAAAAGAAAGTACCCAAAGAAAAGGCGACCCCACATCGCTGCCCTGCGGGTTCCCGATTTGGCGCATGCGAGCGGGCGCTCCACCAACTCGCCCTGGCACGGGGCACAAAACGCCCCGTGCT